>NZ_BAAJOA010000003.1:0-317631 GCF_057541095.1 Companilactobacillus sp. y65-5
ATCGTTTTACTCACACCGCTTCACCTCCTTACTTGTATTTTATTATTATAATATATGAGTAATACCAAATCACGTCACACGCAAGATGTTGTAGAGCGGTATATCGAGAATCAAAAAAACGCCTCACGGCGTTAATTATCAAGCATTCATCTACCTGATTACAATCAGGAGATTTCTGCCTCAATTTTTAAAATTTTCTTTAATCTTCTTTATAATTCATTTAAGTTATTGCCATAACACCTTTAGAGCAACTTTTATACTACTTTACTATGTTAGAATTACAATAATTAAAAAGTACATTGAAGGGGTTTAATCATGGGGAAAACACAAAATAGAACTGGTTCCCCTAAGCACGGGGACACGCATATGAACAACAATCTAGTATCTTCAAAAGTTAAAAAATTAACTCGCAACGATGTCGAAATTACCATTAATTATATCGACTCGGTTGGGAATCAAATAGCTGACCCTGTCACGCTGCAAGGTCATTACATGGACAATTTGGATATGCCTTGGAAAACGATCCCAGGTTATGTTCTGTCGTCCGTTCAAAACTTCCAGCAATCATTCATCCCAAATTCTGACGGAATCTATCTGATCTACTTCAAGCAAATCGCTGCGCCTGTTGTCGTATACCACCGCAACACCAATGGTGAATTGATCTCTGACCCACAGTACATATATGGTGAATTGAACAAGGATTATCAAGCCAAGCCTTTGGCGGAAGCTGAACGCTTCTTGGTCAACTATCCTAAAGAATCTAAAGGTCAGTTTTCAAATCGAGTTCAAGAGTATGAGTTCATCTACAACACCATTCCCCTAGTCAACTACAAAGTCGATCAAGATTTATTCATCAAAACTAATGACAATGCCAATGTTTTTGAGGAACCCGGCAGTAAGGTACCTCTTCAATTACCACTGCCACATGATTCAACTTGGAGAGTGTACAAGGCTCTAAAAGAAACATACAGCAATGTCATCTGGTACAACCTCGGCGGTAGCACTTGGATCCCTAGTTCAGATGACATCACACCAGTTGTCTTGAAGGAATATACTACCAAGCAGATCGAGCAACAACGTCAACTGAATAACCCACTTAATGCTACTTGTGACAACATAAGCTACATCTATCAGATCATCGATAGCATGAATGTCAATCGGACAGTTAAAATCCTCTACTATGAAGATCAAAATGTGACTGCTTGGGAAACTCCATACGGTGAGATGGATAACAAGCGCTACTTCGGTGGACAGGAAGTCTTCGTAACTCGCTTGATTCAATTGGACAATTACAGCGTCTGGGCAGAGCTAAAAGATGGCTATTACATCGAAAGTAAATATTTAAACTTATAAAATCAAAAAAATTCGTTGCTGAAATTAATCAGTAACGAATTTTTTTCTACTATTATATTAACTCACCGATAGCAAATATCAGCGGGATCGTAACTAAGCTGAGAACAGTCGAGATACTCATCAGTGAAATGGCAGGACCAGCATCGCCGTGAGCCTGCAACGTGAATAAAACTACGATACCAGCTACTGGACAGGCTGACATGATGATAGTGGTAAAATAAGCCACTCCAGACACTCCCAGTGGTTTGAGCAAAAAGGCCATCATGATCGGATAAATCAAATTCCGCAAGACCAATGCTAAACCGATATTACGGTTGACCATATCCTTACTCAACTTGATATTCGCCAAGCTATTACCAATAACTATCATTGATAAGGGCGTGTTGATCGAACCAACGTATTTGACTACTTCGTTTAGCATGTTCGGTAATTTTAATGACAACAAGAACATGACTAAACCAACAACGATAGCAATCAGATTGGGATTAAACAGGACTTGCTTATAGTTGATTTTTTCTTCATCACTCTTAAATAAAGAAACCCCATGTGTCCAACTAAAGACATTGAATGCTGCTAAAGAGACGACAGCAAAAAACACCCCGGTCGAACCAAACAGCGCACTGATCAATGGTATCCCCATAAATCCAGCATTGGAATAAACGCTACCGTATTGAGTGATCCGTCGGAGATTTTTGTTTTGTAAGCGACCAAAAATCAACTTGGAAACCATGATCGAAATAATATAAAAAACAAGTAACCCCACAGCGACCAACATAAATTGCTTGATACGACTACTCGAGTATTCTTGCTCAAAGGCATTGATGATCAAGCAAGGTGAAACTACATAAAGCAATATATTCGTTAAATCGTTGGAAGTTTGCGCATGCATGAATTTGAATTTGTTGATAACCACACCTACTAGCATCAAACAAAACATCAACACGATTTGATTAGTTATTTGTCCTAAATTCATCTACAAACCCCCTTTTAAGATAAATAAAAAAGAGTGGCAATTCACTCTTATTTACAACTATATATTAAATTACGCAATTCTTCATTATCTGTTTTCGTGCCCACAGTTAATCTTAACCAATTGTCTCGTAAGCCGGTTCTTAACAAGTAACCGTTGTGCAACAAATAATCAGCTAGTTTGTCAGCTTCTGGATATTCGAAGAATATGAAGTTAGCCTGACTAGGATAATACGTGATCTTTTCTTTTTCAAAAAATTCTTCCCATAATTCGCGTTCAAAGTCATTTTTCTTAGTCACTTCTGCAACAAAATTGGTATCTTTAAAAGCCGCCGTTGCAGCGACTTGAGCGACTGAATTAACGTTGTATGGTAAACGAACTTTTTGAACATCCTCGCCTACTACTTGTGGGAAGACGGCATAACCAACACGGAAATTAGCTAGTCCATATGCTTTAGAAAAAGTTCGCATTACCACAATATTAGGATATTTTTTAGTTAATTCCATCGCCGAAGCGTTCGGGAGTGAAACAAAGTCGATATAGGCTTCATCGACTAAGACCATCGTATCCTTAGGAACTTGAGAGACAAATTTCTCGATATCGGCAACAGTTTCATAGACGCCAGTGGGATTATTCGGATTACAAATCCAAATCAGCTTTGTTTGACTAGTGATAGCATTTAGCATCCCCGCAAAATCTACATGTCCGTCATCCAGTGTGGGAATCCCCTTAACGACAGCTTCTTCGATCTCAGCGTGGAGAGCATACTCGGAGAAGGTCGGTGTAGTGACTAATTCAACACTGCCCGGTTCTAAGAAGACTCTCGAAAGCATCACGATGACTTCGTCTAATCCTACCCCAAAGACGATCTGAGTGGGATCGAGGTTGAATCTCTTCGAAATCAAGTTACGTAGTTCAGTCGCATCACCATCAGGATATAAGTTGGCTTGATCGTAATTCCAATTTATTACTGCCTCTTTGACTGCTGGTGAAGTTCCATAAGGATTTTCATTGGCAGATAATCTGACTAACTTGGAAAGTCCCAGTTCGTTTTTTAGTTGTTCCAGTGGTTTCTCAGGAACGTATGGTTGTAATTGTTGAATAACTTTTTTCATATCTATACCTGCCTACAAGTCTTTGATTTCTGGTCTGTCTTTGTATTCACTCATCAGACCCTCACGATTGGCTAATTCTGTTTTGATTTGGTCAAAGGTGATGCCTTGTTCCACCCACAATACGCATAGATGATATAACAAATCAGCTGATTCGTAGACTAATTCACCGTCGCCTCGTGGCTTATCAGGATTTTTAGCAGCGACTACCACTTCGGTAGATTCCTCACCGACTTTTTTGAGTATTTTATCGAGACCCTTAGAAAACAAGTAATCCGTGTATGAACCCTTCTTAGGATTATCTTTGCGATCTTTGATCATTGCGTATAATTCATCTAAATTTTGCATTTATTTTCCTCCTAAGACTGGATTGAAGAAGCAAGAACGATGACCTGTATGGCAAGCCGGTCCATGTGGTATGACTGAGACCAGCAGCGTGTCTAGGTCGCAGTCCAAGGTCATAGTGACAACATCTTGCAGGTTGCCACTAGTTTCACCTTTATGCCACAATTCTTGGCGTGAACGAGACCAAAACCAAGTTTGACCGCTCTTAATCGTCAGGTTATAACTCTCCTCGTTCATCCAAGCGACCATCAAAACATCCTTTGTCCGATCATCTGTGACCACGGTCGTTAGTAATCCATTAGAAAAATCTGGTTTCAATTCATCGGTCATCTTACAACGACACCTTCTTTTCTCGCTTCAGTTTTGACATCGTCGATCGTTAATTCACCAAAGTGAAAGACTGACGCTGCCAGTGCTCCATCGACATTGGCCTGCTTGAATACATCCGAAAAATCTGCAACTTTTCCAGCCCCGCCCGATGCAATGATCGGCACATTTACGACTTGATCGATTTTTTGATACAGTTCAATATCGAAGCCTTGCTTAGTTCCGTCTGCGTCCATGCTAGTGATTAGTAATTCCCCAGCACCACGGCGGACAACTTCTTTTGCCCAGTCGATGGCATTGAGTTCTGTCGCTGTTTTTCCGCCATGGACGTAGACGATGTACTCTCCTTGAGGATTCTTTTTCACATCGATTGCTACAACGATGCACTGATTACCAAACTTTTCAGCACCTTCTGTGATCAGTTCTGGGTTAGACACGGCGGCGGAATTGATAGCTACTTTATCCGCTCCTGCCTTCAATAATCTTTGAATATCAGCCACCGTACTGACACCACCGCCAATCGTCAGTGGCATGAAGACTTGTGAGGAGACCTTTTCGACTACATCTGCCATTGTTTTGCGTTGTTCGTTGGTAGCAGTGATGTCTAAAAAGACTAATTCATCTGCGCCTTGCTCTTGGTATTCAGCAGCAATCTCCACTGGATCACCAACGTCAGTTAAGTTGACGAAGTTAACACCTTTTTTGACCCTGCCATCATCAACGTCTAGACAAGGGATAATTCGTTTAGCTAACATTTTTTTCCACCTCCGCAATTTGTGCCAATGTGATCGTACCTTCATAGAGAGCCTTGCCGATGATAACATCGACTAATCCAAAAGCCTTGAGATGATGCAAGTCACGGAGGTCACGAATCCCGCCACTGGCGACTAAGTTCACTTGTGGCATGTCTTGCTTCAGCTTCCAAAGCAAGTCCAAATTGGGACCCTTCATCGTGCCATCACGTGAAACATCAGTCACGATAAAATGCTTAGCTCCATTATCGACCATGATCTTGATCAGATCCTCCATCTTGATATTTGACTGATCGATCCAACCATTGACTGCGACTTTGCCATCGTTCCCATCAACTCCAATAACGATCCGTTCGCCGCCGTATTCAGTTAATAAGTCTTTGACAAACTGTGGTCGCTCAATCGCTGCCGAGCCAATAATTATTCGATCGATCCCTAATTCCAAGTAATTCTTGGCAGTCAGATAGTCACGAATCCCGCCACCTAGTTCTAAGAATCCCACAAAATTTTCACGAATATTTTTGATGATCTCGAAATTTTGTGGCTTGCCTGACTTCGCCCCATCAAGATCGACTAAGTGTAATTGCCTGACGCCTGAAGCAATAATTTCTTTAGCTTGTTGCACTGGATCGTCATTGATCAAAGTAACCTTTTGATAATCACCTTTGAATAATCGAACACTTTGACCATTGTGTAAATCTATCGCTGGAAAAATCATGCTTCCACCACTCCTCGAAATTTTTCTAATAGTTCCAAACCTACTTTTCCACTCTTTTCAGGGTGAAATTGCATTCCATATACATTGCCATTTTGGACGATACTAGGAATAAAGGTTCCGTAATCCACACCCGCAATGACTGTAGTTTCGTCACAATCAGCGTAGTATGAATGAACAAAATAGGTAAATTGTTGATCAACAACATCAAAAGCACTGGATCGTAAAATACGGTTTTGATTCCAGCCCATCTGTGGAACTTTGACGTCAGCCTTAATAGCCTTTACATTTCCCGGTATCAAACCTAATCCAGCATGATTACCGTATTCTTCACTACTGTCAAACAACAACTGCATCCCCAAGCAGATTCCTAATATCGGTGTATCGTTAGCTGCGACTTGCTTAATGACTTCTACCAAATCACGTTTTTGCAATTCTTCCATGGCTGCAGCGAAGGCACCCACTCCGGGTAGGATCACCGCATCAGCACTCAAGATCTCAGCTGGATCATCGGTTAATTTGTTTTGGATATTCAAGTAGTCTAGCGCTTTGATGAGATTACGGGTATTTCCCGTATCGTAGTCGATAATGGCAAACATCAAATCACACCTTTCGTTGAGTTCACACCTTTGATCTCAGGATTGATCGTTACAGCTTCTCGCATGGATCTACCTAATGCTTTGAACAGGCTCTCCACCTTATGGTGAGTGTTTCTACCATAGAGAACTCTAGCGTGTAAGTTCATTTCGGCTGCGAAGGCAAAAGCTTGAAAGAAGTCTTCGACGGTCTCAGTGTCCAAACCTCCCAAACGTGGATTGGTCAGTTCGGCATCAAAAACAAGATAAGAACGGCCTGATAGATCGACACTTACTTGACCCAGAGTCTCATCCATTGGCACAAATTGTGTACCATAACGTTCGATGCCAGCCTTATCACCCAAGGCTTGCTTGAAACATTCACCCAAGACGATGCCTGTATCTTCTGTTGTATGGTGCGGATCGACATCTAGATCTCCGTTTGCTTCGACGACTAGGCCGAATCTGCCATGCTTGGCGAATAAATTCAACATGTGATCCAAGAAGCCGATACCAGTATCGATCTTAATACCTGACTGATCATCTAGGTTCAAGCTGATCTTGATTTGTGTCTCTTTAGTTTTGCGTTCGATGGTTGCTGTTCTCATATTTTATTGCCCTCTCGTATTCCAGTGATTTATTCAAAACGTGATTCGATAGCTCTGGCGTGCCCCTCGAGACCTTCTACACGTGCCAAAGTCGTGATAGCCTTAGCTTCTTTGGCTAAAGCTGGTTCGGTATATTGGATGAACGATGTCCGTTTAACAAAGTCATAGACACCTAGTGGTGATGAGAAGCGTGCTGTACCACCGGTTGGTAAAATATGATTAGGTCCAGCAACGTAGTCCCCGAGTGGTTCACTGGCATATTTTCCTAAAAAGACCGAACCAGCGTTTTTGATTTGATTCAAATATTGAGTAGGATTATCAACTTGTACTTCCAAGTGCTCTGGAGCAACTGTATTCATCAAGTCAAACATGTCATCAATTTTTTCAACCACGGCAATGAATCCCTTGTTATTAACTGACTCAGTGGCGATCTCCTCACGAGGCAAGGTTTTGAGTTGTTCATCAACTTCCACGCTGACTGCTTCTGCTAATTTTTGGCTATCAGTCACTAAGATGGGACGAGCTAACTTGTCGTGCTCAGCTTGTGACAATAAGTCTGCCGCTAATTGTTTAGGTTCGGCCGTATCATCAGCGATAATACCGATCTCTGAAGGTCCAGCTACCATGTCGATCGCTACTTGACCGAAGACTTGCTTCTTAGCAGTCGCAACGAAGATATTTCCCGGTCCAACGATCTTATCTACTCGTGGAATCGATTCAGTTCCAAAGGCTAAAGCAGCGATCGCCTGAGCACCACCGACTTGATAGATAGAATCCACACCGGCAATTTTGGCTGCGGCCAAGACTGCCGGATTGATGCCATCGGGCTGTGGAGGTGTGACGATGACTACTTGCTCTACACCCGCGATTTTGGCTGGTAAGGCACTCATCATGATAGTTGACGGATAGGCCGCTGTACCACCGGGTACATACAGACCAACTTTTTGTAGTGGCAACAACATTTGTCCACGAATGACACCGGGTTGTTCAGCATCTAAGAAGCCTTTTTCCTTCTCTTTCTCATGGAAACTCGTAATGTTCTTCTTAGCTAACAAGAGAGCTTGCTTTACTTCCTCGTCTAGATTGTCATAGGCTTCATCGATCACTGACTGTGGCAATTTGAAGTTTTCGATCGTTACGCGATCAAACTGCTCACCATAATCTTTCAAGGCTTGATCACCATTCTCGATGACATTTTCAATGATCTCACTGACACTTTGAGAAATCTTAGGATCATTCAGCTGGCGCGTCTTAGTTTGAACGATCTCTTTTAGTTCTGACAAACTCTTTTGATAAATTTTCATTGTGCTATCTCCCTGTCATTATTCATTTGAATTGCTTCACTTAAATTATCCACTAGGTTATAAATTTCATCTGAATGTTGTTTTAGTGACATGCGATTGACGACCAATCTAGTCGAAACCTTGTCTAAATAATCATAAATTTTTAAATTATTCTCGCGGATGGTAGTTCCTGTTTCAGTAATATCAACAATTGCATCGGCTAATCCGGTCAACGGCGCTAATTCAACTGAACCTTCGATCTTGATGATCTCGACATCCTGACCCAACCTGTCAAAGTATCGCTTGGTGATATTAGGATACTTCGTGCCAATAATCTTTCGTCTCGGTGCATCCGGGTCAAACTCCGGTGTCGATGCGAGAACGAATTGACATTTACCAATATCTAAATCGAGCAACTCGTACTGTGTGCTGTGATGTTCCGTTAAAATATCACTACCAACGATGCCGATATCGGCGGCTCCACGTTCCAAGAAAGTCGTAACGTCCGGCCCTTTAGCTAAGATGAATTCGTATGGTTGTGACTGGGAGTCAAAAACCAAGCGACGCTTTTTGTTGCGAAGCTGTGTACAATCAATTCCCGCATTCTCTAGTAGCGGTACAACTTGTTTCTCTACTCGTCCTTTAGTCAAGGCGATTTTTATTCTTTCACTCTGTGTCATCCTTATCGCCTCCGGTTAAATCTAAGAACTTGGCACCCATTTGGTCTGCTTCTACTCGTGCCCGTCCTCTACTATCTGATAGTGATAAAACGCTGTTGGGAATTTTTTTGAGAACCTTTTCTGCCTCATTCCACTGTGTATTATCAAAATAAATCACGGTCTTAGTTTTTTTAGCCGTCTTCTTTAGTGCCAAATCCGAGATAACGTCGATATCGATTCCCATGCCGACTGCCGCTTCTGTTTGGTCTTGGAAATTAGCTAGTAATTTGTCGTAACGTCCGCCGCTGAATAAATATCCCGCGCCGTCCTTTGAGAATCCTCGAAAGGTCAAACCCGTGTAGTATTTTTGTGGTGCACGACTACAAAGGTCTAGTGAGACATTTTGCTTGGGCATTGTTTCGCGAATCCAATCGAAGATTTCTTTCAACGTGTCGATCTTTACTTGAATCATGACTGGCAAGTCAAATTGTCGTAGTTGTTCAAAAATAGCATCAGGTTTACCGAATAGACGCGGCCATTTTTTGAGAAAAGTGTATAGCTCATTGTTCGAGAATTTACTGATAAGTTTTTCATAAACGGGAATCCGTTTGTTATACAGAGCCAACAAGACTTCTTCTTGCAAGTCCTCATCATCGGTGATCAATCGTAAAATCCCCCGCGCAAAATCGGCATATCCTAATTCGATCTCGACTGAATCATCTAATAATTCTTCACTCAACTGGTTAATTATCATCAAGCATTCCAGTTCAGCTTTGATCGACTTGTAACCGATCAATTCAATCCCCGCTTGAGTGGCTTCATTGTATGAACCTGACAGCTTGCGACTGATCCTAAAAATATCACCGATATAAAAAAATTTTTGTGGTAACGGTATATTGGTTGTACTTAAAAACCTTGCGATCGGTAAGGTTAAATCTGGTCGAAGGACTAATGTGTCTTCATCTTGATCTAGGAAACGATACATTTGGTAGTTGCCCAATTGATATGGCTCAAAAACTTGTTCTTTTTCTAACAGCGGTGTAGAAATTCTTGCAAAGCCGCGTGTCTCAAAATGTCGTTGAATCACCGATATAATGCTTTGCTTAACGGTAGCACGACTGCCGAATTCATCTCGCGTCCCTAGTGGTAATAAATTATTTCTCATTTCTACGCCCCCTTATTTTGATAAAAAAATAGCGCCTCTTAACAAATAAAAATTTGTTAAGAGGACGCTACTAAACGTGGTTCCACCTCATTTCATCCAATCCTTGCGAATTAGACCTCGTGTTGGCTGAGTCAACTTGGATAACGAATCCACTCGGTAAAGCCTACTGATTTCAGCTTTACAGTTCATAGGTGTGTGTTCGTCAATAACTTCCATCCTGATCTCAGCTTAGAGGACTCTCTGTTGTATTGGTTATTACTACTTTTCCTAATCATCACTATTATTAAAATAAAATTAGTATTTTTAATAATCATTTAATTTAAAGTTAATAATAGAAGCTGGCAAGTCATCTGTCAAGCTAAAATTGCAGATTGGACCAAATGTTGTCCGTGTCCGACTGACTGGATGTCGTGTGCATCTGAGCCATAGATCATTGGTATCGCTAGTTGTTGCGCAAGGTCGGTGATTTGTTTTCCGGGGTAAAAATCATTGCATAGTGGTTTGTATAATCCCGCGAGATTGAGATCCAATTCCCGCTTTTGTTGTTTGATAGTTTGCAGTATAGCTGTGATAAGTTCCATATTTTGTTGATCACAATCTTCCGTCAAGCCAAAATAGTCTTGGTATTTTCTAACCAAACTCATGTGACCGATTCGTTGTGGACGATATTCTCCTAAGTCAGCCTCAATGGACTTTTGAACCGTCAGGTAATACTGTCTGAAAATATCTTGTGGGTCGTTCAAAAATTGTGCGAAACCTGCTTGAAAGTCAGTAGTATCGTAGTCAACGCTCCACTGCTTCTGACCTTTGCCTTGCATGAAGTGGACTGATAAGATACTCTCTTGGGTTTGAGGACCATATTCATCCAAAAAATCCTTCGTCCAATCCTCAAATCCTTCCAAGTAGTCAACTTCAAATCCAATCGAGATCTCTAGCTCTGGCTGATACTTCTTTTGCAGTCTTCGCATTTCTTCCATATAAGCTGGCAGATCTGTCAAAGCCATTGCGCCGGTCTCGAAACCATCAGGGTTCCCATCATAGACGCTCTTAAAATCTGGAGGTAGCGGTGCATGTTCTGTAATGCAATACTTCTTCATCCCTAATTGAATCGCCCGCAAAATCATTTTTTCAGTTGGTTCACCACTTCCGTGTTGGCAAAACTCAGTATGCGTATGTCCGTCCAGTAACATTCGATCACCCCTATTTTTTTCATTAAACTTAGCACAAAAAAAATAATTAAACAAAAAAAACTTTTCCCTTGACGTGGAACGGGTTCCACACTTTAAGATGCACTTGTAAGATAAATAAAGCAAAGTGGACCGACGTCGTGACACTCGTTTAATAATAAGGAGTGTTATATTATGCAAATTTCTCAAGAAAATATTTTTACAAATGTTTATTTACCAAATACTAACGAGGTTAATGTTTTATCGATCATTTCGACTGCTATCGCTGAAAAAATAGACATTGATGAGCAAGAGATCAAGAGTGGCTTCTTGGCACGTGAAGCCTTGGGCAGTACAGCTTTTGGTGACAAATTCGCCATCCCTCACGCTAATTCGAGCGAAGTTCATCACACACATGTCTTCGTCTTCACCTTTGATGAGGGAATCGATTGGCGCTCTGAAGATGATGAGTTGGTCAATGTTGTAGTCGCACTGATCATGCCTAGAAATGATCATCAAGAAGATTATCATGAAATCATCGACAACCTCCGCCATGATTCAGCGGACAGCGTATTCCTAGATAAAATACAAAGTAGTTTGAGCAATCCGGAAATATTGTCCGACTTATTGAGTAAATCTGTCGCTACTCTGTCATAATTGTAGACGGTACCAAATATTTTTAGAGGTGAAATATATGAATATTCATGATATCGCTAAGATAAGCGGTTATTCGTCTTCAACTGTTTCACGAGTTATCAACAATCGTAATTATGTTTCTGATACGGCTCGCAAAAACATTCAAAAAGTGATTCGAGACTTTGACTACGTCCCTAATGACGTAGCTCGAGATCTCAGCAATGGTCAAACTCACAATATCGGTGTCGTCTTGCCTCATACTGATCATCCCTACTACACACAACTAGTCGAGGGTATCATGAGTGCGGCCTTTCCAGCTGGGTATCGGGTAGTCATTTTGCCATCAAAGTTCGAGGCTAACCTGGAATTAGACTACCTCAATCGCTTGCGACGCAAAGCATATGATTCTATTATCTTCACCTCACACGGTATTTCACTCAAAAAACTTCTCAAGTATCAAGCCTATGGATCGATCGTTATTTGTCACAATCCCGGCGATCTCAACATCGCTGCGTCATTTACTCATCGTGAAGAGTCATACATCGAAGCATTTCAGTGGATTAAACAAGGCAACTATCAAAATATCGCCATTCTATTGAGTCGCCCCTATGCGATCAGTGCTACTGCTCAAAAGGTCTTTCAGGCGTATCGAGAAACTTTTAATTCCGATCCCAACGAAAACTTATTGAATACTAACGTCACGACCTATGATGACGGGTACCATGTCGCTGAATTATTTCACCAAAACCAGCAAGAACCGGACGTATATTTCGCCAACGGTGATGATATAGCGGCGGGTGTGCGCCAGTTCTACTTGGACAATGATCTGCCCGTTCCCACCTTGATCGGACAGGAAAATCAATTATCAGGCAAGATACTCAACATACCGACCATCGATCATCACTTCCACAAAGTAGGCCAGCTTGCTTGTCAGTTAGCCATCAACAATCAAATCAAACAACTATCCGTAGATTCAGAATTCATATATAGGAATCAAAAAAACATCGAAAATTAATTCGATGTTTTTTTATTGCGCTTATTAGCCGTTGGAATATTTAATTGTTCACGATACTTAGCAACAGTTCTCCTTGCGACTTCTGAACCTTGTTCCTTTAGTAAATCTGAAATCTTCTGATCACTCAGAGGTTTTTCTTCGCTGTCGATCAAGTCTTTGATCTGTTGCTTAACTTGATCCACTGAACGACTCTTGACCCCATCAACGACCTTGCTTCGTCTAGAGAAGAAGTGTTTCAGCGAGAATAGTCCGAAGTCAGTTTGGATGTACTTGCCATTGATAGCACGACTGACTGTGGATTCACTGAGTTGTAGTTTTTGTGCAACGTCCCGTAGCAATAATGGTTCTAGGCAATCCGACTCCTGTGTGAAGAACTGGTACTGCTTATTGACGACTACCTTACCGATCATTGAGATAGTCTTGATACGACGTTCCAAATTGTATTCCAAAGTCTGATATTGATCGTATTTTTGTTTGATATATTTTTTGACATCACTATCAACTGACTTAGACAGCATCTCGTATGTTTCTTCCGCAAAAATTAATTTTGGCTGTCCATATCTAGTCATCGCGAGGCTCAACTTGCCACCATTGTTTTTGACCTGTAATTCAGGTACGACATATTGTAAGTCACTACCGTTATATCGTTCACCGGGCGCTCCTGATAATGACTTGATGTAGTCGATATTATCTTCTAGAGTATCTGCATCAATGTGTAGCTTCTCACTCAACTGTTGCCAATCATGCGCCACCATCAGATCAAAGTACTTGTCCAAAATAACTTCGGCAAATTCCGGAGCCTCGTTATCTGCCTGAGCTTGTAAGAAGAGGCATTCACGTAAATCATGTGCCCCTACCCCGGGTGGATCCAGTTGTTGTAACAACGTCTTGGCATCTAACAACATGATCTTGTCGATCTTTAATTCTTTAAGAATTTCTTTATCGGTCAGTGGCAAATAACCATTGGGATCTAATTGCTCGACTAAATAAATCACCAAGTCACGTAGAGGCGTCTTCCTCATCGTCAATTGAACTTGGTCTAATAAGTATTCGAAGAGTGATTGAGTATTATCTCTCAATTGATATGATTGATTGTCACGAGTTCCCTGCATGAATGGAACATCCAAATTAGTATGAACGTCAAATAACGGATTTTCTAGACTGATGTCCTTCAAGTATTCACTGAGATCGATAGCGTCTGACTGTAACATCAAAATCGACTGACGCATTCCTTGTGTTAATGATAATTTTTGTAATTGCTTTTGGCTTAACTGCTGGCCTTGTGCGAGTTGCATAATATATTGCCCTCCTTTCGGGTCAAAAAAATTTGCGTTAGAGCTTCTTTCAGAATTAATGATAGCGCTTTTTTAATATTTTGTAATTGTTTATTTATATATTTCAGAGACTATTATCCAAAAAAGTCGTCATTCCTGACCCATTTAAGCGAATCAAACGATTCTTGAATTCCTCTCGAGTGAACTTGACTTCGTTATTATTCCGCAGTCTAAACAGCATCAATGTATTTCGAATCATAAAACTCGAGCTGATAAAAGCATCGGTCTTACTGATCCGATACGATTCGCTGATAGCTACGGCAAAACTCTCTGAAATCTTGGACTCAACTCGGCGTGATAAGAAACTATACTCATCTGATGTGATCATAAAAGTATAGAAATCACGGGATTGCTCGAAAAGATCAAACACCCGATCAAACGTCTCTCCCGGATGTGACAAGGTCTTGTTGATCGGTCTAACGACCATCGTTTTGATCAGTTGTTCTGCCAATTCATCCGCAAAAGTATAAGCAAAGTCGTCCAAAGAATCATAGTGTAGATAAAATGTCTTGCGGTTCACATTGGCTTTTTCAGTCAAGGCTTGAATCGTAATATCACGATAGCTCATATCTCTAGCCATTTCACGAAAGGCGTCTCTCAATGCTGAGATGGTTTTTTCAACTCTACGATCTGTACTCATAACGTTATACCCCATTTTTATCTGTCGTGTGGATTAATACTCATATGTGAATAATTTGGTGTAGCAATCAATTCCCTAAGAAGTTATTCTTTCTACACAAGTGAGTATTAACTTTGCTCACAGTATAATACTTTTTTTAAAACTGGGTGGAATTATGATAAAAGCTGAATGGAAATATATTTTAAAACATAAATTCATGTTGATAGTCTTGATCGTTATTATGTTCATCCCTTCGATTTATTCAGTGACATTTTTGAAGTCGATGTGGAACCCGTATCAGGAATTGAATAAAATTCCGGTTGCCGTGGTGAATGAAGATGAGAGCGTCAAGTATCAAGGTAAGGATTTAGCAGTCGGCAACAATTTAACAAAAAACCTCAAACATTCGTCTGCCATGGACTTCCAGATTTTGCAATCGGATAAGACTGCCCGTAATGGTTTGAAGAAGGGTAAATACTATATGGTCATAACCATCCCGAAAAACTTCTCCAAAGACGCCACTACTTTGATGGCGCCGCATCCACAAAAAATGGTCTTAAAATACGAGACCAGTGCTGGCCATAATTATACCGCCTCTAAGATGACCGCCACTGCTGCCAAACAAGTCGCTCAAAATGTCTCACAGCAGATCACCAAGAACTACTCCAAAACGATGTTTGAAAGTATCGAAAAACTCGGTAACGGCATGAAGACTGCCTCCGATGGTAGTGCAAAAGTGGTTTCTGGCGACAAAAAGTTATCCACAGCTAATCAAACGATCACGACCGGATTGAATCAATTAGCCGCCAGTTCTCTGACTTTTTCCGATGGCACGAACACACTCAGTCAAGGGTTAAATAACTATATTGAGGGTGTTGATCAGTTAGAGAGCGGCAGTCAAACTCTGACCAGCGGTGTAAATCAACTATCTAGCAAATCGTCTGTCTTAGTCAATGGCGTTGGTAAATTAGCGAATGGCTCTTCTAGCTTGAATTCAGGAATCCAGACTTACACTGCTGGCGTTAACAATCTCAATTCCGCCACAAAATCACTTAGTTCTGGTTCGGATTCTCTAAAAAATGGTGTTGGTAAATTACATCAGAGTTCAGCGGCACTGACTACGGGCATGGACCAAGTCTCTGCTGCTAGTGCTCAACTATCAACTCAATTACAAAAAGTAAATGACGGTGCACTAGAAAGCCAGGATGATTTAAGCAAATTGAGTTCGTCAGTCTCAGACTTACAAAGCGCCCTAGCCGACAAGGGCCAATCCGATACACTTGGTAAGGATCTCGATACACTTCAAAAAAGTATCGAGAATAATCAAAGTGGTTTAAAAAATAAATTGTCCGATGTGGCGGATAAGCAAGGGCTGACCGCCGCACAAAAATCTGCCATCCTCGCTGCCGTGGATGATAATGATTCCAATAGTGACATCACCCAAGCTGCGTCAGACTTGAGTAGTGATCTGAATAATTTGGCGACCTCACAAAGTGCCGCTGTTGATGGTCTAGGAACTATCCAATCGTCATTAACCGCCATGTCCCAATCCGGTCTAACTACCGCCATCGGACAACTCACCGACGGCTCTAAACAATTGACGACTAGTCTAGTCACAGTGGATTCAGGCATGAATCAGCTCAACAGTGGTATTACTCAATTGAACGATAGCACATCAACGCTAGCCTCTGGAGCTGATCAAGTGGCTTCTGGGAGCAATCAACTCGCTAACAACAGCAATAGTCTCATGTCGGGTTCCGAGTCCTTGAGCAGTGGTATCAATTCCTTGGACTCGCAAATGCCAACATTGCAAAGTGGCATCTCACAACTCAGTAGTGGTGCTGATCAATTAAGCTCTGGTTTCAATAAGCTGACTAGCAACAATGACAGCTTGACCTCTGGTGCAAACCAACTAGGCAGTGGCGCCGATCAGATTTCAACCGGTGCCAACAAATTAGCGTCTGGATCAGCTCAATTAGGCTCAGGCTTGACTACTGCGACTTCAGGTAACAAGACCTTAGCTACACAATTAGCTAAGGGAGCTAAGAAGGCCCGAGTTAATCCAAGTCAACTGACGTATAATCAAATCGCTAAACCAGCAACTACCAAACATACCGATCATGATGACGCTCCTAATAACGGAACTGGTATGGCACCTTACATGCTGTCAGTCTCCTTGTTCGTTGGAGCTTTAGCATTCAATATGATGTTCGATACTTATTCGCCTAGAAAATACCCACGCAGTGGTGTTAGCTGGTGGATCAGTAAAGCTTCTGTTCAATTAGTCTTTGCGGTGTTTGAAGCCGTGATCGTATTTGGATTATTGACTATGATCGATGGTCTCGCACCGATCCATCCCTTCGCCACTCTAGGAATGATCTTCTGCACTGCTCTAGTATTTATGTCGATAATCGGTTGGTTGAACTTAGTCCTAGGTAAAGTTGGAGCGTTCTTGAGTATGATCCTATTGGTATTACAATTAGGTGGATCAGCTGGAACTTATCCGATCCAACTCTCCAATGGCTTCTTCAATGCCATCCACCCCTGGCTACCAATGTCATACAGCGTTGCAGGATTAAGAGAGACACTCATGATCGGCAACTCCGCTGTCTCTGAAATGATAACTCTCTTAGGTATCACTGCCGCCTTCACTGGCATGAGTATCTTGTTCTTCATTCGTCGTAGATCAAGAATCAAACGAATCGACTTCAACAGTCGTACTGCCGAGAGATCACTTACGTAAAAAGATGTATTCAAAAAAACTGAGATAAAATTTATCTCAGCTTTTTCTATGCTTTCATACGACTTTTTATCAAGCGTCCAATATTTTCAGATACTTGTTCGATATTTTTTTGTGAATCAGTAATCGCCTTATCCAAGCTCTCTACACCGGGTACACAAGTAAAAATCGCATCAATACCGAGCGGGTATAGTTCTGAAATCCTATCACCGACACTCCCAGCGACCCCAATGACTGTTGCATCTGGATTAACGCTCTTAGTAGCTTGGCTGACACCGATAGGGGTCTTTCCAAACTTAGTCTGGAAGTCTATCTGACCCTCACCTGTTAGGACTACATCAGCATCTCTTACTTGTTCTTGCAAGCCAGTGTAATCGACCACGATGTCGACACCTGATTGAAGTTTGGCATTTGTGAAGGCTAATAATCCCGCACCCAAACCGCCAGCAGCTCCAGCACCAGGTGTTTGTTCTAAGTCCTTGCCTAAGTCACGCTTGATCACGTCAGCGTAATGTGACAGTGCCTGATCTAAGAATTCGACCATTTCAGCACTCGCACCTTTTTGTGGTCCGAAGACATACGAAGCTCCATCTTTACCAGTTAAGGGATTAGTTACATCAGATGCGACAACTATTTTGACATCATTCAATTCTGGCATCATCTCACTGACATCGATCTTAGCTAGTTTTTCCAGTACAGCTCCACCATACTTGAGTTCTTCACCTTGTTCATCCAGTAAATGTGCCCCTAGAGCCTGTGCCATCCCTGCGCCACCATCATTGGTCGCTGAACCTCCGATACCGATGATGATAGTTCTGGCACCACGTTCGATTGCTGCCTTCATCAATTGACCGGTCCCATAAGTCGTCGTGATATAGGGATTCTTCGTGAAGTCGTTGATAAATTGAATCCCTGATGCTTCAGCCATTTCAATCACGGCAACTTCACCGTCGTCAATCACTCCATAATGTGCTTCTGTTGGAGCACCCAAGGGATTGATGACTTGCTCTGTCAGGATTTTACCATTCTTAGCATCTACTAGTGATTGAACCGTCCCTTCACCGCCATCTGCCATCGGTACTCTGACATATTCAGCATCTGGATAGACTCTTTCAAGTCCTGTTTGCATTGCTTGTGCCACTTGTTTGGCAGTTAAAGAATTTTTAAATGAATCTGGGGCTAGTACAAATTTCATCTTTCATCTCTCCTTTTTTTAGAACAATCCACCGTACATTAATGTGGCAACGATCGTCATTGATAATCCGACTAACATCTCCCAGAAAACGACACTCATTCTCTCTTTGAAGTTCATATGAACTGCTTCGGCAGTTACGTGGAAGTAATTACCATGTGGTAGTTGATCGATAACTGTGGCTCCAGTGTGGACCATTGCGGCTGCACCAGTACCTGTGATACCGAGCGCCATGATCGACTTACTGAAGGAATTAGAAGCTAAGATCACACCTGTCGATGTCGAACCAGTAGCGGCTGCCATCAAGATACCAGCGATTGGTGCTAAGAATGAACCTGAGACACCTGACATCTTAACTAACGAAACAATCTGTTGTGGTAGATCTGAAGCTGAAATCAATCCAGCGATAGCACCGGCACCGATCAAGATCATAACAACATCTGTCATTCGAGCTAGTCCGTTCTTCATGTAGGTTAGAAACTTACGTTGTTGTCCCATAGCTAGTGTTCCTACTAAACCAGCGATCGGTAGAATATACATTGCATCGATATTGATACTCGATAGGGCTTTGATACCTAACACGTCCCCGACTGGAGTTATCAACAATAAGACTACGGCAACTAGTGGTGTAGTTATTGCGGCACCAAAACTTGGCAAGTCTTTAACTTCTTTTTTAGTGAATTTTTGATCTTCAGGTACAAAAGTTCCTTTATTCTTGATCAACATTGCCAAAATCACGGCAACTAGTAAACCAACGACTGCAGGGATGAAGTCTGCAATCATGACTTGAGATAATTCAACATTGAAACCCTTAGCGGCAGCGATCGTATTAGGATTAGGCGAAATAATATTTCCCGCCTTTCCACCACCAGATAAAGCAACTAGTAATGATAGCTTGCTATAATGCATTTTTTGACCGACCTCTAACGCGATCGGTGCAACGATCAAGACGGCGACTGGGATAAAAATACCTACGCCAGTCAATACCATCGTTGATAGAGCTAGTGCCAAGATTGTCAATCTATCACTGAAGTGACTGACGATGTTAGTAGCAATGACATTAGCGGCACCAGATTCCATCATTACGCCCGCTAAAACACCAGCAGCAATAACTCTGACAATCGTCCCCATAACTCCGGAACTTCCATCAACAATGATAGTAGTAGTCTTGGCTAATCCCATTCCTCCCAATAAACATCCGACAATACTTCCCATCATCAACGAATAGACAGGATTGACTTTGAATAAAATTAAAATAATTGCTAAAGCTAAACCAATTAAGGCTGCCCACCATGCGATCATCTGATCTCCTCCTCAAACACATTCTTGTTAAAATATTAACAATTCAATTTACGAAGAATATAATATCTTTTCGATAATTTTTGTTCAATGTGCATTTGCACAAAGTTTTTTGTCGTTTAAATATGAAAACGGATTCCGTTATTGGTATAATAGGATTATTATTTTTATTTATCATGAAAAATAATCAAAAGCACAAGTAAACGTATTTATGAAATATTTAACAAAACGGTTGTCATAAACCTAGATTGTGCTTTTTTCACAAAATGGAGGCATCAAAATGAAACTTGACCCGATCCTCGCTCAATCGATCGTTGATAAAATGATGGACAGTATCCCCTACAATATCAATATGATGAATGAGCACGGCTACATCATTGCCAGCGGTGATAAATCCCGTATCCAGACGTTGCATGTTGGTGCCGTCGATGCCATCGCTAACGGCGAAACTTTACCGATGATTCAGTCATACGGGACACATGGACAACCGGGCGTCAATATTCCCGTCCAATTCCAAAATCAAATCATCGGTGTTGTCGGGATAACTGGTGACCCTGAAAAAGTTACACCGCTCGCCTCACTCTTAAAAATCTCGACCGAATTATTGATCACGCAGAGTTATAACAATCAAGTGGAAGCACAACACAAGAATCGCCTTAATAGATTTCTCTATCAGTGGATCGAAGTCACAGATGATCTAGATGATCAGAGTGAATTAGAAATCGAAGCCAAACTATTACAAATCGACATCAACTTGAAGCGCTACGCCATCGTCGTCGAAACAAACGACATGACAAAACTCAACGTCAATAGCGGTGACTACACCTTAGCCTTATCACCGCACAGCACCGTAATCATCACCGCATCTGATTCCGCGATGGAACACTATCTCAATAAATCCCACAGCAAACGTATCACTATCGGTGTGGGCACTAAGACCACACTCTTAGGTATATCTATCAAAGAAGCACAGAGTACGATTCATATTTCCAAAATATTTAATTTATCCGATACACATTTTTATTCACAAATAAGTTTTATCGATCGCATCCTAGCGACTGACCTATCCTCAAAACATTTGATCAATAAATTCAACAATCTCTATCAAACTGACAGCGGTCGTGAATTGATCGATACGCTGGCGTGTTACTTCAAATCCAATTGTAGTGTCACGCAAACTTCAGTCCAATTACATATTCATCGCAATACTACAAATTATCGACTAAATAAAATCTCAGAATTGTTCGTTTTAGATTTACACAACCTAGATGAAACCTTTAAACTGTATGTGAACTACTTATTCTTCCAAGAACTGATCTACAAAAGAAATCATTAAAAATTAGGAGAAAAAATATGCGACGAATAAAATTTAATGAACAACCTACATCAATTATTGGTATGGGCACCTGGCGTATCGGTGAAAAAGCTGACAAGTTTGACGAAGAAGTAAAGACGATTCGCTACGGATTAGAACACGGCATCACCTTGATCGACACGGCCGAGATGTATGGCGAAGGTGAGTCCGAAACTTTGGTTGGTAAGGCCATTCAAGGTTATGACCGCGATAAGTTCCAATTGATTTCTAAGTTCTATCCTCATCACGCAACTCCCGAATTGATCAAAAAAAGTTTGCACGACAGTCTGAAGAGGCTCCAGACTGACTACCTGGATTCTTACTTACTACATTGGCGTGGCGATACTCCACTGGCTGAAACCATCTCTGGTCTTGAAGACGTCAAAAAAGCCGGTTACATCAAAAGTTGGGGTGTTTCCAACTTCGATATAAACGACTTAAAAGAACTCGATTCATTACCAGACGGTCAAAATTGCCAAATCAACCAAAACTTATACAACATCGAAAGTCGTGGCGTTGAATTCAGCATTCTCGGCTGGCAAAAAGAACATGATATTTCATTCATGGGTTATTCGCCATTTGGTTCTGACCAAAATGCCTACTTACAACCTAAAGAGATAGTCCAAGAAATAGCCGACCAAAAACACATCACGGTCTTTCAATTACTGTTATCTTGGGCAATCAGAAACAACGATGTCCTAAGTATCCCTAAGACTAGTTCGGTTGAACATCTCAAGAGCAACTTACAGGCGGTAGACGTGACATTCACTAGCGATGAGTTAGCACTCTTAGATAACTATTATCCAGCACCAGCTACTGAAGAACCACTCGACACGATCTAATCCGCAATAATTTTATTTGCAAGATAGCCGATTATCAATCCCAATAAGGCCGGAACGATCCATCCCAAGCCTAAACTGGAAAATGGTAAGAGGCTATTTATTTTGAGTATCGAATGGATTTGGAGATTTTTCGGCATGTTTTCGATCCCCGCAAAAATCGCCGGCACCAGTGTGAATAGCAGCGTTATGCCGTAGAGCAGTTTTGAATGTCCCAAAATCGGCGATAAGACTGACAACAATATCAATACGATCGCGATAGGATAGATGAACATCAAAACTGGAGTTGAATACTTGATGATATTCGTCAAACCGACATTTGACATCAGACATGACAAGACGGTAGCAACGATGATCATCACTTGATAGTTGGCACGTGGAAACATCTCGACCATCGAGTCACCGAAGGCAGAGATGGCACCAATAGCTGTTTTTAAACAAGCAATGATCACGATAACTGCCAGCAACAAACTACCGACAGAGCCGAAGTAATAACTGAAGACTTGTGCCAACGTCACACCACCATTGTCGGCTAAGTCCAGCTTACCTAGACTCATGGCTCCGATCAATGCTAGTAAGGCATATAAGATTCCCATTAAAATAATACTGATTGTACCTGACTTGATAGTTTCTCTAGCAATCTGGGCTGGCTTCGTAATACCTAGGTCTTTGATCGAATCAATAACTACGACACCAAAAGCTAACGAAGCTAAGGCGTCCATCGTATTGTATCCTTCTGTAAAACCTGACAAGATCGGGCTAGTGCGATAAGCCTTTTGTGGAAGTGCTGACAGATCACCCATTGGTTTGACAAAGGCTGTCACGATCAAGATCCCTAACAAGATCAAAAAGATCGGCGTCAGCCATTTGCCGACATATGTCATCAACTTACTTGGCTTACGAGCAAACCACCACGAAACTGCAAAGAAGACGATTGAAAAAATTGCTAGAACTACTTTTTGATTTTCAACTGGTGTGAATGGAGCCAATCCCATTTGAAATGACGAAGTTGCTAGTCTTGGTGTCGCGAAGAAAGGTCCAATCGTCAAATACAATAGCATCGTAAAGATATATGCAAAGGGACGATTGACCTTCTCTGATAATTCAAAAACACTATTAGAACGTGTCAATCCCATCCCAGCAACGCCTAATAACGGTAATCCAATCCCGGTTATTAAGAATCCAAAAATTGCTGGAACGACGTTTTGTCCGGCTTGTTGACCCATAAAGACTGGAAAGATAAGGTTTCCTGCTCCAAAGAATAGGCCAAACAACATCGAACCGATAAATAGCGAGTTACGCCATGATAACTTATTTTCCATTAAATTTTCACCTCATAAATGAGTTAAAAAACTCACCTAAATATAATAACAAAATTCCTACACAATTATTCACCCATATTGTAAGATTTAGGTAATTATTTTTGAAAGATGGTGTTTTCATGGTCATTGCTGGTACTGTCACGCTTCATACCAAAAGATTAACTCTGCGACGTCTAACTACTGATGATGCAAAACAAATGTACGAAAATTGGGCTGGTGACCCCGAAGTAACGAAGTATCTGTCATGGCCAACCTACCGATCAACTGCTGACGCGTACGAATACTTGGTTTATATCGAAAAAAAATACCATCAACCTAATACTTATGAATGGGGAATCGTCACTAAAGAAGACGATGCACTCATCGGAACCATCTCAGCTGTCGACTTCTATGGACAAGCACGCACCGTTGAGATCGGTTATGCCATCGGTCAAAAATGGTGGAATAATGGTTATGCGACGGAATCTCTAAAAAAAGTCATCGACTTCTTCTTCAAGGATACCGATATAAATCGTATCGAAGCGTGTCACGACTGCGACAATCCTCGTTCTGGTCACGTGATGCACAACAGCGGCATGTGTTTTGAAGGCATACTTAGGAGTAAAGGTTACAACAATAACGGAATTTGTGATGAAGCTGTATATTCTATTTTGAAATCTGAATATTAACTACGCAAATAAATTGAAGACAACAAAAAAGTGTACCCTTTCGAGTACACATCATAATTTAGTTCTTATAGTTTTGACGTTAATTTAACATCTGGATACTTGTTGACGAACCAATTCTCCGCAAATCTATTTTCAAACAAGAACAGCGGTTGATCATCCATATCCTTTACGAGCATATTTCTAGTCGACGACATGGAAGGATCT
This sequence comes from Companilactobacillus sp. y65-5, assembly GCF_057541095.1. NCBI lineage: Bacteria > Bacillati > Bacillota > Bacilli > Lactobacillales > Lactobacillaceae > Companilactobacillus > Companilactobacillus sp. y65-5. The sequence continues at coordinate 24,253 of NZ_BAAJOA010000003.1, forward strand.
AATTGCTCAGGGTCGATCCAACGAGCAGTTCTGGAGCCGATCGGATTCATCACAACATCACAGTTGTATTCATTCTTCATTCTAAATTGGAAAACTTCAAATTGTAGTTGTCCAACCGCACCCAGGATGTAGTCATTAGTCGTATAAGTCCTGTACAGTTGAACCGCACCTTCTTGAACTAATTGTTGCATACCCTTGTGGAATGATTTTTGTTTCATAACATTTTTAGCTTGAACTTCCATAAACATTTCTGGTGTAAACTGTGGTAATTCCTCGAATTGAACAGACTTCTTACCAGAATAAATCGTATCTCCGATTTGGAAATTACCAGTATCATACAATCCTACAATGTCACCAGCAACGGCTGTTTTTACTTGTTCTCGCTGATCTGACATGAATTCCGTCGCATTGTTCAGACGCATAGTCTTGCCAGTTCTTTGTAATGTAACGTCCATCCCCTTGTCGAATTCGCCAGAGCAAATTCTAATAAAAGCGATCCTGTCACGGTGGTTAGGATTCATATTAGCTTGAATCTTGAAGACAAATGCCGAAAATTCTGGATCATCAGGTTTAACGATCTCGTCGCTATCTTGTAACTTGTGCTCAGCTGGAGCTGGTGCCATATCAAGGAATGAATCCAAGAATGTCTGAACTCCGAAGTTGGTCAAAGCTGAACCGAAGAAGACTGGAGTTTGATTACCAGCTTGAACTTTTTCCATATCAAAAGTATTTCCAGCTTCTTTGATCAAGTCTACTTCTCCGACAGCTTGCTCATACACACCTTCACCATCCAGATCATTCCCTGCTGGTAAGTTGCCATCCTCATCTAATGGTAAGTATCTGTCATCGCCATCTTTACGATATAATTCGATACGATCGTTGGCAATATCATATAGCCCCTTCAGTTCCTTACCCATACCGATAGGCCAATTCATAGCACAACCTTCGATATTAAGTAAGTCTTCCAATTCAGCGACTAAGTCTAGCGGATCACGTCCGTCACGATCCAACTTGTTCATGAATGTGAAGATCGGAATACCACGTTTTTTTACAACTTTAAATAATTTTTTGGTTTGTGGCTCAATACCCTTGGCAGAGTCAATAACCATGACTGCAGCATCGACCGCCATCAAAGTCCGATAAGTATCTTCTGAGAAATCCTCATGTCCCGGTGTATCCAAGATATTCACATCTTTATCACGATAATGAAATTGCATGACCGAACTAGTTACAGAAATCCCACGTTTCTTTTCAATCTCCATCCAGTCACTAGTTGCGAACTGTCCGGATTTTTTAGCTTTGACTGTACCAGCCGAACGAATAACCCCACCAAAGTAAAGCATCTGTTCAGTGATAGTTGTTTTACCAGCATCCGGGTGAGAGATGATAGCAAATGTTCGGCGCTTGTTTACTTCATTTTCTAATTGTTTTTGATCCATATTAACTCCTATTTTCTTAATTAAACGTTATTAAACATTATTAAACATTGAAAAAGAAGGCATATAACTACGTGCCTTCTGTTCAATTTACTTTTTTGAAGGTGTTTGCCATAACTTGCTTCGTCTTCTTATCTGGCAAGGTAACGATAACTTGCTCGATTCTGGAGCCATTCATCTGACCAGATGTTATAACAACACCGTCTTCTAATGTGAAAGACTTGGGATGATTCTCATCTGGAATCTCACCGATATTGGCGATTAAATATCCAGCAATCGTATCAACATCTTCTGCTTCCAAATCTTCATTGAATAAATCATTAAAATCTTCCAATGAATATTTACCGATCACAGTATACTTGTTAGAACTGATCCGTTGATAGTTAGTCGTAACTTCGTCGTATTCGTCATCGATCTCGCCAACGATCTCTTCAATAATATCCTCGATCGTAGCTAAACCAACGATTCCTCCGTACTCGTCAACGATCATCGTGATCTGAGTTTGCGTACTACGCATCTTGATCAGCACTGAGTCGATATTAGTCGTCTCCTGAACAAAGAGTGGCTCAGTCATTATTTCTTTCAACGAAATATTATCAAAGCCTGATTCACGTGCCTTCTTCAGTATATCCTTGATGTGGACTATTCCAATGATAGTATCTTTGCTACCACCATAAACTGGAATTCTGGAGTAAGGTTGATTCAAGATTGCATCAATATTGTCAATCATCGGTTCATTGATATCGATCATGAATGTATCGATTCTTGGAACCATGATCTCACGGATAGTCGTATCCCCGAAGCGGACGATACCTTGCAACATTTGAAACTCATCGAGATTGATCGTTCCACTTTGACGGGACTTTTGAATCGTAGCCATCATTTCATTTCGGGTAACAGTGTCATCTTTGTCTGTGAAATCAATCGGCGTGATCTTCATCAATAGTTCGATTGAGAAAGTTAATAACCAGACGAAGGGTTTGAGCACCTTCCCAAAAAGTGAAATCACAGGTTCGGTCGTACTAGCGACTTTGTAGGGATCGTGTAACGCTATACGCTTAGGGAATAGCTCGCCCAACACCAATGTGAAGTATGATAATATTATCGTTATTATAACGATAGATAATTCTCGACTACCCGGGAACTTACCTATCCAACTCTCAAAGACTGAACTCAAACTAGTTGCGGCACTAGCTGACGAAAGGAAACCAGCCAGTGTGATTGCTACTTGAATAGTCGATAAGAAACTGTTGGGGTGATTAATCGCCTGCAAGATCTTAATAGCCCGGCGGTTACCATCCTTTGCCTTTTCCTCTACGGAAGTTTTATTAACAGAAACAATTGCCATCTCACCGGCAGCAAAAAAAGCATTCAGAAGCGTAAGCGCGACTATTAGGATCAACTGACCAGTCAGCGTCGCTCCAGTAGGGTCATCACTCATTGATGTTTTCACTCTCTTTCATGTTATGTAAATTTAAATAGACAAAAACATTATAGCAGGTGTTAATGTTTTCAACAATAAAGGTTTTTCGTGATAAAATATAAGTTAATTGTACATATAGGAGTTTTCAAAAATGTCTAACAAAAAAATTGCAATTATTTATCTATTATTTTTCATCATTCCATACATCGTCTGTTTACTGATCGTTGGTATTTCCTACAATGCTCTAGTCCTACACGCGCTCACATGGCGGATAGTTGTCGGAGGAGTTGTCGGAGCATTTGGAATGTTTGCCGTCAAGGTCATAGCCCAACGGCCCGTCTTGATAATGTATCGCAGTACAACTCAAAAATTTCTTAAAGGACTAATAAACTTCTTTATACTGGAACGAAGCAGATGGGTCATAGGATTCAACTTAATCGTCGACTTCTTCCTATCAGTGGGCAGTATTTATCTTGTTGCCAATGTATTTACTCTCTCTCAGATCATCGGTAAGACCTTAGGTTGGCTAGTATTCATCTTGATGATCTCACTGACACTAGCATCATATCTTGAATTTGAATCATTATCGATTTATAGCGAAAAAAAACATAAATAATCTAACTTGGAAGAAATTCCAAGTTTTTTTATTCAAATTTTCGTTCCAGCCCACTGACGATTTTTTTCGTCTCGTCTGAGGTACTCTTCAAGGACTTGATCTTGCGGATAGTTAACTGATACGTCTCTTTGTTGACTGGACCGCTTATCAAATAATCAATAATTTTCATCGAATATTTTTTGGCAGCGTATGATAATAGCCATGCCTTAGCAACATTCACGTAATACTCATCTTGTGTCTTAGCGATTCTTCGCAAAATCTCATCAATATATTCGTCTTCCAAAAAGAACTTCAATAACAAAACTAATCCGATCCGCTGATACCATTGATTAGAGCTCTTTAAGAAATAATCTAAGTCTGACCAAAGTTCCGTTTGATATTTCTTTGCTAATTTGAAGTGAATGACCATATCACACACCGCCCAGTTATCAGCTCTGGTAGCGTAATCCGTCAAGTATTCCCAAAATTCAGCATAGGAAATATTTAATTTACCGATAACATATGCCGAAAGTATTTTTTCTTCGTGGATAACACCGCCATCTACCGCTAAGAACTCAACTGGATTACCCTTAGAGATTTGAGCCGCTATATCCTTGAGGATCCTCATTGAAACTCCAAAAGTTGGTTCCACATTGGGAATCAATCTAGTTGAAACTTCTAATTGCTTGTCAGTAGCGCAACTCTCAACATAATCTAATAATCTTTGATGGTCACTGTCATTCCAGTGCAGCAATGCCCAATCCATAGCATCACCTCCGTCTTTGTATCCTAATTCTATCTATTGCCAACAAATTAAGCAATAACAACGATTGGAGCGTTTATGATCAAATTAAATTATAAATTTTAATATAATTTACTTGACTTATAATCATTTTAATAATAATCTGAAGACAACTTAATTGAAGGAGGCGTTGGACGTGTTGAATTTGAATAACAAAACAGAAATGCAAGCATGTTGTTGTGTAGTAATTAAAAATTACTATACTTTTTCGACATGTCTAATACCACTCAATTGATAAACACGTAGTGCAAACTATAAATTTCAGGAGAGCTGACATTAGTCAGCTCTCCTTTTTTTATTCTCACTACCAGAAAGGAGCCAGTTGTGGAACATACTAGAATCGGAATCTTAAACTTGATGAAGGACAAAATCGAAACTAATCATAATTTTAGTAACGTTTTAAATGGCGATGATATTGATTTAACTTTTTATTACTCGGCTACTCGTTATGTGGATCGCCAACTTGACCCACAGATCCTAGCTACGATGAAACCATTGGACTTAAATGAAATCGGCCAATTCGATGGTTTCATCATAACCGGCAGTCCCGTTGAAAAACTGGATTTTGAACAAGTCACTTACAGCCAAGAAGTCAATGACTTGTTAGATAAGCTAGACGAATTAAACATCCCGCAGCTATATGTCTGTTGGGGCGCCATGGCTGCCCTTAATCACTTCTACCAAATCAAAAAAAACATCCTACCACACAAAACTTTTGGAGTTTATCAAAATAGTATTCTGAATGATTCTTGCTTACTAAAGAACATTGAAAATGAATTCCCTGCACCACACGCTCGATACGCTGAAATGAACCACAAGGACATCAATCAAAATAACGAATTAGAGACTAAGTCGATCAGTGAAAATGGTCTACTAACGCTGATTGAATCGAATACGAAGCCACAAACTTTCGTCTTCTCTCATCTTGAATATCCCAAGAACGGATTGGATGATGAGTATCAACGTGAATTAAATGCCGACGTCGCCGACATTTTCCCTGCTAACAATTACTATTCACAGATTGACGGTCATCCCATGTTTACTTGGAAAGAAACACAGAAGAACTTCTTCCAAAATTGGTTGAATTGCGTCATGGAAAAAAAACTTATAAAAATTTAGGAGAAATCAATATGACAAAAATTGCTGACAACATTACTGAACTAATCGGAAATACACCTATCGTAAAACTTAACAACGTCGTACCAGAAGACGCCGCTGACGTATACGTTAAATTAGAATTCTTCAACCCTGGTAGCTCGATCAAGGATAGAATCGCCCTATCAATGGTAGAGGCTGCTGAAAAGGCTGGCAAGCTCAAACCCGGTGACACGATCGTTGAACCTACTTCTGGTAATACTGGTATCGGTCTTTCACTCGTAGCATCTGCTAAAGGTTATCACCTCATCATCATGATGCCTGAAACAATGAGTGTTGAACGTCGTAAGTTGATGCAAGGTTACGGCACAGAATTGATCTTGACACCCGGTAGCGAAGGAATGGGCGGTGCTATCAAACGTGCTAAGGATTTAGCTGAGGAAAAAGGTTACTTCTTGCCAATGCAATTCTCCAATCCAGCTAATCCTGCCATCCACGAAGAGACAACTGGTAAGGAAATAATCGACGCTTTTGATGGTGAGACTGTCGATGCTTTCGTTGCTGGTGTTGGTACTGGTGGTACTTTATCAGGTGTCAGCCACGCATTGACTAAGGTATATCCTGACGTTAAGATTTTTGCCCTTGAAGCTGCTGAATCTCCACTCCTAAAGGAAGGCAAAACTGGTCCACATAAGATTCAAGGTATCAGTGCTGGGATGATTCCAGATACATTGGATCAAGATGCTTACTCAGACATCGTTGAGGTAAGTAGTGACGATGCCATCAAGACGGCTCAAGAAGTTAGCCACAAGGAAGGTTTCTTACCAGGTATTTCATCAGGTGCTAATATTTATGGAGCTATCCAAATCGCTAAGAAATTAGGAAAAGGCAAAAAAGTCGTAACCGTTGCTCCAGATAACGGCGAGAGATACTTATCAACTGATTTATTTAAGTTTTAAAAGTCATTATTTTTTAATCGATCGTTAAGTTATGAGAGAATAGAGAATGGTAATTTTACTATTATATGGGGAGAGTTTTTAATATGAAGAAAAGATTGATATTGCTTCTATCTACAATTGCTGCATTGGTACTTATCTTAACAGGATGCTCAAGTAACAGTAGTAGTGATCAAGCAAGCACTAAGACAAAGGGTACTTTAACGATTGGACTTGAGGGTACATACGCACCTTATTCATACCGCGAGGACGGTCAGCTGAAGGGATTTGAGGTTGACCTTGGCAAGGATATTGCTAAAGAACTAGGTTTGAAGGCTAAGTTTGTACCTACTAAATGGGACTCACTTATCGCTGGTTTGAACTCCAATACATTTGACGTCGTTCTGAATAACGTCGCTATGAATAAATCACGTGAGAAACAATATATTTTCTCAACACCTTATATCTACTCAAGATCAGCTTTGATCATGAAACAAGATAACAATGAAATCAAGAATATCACCGACATCAAGGGTAAGAAGGTTGCTGCTGGTACTGGTACTGATAACTACAACAAGGCCGAAAAATACGGTGCAGATATCGTTCCATCAGCAGATTTCCAAACATCAATGTCAATGATCGATCAAGGACGTGTTGAAGCAGCCGTTAACTCTAAGGAAGCTTTCTTAACATGGAAGAAAGATCATAAGAATACTGATCTTAAGTACCAAGTTATTTCATCAAAATACATCGAAACATCGAAAATTGCTCCAATTTACAACAAGAAGTCAACTGCCCTACGTGGCGATGTCAATAAAGCACTCAAGAAGCTTTATAAAGACGGTACGATGAAGAAACTTTCAATCAAGTACTTCGGTGAGGATATTACTAAGAAATAATTATTTTTAATTAAGATATTTTGAGAGGGGTTTTCGTTTCATGTGGCACATAATCGTTTCATCACTGCCGGAAATGGTTGGAGCAATGCTTCAATTCACTATTCCACTAGCCATCATTTCATTCGTTTTCGGACTTATCTTGGCTGTTTTGACGGCTCTAATAAAGTTCATTGAACCTAGTGAAAATAAAGCACTACGCTATCCTTGGTTAGTATTGCGGGCTATCGCTAACTTTTACGTTTGGTTATTCCGTTCTACTCCTTTGCTAGTTCAATTGTTCATCATCTTCTTTGGACTACCTAGTGTGGGTATACAATTACCAGCTTTCTTAGCTGCCGTGATTGGGTTCTCACTTAATACTGGTGCATATGCATCTGAAACAATTCGTTCTGCTCTATTGTCTGTACCTCAAGATCAATGGGACGCGGCCTTCACGCTGAACTTCACCACTCGTCAAACACTGATGAAGATAGTTCTTCCACAAGCTGTCAGAATTGCCTTGCCACCACTATCCAACTCGTTCATCGGTTTGGTCAAAGACACATCTTTGGCCAGTTCGATCACCATCTTGGAAATGTTCCAAGTCAGTCAACAAATCACAGCTAAGAACTATCAGCCACTATTAATGTATTCATTAGCTGCATTGTTGTATGCTATCGTCTGCACGCTCCTCAGCTGGTTACAACATTATCTAGAGCGTCGCACATCTAAGTACGTTAAGGGAGGTCAGAACTAATGATTTCAGCTAAACACATCAACAAGCAGTACGAAGGCAAAACCGTTCTGAATGATATTTCAGTCGACTTCCCTAGTGGAAAAACAACTGTAATACTAGGGCCTTCCGGCTCAGGTAAGTCTACCTTGCTACGTTCTCTCGACATGTTGGTCAGACCAGAAAGTGGTACTGTCAGCTTTCCAGATTTGGAAATAGATTACAGTAAGCCTGTCTCAAAAAAAGACAGCTTCAATCTTAGACGAAGAACCAGCATGGTCTTTCAAAACTGGAATTTGTTCCCTAACTTGACAGTCCTGAACAATATAACTACGGCGCCAGTAACCGTGTTGAAGACTTCCAAAGAAGACGCTGAATTATTAGCTAGACAACTACTCAAAGAAGTCGGACTAGAAGGATTAGAAGACCGCTACCCTAGTCAATTGTCAGGTGGACAACAGCAACGTATCTCCATCTGCCGTGCTCTGGCTATGCGTCCTGAGTATATCTTGTTGGACGAACCAACCAGTGCCTTGGATCCAGAGCTAGAGACACAGGTATTGCGTATCCTCGAAAAATTATGTGAGCAAGGTCAGTCGATGATCATTGTGACACACAATATGGAATTTGCTCGGTTAGTCTCTGACAAGATCGTCTTCATTGAAGATGGCAACAAAGTGTACGATGGTGACACAAAAGAATTCTTCAACCATCCTACCCAACGAATCAAGGATTTCTTATCTGGAATCTCGTTGGACGAAGAAAATGACAGTGTTAAATAATTAATGATACATACGAAACCCCACGAAAAAAGGGCTAATACCATTCCTCTTTGGTATTAGTCCTTTTTGTGTTCAATGAGTTTGATTAAGCATTAACAGTGTTGTCTCTAACAACTCCGCTTCTTACTAATTTAACTCCATTCATCAAGTTGTCCCCAACCGGACAAGTGTTTTGGATAAAGTCAGCAAAAGACTCAGTCTTTTCTTGACTCTCCTCAGTATCAAAGTGCATCGTAAAACGAATTTCTTGGAATCCATTACGAATATCTGGGTTACCCATAAATCCTTCTGGATCAAGGTCTCCTTCAATTTCAACATGAAAATCCTTAAAAGTGAAATTATTCTTTTGAGCAAATGACTTTGCTACGATTGTTTGGCAAGCACCAAAAGCACAAAGTAGTGCTTCCACTGGAGACATGGCGATATCCGTACCACCTGAACTCACTGGCTCATCAATTGTAAGCTTAAAGTTCCTAGCCTGTGTTGCCACTTGTAATCCATCCGGTAATCCTGTTGCAGTTGCTTTGTAAGTCTCTAACATCTGAATTCCCCCAAAATTGTGAATTATTTAACATTACAGTTAGATTTTAACAGTAAGCGATTACAAATTCAATGCTTAGCTAAGTAATTATTTTCTTGATTATCATTTATTTTATATTTTTTCTGATATAATACATTTAATACATGATTCTCAGGGAGATTGCCTATGTTCAACATAGATTCTTGTTTAGCTTTTATCACTAATCAAAGTGGCAAAATCTTCTCAGAAGAACTAGAAAAGAAACTTCGTCCTTATGACGTTACTCGCAGTCAATGGATCGCAATTTACTTTATCCACGAAAACAAATCCATCACTCAAAAAGAACTGGCTGAGAAAATGGCGATCAAAGAACCTAGTGTCGTACGACTGTTCCAGCGTCTAGAATCTGAGGGTTATTTGTTACGTTCGATCGATAATAACGACAAGCGTAACAAGCCTGTCAGTCTGTCTAGCAAAGGTGAAGAACTACTTCTAAAACTCTTACCAGTAGCTGAAAAGTTCAAGAATGATACTGTCGCTGGTATCGATCCAAAAGACTTAGAGACGGTACAGACCGTGCTGGCAAAGATGGTCGATAATACTTCTGAGATGAATAACTCTGATTAGTTGAATCAGCGCAAATAAAAAAACCGCCATAGCGGTTTTTTTTATTGTAAGCAATCCATTAATGGTGTGACAGTTCTCTATAACGTTGCATCCAAAGATCAACGTAAGCCTGAGAAAACGGACCTTTACCCTTATCAATCCAATCGATTAAAACGTCGACATTGCGATGTAAGATCGTATCTATCTCTGGTGGATAATTCCAATACTCACTATGTGCGGCATATTCATCCACATCTAATAAGCGCTTCTCTCCATCAGGGAAGACTTTTATATCTAAATCATAATCAATATATTTGATGGCCTCTTTGTCTAGAGCAAACGGTGTAGCTAGATTACAGTAGTATGAAACTCCGCTCTCCCGGATCATGGTAATAATATTAAACCAGTATTGTTTGTGAAAATAAACTAAGGCTGGTTCTCTAGTTACCCACCGACGACCGTCTGACTCCGTAACAAGTGTGTTCTCATTACATCCGATTATCTCGTTCTCACTTGTCTTTAGCACCATCGTTTCACGCCAAGTACGATGTAAATGACCATCATGCTTATAACTTTGGATTGCCACGTAATCTCCTTCTTTAGGTATTTGCATAAATTACCCGGCTTTCCACTTCTTGTTCACGAAAAATTATAACAGAGCTGTGAAACAATTAAAAGATATTATCTGATTATGATGTGGAAACAATTATTTTGTAATAATTTTTATTTAGTAAATTTATTAAGGACTTCCCACGTTAGACAGTGAACTGAACCACCTAAGGTCGATATCTTGCTCACGTCGATGGGTATCACTTGTTTATCAGTATTATCCGCCACTAACTTCATGGCTTTTCTATCATTGGCTAATCCATATTGAGGGAAATATATTTTGTCATCAGTTTCTAACATATTGATATATAGTCCCCTAGCAGAAGCAATCTGATCATCGTACTGACCCACATCAGTATAGGACGATGGCAGGACGACGAATTTCATTTTGGGATCAACTTGCAGGATTTCTTGTTTAATTTTTTGCAAAAAATTTGGCTCATAACTAAAGTCATTGATGAATATTTTGTGTTTTGAAATAAACTTGACCATCCCGTCACTGTGACCCAAAACATCCCCTGGTTCTTTTGTAATCAAGATCACTTTCTTAACTTGTAATTTTTTCTTCAAGTGATCGATGATCTGTCGCTTACTCCAATCGGGATTAGCACCCAGCACCTGCTTAGTCAGGATGATCGTATCTGAACCATTCCATTGGACATTTCCACCGTCCAATATCAGATCAGAATGGGTGTAATAAAACTTACCTCGGATGAAATTATTGAAACGTCGATTCAAGTATTTTGCATCAGTCCGCTTTAAATATCGTGGTTGATATTTGAACTTGACCATTTTTGAAGTGATGACTGGTGCCACGTCTCGAAGCCAAATATCAGGATAATGATAACTAGAGTTAGATTTATCATAGGAATTGAGCGTTACAAACTCATCATCTGATGTCGCATTACTGTGCAGATCCTGATTAAATTTTTGGAGTGAAGACCAGTACGGCTGATAGTATTGATCATCCTCATCTGGCAAACTAGTATAAATCGTCATGGCCTGAGCAGTTGTCGTAGGAAACGCACTTATGCCAATGATTGAAATTAGTGTAATCAGTATTTTTTTCATGATGTTCTCCTCGTTAACAGGAGTATAGCAGGCGTTTTTTTATATAAATATTAAAAAAAATATAAAGCCGTGGTTGAGCGATAAAATCACTCTTGACAACAACTTTATATTTTTTATTTACTATTATTTATTAATAGACTGGACGAGTTTCTTTTTGTGTATCTGGATCGGCGATACCAACACTGTCATTCTTCAAGTAGTCAAAGTCAGCAACTATCTTCAAAATGACGTCCGCCATACTCTTACGTGAGCCAGAAACACCAACGTACTTTTCATTCTTGTGAGTAACAGTATACTTGACGTCAAGGTCATTCAACCATGGTAGACGTAGAGTTGTGTAATTCAAACCTGATTCTTCGAGTAGTTGGTCAGCTTTGAGTGCTGGAGCCATTCCTCCACCGATCTGTTCTTTGTTCCAACGACCAAATTCACCGGGAACTTCATCATAGATACCGAGGACATTTGCTTGAACGACACGTTTTACACCAGTAGCATTCATAGCTTCAATGATATTTCTCGTTTGTGTGTTGTTAGGGTCATGGTCAACAACTGCAGAAAAGATCATGTCTTGGCCTTCTGCTGCGGCTTTTAACTGTGCAACATCGTTGATATCACCATCGATCAAAGTTACTCGAGGATTGTCTTTTAGATTATTCAATCTTGACTTGTTACGTAAGAATAAGGTTAATTCTACATCTGAGAATTGATCTTCATTCAATACACGATCCTCAACTAAACGTGCGATTTGTCCATTTGCTGCTAAAATTAATACTTTTTTCATTATTATTCCACCTATTATTTAATTAATTATTTTATTTTTTCCAAACTTGAACCAAAGATCTGTTCGATCGTTACGGGATCACGGTGATCAAAAAATTGACTTTCTTTCTTATCCAAAGTTGCCATCGTTTGCATATCATCAGCTGACAATTCAAAGTCAAAGACATTGATATTTTCTTCCATTCTATTCTTATGAACAGACTTAGGAATTACGATGATGCCTCTTTGGAGTAACCATCTCAAAATAACTTGTCCATTGGACTTGTTGTATTTTTGTCCGATGGCGGCAATCGTTTCATCTGTAAATATATCGTGTTTTCCTTCGGCAAATGGTGCCCAAGCTTCCACCTTGATGTCCTCACTTTGTGAGAATTCCACTTCAGAAGGTTGTTGATACCAAGGACTTACTTCGATTTGATTAACTACTGGTTTGATTTCAGTCGATAGTTCGAGATTCTTGAGTTGGTCAGCATAGAAGTTAGAAACACCGATAGCGCGAATCTTACCAGCCTTGTATGCTTCCTCTAGAGCACGCCATGCTCCGATTACATCGCCATATGGCTGGTGCAATAAGTACAAGTCTAAGTAGTCAGTGTCTAAGTTCTTTAGTGAAGTTTCGATACCGGCCTTGGCTCTCTCATAATTAAAATCAGAAACCCATAACTTAGACGTGATGAACAGATCCTTGCGATCAACGCCGCTGCGCTTGATAGCTTTACCAACTGCTGATTCGTTTTGGTAAGCTGCGGCGGTATCGATCAGACGATATCCAGAAGCAATCGCCTCAACGACTGCATCCTCGCATTGCTTCAAGTCAGTTACTTGGAACACTCCAAATCCTAATTGTGGCATTTCAATGCCGTTATTTAATTTTACTGTCTGCATACTTCATACCTCTTTGTTATTGATGAATTCATTATATGTCCACGATTGATATCTGAAAATTACTTATTGGGTATGGCACCATACGTCGGATGTATACTGAAATTACTTTTATTATCGAGTTACTACTGACGCTTGAAAACAACTAATTAAGCATGATACCATGCATTTAACGTATACCTAGGAGTTAATACTATGATAGAAAATTATTTATTGGAAGAACTAGTAACTTTTGCTAAATACAAAACCCTAGCCGCCACCGCTGAGCAACTGATGGTTACCCAACCTACCGTCACTCGTGGCATGCAAAAGCTAGAAGATGAATTAGAAGTTAAATTATTCGATCGTCAACCGAATCGAATTTCATTGACTAAGACGGGGGAACTAGCTGCAAAAGAAGCTGCAAAAGTCATTGAGCAAAATCAACAGTTTTCTAGAATCGTGCGTAATTATGACTTCAGCCATCGCAACATCGCTATCGCCTCCATCGTTCCCGGTCCACTGATCTTATTACACAATTTAAAAGATCAAGATGACAATATTAAGATTTTTGATACCCTTCTTGACCAAAATTCCGTTGTACCAAATCTCGAGAATGATGATTTTTCACTCATCTTTACGAACGAAGAAATCATCACTGACGAGATCGAATCTCGTTTTATCGGTACCGAAAAGCTATCCGTCAATCTCGATAAATTCACTTATCTAGCCAATAAGAATACCGTTACTTTCGCAGAAATGACCGGACTCAGTTTTCTAGTCATAGCCGAGATCGGAATCTGGAAGGATATTATTCAAACTGAAATACCTAAGGCAAAATTCCTCTACCAAGACCAATATGATGCTTTTACTGAAATTTCAAAGTATTCAAACTTTCCATATTTCAGCACCAATCTTTCTCATCTTGACCAGCACCATGGCGAAAATGACGATCGCGTTCAAATCCCCATCAGTGATGAATCAGCACAGATGGATCTTTATGCAGCGTACAAAAAAAGCCAGCGACAAATGGTTACGCCCTTAATCACTGACTTAGCTAATTATTGGAATGAGTAAAATCCTAGAGTGAATCGGTCATCGTCCAGACTAATTGACCTGTGTACTTGCCATTTTTGACCGTGTTATTGATGCGTAATAAAAAGTTGCCAGCTTTAACATAATCAGTTAAATCCTGATCGATCGCATTGCCACTGAAATCAGTCGCTCGTAGTTTAACACCACTACTGTCGAGTGCTTTCCAGGTGCCATCACTACTAGAACCAGCATCTTTTTGCTTGTATTCGAGTAGATTCTGTCCTGCAGGAGCTTTCAGGGTATTGCCGTCCTTCTCCTCATCAGTATCACCGATGACGTCACCTAAACTACCGTCACTAGTAGCTTCACGCTGTGCTAATTCTTTACCAGCCTCATAACTGACCGAAACATTGAAGTCATTGTAATCAGGATGGTTGACGATCAACTTACCTTCTGTATTAACATTCTCACGTTTTCTGTTTTGACTGAAATAATTAATCACCCCAAAGTCGATCAGATCGGGAACTTGAACGAAGCCCGAACTCTGCGTTACTTTAATATTTACATCATTTGATACTAGGTCGGCGTGGGCGGTGCCCCAATTCAAATCAACATTGACCATTTTGGCATTCTGGGCTATCTTTTCGATTTCTTGTTTAGAAGTCACCAACACATCCAGCCAACCGTGAACGGTATTATCTTGAACAGTGCTTTGTAAAGCCATAGGTCCGTGATTCAAGGGATTACCCAGCTTGGGAATTCCATTCGAATAAGAAACGACACCATTATGACCATTGATCGGCACCACAGTAAAATTGTTACTATCTACTTGTGCTTGAATATAACCACCGGTTAGACGCTCCTTGGAATCTTTGTAGATGGTATAAGTATATCTAAATCTTATCGTCGAACCGATGGGAGCTTCGATATTGTCACTGTAATCCGCACTATCTTGAGATATTTCAGCAGGGTCTGTTTGATTTAATTCCGAATTGTTCAACACCCGGGCATCGTACTTGAAGCTGTAATGAAAGTCAGGGACTTCGTCAACTTGTTTCTTTTCGATCGGAATATCGACCCTCGCAATAGGTGACGAATCGTTATTGCTGTTATTATTATCAACCACATCAAACGTCGCCTTGTTAGTACGAATGATCGTTCCACTGTCACCACCAGCGGCGTTGGTGATTTTTACTGGAATCACTAATTCCGCCGATGCCAAGTAAGCTAGCTTGGTTTTGGGCTGATAAAAGTAATTAGCTCCATCACTTCCCAGCGTTACCGCAGTATCACTAACCTGATTACCTGTTTTGTCATAGACGATATAATGTGCGGAATCATCAGCATCCAACTCTATTCCCTCAGGCATAGCATCTTTGATTTCATTTAAGTTCATCGAACTGTTATAACCGTTGTTGGACATTTTGAGATGAAATTCGAGCTTATCACCGATTTTATTGACCGCAACATTGGGATGCGTCTTATTGACATAAGTTTTACTTTGAACCGGCAAAATATAATTGTTCTTAGAAGTACCAATAGTCGTGCTGTAAGTAGCACTTTCACCTGGCTGCAGTGTTTTTCCATTCCACTTGAGTGTATAGGCACTATCTACCGATTTACCCATCAGTTCGCCAGTAGTCAAGCTAGTATCAGCCTCTTGGCCGGGACCCGAAAGTAAAGAACTAGCCCAAGTAGTATTTCCGTTCTCGTATTTTTTAGTTAAGTATGAATCTGGACCATTTGGAATGTCAGCATTGATGTACAGACCATAAGAATTGTGATTAAAGTAAAACCCTTTACCAACACCCAAACTATAAAAAGTTACATTGTCTGCGGATGTAGCATTGAGACCAGTGTCATCACCAAAGTAGACGGTTGGTTTTTCAGGTGAACTGGTAATATTAGTGATCTTCATTCGGCGCTCAATTATCGGTACATTTGGCGCCACAGGCTTGATAGTCAATTCTACGGCCAATTTTAAATTACTACCTTCAAAATCACCAGTCAGTTTGTACGCCTTAATACTGGTATCAGGAATTGTTCCTTGATAAAAAGCTTTGTCTTTTAAATATGAACTAGTGTTAGCGAACAAGACTGGTAGTGTTCCACTACTATTATCAGCATCCACCACCATAAATTGTGGAGATGTCGGTGAAACATTACCGTAAGACCAACCACTGGCACGTTGTGATGATGTCGAAATATACTTTCCGTTATCGACCAAAAAAGTATTCATTTTGGAATAAATATCATTAATACCACTACTAGTATCCAAAATATGGCTATCACCACTCATGTCGATAGCTCCTCCCGGATTACCGGCATAACCGATCGTATATCCCAAAGAAACACTGTTAGATAATTTCATAACTTGAGGAATAGATTTAGTGGTAGTACTCCAAGTTATTCCATCACTGTCAGTCGTTCCATCCAAATTTGTCGAAGCAGCTGATACTGGTTTTACGCCGAACAAAAATAACCATATAAAAACTACCCCAAATAGTATATACAGTATCTTTTTCATGATAATTTCCCTCTCCGTAAGCGATTACGTCTTATACGGATAAGTTTATCATTTTAAAATAGAGCATACAGTTTGTAATATAAAAATATTTTTTACAAATATTGATAAAAATTCATTCTACAAAATATACCTAATGTTATATTTTCAACTAATAATGTATATAATATATAAATTTAGCTATTTGGTGTATTTATTCCAACACTATCCTTAGAATACAAATTATCATCTTCGGATAATTTTTTGACCAAGTCAGCGATACTGTCGATCGAAACATCGTGTCCACCGAATGGCTCGCCTTTTGTCGTGACCTCGTAATCAACCGGACCATTAGTGAACCATCCCGGACGGATAATCGTGTAATTTAAGTCAGATTGTTCAATTACATCAGCAGCGGCCCGATAGCCTTTTAAGATTGGATTGTTGCTAAGATTACCCTCAGCTCCGACTGATGCGGGTATTTCATCATAGATACCCATTGATGAGATAAAAATCAATCTCTGGACATTATTGCGATTCATAGCCGCAGTTATTTTTGTAGCAAATGCCTCCAAATTACCACTCAAAGCCGCAAAAACGACATCTTGTCCTTGCATTGCTTGGTCTAAGTCAGCATCTTTAGTTACATCACCAGCGATTACTTTTTCATGACTATCTGGACTGATTCTACCAGCGTGACGAGCAAATAACGTCAGTTGGTCGTCAGTCTCATTTGACAAATTTTGTCTAACCGCACTACCGATATTACCAGTAGCACCGATGATCAATACTTTTTTCATTTATAAAACTCCTTATAATTTATTAATTTTTAAAATCAGTTGAAGCTGCTAATTCACTTTCTGTCTTATAAGCATCAACTCGTTCATTGAGTCGTTCAATCGTATCTGTAAGTGCCTGTGAACCCAATACAATGTGTAAGGGCCATTCAGGATGATCGACACTTTCAATAATTCGACTTGCCATCTTGGCTGGATCACCAACTGCTAAGCCATTTTTGGGATCGAGCATTTTTAAGAATGCATGCGTGGGACCATCGTATGCAGGTATCAAGTTTGCGACGTGAGCACTGCCATAGCGAAATTCGGTTCTGGCTCCACCGGGTTCGATGATCGAAGTATGAATACCAAATTGTTTCACTTCTTGAGCTACCGATTCCACAAATCCTTCGATACCAAACTTAGTTGCGTGATAAAGGGAATTACCTGGATAGGCTACTTGACCACCATAAGATGATATTTGAATAATATTCCCGGCTTTTTGTTTCCTCATAAAAGGTAATGCTGCTTTGATAACTTGGATGGAGCCAGTTAAGTTAGTAGCGATGATTTGATCCACTTGCTCATTACTCAATTCCTCTGCAGCTCCAAACAAACCATAGCCAGCATTATTGATTACTACATCAATCTCTCCATAACGTTCAAACGCTCCAGTCACTACTTGTTCGATAGCATTCGTGTCTGTCACGTCGAGGATTTCTACATCTAAGTTTTCAGGATATTGCTTCTGTAATGCTTCGACCTTTTTGGTATTTCTGACAGTACCTATAACAATATTGCCAGCAGCCAATAATTGTTTGGCCATCTCCATTCCAAATCCACTACTAATTCCAGTAATTAACCATTTTTTCGTCATATTATTTACTCCTTTTCTGCATTCTCAATACAATTCAATGCGTTCAAACTTCTAGGATATCCAATGAAAGGGATATTCTGTGAAACGATCTTGATCAAAAAATCCTTGTCGTTGCCGATCAACATATTTGCCTTCGCGTGCGCTGTTAGTTGTGGTTCAGCTCCACCTTGGGCTGAGATGAAACAAAAAGTTATCATCTCACGTTGTTGCTTATTCAATCCTTTTCTCGTGTAATAATCACCGAAGCAATTGTCAGTTAACCAACGATTGATATGTTTACTATCCGCTGATCCAGATTTATAAAATCCCTTCATCGAATCACCAAAAATATCCACTTGGGCCATTTCACCTGCTTCAAGACGATCTTCCATTGTCGTAGTCGACTGTGATTCTAGTGGCAAGGTAATACCTTTTTCTTCAAAAATCTTATTAGTTGCTTTCAAAAACGGAAAGACTCGTCCAATCCCTAAGTAAGCAACTGCCTGATAAACAACTTCTTTGATTTCAACTGGGGTAACATCAAAGTTCAAGGCGGCAGGAACCATGCTTTCAAATTCATCAATACCTTGACAGCCAATCAAAGTTGCCAAAATTGACATGAATCTAGTTTTATCATCCAAATCAACCTGATTGACGACTTCATCAAATGCAAAATTATCAAATCTTTCAATAAATTCTGGATCAGTTTCTAAAAATTTTGATTTATATCCGGGAAACATTTTTTCATGATATTTTGTTGCGAATTCACTAATTGCCATTTTTACTCCTCCATTACTTCATGGACACATTGTAATTGGAATCATATTATTAACCAATTCAAGATTTATTCATTATTGATAAGTTTTACTTATACAAAAAAACCGTGATGATCATTCATCACGGTTTTCTAATGCAATTTTGATTGCGTCATATTTGAATCCCTTACCCATCAAATAATTTATCAACTTCGAATCATTATTGTAACGGTGGCTGACCTTGTCGATCATCCGCGTTAGATTTTCATTTTCGGATTCATCGTCTTTTTCTAACTCTAAATTATCAATCGCTTGGGAAATGAGTTCGTTACCATAGCCCTTTTGATACAGGCTTTGTCTGAGTTTTGTCAACATTTGCTGGAACGACTTGTTTCGTTGTTTTCGCACTTGTTTACTAGCGAATTCCGTCGCGTTCTCTAATAATCTATCTTCATCCACCTCGGACAACTTATCTTCGATGAGATTAGCTGGCACACCCTTTTGCGCCATCTTTTGCTGGATGATCTTTGGACCATTTGCAGTAGTATTCAATTGCGTGTTAATGAAGCTAGTGGCATATGCTTCGTCATCAAGATAATTGAGTTTTTCCAATCGTTCGATAACTGAATAAACCACTGGCGAACCGTATTCCTTCTTATATAGGTAGTCTTTGATTTCTTTTTTCGTCCGTAATTGATAACTCAAATAATTGACCGCATCGCCATAAGCTTTATTAGTATTCTCACGGGACTTGATCTCCTTGACTTGTTCGTTATCAAGTTCAGTACCATTCATCAAGCGAAAATCAACCAGAGTAGTCTCCCCAACTGGAAAGGCGTATGCCCCGTCAAGATAAACATTGTATCGTCCTTTGTGTTTTTGAGCTTGTATTTTTGTTACTTTTGCCAATATCTTTACCTCACATGTTATACTCTAGTGTAGTTTATCGCACATTTTAAAAAAGGAAAAATCAAATGGATAATAATTTAACTGAAGAATTACAAGTGGGTGACCGTTTCCCACTCACAATCAAGAGAATCGGAATCAATGGTGAAGGAATCGGCTTCTTCAAGCATGTCATCGTCTTCGTACCTAGGGCCGTACCTGAAGACATCATCGTCTGTGAAATCACTGACATTCATCCTAAGTTCTTGAATGGTAAGATTCACAAAATCCGTAAGGCTAGTCCTTATCGTAACCCTGATGTTCCTGAATTAGCTAGTGAAGTCGGCGGCCTCGAATTCGCACACATCAAGTATGAAGATCAATTAAAATTCAAAGCCGATATTTTGTTAGAATCACTAGAAAAATATAAGCCTTACGCTTACGAACACTACAACATTCGTCCAACAGTAGCTTCTCCACAACAAGAAAAGTATCGTAACAAGGCACAGTTCCCTATCCAAGAAATTGACGGTAAGATTCTCTGTGGACTATACAAGAATGGTACACAAGAATTAGTAGACTTGGAAGAGATGCCTACACAGATGGACTTGACTATGACGGCAATGCGTAAGATCGTCGGCATCATCAAGGAATTAGGTCTCCCCGTCTACAATCCTGAAGAAAAATCTGGTATCTTACGTATGATCGTGATTCGTCAATCAGTCGAGTTCAATAAACTCCAAATCACCTTCATCACTCGGACGAAGAAATTCTTGAAGGAACGTCAGATCATCGAAAAAATTCAAGAACAAATACCAGAAGTTAGTTCTATCTCTCAAAATGTCAATACAGATGATAAAGGTAGCGTCTGGGGTGATGACACACGTCTAGTTTGGGGTGATGAATACCTCCAAGAAGATATCAACGGATACATCTTCAATCTATCACCACGTGCCTTCTTGCAATTAAACTCATTACAAACTGACAAGCTATATGACATTGCCACAAAAGCACTCAATCCCGAAGAACGCGACATACTCCTAGACGCATACTGTGGTGTCGGTACCATCGGTATCACCCTAGCTGACCAAGTCAAACATGTCTATGGAATCGAGATAATCCCTGAGGCCATCGCTGACGCTAAAAAGAACGCTGAATTAAATGAGGTCGATAATGCCGACTACTACGTAGGTTCAGTGGATCAAATCTATCCACAACTATTGACTGACAATATCAAACCCAATGCCGTTATCGTTGATCCACCACGTACTGGACTCGATAGCAAACTAATCGACACCTTACTACGCCATCGCCCTGAGAAGCTAGTTTACATCTCATGTAACCCTTCTACTTTAGCCAAGGACTTAACACGTTTGACTAATAAATATCGTGTTGATTACTTACAACCTGTTGACATGTTCCCACAGACACCACACGTTGAAACAGTTGTTAAACTAAGTAGAAGATAAAGACCCGAACCAGATATATGGGAGGTGCAGCACGGTGAACAGAACGAGACAAATACATGATTTTGCTATCAAATGGATGAATAAATTCAGTAATCAAGATATCGACTACCTCAAACTATCTGATCATTATATGGCTGATGACTGTGCTGCACTTGGCTTTAAAATGGATCGTAGTAAATCCTTTGAACAACTATATGGCAGTGCTGCCTACGATTCAGACGAACTGACAAAGGTAATCAACGATGTCACCGATATTAACCTGCTTGGCTCTGCCATTTTTTCGATGTGGAGATGGGCATACTATTCAAAAGTAATTTTGAAACCCAAAAATCGTAAATGGTTTATTCTAGCCCTCAGCAAACTGGAATTGCTTTCGCAAAATAGTCTTCTGACATTTCAAGGGACACTAAAAAAGATGCGCATCGTATCGAATGATAGCAGTTACTGGGTAATTCCAACGGCCGAAGATGAAATTGAGCAGCAACTTACGATAAATGATAAAGGTAGCGTTAGTTTATCTGGATATTATTTTGGCGATAAGGATAATCAAAAAGTACGGCGTCAGCGGCTAACAATCGATAAGTCAGCGGTTGATAAGTTATTTAGCGCGATATCGATGTATTTCAGCGATGAATATGACGAAATTTTCGCTACGGATATCGGAGGTTGGACGTTGGAATTAACCAACACCGATGGTAAAAAATATAAATACAAAGGATCACTTTGCGCTAAGTTCATTTACCAAGGGACAGATTTATCCGATCTCATTCGTGATACTCTGGATATGGACGATCTTTTTGTTTTTGATGGGAAATACAAACTAGATGTAATTACCAAAATAACTTTGGATTATCACCGCGTTCCAAAGACCAACCAAATATTCATCCCTGGGATCGCCAAGTGGAAATACGAAGATCAAAATTATACTGAACAACTAATTATTGATAGGAAAACTGAAACGCTTAAACATACTCAAAATACCAGCGATGACTGCAATATTTCGCATGAATATAAAGTTAAGGGTGCCATTAAAGACCTCCTCGATAATTTCAGTGTGGATGATTTATTTTCGTTTGAAATAAGACGTGATGATGAGATAAAAACACTGGGTGAAACAAATGGTTACCAGATAACCATAGATTTTAAGAAAAAACCACAACGTGTTATTAGAGGTCCCTTTGACAGCGAAGGTCTGCCAGATGGTTTTGATAAGTTTGCGGAAGAAGTATCAGATTTTTTGAGCCTTTATGGCTCAGGAGAAATCCTCGCTCCGTCTATCTACGGTAAATCTAAGAGACACAAAAATGATTACATTTTTTGTAGTGTAGCCTTCGATGAGGGACAGAAATCATATTACTATTTGACTGACGATGACAGTATTGAAATCGGTGATTTCGTGGTCGTTCCTGCTGGAAGAGATAATCATGAGGCAGTTGTTGAAGTAGTAAACATCGAATATTTTAACGAGGCGAATGCACCATTGCCTATTGAAAAGACTAAACGAATTATCAAAAAATCTACGTATGATGATTTTTAAAAAGGTAGCTCCCAAGTGAAATCTGGAAGCTACCTTTTTTTGATTTTATTAAAGATTCAATTCATACGCCACACGTCGGTCGTCTTCTTTAGGACCAACATAGATTATCCCTCGATATTGGAAGCCGAACTTTTCAGACACGTGTTGCATGCCTTGATTCATCTCGTGAGTATCGATTCGGAAATTTCTGAATCCTAATTCATAGCCGATCGTGAACATATTAGACATCAAGAAGTCACTTAGGTGCTTACCACGATAGCCATCACAGATTGCCACGCGGTGTAGAGTCGCATACTTGTCAGTCGTATTATTCCAGCTACCGTCTTGGATGACTTCATAATGTGGGTCATCCGTCTGCATTAAGCAAGTGTAACCGACCAAATTACCGTTGACTATCATAACGTAGCCACGGCCTAATTGTAAGTCCTCGACTAGCACGGCACGACTAGGCTCTCCATCTTGCCACTGTGGACTGCCAGTTCCCTTGATGAGATTCTTTGCATCGTTGATAACTTTGATGATTTGTTCTAATTCTTCGATCTGTGCCTTTCTAACAAACACATTAAACATAAAGTTCACTTCCTAAAATAAAAGACCAATAAAATTTGTATTTTCAAAAAATAATTATTTGATTGTTTGCCAATCCTCTTGCCAGATGATGCCCATCGTTTTCTCACCTGTATGAACACTAATAGCCGGTCCTAATGATCTCTTAGTTATACGGATCTGTGGGAATTTTTCACTCAATTCCTTATTCCACGCATCTGACAATTCCAAGTTGTTGGCGTCAATGATCGTAGCATGGACTGGATAATCGACACTGTCCAATGTCTCTTGAATCTTCTCACACATCAGCTTGAAAACTCGCTTCATAGTACGTTCTTTACCGATGGCAATGATCTTACCTTCTTCATCAAACGTAAGCATTGGCTTGATATTCAGTAAATTACCGATGACTGCGGAGCGGTTACTCAAACGCCCGGTACGCATCAAATGCTTCAAGTCGTCAACCGCAAAACGTACTTCCATCGTCTCACGTAGCTTTAATAACTTAGGAACGATTTCTTCTGGTTCTTGGCCTTCTTTGACTAGCTTACCGGCAAGCAAAACTAGATTGGCTTCGCCAGCACTAGCAACCAATGAATCGAAAGGAAAGACTTCTGCCTTGTCATACGTCTTGCAAAACATCCTCAAATTATCCATAAATGAAGTTATCCCACTCGATAGATGAATAGAGATGATCTTGTCATAGCCTTTAGCGACCAAGTTATCGTAAGCTTCCTCAATTTGTCCCATTGACACTTGTGCCGTTGTTGGCAATTCATCCTCAGTGCTTAGATAATCATAAAACTTATCTAGTCCCAATTCTTCTGTTTCTTTGTATTGTTTGTTTCCTAAAATAACTGTGATTGGCAACACCACAATGTTGAATTCTTCAATCTCTTCTGGTGTTAAATATGAAGCCGTGTCTGTCACAATCGCTGTTGGCATAATTCGTCCTCTTTTTTCCTTCAAAATATATGAAAGTATTGGTTAAATCATAACATAACTATCATACATTTCTATTATCAAATGACCTAAAAACTGAATTTTGTTACCTTGCTAACACAACTCTGTTTACTAATTATTTACTAAAGTAAATCTTGTTAATATCCCTAAAACAAGGTATTATGTTCTAGTAAACATTTACTAAATATGGAGAAAACTTATGAATACAGATAACCTTTTACTAGATTACAAGAATATCTTCAATAATGACGCCGACAGGCTATTCTTCTCACCCGGACGTATCAATCTAATTGGTGAGCATACGGATTACAATGGCGGTAACGTGTTTCCATGTGCCATCAGTCTCGGAACGTACGCCGCTTATGGGTCTCGTGACGACAACGTAGTTCAATTGTACTCAGCCAACTTTCCTCAACAAGGCATCACTAGTTTCACGATTACTGATTTGGACTACAAGAAGGAGGACGATTGGGTCAATTATCCTCGTGGAATCATGTATTATCTTGCCGATAAGGGTTACCAGTTTGATCACGGCTTCAATCTTTTCATCCACGGCAACTTACCTGATGGTGCAGGTCTCTCATCTTCAGCATCGATCGAATTACTGATGGGGACTGTTATGAACACCGTCTTCAATCTAAAAATTGATCAATTAGACTTAGTTAAATTAGGGCAACAAGACGAGAATAACTACATTGGTGTGAATTCCGGTATCATGGATCAATTTGCCGTTGGTATGGGCAAAAAAGACCAAGCCATCTTGCTAGATACTAATACTATGGAATATCAATACGCACCCGTTGAATTAGGAAATCACGCCATCGTGATCATGAATACCAATAAACGACGTAAACTAGAAGATTCTAAGTACAATGAACGGCGCAGCGAATGTGAAAGTGCCTTAGAGAGACTACAAACAAAGCTAGACATTAATTCACTTGGCGATTTGAGCATTGATGA
The DNA here is from genome assembly GCF_057541095.1 of Companilactobacillus sp. y65-5. Taxonomy (NCBI): domain Bacteria; kingdom Bacillati; phylum Bacillota; class Bacilli; order Lactobacillales; family Lactobacillaceae; genus Companilactobacillus; species Companilactobacillus sp. y65-5. Next base: position 49,664 of record NZ_BAAJOA010000003.1, read on the forward strand.
ATTTGACCAGAACTCATACTTGATCAATGACGACACTTTGATTCGTCGGGCTCGTCACGCCGTCTTTGAGAACCAACGTACTTTGCGTGCCATCAACAAACTAAAACAAAACGACTTGGTCAGTTTTGGAAAACTAGTCAACGCATCACATGTTTCTCTACACTATGACTATGCCGTAACAGGTCCAGAGCTCGACACGTTAGTCGCTGCCGCTTGGCATCAACCTGGAGTTTTGGGTGCTAGAATGACCGGTGCTGGTTTTGGTGGCTGTGCCATCGCCATCGTTGAAAAAGACCAAGTGGAGAATTTTAAACAAAATGCTGGCGAGACATACAGACAAATGATCGGTTATGATGCCGACTTTTATATCGCCGAGATTTCTGACGGGCCAAAAGAATTATTAAAGGTGGAAAAATAATATGAGTGCAATCGATAAATTCGTCGATGCAGTTATTAATTCAGATAATGACTATCAAGAGTTAGATCGAATCTACTTAACCAACTGCGTTCGTGCTTTAGTTGGGGATGAATGTTCCATGAATGCTAAGAACCTGCTGATGACTCGCGACGCTTTAATACAAACTGCAATTCAAAATAAAAAAATCACTGATACACTGACTGACAGAGAAATCCTCAGCGATCAACTGATGGACTTATATACACCTACTCCATCACACATCAATCACAAGTTTTGGAATCTCTATCAAAAATCTCCCGAAGCTGCGACTGATTACTTCTACGAGTTAAGTTGTGACAATGATTACATAAAAACCAAAGCTATCGCCAAAAATATTTCTTATACATCCGCTACCGATTACGGTGACCTTGAGATAACCGTCAATCTTTCCAAACCTGAAAAAGATCCCAAGGCAATTGCAGCGGCTCGAGATCAGGTTCAAACTGGTTATCCTAAATGTCAATTGTGTATGGAAAACGAAGGTTATTTAGGTCGCTTAGGCTACCCAGCTAGAAGTAATCACCGTATCATCCGCTTCATGCTTGGCGGAGAAACTTGGGGATTCCAATACTCTCCTTATGCTTATTTCAACGAGCACGCCATCTTCCTTTCACAGACACATCGTCCGATGATCATCAATCAACACACACTAAATAATTTATTAGAGATCACCAAACAATTTCCACAGTATTTCGTCGGCAGTAATGCTGACTTACCTATCGTCGGCGGGTCGATGTTATCTCACGATCACTACCAAGGTGGACGCCATGTCTTCCCTATGATGAAAGCACCGATCACAAAAGAAATTCACTTACCAGTAGGCGGTGTATCTGCCGGTATCGTCAAGTGGCCATTGTCAGATATTAGATTGAGTAGTTCTGATCCTGACAAATTAGTCACGGCTGCGCTCTTGATCCACGAAAATTGGAAGTCATATTCTGACGAAAAAGTAGACATTCGTGCCTACACTGACGACACCAGACATCATACTGTCACACCGATTGCTTATCGCAAAGATGATCAATACATCCTTGATATCGTCTTACGCGACAATCAAACTTCCACAACTTATCCCGATGGTATTTTTCATCCGCATCAACAATTTCAACATATCAAAAAAGAAAATATCGGTTTGATCGAAGTCATGGGACGAGCAATTTTACCAGCTAGATTAAAGACTGAATTAGTTGAAGTAGAAAAATACTTGCTTGATCAACCCAATGAAATTGCGGAATATCACAAAAAATGGGCTGATGAGATCGATAAAAAATACGACATTACATCTGACAATGTTGGAAAACTGGTCAATCAAGAGACCGGCTTAGTCTTCTCACATGTATTAGAAAATGCTGGAGTCTTCAAGTGGGACGATGAAGGTCAGCAGGCCTTTGATGAATTTATTGATAGTTTAGAGGTGAAATAAATGGCAACGATTCGTGATATTGCAAAAAGGGCCGCCGTTTCTCCTGCGACAGTTTCTCGAGTTCTAAATAATGACTTGACCCTTTCAGTTACCGATGAAACTCGTTCTAAGATAGTAAAAATTGCTGAAGACTTGAATTACTCCAAAGTCAGTCGCAAAAAACAATCTCGCATCGCATTGGTTCAATGGTATTCAGAATCAAAAGAGCAAGATGATATTTATTATATGGCGATCCGTGAAGGAATCGAAAAGAAGATCCAATGCTTCAACTTCGATATCGTAAGAGTCTTCAACAATGATTTAAGCAATATTGATGGTGACATCGACGGTATTATAGCTGTGGGCAAGTTTAGTCTTGAGCAAGTAGATGATATGAAGCAATACTCCAAAAATATCGTCTTCATCGACGATGATCAATTTGAGAATAATTTTGATACCGTTCTGACGGACTTCAAGTATGGCGTCCGTAATGTCTTAGATTTTTTCATTGACCAAGGTATCAAAGATATCGGCATTATTTATGGTGAAGAAAAATCTACCGATCAATTGCGAACGGTCACTGATAAACGATTCGATTACTACAAAGATTATCTTACGCAAAAGGGATTGTTTAACGCTGATTATTGCTTCAAGGGTGATTATTCCAAGAGTTCTGGTTATGAACAGATGAAAAAGGCGATTGCCAAACTGGATAAACTCCCCTCGGCATTTTTTATCACCAACGATCCTATGTCTGCCGGTGCGCTAAGGGCACTACAAAAAGCTAATATCTCAGTGCCTGATGATGTCCAAATATTCAGTTATAACAACACTTCAGTCGCAAGCTATGTTAATCCCGAATTAAGCTCAGTCGCTGTCCCTACCATCGAAATGGGTGCCGCTGCAGTACAATTGTTATACAGCTTGTTATTCAATCCTGATCATGTTTCGTATAGAATGGAATTGGCTACTAAGTTGATATTTAGAGATAGCACTACAAAAATCGAAAAATAACCACAAAAAAAAGACAAATTCATTAAGATTAATCTCTTAAAAATTTGTCTTTTTGCATTTAACGTATTTAATAATTATGCTTCCAATGACTTAGGATCGAAATCACGAGCAAATTCTGACAAGTGAACCAAGTTTCTTAGGAATTCATGTGTCGTTGCTTCATAATGGTATTTCAAACCTAATTCATAAATATAGCCGTTGATATAATCGACTTCAGTCGGACGACCTTTTGACATATCTTGATACATTGATGGGAAGTGGAGTGGATTAGTTGTCGTACTTACATACTTAATCGTCTGCCACTCCTCCTCACGTGTATTCAACAGCTTAATATCAGCACGTTCACATACATCAAATGCTTCATTGATAAGTTGTCGTCCTAATTTTTCCGCAGTATCCCCTTGGATGTACTCGCCCATTCGAATCTGGAACATTGTACATAATGTATTGATAACTGAATTAAAAATAACTTTTGCCATCAATGTACCCAAGAAGTTAGTAGTAAGTGTTGGGTTCAGATTTGCCTTTGTAAATTCTTCTACGATTTGATTTGTGGTGTCATCGGGTTGTTCTGTTTGATTAGCCATGTGCATACTACCAGCACCAGAAGCACCAATGAAATCAACATCCCCAGGTCCATTCAAAACTGTACCAATCAATGCTGTTCCACCAATAACCTTTTCAGGTTTGAAATACTTATTCAATTTTTCAATATGTCCCATTCCGTTCATTGGACTAACGACATATTGATGGTCTTTAAAACTTCCTGCTGTGCGTTTTAGTGCATCTTCCAATTGCATTTGTTTTGTGAATACGATCCAGACATCGGGGTCGCCATCGTATTCTTCGGGGGAATAAATATTGACGGGCACTAGATGTTTATCTTTTCCATCTCTCGATACATATACTCCATTTTGCTCTTTGATCTTATTGATCTGTGTATCCCAGATTTCAACGAAATCTACTGGGAATCCAGCCTGTTGTAATAGGACTCCATATCGCAAGCCCATTGCTCCTGCTCCTAAAACTGCATATTTCATAGTGTGCGCCTCCATTTAGTGATTACTGGCAATTATTAGACAAATTATAATAATTGTCAATGTGTTTTTAATCTTTTTCTTAGAAAGAGTTGACTTAACAGTCGTATAAGCACTATCATACAAATTAACTTTTAAAATATTTTTTTAATAAAGGAGAGATTTTTTATGGCAAAAGCAGATGCATCAAAATTAGATTGGAATAATTTAGGATTTGAGTATATGGACCTTCCGTATCGATACACAGCCCATTGGAAAGATGGCGCATGGCAAGACGGCGGTCTTACCGAAAACAGTACCCTTCCACTAAGTGAAGCCGCAGTTGTACTTCATTATGGTCAAGGCGCATTCGAAGGAATGAAAGCCTACCGTACCCCCGACAATAAAATTCAACTGTTTAGACCCGACCGTAATGCTGCCCGTTTAAAGAATTCAGCAGAAAGACTACTTATGCCAGTATTCCCCGAAGACAAGTTTGTTGACGCCGTCAAACAAGTTGTTAAAGCTAACGCTGACTTTGTACCACCTTATGGTACAGGAGGCACACTCTACATTCGTCCTCTACTCATTGGATCAGGCGCAACTATTGGTGTGCACGCTGCTCCAGAATATACATTTACAGTCTTCGCAATGCCAGTTGGTAGTTACTTTAAGGGTGGCATGACACCTGTTAACTTCACAACTTCTCAATATGACCGTGCCGCACACAAGGGTACTGGTCAATCTAAAGTTGGTGGTAACTACGCTGCATCTCTATTGCCAGGAGAAAATGCACATAAAGATGGATTCGCTGACTGTGTATACCTTGACCCCGTTAATCATCAAAAGATCGAAGAAGTTGGTTCAGCTAACTTCTTTGGTATCACAAAAGACGACGTCTTCGTTACACCTAAGTCACCATCTATCCTCCCATCAATCACTAAATACTCACTACTATGGCTCGCTGAACATCGCCTCGGTCTAGGTGTTGAAGAAGGCGACGTATACATCGACCAATTGGATCGTTTCAAAGAAGCTGGAGCTTGTGGTACAGCCGCTGTCATCTCTCCTATCGGTGGTCTGGAACACAATGGTAAACTACACGTCTTTTACAGTGAGACAGAAGTTGGTCCTGTAACTAAGAATCTATACGACGAACTAACAGGTATCCAATTCGGTACTGTCGAAGCACCTGAAGGTTGGGTCCAAGTGGTAGAATAAAGCCAGTAATTGCTAGACAATAAATCAAAAGGAATCGTGAACATGAGAAAATTTGGAATCATCGGTGTCGGACACGTTGGTGTTACCGTCGCTTATACCTTAGTAACCAAAGGAATCGCTGACGAATTAGTTCTTATTGACAATAAGGAAGAAAAAGCTGTTTCTGAACAACTTGATTTGCAAGATGCAATCGCTAGGCTTGATACTAGCACGATCATCAAGATCCAAGATTATTCAGAATTAAAAGACGCAGATATTTTGTTCCTAACTGCTGGTAAGGTAGACGCAGCTAAAGAAACTGGTAATCGTTGGGCAGAATTCGAGTATACCAACGCTATCGTTAAGGAAGTTGCTCCTAAGATCAAAGCCTCTGGTTTCAATGGCATCATCATCGATACAACTAATCCTTGTGACGCCATCACCCAATACTTACAGAAGTCAGCTGGTCTGACTACAACTCAAGTTATGGGAACTGGTACTTTCTTAGATACAGCCAGAATGCAACGTGTAGTTGCGGAACAATTCGGTGCTAATCCTAAGAACGTAACTGGCTACACACTTGGTGAGCACGGTGACTCACAATTCGTTGCTTGGTCAGGTGTACGTGTCAACAATCACTCCCTAGTAGATTTTGCCAAACAACAAGGCAAGGATCTTAATTACGATGATCTTGAAGAAGAAATCAGAAAAGGTGGCTGGGCCGTATATCAAGGCAAGGGTTATACTAGCTTTGGTATTGCCACATGTGCAGTCAAGCTCGCCCAAGCAGTCCTCTCTGATGCCCAATTCGAATGTCCTGTATCTTGTTACAATGAAGAATTCGATACCTACATTGGACAACCAGCCGTAATTGGTAAGAATGGTGTAGAATTCGTTAATGAAGTCACACTGACTGATGACGAAAAAGCTAAATTCAAAAATTCAGCTGAAACTATCAAAGAAAAATTCGCTACAATGTAAAAAAATGTGTTGATGGAAATTAATCCACCAACACATTTTTTTGTTATGCCATTTTTACTTTGCTAGTAATTTTAGATTTGTTCAACAGCATTGAGCTAGTTACAACTGACAAGGAACTGAATGCCATTGCTAATCCTGCTAATTCTGGACTCAAGGTCAAACCAATACCAACGAATAACCCTGCGGCTACTGGAATTCCTAGAACGTTGTATATAAAAGCCCAGAACAAGTTTAGCTTGATTCGATTGAAAGTCTTCTTGCTTAGTGCCAAGGCACGATCAACATCTCTCAAGTCATTCTTAACTAAGACGATACCACCTGATTCGATGGCGATATCTGTTCCTGAACCCATGGCGATACCAACATCGGCAACTGTTAAGGCTGGAGCATCATTGATACCATCCCCAACGAATGCTACTTTACCTTCTTGTTGCAATGCTTTGACATGGTCAGCTTTGTCACTAGGTAGGACGTCAGCAATAACCTTATCGATACCAACTTGGGCAGCAATTGCATCCGCTACACGTTGATTATCTCCTGTCAGCATTACTGTCTTCAAACCACGAGCTTTAAGATCGGCGATTGCCTCTTTGGATGTATCCTTTGGAGCATCCTGAATGGCGATCAAACCGATAACTGAATTATCTACTCCCACGAACACTACTGTTTTTGCTTCTTCTTGTAACTTGATGACCTGTGCTTGTAACGATTCCTCGATCTTTACATCTGCTAGTAATTTGTCGTTACCAACAAATGCTTTCTGACCATCAACGATTGCTTCGACACCCTTACCCTCGATCGCCTTGAATTGGCTGACCTTAGGGATAGTGATGTTCTCAGCATCAGCTTTTTTTACGATTGCTGATGCAAGTGGATGCTCAGATGACTGTTCCAATCCTGTCGCAAATGTCAAAACTGTCTTCTTATCTCCAACGATATCAGTCACTTCTGGCTTACCAACTGTGATCGTACCAGTCTTGTCGAAGACTACGGTGCCAACTTCGTTAACTGCTTCTAAGACTTCACCGTTCTTGATCAAGATACCCATCTTGGCTGAACGACCCGTTCCAACCATCAAAGCCGTAGGTGTGGCTAATCCCAGTGCACAAGGACAGGCGATAACTACCACAGCCACTGCGAAGATCAATGAGCTGGCAACCGATGCGTCCAATAAGACGTACCAAGCCATAAATGTAAGTATCGATAAGATCAATACTACGGGAACAAAAATATCTGATACCTTATCAGTCAAGTTTTGAATTGGAGCATGACTGTTTTGGGCTTTTTTAACTAATTCAACAATCTGTGACAACATCGTATCGTCACCGACTTTTTCAGCTCTAAACATAAAAGTCCCATTACTATTGATAGTTGAACCAATAACTTTGTCACCGATTTTTTTCTCAACTGGCATACTTTCACCAGTGACCATGGATTCGTCGATCGTTGATGTTCCCTCAGTGATAACACCATCAACAGCAACTTTTTGACCAGGTTTTACTCGAATGACATCTCCCACTACTACCTCAGATAAAGGGATTTGAACGAGCTTGCCATCGCGCATAACTTCAGCATCCTTAGCTTGTAAGTCAACCAGCTTTTCGATGGCATTTGAAGCATTGTTTCTCATTCTCTCTTCGAACACTTGTCCTAGAAGAACAAAAGTCGTAACAAAAGCGGCACTTTCAAAGAAAACTGCCTGATTAGTAGCCATTGCATAAATACTGTAAACGTAAGCTGTTAGAGTACCGATAGCGACTAATGTATCCATATTTGAGTGATGCTTTGTAAAAGATGCCCAAGCGCTTTGCCAGAACGGACGAGCTGATACCATCATGATGACTGTCGTCAGGATCAATTGTGTCCAGTTACCTCCCGGCAACATCCAACCAAATGGCATCATGATCATATTGAGTAACATTGGTAATGAAAAGATAAGTGAGATCCAAAAACGTCTTGTAATAGTCATTACGAGATCACTACCTTCCCGAAGAACATGTCCATGCCGCAGCTAAATTCAAATTCTCCAGCTTGATCGGTTGGTACGTCAACGGTCTTAGTCACATTGATAGGTAAGTCTTCCTCAAAACCTAAGGCTTTAGAATGTACTACATCTAAGCAACCTTGATCTTTAGTTCTTGTAAATGAAATTTTTGCGGGAACACCTTGTCTCAAATTAACAACTTCTGGATTGTAGCCCCCTGCAACTTCAACTGTGATTTCTTGTGTGTTTTCGCTCATAATAACATCCTCCGATTATTTACTTGATAATTACTTTTCCATGGAACATATCCATACCGCAAGCCCACTGATATTCCCCAGCCTTGCTAGTGTCGATTTCGATTCGTTGTTCTTCATTAATTGGTAAAGCTTGATTGATACCAAAATCTGAAAATACTACTCGGTCCAAACAGCTAGACTTATCTTTTCTAGTGAAATTTAGAATAGCTGGGACACCTTGCTTCAATACTACTGTTTCCGGTGAATAACCACCGTTAACCTCTACGTCGATACTCTGTGAGTCGTTCGCCATATCCGCTTCCACTTCAGCAACTTCATGCTTACCGAAGAACCACCATACGATGAAGCCTATAATAACGAAGCCAACTATCACTACTGCAATCTTTGTCAAAATCATTCCCCCATTTCTTGTTTACATCTGTAATCGTTAAATTCATTTTATTCCTAGTGTCTACATTTGTCAACACAAATATTTTACAAAAAAATAAAGCCACATCCTATTAGGGATATGACTAAGTTTTGACTACACTATTTGATTCAAAATATCGTTCTTATACTTCATGTATTCAGCATCCATATCGTTAGAAGCAATATTAAAATATGGATTCTTGGTTATCTTGATCGGCACTCCTTTGTCAGGCGTCATGATCGCGATTCGATTACCTAACTTGATGGCCTCATCAATATCATGTGTGATGATAAAAAATGTTAGATGCAACGATTTCCACAGATCCAAAATAACTTGGTGGATATCATTGCGAGTAAATTCGTCTAAGGCACCAAATGATTCATCAAACATTACTAACTGTGGTTGATTTGCCAAGGCTCGCGCAATAGCGACACGTTGCCGCATTCCACCTGACAATGAGAAGACATAATCATCCCTCTTGTCAGCCAATTGAACTTGTTCGAGTAACGTATCAACTCGCTTCTCGATCTCTGCCTTGTCGATGTGTCTCATCTTCAAACCAAAGCCAATATTATCAGCCACATTGAGCCACGGATAGAGGGCGTTGTCTTGGAAGACTACTCCGATTTTCCAATCAGGACCAGTTACCAATTCGCCATTTAATAACACTTCACCTGATGTTGGAGGTAGATAGCCTGCGATCGTGTTGAGTAAAGTACTCTTGCCACAACCTGATTTTCCAATCACAGTGATGATCTCTCCGCGATTGATATCAAGCGATAGCGAATCTATCGTTGGCTTATCTGCCTCTGGATAAGTAAGCATCAAATCCTTTACTTCGATAATTTTTTCCACTTATTTATCCCCCAATTCCGTCACATATTTGTCTGCAACGAATTTACTGATTTCCTTTTTGCTAGGTGCATGATCGATCGTCTGTTGTTGCGCCATGAACTTACCTGTAATATACAGTTGCTCCTGAAAAGTCTTCGACAAAAACTTTTGATTTTTCATTTGTTTAGCCGTCAGCCACTTGGAAGTTCCGATTTGGGACTTAGCTTCATTGTATCCCAAGTCATTTTGCTTAGCGGCAGCAGTGATGATTGCCTTTGGATCACTCTGAATCTCTTGATGAGTGCGATTCAATTGCTTCAACAGACCTGCGACTAATTCTGGGTGGCTACGTTCAAAGCCGCCCCGCACCAATGTCACATTAGCCGTGATTCGATTTTGATTACGTAGATCCTCACTAGTGATCAAGAAATGACCATTCTTCAACATCGGAGTCAGTGTCGGTTGCCAAGTATAGGCGGCAGAAATATCGCCACGATTCCACGCCGCCACGATGTCTTGAGTATCCATATCTAATAGTGAGACCTTATTCAGCAGATGGTGTTTCTTCAGCGTCATCATCAAACTGTAATGAGAAGTCGAGGCAAAAGGTGTCGCGATCCGCTGACCTGCCAAATCTTGAAAATCCTTAATCCCGCTACCATTGCGGACTACCAATCCTTCGTTGTTGCCTAAAACGTCATTTGCCCAGATCAATTTGGCATCGATCTTCGACGACATGGCTACAACAGCATTGGTATCACCCATCGTCGCAAAATCAATATCACCAGAGATCAGTGCCTTGTTGGCATCAACTCCGGAATCGAAAATAATATATTTAGTTTCGATATGTTGTTTATCAAAATAATTTTTCACGTAATCTCGTTGCCGAGCTGCGGCGACGTCATTTGGTACTTGTAAAATACCAATCCTAACTTCACTAACTTTTTTTGGGTCGTCCTTTTGCTTTGAACACCCTGACAGGATCAACAGAGCACTGAATAAGACCGCCAAAAGTTTGATTGTCTTTTTCATGATTTACCACTCCAAAAGACGATCTTTCTTTCGATCAGCTTCAATAATTGATCTAAGATAACGCCAGTTATTCCCAAGATGATAATACCAACGAACATGACGTCACTCTTTAGATATTTAGAAGCGTTGATGATCATCCAACCGACACCGTATGTGGCCGCAACCATTTCAGCCGCAACAACTGTCGTATAAGCCATCCCGATCGCAGTTCTAAGTCCCGTGAATATATCCGGTAAGGCCGAAGGAAAAATAACATGGAAGAAAACTTGAGTTTGAGTTGCTCCAAGAGATTCGGCACTCTTGATGTAATCATCATTGACCTTGCGAACGCCAGAGATACATGCCAAGTAAATGGGCGCAAAGGCTGCTAAGTACAAAAGCACTACCTTAGAAGTCTCGCCGATACCAACCCAAAGGATCAGAATCGTGTAATAAGCCAATGGTGGAATCGGTCTAATAAATTGAATTATAGAATCAAAGATCGAATAAATAACTCTGATCCGTCCACTGATCAGTCCCAATGGAATAGCAGTGATGATCGCCAAAATGACGGCACTGAATAGTCTCATCATAGTAATGGCGAAGTGATACCACAAGGGAATCCCATTGTATCCATACTTGCACAAGCCGATAAATGTAGAGATGACCCGTTCAGGACTAGGTAATAATATTTCAGGTGTAATTTTAAATGTTGTAACTAGTTGCCAAACGACTAGTAATATCAGCCATGTGGCAACGGTGATCGCCCAATAGGGTTTCTTCTTGGTTTTCATATTTCCCCCCAAAAAAATAAGTCTAAATCTGATAGTTCGTTAATAAATAGCAATAAAAACAGGGCTGAGACAGACATCATCACAGCCCCTGTTACTATTTAAACACTAAAGTAATCAAAATATTACTCCATAATTGAATCTCTGTCCTCTGTTTGGTCACGGTAATATTCGTATGCAGCTATTCCTAGGTATGATCCCATAATATTATAAATATTCGTATATCCTAAGTTACCTAGTGCACGAGTTACATTGTAACCACGTTGACTAGTTCTGCAGTGGATATAAACAGGAACATCATGTGGAATTTCATCCAATCTGTCTCTGAATTGACTCAATGGAATATTGACAGTACCTTTGATACGACCTGCTTTGTATTCGCCGGGTTCACGAACATCAATGATCTTAGCACCTTTTTCAACTAAACCACGGACATCTGACATAGGAACTTGTTTGAACTCACCATTAAGAACATTTGTAGCAACCAAGCCTGCCATATTAACAGCATTCTTAGCTGTACTGAACAATGGTTGGTAACATAATTCAAGATTTTGTAAGTCTTCAACGTGTCCATGCATGGTGATCATCGTTGCGATAATATCCACTTGCTTGTCCACTCCACTCTCACCTATGGCTTGAGCACCCAAGATTTCACCAGTTGATTTGCCAAAAATCAACTTGAAGAATAGTGGTTTAGCACCTGGCATCAAGCCAACTTTATCTTGTGGGATGACCATAGCAACTTCGTAATCAATATTATTGTCGATACATTGCTTCTCATTCAATCCAGTTGAAGCAGCGTTCATCTTAAATAATCTGATCACTTGTGAGCCGATAACTCCACGTTGCATGATTGGTCTTCCATAGATATGATCGATCACGCCACGAGCTTCCATTTGAGCTGGAAATGCTAGTGCGAGACGTTGTTTCTTTCTGGTGATCATATTTGTTACTTCAATGGCATCACCAACAGCATAGATATCAGGTAGGTTAGTTTGATATCCTTGATCGACTGCGATCGAACCAGTGCTACCCAATTTAACACCGATCTTTTCAGCCAAGTCTGTATGTGGTTTAACACCAATAGCTACAACAACTGCATCAGTTGGAATAGTTTTTCCAGATTGCAAAGTAACATTTTCATCTGAGATTTCTGTTACTCCATCATTAACGATCAAGTTAACATCGTTATCGATGATTTCTTTTTGGAGAATCTGAGCCATGTCGTCATCCAATGGAGCCATAACATGTCCTGCAGCTTCAACAAGCGATACGTTCTTGCCAGCCTTTTTCAAGTTTTCCATTACTTCAAGACCAACGAAGCCACCGCCGATAACAGTCAAATTCTCGGCGTCATTGTCCTCAATGTAAGCTGACAAAGCTTTGATATCCACAACATTACGAACTGTAAAGACGTTCTTATTGTGAATACCTTTGATTGATTCAGGCAAGATAGGATCAGCTCCTGGTGAGAGAACTAGCTGATCATAGCTTTCAGTTCTAGTTTCACCACTGTTCGTGTCCTTGATGGTAGCCGTCTTAGCCTTATAGTCAACATCGACCACTTCACTGTTAACCTTAACGTCAAGATTGTATTGGCTCTTGAATTCCTCAGGTGTTCTCAAGACAATACTATCGGCATCAGGTACATCGCCACTCAAATGATATGGCAAAGCACAGTTTGAAAATGCAACGTTTGGTCCTTTTTCATAGACCGTAACTTCAGCGTCCTCATCTAGTCTTCTAACTCTGGCAGCAACTGAAGCACCGCCGGCAACTCCACCTACTACTATTACTTTTCTACTCATTATTCTTTCACCCTCCTTAGCTCTAATAATACGCTTACATTACCGATTTAGTACATAGTATGACGCAAATTTGTTTAATATATTGCATTATTGCTGTAATCGCTTGACTAACTTGCATTGAAAGTAATTAGTCTCCTATCTCTAGTCAAAAAATGATAATATGAAACTACTAATAAACGAAAGAGGGATTTTTAAATGAAGATTTATTTTGCGAACGGATTATTTTCTGAAGCAGATCGCTTATACAATGACATGGTTGTAAAGAAAATTCGTGATATGTCCGATGATATCGAAGTATATTTACCTCAAGAAAATGGTGATATCAACGATAAGATGAATTACGCTGATTCAATCAAAATTGCACAAGAGGACAACAAAGAACTTCTTTCGTCTGACATAGTTGTTGCCGTCTTGGATGGTGACACAATGGATGACGGTGTTGCGACTGAGATCGGTTTGGCATACGGTAAAGAAATTCCCGTTGTCGGTCTCTGGACAGATCTACGCCAACATGGCTTCAATAATCCAGCAAAACTAGAAGCCGTTAAGACTATTGGTGAAAATCCATTCAGTTACATCAATAACTATACGATCGGCTTGATCAAGATGAATGGCGTTGTTATCAATACGGTCGATCAACTCTTGGTTGAAGTTAAAAAGTACCTCTAATATTTCAATAGTGTTACATAAGCTTTACAGTTGGATTATACCTAATTTACGTTTAGGTTATATCCAACTTTTTTTGTCTTATCCGTTATATGATGTTTCTCGGTTAGAAAAATTAACAAATACGTTTTTATTATCTAAGGGGATATATCTTTTATGAAAATCAAAAGTTTCGCTGCTTCTATATTAACTGTTGCTTCACTTGCACTAGTAACATTAGGTTCAACATCAACTGTGCAAGCTGCTACGGTTACTACTCAAGCTACGTCAGGTGTTCTTTACATCAGTAATGAATCTGGCGCTCGCATCTACGGAACACCTAATACAGACAACGGAATTACTGCTACTGGTGCCAGCCTTACCAATAATTCTGCTTGGGCTTACAGTAAAGCCGCTTCTGTGAATGGTGAATTGTTCTACGCTGTTGGTAAAAACCAATGGGTAAAGGCTTCAGATACATCATCACAAGCTGCATCTACTCAAGCAAATACACAATTGAATAAAATCATGTACGTTAAAGCTAACGGTCAAGTAAATCTATATAGCTCAGCTAACAACGGCTACTTCACAGGTAACACTGTTACTGGTGGTTACGGTTATACAGTTTACGAATCAGCAACTGATGCCAATGGTCAAGTTTGGTACAATGTCGGCCAAAACCAATGGGTTAATGGTCAATTCATGTCAGACGATAACGTTAAACAAACACTTACAATGAACGCAACAGCTTATGATCCAGCTGTATTAGGTTCAAGCATGGGTTACAGTGGTGTTGCCGCTAACCTATCAAAATTCCCTAAGGGAACTCATTTGAGAATCACAGACGGTAACGGTACAGTTTATGATCGTGTTGTCAACGATACTGGTTTGTTTGCTTATAGCAATCCCAACCAATTAGATATCGCAATGCCTAACTCACAAGCATTACAATTCGGACGTCAAAACGTTACAGTTGAAGTTTTAGGATAATATCAAAAAGCCAAATTTCATCAATTAAGATGAAACTTGGCTTTTTTTGTATCCTCACCTGACGTTGATGGTAGACTATTATTTTTTACGCAAGTGCAGTTCAGTCAGTTCACCGATTTGGGTGCGATCGACCACCGTTAGTCGCTGTGCGTAGTCGCCAGTCGGAAACAGACGCTTACCACTACCTAGTAACACTGGTACAATCTGTATCCAAAATTCTGAGATCAGATCTGCCTCTAATAGTTCTGCGACGATCTGACCACCACCAACTATCCAAATACCGCTACCCGAATCTTTTTGTAGACGATCCACTAATTCAGCTACCGGTTCAGCCACAAAATAAGTCTCAGCTGGTGCCGGTATTTGTGGATGGTGGGTCAAGACGTACTTAGTCTTGCCGGGATACATTGGTTCGTCACCCAATTCTTTACTGGTCCATTGATAAGTAGTGCGACCCATGATCAAGGTGTCAAAGAGTGGTTCGAACTGTGAGAACGTTTCTTTATCCTCTAAGTTGGAAGCTAGCAACCAATCCAGTTGATCATTATCAGTGGCTAAATAGCCATCTAGACTGATTGCTCCGTAGAAATACACTGGTTGTTTCATCGTTTTTCCTCCGTTTTGGTCAGTATAACATTTGTTAACTAATAGAGGCGTAGAAGCATCCGGAAGGGTGTTTCTACGCCTTTTAGATTAGTATTAGGTACAATGTAAAAAAATGTTTTTAAAGATGTTTAAACAAATCTGTTGTATTTAATATAATTCCCTTTATAATTATGGATGAACATAGCTCTGCTATTGGGAGGGAAATTTATGAATTCTAACAAATTTGTTCTGACGCTGGATGATCTTCAAGATAAAGATGCTTCATTCTTAGAAACAATTTTTTCAATTGCCAATGGTCACTTCGGTGTCCGTGCCAGCAATCCGATCACCGATGCCGAAAATTTCGACACTCTGGTCAACGGCTTCTATGAGACATCTCCAATTCACTACGGTGAATCTGCCTATGGATATGCCAAATTCAATCAGACTATTATTAATGTGACTAATTTACGTCACATAAAAATCAGTAACGATACCGGTATCGATTTCAATAAATCCGAGTTAATATCAATGAAATTAGATATGAGAACGGGTACATTGACTGAAGATTATCATCTGTTCAATTTAGCCAATGATGAGATCAAGATGGAGATAACTTCATGCATCAGTCAGCACAATCGAAATTGGTATACTATCTCTTATCGCTTCAGCCCTATCACTTATCACGGGAAATTATCGGTCAGTAAATCAGTTTTATTCGATACCACTGCCAAAGTGATCAATTCTGATGACCCTCGTAAATCCAACGTTTCCTATCCACTGTCAATCTACGGAGAACGCAAGGCGATGAATTCGTACAGCTGTATCTTAACAACTAAACAATCTAGTTTGACCGTTCCATTCACTATCAGGACTGCTGATCCACACGACCAATTGATCAACATGAGTCTTGATTTGAATCAAGAACCGACCCTTTCATATGTTGTCGGAATCGGCAATATTTCCAAAACTGGCGATGTGGAACCCTTACCTGAACATTCAATCGCAGAAATAAACGCTGATGCACAAGAGTTTTGGAGTAATGTCTGGCAAAACTCAGAAGTCACTATAAAAGGAGCCGAGCAGCTGAATACGGCTATCCTATATAATATTTTTCAATTGAACCAGTCCGCCGGTAAAGATGGTAAAACTAGTCTAGCCGCCAAGGGATTGAGCGGTACTGGTTACGAAGGACACTACTTCTGGGATACCGAGACTTACGCCCTACCGTATTTTTCATACACTTCACCAAAGATTGCCCGCCGTATCCTTAAGTATCGTTACAGTACCTTGCCACAGGCTAAGAAGCGTGCCGCGGAATTAGGCGTAGCGAGCGGTGCCTTATTCGCTTGGAGAACCATCAATGGTGAAGAAGCCTCGGCGTTTTTCCCAGCCGGTACAGCTCAATATCATATTGATGCGGACATCGCCTACGCGGTTGATTTGTACTGGAAGTCCAGTGGCGACTTCGATTTCATTGAAAAATACGGCTTCAAGATCATACTTGAGACTGCAAGATTCTGGGCCGCTTTTGGTAATTGGAACCAAGACAAGTTCGAGTTCTGGTCAGTAACCGGTCCAGATGAATATACCGCTTTGGTCAATAACAACTATTACACCAATCGAATGGCAAAACACAATTTATCGCTAGTTAAAAAATACGCCGATATGTTAGTTAAGAAACATAATATTCAAATCTCAGATTACGGTACTAATATAGACGAAATAATTAATTTGAATAAAATTTCTCAGGCCGTCTGTCTCCCTTATGATGCTGACAAGCAGATCAACGCTCAAGATGATAGCTTCTTGAGTAAACCACTCTGGCCATTCGACGAAGTTCCTAAGGATAATTATCCACTATTGCTACATTACCATCCCTTGACCATTTATCGCTATCAAGTCGCCAAGCAAGCCGATACCATCTTGGCAGAATATCTATTCCCCGATGAAATTTCCAGTGACCAATTAAACCGTGAGTACAATTACTATAATGCCGTCACTACGCACGATTCTTCATTATCTAAGTCAATCTTTGGAATCATTGCCGCTCGAATGGGCAAGCCAAGTGTGGCTTTTGAGGCATTTCAGGAGTCAGCCTTTACTGACTTGTTGAACATTCATAATAATACAGACGATGGCTTGCATATGGCTAATCTAGCCGGTTCTTGGTTGTCAATTGCTTCAGGATTCTCAGGGATGAAATTGTATGATGATCATATTTCATTTGCCAATCATGTGCCAGAACAGATCAAGAGTTTCAGTTATCGTATCGTGTATAAGGGTAGCTTGTTGGAGATAACTCTTGATCATGAAACTTCCAAAGTTACACTTTTGAATGATAATCCTGCTAGGATCAATTTATGTGGACAGGATGTTATTTTGAACTCGGAGTGTTTGGATATTGAGGTGTGATTTGTTTTGGTACTAAAGTAAGGATATATTTCTATTAGTTAATCGAATATTTAATTTTAACAAACTAGTTAACCTATTATTATCAATCAGTCAGATAGATGTGGATAATCCCATGTCTATTTTTTTGTAATTTCATCACAAAATTAATTACTAATATTTATGTGTAAATTTTCGTTGGCCTTTTTATTTTTATTGACATTCACTATCCGTAGATATATTATTTCCATAGATAATAAATATCTACGCAACTAAATTATTTCAAGGATAAATAAGGAGAAAAAATGAATATAATCTTATTAGGTGGCAATGGATATATTGGCACTGCCGTAACTGAAGAACTTTTAAAACGCACGGATGCAGAAATATACGTCACTTCTAGAGGACAAAAATTAAAGATCATCAATGAACGAGTACATCTGATTCAAACCGATTTAAGTAGTGTGAACGAAATATTGCCACAACTACCTGAAAAAGTGGATACGATTGTCGACTTTATCGGTGCACCGGACAAGGACCTGGGCAAGTTAAAGCAACTCAATGAACTACCAGTCGATTTCATGCTGGAGCTAGCAAACCGTTTAAACGTAAGTCAACTAGGTTATATCGGTGGTAAACTAGGACCAAAGTCATTTACACAATTAAAGTCGGCCTTGATTCAAAAATTACGCGCAAGTGGTCGTAGATTGGCATTAGTTGAACCAAGCGTAGTCTATGGTAACGGTCGCTCAGACTCCATCACTAAAATGGTTCCAATCTTAAAATTATTAGGTGTATTCTCAAAAAAATTAAGACCCAGTTTAGTAACCGAAGTCGCCAGTGAGATGGTAGATCAATTAACAGAAAAGTAGGTGTGGTATTGAAAATATCTAAACAATTCGAAGAAGCAATTTACGTGTTAATAATTTTAGCAACGCAAAAAGACCAAGAGTCTATCAAGAGCAGTGTCTTGAGTGAGCTATTAGAAGTGTCAGATTCATCACTAAAAAAATTGCTTAGAAAGTTAGTCGTAGCTCAAATGATCGAATCATATGCTAGTAAAGATGGCGGATTTCATTTGAAAAAGGACATCGGTTCGATCAACTTAGCGGATGTCATGTATGCCGTAGAAGGTAAACAACCCATAAACTATCAGATCTCCAACCTAGCTGATAAAATCTTTGATGATCCCAACCACATTCAACGTAGCAAAGAGTTCGTGACGACTAGTTTGAATCAGGCCATCAACGGATTTGATGATAATTTAAAACAAGTCCATTTGGATCAGTTGATCCCTGAAAATCGCAATTTAGGTGTGGTTGTTGATTGGAGCAAGCGAAAACCGCATCATTAAATAACATCTGTGCACAGATTTTTGTCAATTCCTCGCTTGTCATAAAATAGTTTATCAAGCAAATTTACCTGCAATGGTAAAATTCATGCAAACGTTTTACTAAGATGATAAATTTTGCGTAATTAACGCAAACGATATCAGAACGAAAAGCGATCTCCCTTACTCCGAAGCGTTTTTTCGAAGCAAAGGAGATCGCTTTTTTTATTAATTACTACAATTATATTTTTTTGTATAAAAAAAGACCTCGTCCAACTGACGAGGCCAATTCTTTTTGAAGTGGTAAGATGAAATCCACTGTAGTTTCATCAACTTCTTATTTATCATTTTACTTATAAATCTGAATCTGAATCTTGCTACTGTAAAAACAAATCTTACTACTAACACTTGTTGTTCAACTAAGGATCCTAGCAAACCATGTATTGAGCTTGCGCGACTACTATATTTTAAGTCGATTTTATGTTAACTTTTGTTGCTAGTCCCAAAATGCCGTTGAACCGTACTACTCTAAGTTTTCTTTGCTCTTTATTAAATCCTACCAGCTCCTAACGGAAACAGTTAAAACTTTTAAATTAGCATCAAATTTTTTAGGGCTACAGTTCCAGGCATTTCATCTTTACCACGTCTTAAATATAACATCACTCGGAAGCGTTTGCAACAATTTTAATTAGACTTTTTATAAATTCTTTCATTTTCTTTTATCTCACTCAAATAATAGTTATCATATACGTCTGAAAGTGGCATGACATAGCCATTTAAGGCCTCTTTTTCGAAGATGCTTTCGTAGTCAGAAATACTGATTTTTTGGCGACTTTCTAACTCTTTTTTAATGAATTCGCTGTCTAAATATTCAGCATATCCGGGAACGATTTCAGCACTGTAAATCTCACCGATCGCACCTGAACCGTAGCTAAAAAGCAACAGTTTCTCATTCGCTTTTACATCACCATTGATCAAATAAGATATCAATCCGAGATACAGCGATCCAGTATACAAATTGCCGACATTGCGACTGAACGCAATACTCTTTTGATAGTGTTCAACTAATTCGGCATACTTGTCTTTCTCCATCGTACCTTCAAGTGTTCGCAATGCTTTCATGCCCATCTTCGTATATGGAATATGGAATAGCATCGTATCAAAGTCAGATGCCGAGAAGCTATACTTCTTCTGAAATCTTTCCCAAAGTGTCGTAAAGAACTCGACGTAAATTTCATTTGAGAATTTACCACGAGCAAAGGCAGTTTTAGAAAATGTCGGTCTCCAAAAATCGCCGACATTGCGGGTCATATATACCGATTGATTTTCTAATTTTAAAATATGCGGATTCTGACTAACTATCATCGCCACTGCACCGGCACCTTGAGTTACTTCACCCGGTGTTTTGATTCCATATCTAGCAATATCACTGGCGATCACTAGCGCTTTCTTATCAGGGTTCATTGCTACAAAATTATAGGCCATCTGTAAACCAGCGGTCGCACCATAACATGCATCTTTGATTTCAAAGGCACGCACGTCTTCTGGTAAATCTAACAAATCCATCAAAAAGGCTGAGATGGACTTTGATTCATCGACGCTACTCTCACTACCAACGATCACTAGACCAATATCTGAATTGTCATCTGTCAATACTCGATCAGCTGCCTCAGCTGCCATCGTAACCGCATCTTGATAAACATCAGGAACAGCTTGTTTCGATTGACCAATACCAATTGTGAATTTATCAGGATCAACATCCCTAGCATTTGCCAACTCAACTATATCGATATATTTTTTTGGTGTATAAAATCCTAGACTATCAATACCAATGTCCATTACTTATTCCTCAATTCCTTTAGAACTTTTTTTGCATTATCCAATGAGTAATTTTTTTCTTTATTCAATTGTGATGCCACGAGCCCAATCTCCGCTTCGGTCGCTCCAGCAGAAACTGCCAGAGACTTGCTCTGCAGGCTCATGTGACCTGCTTGAATCCCGGTCGTTACTAAAGCTCTCAGTGCGGCTAGACTGTTTGCCAGTCCAACCGAACCGATCACAGCACGTAATTCCTTGCTGTTAGCTATTCCCATGATGGCAAGACTCAATTGTGCCATAGGCATGGAACTGATCGCACCACCGACACTACCGATCTCTATCGGCATGATCAAACTACCGTGCAGATGACCGTCCACTATGTACCAATCGCTGAGCGGCTGGTAAGATCCTGAATCACTAGCAAATTGGTGTGTTGCTGATTCTTGCGCACGAAAATCATTACCGGTCGCTAAGACAACGGCGTCAACACCGTTCATGATACCTTTATTGTGCGTTATTGCCCGTTTAACGGACTTTTTAGCAAACTCGGTCAGTAAGACTATCCTCTGAGCAACTTCTTCACCAGACATCGTTTTAGTAGCCAAATTGGCAAAACTAACATCAGCTTGGACCTCGACTAATTGACCTGTACCACTATTCGACAATATGCTACACAGTACATCACAATTTGTTACTTCTGAAACTTTTTTGGACGTTTTTTCTAAAATCGAATTGACGATATTAGCACCCATCGCATCAACTGTATCTACACCTATTTCTAACTCCAACATGTCACCATGAACCTGAAAGTTAAGTGAACCAACCCCACCACCACGTTTGATCAAACTAGGATGAGCTGCATTGGCAAAATCAATTATGGCGGTCTTGTGTTGCTCCAACACTTGCAAAGTATCAGCATGGATAGATTCTAGAACGATCTGTCCATATACAATGTGTTCACTGACCGAAGTCGTAAATCCACCGCTCTGAAATATTCGCTTGGCGGCATTAGAAGCTGCAGCAATAACTGACGGCTCCTCGATCGACATCGGAACGAGATAATCTTTGCCATCTACTCTGAAGTCAGTCGCAAAGCCGTACGGTAGTCCGAATATGCCGATTTGATTCTCACTCAAGCTGTCAGACAGATCTTGTGACAATGGTTTTCTTGAATACAACAACTCAGCCTGTTTGCTGTCGATAATCTGATTCTCCAACAAATAATTAATACGTTCTTGATCAGTTAATTCATATAATTTCATGATAATTTAATTCCCAACGCCATACCCATACCACCACCGATACAAATCGAAGCGATTCCGGTATTTTTATCAGTGCTTCGTAACGCATTGATGAGTGAGACGATCAATTTGGCACCAGTGGCTCCAAGCGGATGACCGATTGCAATGGCACCACCGTGGATGTTCAGTTTTTCATTCGGCAAATCCAAATCTCTAGCGACTGCGACTGCCTGTGAAGCAAAAGCTTCGTTGATTTCAAATAGGTCGACATCATCTAAATTAGTTTTGTACTTTTGGATGTATTTCTTTATTGCATAATATGGTGCGTATCCCATAAAATTAGGGTTGATACCTACCTCTGTATAACCTGTGATTTCAGCCAGATAGTTCAATCCTAGTTCTGCTGCCTTAGTCTTCGTCATCATGATCAAGGCAGCGGCGCCATCATTAAGCGGTGAGGAATTACCGGCAGTTACTGTGCCCCCTTCTTCAAAGGCTGGCTTCAAAGTAGCGATTTTTTCGAGGGTGGTATTAGCTCGAATAGACTCATCTTGAGTGATCGTTTCACCATTAACTTCAATAGGAATGATTTCATCCTTCAACTTGTCCACTGAACTAGCAGCTTTCTGTTGCGACATGAAGGCGAATTGATCCTGCTGCTGTCTGGTAACTGCATATTTTTGAGCGACATTTTCGGCAGTTATTCCCATGTGTTCGTTGTTGAATGCATCCCACAATCCATCACGGAATAACGTATCACCCTTTTTGTCACTGGCTTCCAATTTACCAACACGTTTGGCGTAAAAGGGAGCATTAGACATGCTTTCTACACCGCCAGCAACGATGATATCAGCATCTCCCAATAACAAGGCATTCGCTGCTTCATGCACCGCCTTCATACCTGAGCCACAGACTTGATTCAATGTCATTGCGGTCGATTCGAATGCGGCTCCAGCGTTGATTGCAATCTGTCTGGCGGGATTTTGTCCTGCACCAGCTTGATAGACATTTCCAAAAATAAATTGATCGACAGATTTAGGATCAATTTTATTTCTCTCAAGGAGTTTTTTTACTAACTGTGTACCGAGCTCAACTGCTGATACATCAGCAAATTCTCCACGGAACTTGCCGATAGCAGTCCGCTTAGCATCTATAATTACAATTGAATCCATAAATTTGTACCCTCTCATTTGGTAGAATTACTCTAAGCTTTAATAATAATTTATCTGCTAAATAAAAACAATGAAAACGGTGGTGTTTATCTTATGAGAATCATTGACTTAATCTTATTGTTAAGTGACTTCAACCGAGACAAGCGTGTTTTTGTCGAAGTGGACAAACAAAAAACTGCAGTTGTCGATTTAGAAGCCAAGGACGATGGCGTATATTTAAAAGTTTCCGATAAACTACGAGGCATTAAAAACTGGGAATTCATCTTGTTGATGAATCAAAAAGAATATTATGAGTTACCTCTTTATTATGGTGATAAAAAAAATCATCACCAACTCTTCGGATTCAGAGTCGCTGATGATTGTATTTTGTTAGGTTGATTATTTGGTAGTTTTTTTACCTTTGCTATCTTCAGCTTCAATTTTTTTGCTTAAGTCCAAGATATACTTTTTCAATTCATCTTTAACTTCTGGATGAGTCAATCCGTAATCAATATTTGTCTTAACATAACCGAACTTATTACCAACATCAAATCTCTCACCTTTGAATTCATGAGCAAATACTCGTTGAATCTTATTCATGCGATCGATTGCATCGGTTAATTGAATCTCGTTACCAGCACCGGGTTTTTGAGTCTTCAAAAGATCAAATATCTCTGGTGTCAATAAGTAACGTCCAATTATAGCAAGGTTGCTTGGTGCTTCTTCAATACTTGGTTTTTCAACAAAATTCTTGACGTTATATAGACCGGGAGCTTGCTCGCCATCTGGTTCGATAACGCCATATTTTGAAACGTCCTTTTCAGGAACTTTCATGACCGCGATAGTTGAAGCATGTGTCTTCTCATAGTCGTTGATAAGTTGCTTGGTCAATGGAACCTTATCTGTCATCAAATCATCACCGAGCATGACAACAAATGGTTCTCCAGAAATAAACGATTGTGCTTGAGCAACCGCATCACCCAAGCCATTTGGATGAGCTTGGCGACTGTAATACAAGTTAACACCTAAGTCAGTGGTTGCTTGAACTATCTTCAACAACTCAGTCTTATTCTTAGATTCCAAATTTTGTTCCAATTCCGGAGCAGCATCGAAATGATCCTCGATGGAACGCTTATTCTTACCAGTGATGATCAAAATGTCTTCAATGCCTGAAGCTTTAGCTTCCTCAACGATGAATTGAATTGTTGGTTTATCAACAATTGGCAACATTTCCTTAGCTAATGCCTTAGTGGCTGGTAAAAATCTTGTTCCTAATCCTGCTGCTGGAATGATGGCTTTTCTTACTTTCATTACTTATCTCCTCATTTATTATTCTCATGCATCTTCAAATACATACTCAACCGGCCAGTATTCTTCCGCAAATATGGACCTTTACTTGCTTCCGCAAAACCAACATTAACAGCATTTCCAAACAGAAATATCGTTACTGACATATTGATCCAAAGCAAAAAAATAATGATTGCTCCAATCGTCCCATAATTATCCCAAGCTGATCCGAAATACTTCAAATAGTAAGAGAATAATTGCGACAAGATCAATATGCCTGCGGTAGAAATAATTGAACCGAGTAAGACATAGTGAAGTTTTAATTGAACATTAGGTAAAAAATAAAATAAAGCAAAAACGATCAAGAACATTATAACAATAGCCAGCGGCCATTTCCATCTCATAAACTCATCTAGAGCTGTCTGGAGCTCTTTTACTTCGATCAAACTGATCAGCCAATTCAAGACGGTCTGACCAAAAGTGAATACGATAATTACCACTACGGCAATAACGATCAGGAAGAACGTCATGATGAAGGCCAGCATGCGTCTAATAATATAGTTCAGAAATGTTTGGTTGACGAATAGACTATTGATGTCCAATCCATAAGCCTGGTTCATCGATAACTGTGCTGTATTCAATCCACGTGAAATGGCCCATAACGCCAAAACAATACCTATCGACAAGATGCCAGTGTTAGAACTAGTGATGACCTTTTCTATCACTGGTATAAAAGTAGAGTGTAAATTCTTCGGCAAAATGAACTCCACAAACGCAACTACCGTCGGTCGATCTAAATGTAATAATGGTATCAAGTTACCTACAATAATGAAGGCTGGAAATAAAGAGAGCAGCAGATAATACGTAATGGCTTTTGAAGCCATTGGTATATTAGCATCACTTACGGCTTGCACAACAAATTTCACAAACTCAATGAACTTTTTATGTCGCGGAATATCTTGAGCAAACACGGGCACCTGCTCATTTTTATTTTCGTCCATTTAAATCACCATTATTTCAATAGATATTTAGCGTCAAATTCAGGGTCTTGAGATGTAAGAATCTTAGGACCATCCTTTGTAATAGCAATCGTATGCTCATATTGAGCTGAATTAGAACCATCGGCTGAAACGAAATATTCCCAGCCATCGGCTTTAACGAACTTATCTTTGATCTCCCAAGTACCTAGGTTGACCATTGGTTCGATAGTGATAGTCATCCCTTCACGTAAGCGTAAGCCTTGTCCGGGTTCGCCATAGTGAGGCACATTAGGAGCCTCGTGCATTGTTGGCTGGATACCATGTCCGATAAGGTCACGGACATCCCCCATGTGTTGCTCATCTTCAACATAGTGTTGAATGGCATATCCAATGTCACCCAAGCGATTACCGATCACAGCTTGATCGATACCCAAATAAAGTGCTTTGTGAGTTACGTCCATCAAGTGTTGATCTTCATCTGAAAGATCACCCACAGCATATGTCCAGCAAGAATCACTCTCATAGCCATTCAAATTAACAGTCATATCGACCTTGAGGACATCACCGTCTTTTAAGATCAAGTTTTTGCGTGGGATACCGTGAGCAACTTCGTCATTCACACAGACACAAGTTGCATACTTGTAACCCTCAAAGCCTTTCTCTGATGGTCTCCCACCATGATCAGTTATGTATTTATCAGCGAAATTTTCAATTTCCATTGAAGAAATTCCCGGTTTGATAATATCTCTTAATCCAATGTGAACATTAGCGAGTAGTTCACCAGATTTTCTCATACCTTCTATTTCACGTGCAGATTTTAATGTAATCAACTTTTTGCATTTCCCTTCAAAAAAAATAAAGTCGTTATTATTATAACATTGTCCAGTATTTTCATTTAGATAGTTGTTTATTTTTGCTATAATGTCTCAAGAATATAAATTGAGAGGCATTGATATGACAAAAGTAAAAATCGTTTTTGCTAGTATTACTGGCAACGATGAGGATATCGCATACGTCCTAACGGAGAAATTCGAAGAATTGGGCATGGACGTTGATATGAGTGAAGTTTCACAGACAGATGCTTCAGACTTTGAAGACGCTGATATTTGTGTTATTGCAAGCTATACCTATGACGATGGAGTTGTGCCTGAAGAGGCATTAGACTTTTATGAAGATATGAAAGACCTTGATTTGACTGGCAAAATCTACGGTTCCTGTGGTTCTGGCGATCATTTTTATGAGGACTTCTGCCGTGCGGTTGACGAATTCGCTGATGTTTTTGAGGAAGCCGGCGCAACCAAAGGTGCTGACCCCGTATACGTAGAACTAGCTCCAGAGCAAGCTGATATAGATGACTTAGATAAATTTGCGGAAACAATTGTGGAAAAAGCTAAAGAAATGGATGACTAAACATGGATTTCATTAGAAAGCACCGCGACTTCGCAGTGTATTGTCTATTTGGATTTCTCGCATCTATTATTAACATCGTTATTTTCGACCTATCTCACAATAATTTTGGCATTCCCTTGTGGCTTGCTAATACGATTGCTTGGTTCGTTTCGAATGTATTCTCATTCTTCGTAACTAAGAGATTCGTCTTCAAAACCCCCATGGGTAATTACAAAAAAATCCTTAATGAGGGATTGTATTTTATTTTATCAAGACTGTTCTCATTACTGTTCGACGATGTATTCATGATCGTCGCCGTCTTGATCTTCCCACTCAACAACATCCTCATCAAGGCAATCGACCAGTTAGTAGTGGGACTATTCAACTACTTCTCATCCAAATGGATCTTTAATTACAACAATCGAAACATCATCGAGAAAATCAAACAATTCAAGATTTCTCAAAAGAATGATTCAAAAAAAGAAAGTGAAGCGAAGAGGATTTAACCTCTCGCTTCACTTTTTTATTCGAACTCATCTGGTTCTTCGTCTGTTTGACCAAAGTGATAACTGATAGCATCCATGATCCTATCTGATGCTTTACCGTCACCATATGGATTCTTAGCGTTAGCCATCCGATCGTACTCTGGCTTGTCTTCGATCAAGCGGCTCATTTCACGCTCAACAACTTCTGAGTCAGTTCCCACTAACTTCAACGTACCTGCTGTGACTCCCTCAGGACGTTCAGTTGTGTCACGTAATACCAAGACGGGCTTACCTAGCGAAGGAGCTTCTTCTTGAACACCACCGGAATCAGTCATGATAAAGTAACTCTTCGATGCTAAGTTATGGAAATCAACCACGTCTAGCGGGTCGATCAAGTGTACACGGTCAACGTCGCCGAGAATATCCTTAGCCGTTTGTTGGACAACCGGATTCAAGTGAACCGGATAGATCAATTCAATATCATCGTGTTTCTCAACTACCCGCTTCATAGCTCTGAAGACTTGCTTCATAGGTTCACCTTGGTTTTCGCGACGGTGCATCGTGATCAAGATCATCTTTTTGTCAGGATCGATGATATCTAAGATATCATGGTGGTAATCTTGATGAACTGTACTTCTCAAGGCATCGATAGCCGTGTTACCAGTAATAAAGATGTTGTCACCATTATGATTTTCTTTGAGCAAATTAGCCTTGCTTTCGCTCGTTGGAGCAAAATACAAGTCTGACAAATCGTCTGTCATTTGGCGATTCATTTCCTCAGGCCATGGAGAATATTTGTTCCAAGTCCTTAGGCCGGCTTCAACGTGTCCGATGCTAGTCTGATGATAAAAGGCCGACAAAGCCGCACTGAACGTCGTCGTAGTGTCACCATGGACTAGGACGATATCAGGTTCTTCGGCTTCAATGATACTGTCGAGTTCCTTCAACACTAAGCCGGTAATACCACTGAGAGTTTGACGTTCCTTCATGATATTTAAGTCATAGTCAGGTTTGATCTTGAATATTTCCAATACAGAGTCCAACATCTCACGGTGTTGAGCTGTAACAACGGTGATCGTTTCAAATCGATCACTGTTTTGCTTTAATTTCAAAACTAACGGAGCCATTTTAATTGCCTCTGGTCGTGTTCCAAAGACTGTCATAACTTTGATTTTTTTCAAATTAATCACCTCAATAATCATCTAAAAGTATATCAGAATAGGAATATATTATATAGTCGCCATCTAGTTCGATTATTTATGGATATTTTCAGAAAAAACTTGATATAATAAGTTTTATGATAATAAATATTCCGATGTTAATGATATTGAGTACTCTCACTATATTGCTGGCTTTTTTTATGGTGATGGCAATTTACAATACTTTTATGAAATCCGACAGTAAAAAACACTGGTGGTTTATTTTATTAGGGCTTGTAATACTCTATATCATCGCATTTGTGGTCTATTTTCACATCAAAGGTACACCTTTACTGTAAATACTTTTACAAAAAACATATGAATTAGTTAAGATTTGAGTTAAAATGACTATTGTATTCAAAGATGAATTTATTGGAGGATTATCGATGGTTTTAACAAACGGAAATGAAATTTTCTCAAACGCCCGTAAAGGTAAATATGCTGTTGGTGCTTTTAACATCAACGACTTGGAATGGACTCGCGGTATTTTAGCTGCAGCCGAAGAAACACAAACACCTGTCTTGGTACAAACATCAATGGGTGCTGCTAAGTACATGGGTGGTTATGAACTTTGCCTACACCTAGTACAAGATACAGTTAAAGCAATGGGTATCACAGTTCCAGTTGTTATGCATCTGGATCATGGTAACTATGAAGCTGCTAAAGAATGTATCGAAGTTGGTTACAACTCAGTTATGTTCGATGGTCATGACCTTGACTTTGACGACAACCTTGAAAAGACAAAGGAAATCGTTAAGTTAGCACACGCTAAAGGCATTTCTGTTGAAGCAGAAGTTGGTTCAATTGGTGGTACAGAAGATGGTATTACTGGTGCTGGTGAATTAGCTGATGTTGAAGAAGCTAAGACACTTGCTGCTACTGGTGTTGATTACCTTGCTGTTGGTATTGGTAACATTCACGGTGTTTACCCTGACAACTGGAAAGGTTTAAGCTTTGACCGTCTACAAGAATTAGCTGACAACATCGAAACACCACTTGTTCTTCACGGTGGTTCAGGTATTCCTAAGGAACAAATCATCAAGGCTGTTTCAATGGGTATCTCAAAGGTTAACGTTAATACTGAATTACAACTTGCTTTTGCTGAAGCTACTCGTAAGTACTTCGAAGCTGGCAAAGATCAAGATACAGATGCAAAGGGTTACGATCCTCGTAAGTTACTTGCTCCTGGTACACAAGCTATTACAGATACTGTTAAAGCACGTATCGAATGGTTTGGTACACCTTCAGTTAAATAATTAATTTATTTAATTAATTAATTAAGAAGATGAATAATTCATCTTCTTTTTTTGTGTTCTAATTTTAAATTGGTATACATCAGTTGAACTATTCTTACAGAAAAAGACAATTGTGAAATATTTTTGCATCTTATTTATCACAAATAAGATTGTCACATCAATACCTATGGGTTATTTGACTTGTGAAAACATCCTGTAAGCATCTTTATATATTGTGAATCAAAAATAATGCTGGTATAATAAAACCATAAAAAGGAGAGCAATCCCCTAAGTAAGGAGGTCCTGTGATAATATTGGTATACTCAACAATTTTATCCACGCCTACTCTGCTTCCTACTCAAGCCTCCCTGGAAAAACAAAGCGTGGATGAATCTCTGTAATAGATATCCCCCACAGTTTTATAAGTATCAAACCCCTAATAAAAAAAGGGAACCTAAGATATTTGCCGTCTTAGGTTCCCTTTTTATTTGCTATTCTAAATTCAAAGCTATTCTTGCCAGTCGACTCATCTTATCGACTGTCCACTTTGGTTCTGTAACTAACTGAACATCACAAGTATCGATCCCTTCGACCGACTTTGCAGCATGGTTGACCATCACTTGAAGATAATCACTGACTGGACACCACGAATGTGGCAATGCCATCGTGATGTCACACCTATTATCTTCGATCTCAACATCATAGATCATTCCGAGATTGACTACGTCCACTCCTAATTCTGGATCGATCACATTTTCTAGTGCACACATTATGTCCCCTGCCCGCTGATCAGCAACATCCACTCTCTTATTCATATCTACGACTCCCTTCGAAATATGAATCTATTTGTCTTCACTTTCACAGCTTAAATATAACATCTTTCTAATATTTTTTATACAAAAAAAGACAATTTTATTTATAAAAATTGTCTAAATAGTTGATAAATTAATCGTTATTTACGATTCCATAATCTAACTTATTGATGGCTAATTGTGCGACTAAGTTAAGATAATTCCATGGATTATCGTAGTATGGTTGGAACATCATATCGACGAATGCCAAGTCATCAATCGTATTATTGTTTTGGATGGCAATCGAAACAGCATTAGCTGACTGTGTAACTTCATGCTTGCTGAAGAATTGTGCACCCAAAATCATACGAGTGTCCTTATCATAAACTAAGAAGATCGTCAGCATTTCATTAGTGGGCATGAAATCAGGACGATAATTAGCGTGGTACATGACCCGATCGGCATTGATCCCGGCTTCCAAAGCATTGTGCAGCGTGATACCTGTCGAAGCTAAAGTATAGCCGAACAGTTGCATTGCCGTCGAACCTTGTGTACCCATGTACTTTTGCACATTACCGAAGACGTTCTTACCTGCCAAAGTTCCTTGACGCACGGCATTAGAAGCTAGCGGAATATACAGCGGCTTCCTAGTCGGATTGAAGTTGACTGCGCAGGCATCCCCGGCAGAATAAATATCTGGGTCAGATGTTTGAACGTACTCGTTGATGATCAAAGCATTTCGGCCGTCCATATCGACTTGTCCCTTTAACAGACCAGTATTAGCATCAAAACCTGTACACATGATGACCAAGTCAGCCTTATGCGTATCCTTATCTGTCTTGATGGTGATTTCCTTGCCATCTTCAAACCCTTGAACACGTTCATTCAAATAAACGTGAACGTAATGATCTTTTAATGATTGAATGATCTTATCAGAAAGTGGCTTATCAATATAGTTCTTCAAAATCTGATTACCTGATTGGATCAAAGTAACCTCATGAACTGTATTGGCGTAACTTTCAGCTAGTTCTACACCAACGTAACCCCCACCAACGATAGCGATACTTTGATAATTCTTAGCTGATTCATAAATTCCCTTAGCTTGTTCATAATTCTTACAAAAGAGTATCCGTGGATTCTTGATACCATCAATATTAGGTGTACTTACAACTGAACCCGTAGTCATGATCAGCTTGTCATAGCTATCCTCAAACTCTTGTCCAGTAGCAAGATCCTTGATGATCATCGTCTTATTCTTAGCATCGATCTTCTCAACACTATGCTTCATCTTTACTGTTGCACCAAGGCTCTCCAGTGTACTTGGATCCGCATAAAACATATCCTCAAGTCTATCAACGATCCGACCTAAGTACAGAGCAATTCCACATGACAAAAATGAGATGTTATCTTCACGCTCATATACCGTAACATCTGTTTCAGGATGATCTTTTAAAATCTGTTGAACTGCAGCCGTACCAGCGTGTGTACAGCCAACAATAATAACCTTCAATATGTACCTCCCCATGGGACTTGTTAATATAATCTTATCTAATAAATCAAAAGCCTTTAACATTAAAAGTAACACACTTACATCTATTATTTTACTAAAATGTCCCGAATTGTGTGAGCCTTTTCTTAATGCATTATAATTTAATTTTACACCATTCAATTATCAATTTAGACAAAATAGTTTGTTCAAAAAAGAATACAAAAACGGAATATTTATAATATTCTAATATTATGTCATCTGTTGTCAGATTACCCTATAAATAATTCGGTTATTAGAGTAAAATAATTTAAATTCAATAATTGAAAGTAGGTATAATATGCAAGAAATTAAGTATTCAAATGATTTAACTTCACAGATTTATCAAGATGCCCTGAATATTCGTAAAAAAGTATTTATCAAAGAGCAAAATGTCGACCCTGATCTAGAAATCGACGGTGAAGAAGCCTGCACTCACGTAACTATCTATGTGGATGGCACGCCAGCTGGTACAGCTCGCTATTACCCAACCGATGATAATGGCATCCATGTCCAACGTGTAGCTGTGTTAAAAGAATTTCGTCACCAGAGCCTTGCATCAGCACTACTGCAAGATATTATCGAAAAAGCCAAATCAGCTGATTATGACTACGTGATACTAGGAGCGCAGGATCATGCTCAGGATTTTTATTTGAAGCTTGGTTTTGAAGTTATCGGCGAGCAATATCGTGAAGCTGGTATTCTACACCACGACATGAAGTTCTTGTTATAAGATAATTACCATTGCTTATTGTATAATGAAAAGATAAGCAATTAGTCACAGGGGGATCCGTATGTACAGATATTTTATTCAACCACAATTGAACAAGTACACCAACACATTGATTGGTTATGAGTTATTGATGAAAAAGAAAACCAAAGACGGATGGCGACCACCTCTACATTTTTCTGATATACCATCACACACTATGGCGGAGGTCTTGATCGACACTACCAAACGTCTATCACTCAAGATCGGATCTGTCTCTGTCAATATCAACCGTACACAATTGATGGATGCCGAGGTCAGAAAAGCTATCATCACATCCCAACTGCAATTACGACCACTAAAACTTGTCGTTGAACTGACTGAAGAACCAGGAGATGAAAAGTGGACCAACGATGAAATGATTCCACTGATCAGACAGTTCCTTGAGTTCGGTATGGACTTCAGTCTAGATGATGTAGGTACTGGTGAGAACAAACTAGAACACATCAAGCCACTGATTCCACTAGCATCAGAAGTTAAGTTTGCGCTCCAAAACTTCAAAGAAAAATTTCGTGATCCTAACATTGAAGAAAAAGTTATTTTTTGGCGTGATTATACCAATCAGCACAACTTGCGTTTGATCCTGGAAGGGATCGAAAACGAAAGCGACGATAAACTAGCTGATTCATTACAAATAGACCTTCGCCAAGGTTATTTTTATGGCAAGCCGCATCTACTGAAGATCAAAGAAGACGACGATGTTTTCGAGGATTAAAAAAGCTGATTCCAACACAAATCAAGGTGTTGAGATCAGCTTTTTATTATGCACTTTTTTGTAATTTACGTTGGATCAATTTTACGATTTCCACGAATGGAATGACCGCAAATGATGAGCCTAATACAATAGCCCATTGATGCATGTCTAAGTGAGCCACTCTAAAGGCATCATTTAGTCCAGGCACTAAGATAACTGCCATCATCATAACTAATGAGGCTAGTATAGCCCAGTTAAAGGCCTTGTTCTTAAACAATCCGACCTTGAAGATCGATTGATGAACTGACTTAACGTTGAACGCATGGAACAGTTGGATCAATCCTAAAGTTGCGAATGACATTGTCAAAGCGTCGGCGTGAATCAAAGTTGTTCCACTGTGAACTGGCCAAATAATAGCCGTTGCATAGACCATCAAGACCATCGCTGCTTCAAAAATACCTTGATAGATCACGCTACCTAATACACCGCCAGAGAAGAAATTAGAATTTCTTCCACGTGGCTTGTGATTCATCAAGTTGGATTCTGCTGGTTCCATACCTAGCGCGATAGCTGGGAAGGTATCTGTAACTAAGTTGATCCAAAGCAAATGAATCGGCAACATAGTATCCCAAGCTAACAATGTGGCGATGAATAAGGTCAAGACTTCACCTAAGTTAGCTGCCAATAAGTACTGAATCGCTTTTTGAATGTTAGAGAAGACCTTCCGTCCCTCTTCTACTGCTACCACGATCGTTGCAAAGTTGTCATCTGCCAAGACCATGTCTGAGGCACCTTTCGATACTTCTGTTCCCGTGATTCCCATTCCAATACCGATATCAGCTTGCTTCAATGCTGGAGCATCGTTAACACCGTCACCAGTCATGGCCACTACTTTACCAAGTTTTTGCCAAGCCTTAACGATTCTAACCTTATGCTCTGGTGAAACACGAGCGTAGACTGAGTAATCTTTAACCTTACTATCAAATTCTTCAGTGGACATCTGATCTAACTCAGCACCTGTCAGTACCGCTGCATCGTTACCAGCTTCAATAATACCTAATCTAGCTGCAATGGCTTCAGCTGTGTCGCGGTGATCACCAGTGATCATCAATGGACGAACACCAGCCTCTTTAGCTACACGTACTGCTTCAGCGGCTTCTTCACGTTCTGGATCGATCATCCCGACTAATCCCGCAAAGACCAAATCGTTCTCCACTTGTTCAGAGTCCAATTCAGCTGGAACTTTATCGATATATTTATAAGCCATTTCCAGCACTCGCAAGGCTTGTTGAGCCATATCTTTGTTGTTGTGCAAAATGATTTTTTTATCTTCGGCGGTGATATCACGAATACCCGCTTCAGTCTGAATCTTCGTGACACGTTCTAGCAAAATATCTGGTGCCCCTTTGACCGCAACTAAGAACTTGTCACCAGCTTCATGGATCGTTGACATTAATTTACGATCAGAATCAAATGGTAACTCTGCCACACGAGGTTGTTCTTGTAATTTAGCTGACAAATCAAAATTGTGTTTTTCACCAAAAGTTATCAATGCTGTTTCAGTTGGATCACCGATCATCGTTCCATCTTGTGAGATTTTCGTGTCATTAGCGAAGTTCATCACTCTGAGGGTCATGTCGTCAGTTGATAATTCATCGTCCGCAGTTTGTTGATGATCGAATGTGTATACTTTTTCCACAGTCATCTGATTCAAAGTCAAAGTACCAGTCTTATCTGAGGCAATGATCTCAGTTGAACCGAGCGTCTCAACTGCTGGTAATTTCCGGATAACTGCATTCCGTCGTGCCATTACTTGCGTACCTAAAGCTAAGATAATCGTTACGATAGCTGGAAGTCCCTCAGGTATCGCTGCAACAGCCAATGAGATTGACGTTAGCATCATGTTGATTGGATCCATACCATTAAAGAACGTCCCGACTACGTACATCACGACTGCGATAATTACGATCGCAACGGTCAAGAACTTACCTAAGTGATTGAGGTTTTGTTTCAATGGTGTTGCTGTTTCATCTGCTTTGGCAATCATATTAGCGATCTTACCAACTTCAGTCGACATACCAGTATTAACAACTACACCAGTTCCACGACCATAGGTAACATTACTATTGGAGAACGCCATATTGACACGATCACCGATACCCGCTTGTGCATCTTCGATGACTTTTATTTCCTTCTCAACAGAGACTGATTCACCAGTCAGAGCTGATTCTTCGATCTTCAGAGAATTGGATTCCAATAATCTAAGATCTGCTGGAACCACATCACCAGCTTCTAGTAAGACGATATCGCCGGGGACTAATTCATTACTCTTGATCGTCACCGTATCGCCATTTCGTAATACGTTGGCATGAGGTGTTGACATCTTCTTCAACGCCTCGATGGCAGCCTCAGCACGTGATTCTTGAAAAACACCCAAGATGGCATTAATGATAACAACTGCTAGGATAATGACCGAGTCGATAACATCATGTGATACGACTGCGGAAATGATCGCGGCTGCTAATAAAACTAAAATCATTAAGTCTTTGAATTGCTCCAAAAACTTTTGTAATAATGATTTTTTCTTGCCATCGTCAAGTTTATTGGGACCGTATTCCTCGGTTCGCTGCTTAACTTGATCTGAGTTCAGTCCTTCTTTAGTTGCATCTAACTCCGCCAATACTTCGGCTTCAGTCTGTGCATAAAAGGCGTTAGAAAGTTGGTCATGTTTTTGTTCTGACAATTTGATTCCTCCTTAATCTCGCTAGGTCCCTGTCAAAACAAAAAGAGACCTACGCGCGTTAAAAACACACATAAGTCTCACTATTTATAGCAATACCAGAAAAATCCCTTCGGGTTGATGATATTGCTACAGCGTTAGCTGCTAGTTACTCCCTCATGAATAACAATTCTATGTTATTCAAAGTATATCTGATTGATTCCTCAAGAGCAACTATCATTGATTCATAATTATTTATTAGTTTTTTGCTTGTTCTCATCACGTTCTTTAGCAACTGCCAACTGTCCAACTAAGTTCAAATAGTTAAATGGATTATCGTAATTTGGTTGGAACAACATATCCACGAAGGCTAAATCATCGATCGTATTATTGTTCTGGATCATTACTGAGATAGTATTAGCTGATTGCGCAACTTCATGCTTGCTGAATAATTGTGCGCCTAGGATTTTACGATTGTCCTTATCATAGACTAATCTGATCGTCAGCATCTCCGTTGTTGGCATGTAATCTGGACGATAATAATCATGATAGACGACCACGTCAGCGTTGAACTTCCATTCCAAAGCATTTTTTAGTGTCAGACCAGTCGATGCTAAGGTGTAGTCGAATAGTTCCATGGCCGAGGTAGCTTGTGTGCCCATGTATTTTTGGATGTTACCAAAGACGTTAACTCCAGCTAATGCACCTTGGCGAATGGCATTAGTAGCCAACGGCATGTATGCTGGCTTGCCAGTGGGATTGAAATTAACCGTACAAGCATCACCAGCAGCGTAAATATCGGGATCAGAGGTTTGAACGTAATCATTGATCACGATGGCCCCACGCCGATCCATCTCAACTTGACCGCGCAGTAATTCTGTATTAGCAATAAAACCTGTGCAGACGATAACTAGGTCAGCTTCATGCTCAGCCTTATCTGTCTCGATCATTACTTTATCACCACCGATGAAGCTACTTACACGCTCATCTAAGAAGATGTTGACGCCGTTTTCTTCCAATAAGTCAGTGATATTTTTTGACATGGGTTTATCGATATAGTGATTCAACACTTGATCACCAGACTGAATCAAGGTGACTTCGTGGTCAGTGTTAGCATAACTCTCAGCCAACTCTACTCCAATATAACCTGCACCGACGATCGCAATGTGCTTATGATTCTTAGCAGTCTCGTAGATCTCTTGAGCTTGCGCATAATTCTTACACATCAAGATACGTGAATTGTCGATTCCCATGATCGGTGGAACTTGGACGTATGAACCCGTCGTCATGATCAACTTATCGTAAGTATCCTCGAAGACATCACCAGTATTGATGTTTTCGATCATTAATGTTTTATTCTTAGAATCGATCTTCAAAACATCGTGCTTCATGAAGATTTTAGCACCGAGTTTTTCCAAATCTGAAGGATCCGCGTAAAACATATCTTCTAGACGTTTTACTTTATGTCCTAGATACAAAGCAATTCCGCATGACAGAAAAGAAATATTATCGTCACGCTCGTAGACTGTTACTTCTGTTTCTGGGTGATCCTGCAAGATTTGATCCACAGCCGCCGTACCAGCATGTGTACAACCTACTACAATAACTTTCATAAAAAATTCCCTCCAACTTGGAAAAAAATACCATATTTATTATACCGAAATAACACCTAATTGGATAATATTTGGCTTAAACGGTGATCACCAAAATTATCGACAGGCTAACAATAAATATATTAATATTAAACAATAATATATTATTAGTAGCGTTATACTTAAGGTAGTTATTGTTTAGTAAAAGTATAGAGGGAGGGTCAACTTTGGATAATCTAACAATTGTAATTCCATCTTTGGAACCAGGACAGCGACTACTGCAACTTCTGGATGAAATCATTGCTAAAGCATCTGAAGTTCCCATTATCATCGTTAATGATGGAAGTAGTGAAAAATATAATTCCATCTTTGAGCATGCATCGTCAAAAAGCCCTAACATCCGGGTACTATCTCATGACATTAATAAAGGCAAGGGTGCAGCTTTAAAAACTGCCATGAACTACATTCTAGATAAGATGCCTAACATTACTGGTATCGTCACCATGGACTCTGATGGACAGCACTTATATGACGATGCCTATAAATGTATGGAACTTTTTCAATCACATCCCCACGATCTAGTTCTAGGAGTGAGAAAGTTTGAAAAGGATATTCCTTGGCGCAGTCGCTTCGGTAACAATCTAACTAGTAAACTCTTAGGAGTTCTTACTGGGATCAAAATAACTGACACGCAGACGGGATTGAGAGTAATCCCTCGCAGCTTCATGCAACACTTAGTCGGTGTGGCCGGAGATCGGTTTGAATTCGAAATGAAGATGTTGTTTGAAGCTAAGGAGTCGAATATTCCTATCATCGAACAACCAATAACTACTGTGTATTTGGAAAATAATGCCAGCTCACATTTCAAAGTTATCGCTGACTCAGTATCGATCTATTCTATCTTCTTCAAATACGCTATCCCCTCTTTCTTTCGCTATACCATATCTTCGCTACTTTCTTTTGTCGTAGACATCGGTGTCTTCGCTCTGACGTTGTTGATACTTGGACGAAATAATTACCTGTCCATCACCATTGCGTCAGTCCTATCCCGATTTCTCTCGTCAGCGTTCAATTATCTAGTTAATCGCCACGCCGTCTTCCAAGGCAATTCACAGTACAGTGTCATCAAGTATGCGACCTTGGCAGTAGCACAAATATTTGTTTCTAGCACCTTGGTCTCGGCAGTACACGCACTGACATTGTTCAACCCTACTTACATCAAAGTAGTCGTTGACTGTTTACTGTTCTTTGTTAGCTACCACATTCAAAAGAAATATATCTTTAAAGAATTGTCAGTCTAGAAAAATTTATTCTTAAAATGAAATTTTATTTTTATTATCTAAAAGTGAATTATTACTATAAAAATAATTTGCACAGGATATAAACAGCAAGATTTTGATAATTATTTTATATATTTCAAAATTATATCCTTTTAGACAAAAATATAAAATATTATTTCCTTTTTATAACTTAACAATATATATTACTTCATGGTAATATTGATACTAGTTGCTGTGATATTCATATTTGTTTATGAATTTACCATGTTATGGCAAATGAGTTTTATTATTTAATATTTAGGGGGTGGAGAATGTCAATCAATTTTAATTTTGATAGTTTCCAGTCACTTCTAATCTTAGATGCCAACATTAACGCGGTTATCGTTGGTTTGATAACCGTTGGTATAATCACAATTATAACTGTCATGTCATATTCCTTCGAAAGCATAATGCACGGTAACTTCAGTGTTACCTATCGTATTATCTTTGAATTGATCGAAGGTGTTGTCTTAGCTATCAGTATGATCCTAGTCCAGCATATTTTTAAGGCATTGAATGCTGGAGATATGAGGAATTGGTTCTATGCCACTACTCAGCTGACAATACTCCTATACAGTTTATATACGATGCAAAATAAGGTCGTTGCGGCCATTAATATCATTGCACCGCTTTATATCTTCGGCTATCGAGCAGTCACTGGATATAACAACTATCTATTATTGTTTTCGGCAGCGTTCATCGCGCTGACCTTAACAATTATTTATATCTCTAAAAACACGGACTTGATTTTAACCTCACAATGGCGCTATATCGTACTCCAAGCCATGTACGGCTCGTTTTGGTGGGCGATCATCTGGCCCTTCCACAAGTTTACGCCCTACTATGCGATCAACATGGTCATCGGTTTCATCGTCTACATGTTAATCGTTCGTTACTTGGCCATGTGGGTTCGTAACTCGATCAAAAATTACAATCGCCTATCTGAACAAGTCAATTATGATGAATTGACAGGGATTCGTAATCGAGCTAGTTTCGATCAAGTATCTGAAGAAGTCTTCAAGGTTTATAACAATGAGTCAGCAGTCCCGTTGACCATTGCGATGTTTGACATCGACCATTTCAAGATCTTCAACGATACATACGGACACTTGGCGGGTGATAAAGTATTGAGATACGTTGCCAACCACTTCGAACATCAGTTATTCAGTAAAACTACTCGTGGACAGATATTTCGCTACGGTGGCGAGGAATTTCTGATCATCTTCCGAGGATTGGGTGCTGATGAGAGTGCTAGGATCATCCGTGAGATTAGAGATTCATTGATCAACAATCCACTGGAATACAATGGTGATAGACTTGATGTAAAAGTTTCATTCGGTGTGACTGAGCTCAAACCATCTGACAAGTCGTTCAAAGATATTTTCAACCGCGTTGATAAGTATCTCTACGACTCTAAGGAATCCGGTCGAGACAGGATAACAGTTGAAGATGAAACATTTAGCTTCGAGTAATAAAAATAGGCAAAAAAAACTCCTTGAATTGAATCAAATCAATCAAGGAGTTTTTGAGTTCTTTTGATATTAATCAGTACAAATCAAGCCTTCTGCCACAAAAAAAGATGAAACCATATGGCTTCACCCTCGGGAAGGAATCAGTTGTTTTAAATCTGGTAGTCCCTAAAAATCATAGTACAACATCTGACTTAGGTTCGCAATAGTATTCAATCAATTTATGTTAACTCTTATAACATTTTTATATTTTATTTTTACCATCTCTTAACATTCTTTTAACACGAATTTAAAGAACGTAATGATGTTTTAATGATGGCACTATTATTTTGTCCGCAAAACCGATAATAATCCCTTGAACAAATATTGCTAACAACGTCCCAATACCGACTGCCAACAGTTTGCCTGTGATCAAGTAGCAGATCAGCATGATGGTGATCGGTGGTGTGTAACTGATCAATTGTCCCCAACCAGCTGAACCGTGTAGAAATTGGAACCTTAATAGATAGGCTAACTCATCGTTAGGATGTTGGATCAAATTACAACGTTGATAGATGGAAACTGCTGTCGATACTCCTAACAATCCGATGAGGTCGATCACGACACGTATGGTGAGGCTCAACTGATCGATGTGGAAGGTCAGATAGAGATTCGAGAAGAATCCCACTAAATAACTGAATGGCAGTGAGAATAGCAGATTAGAAATAAAAATATGCCCGTCAAATTTACCGAGTAAGAATTGATTGATGATCGTCACTAGGACCGCATAGACGAACAGAGTTGTTCCGTATGGAACATTTATTAGCTGTGATATATTGACACCAGATGCCATCCAAACGGCACTACCAACGTTACTGTCGATCATCAGTGCATTTGCGGCAGCGTTGAGGATGATCGAAAATATTAAATACCCCATTCTTTTTTTAAAACTATTATCGTTCACGAACTCACCCTCAATTATAGATTAATATGTTTATATTATTACTTTTCACAAAGAGAAAAAAGCCAACTAGTTGAATTTTATCATCTAGTTGGCTTTTTGAATTATTATTTTATTTTGAAGGATGATGCATTTCTTCCATAGAGATCAAATGGAACTTGTGCTCGTGCTCAGGATCATAGGCTTCGATCTGAGCCATCATCCCGGTATCTTCGTGTTCCAAAATGTGGCAGTGATACATATAAACTCCAAACTTGGTGAATCGAACTGCTAGTCTGACTGTCTCACCGGCATTGACACCAACGACATCTTTCCAGCCGTGTTCGTTTGGATAGGCGTCCTTGCCGTTTCTACTCAATACTAAGAACTGATTGCCATGCATGTGGAAAGGATGGATCATGCCTTGCGCCATGTCATTGGTATTCGTTACATCCCAAATGACCGTGTCTCCAATCTTTTGTTTCCGATCGATTCGCTGCATGTCAAACAACTTTCCATCGAGACGGACTTGATCATCCATCCCTGACATGATTGTGTGCACAATCTCCGTACCCGGCGTTGGTACTGGCTCTGGTATCGTGGTCATGTGTTCTGGTAATTCAACATGCTCTGGTTGATATTCACCGATCTTAAACTTCATGATTGGCACATCATCTGTCATCAATGTGACAACATCACCCGGCTTCTTATCACCAAAATCAACGATGACTTCAGCACGTTCAGCGCAGGTCAGCATT
The DNA here is from genome assembly GCF_057541095.1 of Companilactobacillus sp. y65-5. Taxonomy (NCBI): domain Bacteria; kingdom Bacillati; phylum Bacillota; class Bacilli; order Lactobacillales; family Lactobacillaceae; genus Companilactobacillus; species Companilactobacillus sp. y65-5. The sequence goes on from NZ_BAAJOA010000003.1 coordinate 92,109, forward strand.
AATTTGGTGAAGTGGACTGGCTCTGGCAATGTCCCACCATCGGAAGCAATCTGTGTGAACTCGTGATCGTCATCGAAATGTAGCCGCCACTCGCGACGATTGGCACCATTCAAGATACGTAGACGTACTCGTTGTGTCGTCACATCGAAGACTCCGTTGATAGTTCCGTTTACTAACGCATATTTACCCAGAGTGCCATCGAGATCGTAGTCAGCTTTATAATCCAATTGATTGTCATGATAAGTTCTATCCTGCAAGATCACCGGAATATCATCGACACCGTAATTTCTAGGGAATGGCAACTTTGCTTCCTCATCATCATTAACGATCACAGCAGCGGCTAATCCGTTCCAAACTTGACGTGCAGTATTTGGACATGGGTGGGCGTGTAACCAATCAGTTTGCGCCTGTTGATCGAGTGTAAAGTCAATATCGCGACTGCCATCAGGATAGACGGGAGCGTGTGGACCACCATCAACAATAGGTCCTGTAACGTTCAGACCATGCCAATGAAATGTCGTGACTTCTGGTAATTTGTTAACTAAGTGCACGTGATAATGAACACCTTGCTTGTAGACGACTGTTTTACCGAGGATATTAGTACTGTAACCCCAAGTCTTAGTTTTCTTACCCGGCAAAATCTGTGTCTCGCCTTCCTGTGCCGTCAAAGTATAATAAACATCATTACCTTCGACCTTATCAGGCTTGAGTAATTCTGGAACATTCAATGGTTTCTCTGGAACGTCAGGAACTTCCAACGGAATATAACCACCATCATGTAAGTCAAATATCGGCTCATCGAAGAAATAATCATTGTAAACTTTTGTTTTTCCCAATATTTTCGCCTTCTATACAAATTTTGTCTTACTTTTTGAAAACCCCAAAAGCATTCACAACTGCTTCTAATAACATTCCGATAGCCATCATATACATGGCTATCATATTATTATTGGCAATCACGAGAAAAAGTAATATGGCATAAAAAATCACCATGAATACCGAAAAAGCTTTAGATTCACTCATCAAAGTATCACCACCAAACTTTTTACACCTACATTTTAGTACAACTGGAATAAGTATGATAATAGATATCTAATTATATATTTATAAAAAAAGACCGAGACAGAATTTATCCATCTCAGTCTAAGTCACCTTCTAAGACAACTTACCATTTAAGAACTGTGCTTCACCATTACCAAAGCTCCAATCAGCTTTGGTGTTGCTAGTGATATTTATCATCACATCGGCTGGCGAAATGCCCACCCCTTCATGTAAGGCTTTGACTAAACTAGCGTAAAAATGTTCCTTGTCGATCTGTTCTCTGGGGCTGGACGTAAGACTAAACAACAAGACCTTGTCCGTCCTCTCCAATCCTAGACCAACATCCCAAATAATCATTTCCTCTGGGTCGTGTTGAGTGACTATTTGATAGCGGTCGCGTGGCAATAAGTGTAGTTCATCCGTGGCTACTTTGTAAGAAATATCCAAAATATCTCTGATTTCTTTTTTGTCGCGACCTTTGATCATATCTATTCTCATTAATGGCATTGTATTTCTCCTATTATGAAATTAATTATCTTTGACGATCTTACCTACGGCAATCATGTCAGTCATTGCATCGGCGAATGAACAATTTCAATAATCAACATAAATTCGAAAAAATCTACTTGGTCCACGGAAACTTCAGACTTATATTATTATTGAATTCACGTTGACGTTTTAATTTTTGCATTCGGTCTGCTTGACGCATCTCATAACCTTGGCAGACGAAACGATATTCATCAGTATCGGGAACGATCTCTGGTAGTTCGATACCATGTTCCACTACTACAAATGATGAGAAGCAGGTCAGTCCTAAGAAGCGCTCACCAGTCTTCAAATGTTCACCAATTATTTTGGTGAATACTTCGATCGAGCGCTTGCCGACACCTGACACATATGACTCCGTACACATCGAGTCTTGCAGTCTGAAAGGCAAAATAAAATTAACTTGGTCAACTGATGCTGTGACCGTCTCGATCCTCGCTACTCGTGAAGCGGGAATCGATGAATTATCGTCGATCGTAGCCAGTATTCTTCCGCCAAAAACTGTATCATGCTCATTTAAGTCTGACGAAAAAACGCGGTGATTACTGATCGACAATGTCTGTGAAACATTGATAGTGTTCATACCTTAGATTTCCTTCCTATATAGTAATAATTAATATTATTATACTAGAAAAAATCCTTAATTAATTGTGCAATTACTTTGGCGTGTGTTTCTAAGGCAAAGTGCCCACTGTCCAGTAAGTCTACCTCTACATTCTGATCATCCTGTTTGAATGCCTCAGCTCCGGGGTAAACAAACGATGGATCATTTTTGCCCCAAACTGCCAAGAGTTTAGGTTGGTAATCACGTAAGTATTTTTGAAAATTAGGATAGTCTTTAATATTATTTTGATAATCAAATATTAAATCTAGTTGTCTCTGCGCATAGCCTTCGTCGTGAGTATAGGCAATATCGAGCATATAACCATCCGGTGAGACTGCATTAGTGCGTGTTCCCAATGTGTATTGTCCGATGATCGTTTGTGGCTCAAAGGCCGTACGGTATGAATCTCGTTTTTCTTCAGTTGGGTTGTTCCAAAAGTCTTGACGCGTAGCCCATTTAGACCCTAACCCCACTTGATAGACATTGCCATTTTGGCTGACGATACCTCTAATCCACTCAGGATGTCTGACGGCAATCTTGAAACCGATCGGTGCGCCATAATCGAAGACATACATGTAAAACTTGTCGATTGCTAATTCACTCAAAAAATCTTCCATGATCAAACTTAGATGATCAAAAGTATAGTCAAAAGTTTGATGGTCGGGAGACTCTGATCGACCGAACCCAGGATAGTCAGGGGCAATCAGATGAAAATCATTTTCTAGTTCCGGAATCAGATCACGAAACATGTGACTGGCGGAAGGAAATCCGTGAAATAAGATCATCGTTGGTTTGGATGAATCACCCGCCTCCCGATAAAAAATATTTAATCCATCCACATCGATCGTTTTATATTCTGTCATCTTAGTTATCTCCCAGTTTTTGATCATTAGTCGTCAATAATTTTGTCATCTTGACCTTATCTTCACCGAGTAACTCGTCAGTAACTTGTCCGAACTTCGTCAAGCATTGATTTACCGTCAGTAAAAATGTCCTACCTTTTGTAGTTAGTTCAACTTTTGTCGCTCGACCATCAGCTGATAACTGAACTAATCCTTTACCTTCAAGCGTCTTGACCATGCGTGAAACCGACGAACGTTCGTACCCTAGCTCTTTTGTTATGCTCATAATTGATGAAGGATTATTATCCTCTATATTCATCATGATATACGCATAAGCTGGTTTCATGCCGGTTGGTTCAAAGACTCTATCTGCGACTTTTTCCACCGAGCGCATATATCTGGCTGCCGTGAAATACGCACACGTCTTATAAAAATGATGTTCCATCAAATCACCTCACATCTATCGTGTATATACACTATATAACCATTTAACTCTTTTTTCAATAGCAAACAAAAAAAGCTTGATCGATTTCAAGCTTTTAACTGGTTAGATAGAATCTTCAAAGACCCACGTTAAAGTAGTTTGATAAGTTCCCGCTTTAAGGAATGAATCGTTTAGATACAGTAATAATCCAGTCTTTTTATCCCACCCGATCGAATCAAGCGTCTCACCAGATTGGGTTTGTTTTAATAACGTCTTGTTATTCAAAATATTAATATATTGCCCGTTCTCATAATATCTGAGGCTGGACGAGAGCGTATCGCCACTTTCGTTCTCGAACAATCCCGATTGTGCAACATAGACTTTTTTACTGCGTTTATCTCGGCGATTATCACTGATCTCCACGACATTCCCATTTGGCAAGTTATGCTCATCTTCTCGATATTGGATACTATTTGTATTTAGAGGATTGACTGTTCCGTAGTTCAAATCATTTATCGAGACGCTGAATCCATCCAGAGTATAATTTATCTTTTCGCTGATACCATTGGACCTGTATATCTCATTGTCATTCGCACTGCCGTAGACATACGGTGTATACGAGAATGACTCATCCCCACTGACACCAGCTACTGTCGTCTTCACTTCAACTGAATGACTACGCACATCCACACCGTCAAAGTTGATCTGACTGATGACTAGATCATCACTACCATCTTCAGAATTATTGACGACTGAATACTTACTAGCATCCAGAAGGGTATCGTCAAGTTTCACGCTATTTATCTTTGTACCTCGATGCATCGGGATGACGTAATAGCCATCTTTCAACACTCCGCGGTCACTGTTTTCGATTATATTAGCATCGTAAGTTATCACGTCATCATTACTGACATTATTCAAATTATGCTCTGTGTCATCTGAAGTGGAATAAGTCGTATTAGTTACCGTATTTTCGATCGAAATGTCAGGCTTGTTGATAACTGTTAGATTGGCCTTGTTGGTAGTCATCGTCTTACTCTTTGCATTCAAAATCCCATATTTAAAGGTCAGCTTAGCCTGATATTGCGTACCGTCATCATCCATAGTCGTACTAGGTGTGGTATAAGAAATATAGTCTTTGTAGTTGGAACTACTACTCTTCGCTACCGTCGTCTGCTTGCCATTCTTATCATACTTGTACCATTCGATCGTGATTTTTCCACTGTCAGACGAAGTATCGTCACCAACAGTATCACCATACATTGTAAATGTAGCCGTATCTCCGATATTGACCGTCTGATCGTCTAAGCCTCCGCCAACTCGGACCTCGGCCTTGTCACTAACTTCCGTGCCATCAGGGTTGTGTAATGTACCTGTGATCTCAACCGTACCGACTGCGCCCTTCTTAGCGACTAATTGTGTCGTCTGACCACCGTTCTCCGTATCGGCCGCAAAGTCAGCGATCTCTGGTTTATCGACCGTATAAGTGACTGGACCATTGGAATCTGTCGGAGTTGGGTGTGCATGTACGTAAGTGCTGTCATTAGCCAAACTATTATCGTTAATATTATATAAATAGTCTTCATCAGTCGTAATTGTTAAATCGGTTGCATTGACAGGAGATTTCGCATGAACAGCTGTCAGTTGTGAATAAATATGTGTCTTCGAGAGCCAACCAGTCAGATAGTTCCAATACTGCGTATCTAACTGATACCACGTAGTCCCAGTCTCCTTAGACGTGACTGGAAAGTTCATCCGATACCCACCTTCTGATTCAGGCACTTCTTCCCATTCCGCATCAATACTAGTCTTCTTATACCACCGATAATGAGGACTATCCAGTAGCCCTGTCAGTACCGACCAGACCGAACGACCAGCACTAGTTCTGATAATTACCTGCTGTCCGACTTGTGTGTAGTAATTACTCTCAGGTTGGAGTGAATATCCATTGGTCAACCAAATACCTAGAATTTTGACAACATCTTTATTAGGCGGCTCCATAGGTTCAACCACTACATCGTCAGCTTGAACTGTTTTGTCGGCGGCATCTACCACAAAAAACATAGTCATCGTAAACAAAGCTATGCTTAATATTTTGAGAATTCTTCGTTTGGATTTTTTCCTGTGCATTATTAGTTCTCCTTTGGCGGAAAATAAAATAATCTTTAAACAGTATCTCAAATATTTATTTAGGTTAAATGTCATTTAGTGATAAATATTTTTATATATATTGATATTACAGTTAAAAACAGTACAAAAAGGCTATTCCATACGCACTAATGTGCTTACAAATAGCCTTTAAACCCATATTTACAATATGTCTAATACGAGAATTCTAAAAACAGCTTTATAGATTGAGTTTTATTCCGACATCCTCTCCGATATAATATATTATCGTGGAGGAAATCATGAATATTTCTATTAATAAACGATTATCGATTAAGATCGTCGGCTTGATCTTGTTTTACGCACTGATTTCGACGATCCTAGCACTAACTCTGAATCCTCAAGGAATCATTTGGGGTGGCGATGATGCACCATTTCATATCGGTAGATTGATTTCTCTCAATTACTCATTTGAACACGGTAATTTCATCCCTAGTATTTCAAATTCCAACTTCCGACAAATCGGCTATGGTATCCATCTATTTTATCCTTGGGTCACTATCGCACCGATTGCTTGGCTTTTTTCCATCTTTAAAAATCCTGTAACAGCTTTTTACACTGGTATCGGGATTTATTTTTTCTGCTCTTTTTTTATTAGCCATCTTACGATGAAAAAATTCTCAAATTCAACTGTCAACGCTGTTGTTTTTTCACTATTCTACAATCTTTCCAACTACTTGCTGATAGAAGTTCTGCCACGAACCGATATCGCCGAATTCATTGCTACGATCCTATTACCAGTCTGCTTCCTTGGCTTCTACAATGTATTTTTTGGTGATTTCCACAAGTGGAAAACTCTTGCCATCGGCATGTCGGGCTTATTATTAACCCACCTATTATCCACCGTGATTGTTTCGTCCTTTTCCCTGATTATCTTATTATTCTACGTTATCAAGTCCAATCACTTTTGGGCTCGCTTCAAGTCACTACTCAAGGCGGTCATAATGACCATTTGTGCCAGCGCTATTTTTTTGATGCCTTTTTTGAGTGAGGTAACTTTTCAAAGCTATGCTCAACCCTCACCCTATCACCTTCGAGGAAAAGTCCTCGAAAAAATGGTTCAGGCTAGTTTAGCCAACAGCAGTATCCAGAGTGCGAATGGTAATACTTACAATCTGGGAGTAGTTTTGTTGGTCGCCTTGATACTGGGACTAGTCTTCTTTTACAAGTTCTCTCCGTTGTACCAACGCATCTACGTTTTAAGCTTTTTAGCTTTCTTCATGACGACGGATGTTTTTCCTTGGGATTTATTTCAGGATACTCCCATTAGAGTGATCCAATTTCCATTTAGATTTTTAATGGTCGCAACACTGCTCACAGCCGTCATTGCCGCAAGATTGGTCATGATTTTGATCGAGCGCTTCAGTTTCAAAGTTCAACTACCTGTCATCCTACTATTAACCACCGTTCTCTGTGGATTATGGATATCTTCAGCTCAAGTGGCACAAACACAAAAAATGATTTCTAAAAAATCTCAGGTAATTACTAGTCAGGAAATTCACAAAAAATCGTTTTATGAAGATTATTATGAACAGTATTCACCGGCATCAGCTAGTAAATTCATGCCATCAACTATCTGGCATATCGGTAAGATCAACCGAGAAAAAATCATATTTCACCCCAAAGCTGACGGTGAATCCATCGTCTTCAAGACCGGCGTGTTACTAAAAAATACCGTGGTCGAACTACCTATCGTGCGCTACCAAAATACCCGTCTCACGATCAATGGTAAACCCACAAATATCACCACTAGTAAGAATGGAACTGTTAAAGTCAAACTATCAAAAAAAATAAGCCATCCCGTATTCAGGACGACTTACCAAACGACTAACTTGGCGCTCTTCAGTGCTGCCTTATCATTGGTTGCTTGGATTTATTTATTATTAGGATTGGGAAGAAAAAAATCATATAAATGGTCCGAAATGGAACAAACTCTAAGAGATATCGAATATAATTAAATTAAACTTATTCAAAATTGGGGGAATCGATATGTTTGCGAGGTTGATCAATAGACGTACTAATGAAGTCAAAGTAGTTAAAGTCGGATTTTCATGGACTGAATTTTTCTTCGGGTTCTGGCCCGCACTATTCAGAGCGGATTGGAAATGGTTTCTTATCATGATCCTAGCAGATTTGATCTTAGGAGTATTCACTTGGGGCGGTGGATCATTACTATTCAATTTCATTTTTGCTTTCTTTTATAACAAATTATATGTTAAGGACTTACTTGCTAAAGGCTTTGAGCCTTCAGATAATGGCGACTATAACATTCTGAGATCGAAAGCATATATTTTTTAATTTAAAAAGCAGCACCTAATATCCAATACTAGGATATCAGGTGCTGCTTTTTTGGCGTCTGCGTAACTACTTTATGATCCCTCCCGGAATCGAACCGGGGACCTACTGCTTAGGAGGCAGTTGCTCTATCCTGCTGAGCCAAGGGACCAATATGGCACTATTAATAATAGTGCCACCAAATTAATTATATTTCAAGCAAATTAATCTTTATCCGACTTAGGTGCACGACGTTTACCCTTGTTCTTTTGATCGCGCTGACGTTTTTTAGGTTTAGCCTTAGGCTTGACCGACTGAGCGTGGCGCTTTTCTTTTCGATAAGTTTCCTTATCGGAGAAGGTTCCATCACGATTCAAGAAAACCTTTTTCACTTCTACATCAGCAAAATCTTGTAGATTACGGAAGTCATGACTATTACCAAATGTTAACACATTGCCTGACTTACCCATTCTACCTGTACGACCACCACGATGGACGTATTCGCTATTATCACGTGGGATCATGTAATTAATAACTGTTGTAATATCATCGATATCCATCCCACGTGCGGCAACATCCGTCGTCAACATCAAGTTGACTTTTTTAGTAGCGAACGTTTGTAAAGCTGACTTACGTTGTTGAGATGACATCTTGCTATCCAAGGCCACGAAGTTAGTCTTATTGTGATGCAAGTCACTGATCACCTTGTGTAATGAACGCGAGTTGTTAAAGAAGACGATCCCCTTGAATTTCTTATTGTGAGCTAGCTCTCTGATCAGGGCATCTTTAATATTATCTGTTGCAGCATTAATAAAGTAATGCTTGATACCAGCAGTATACGATTCGTCATCTCGTTGGTCGATCACTAAGAAGTCTTGTCCAAACCACTTGTGCATTTCCTTGAAGATATCATTGCCCGTAGCTGAGAAGAATGTCATCTGAACATCGGATGGCATCTGATCGATAGTTTCACGGACAGATTCTAATTTTGATTCGTTCAACATCTCGTCGGCTTCATCAACGATGACGGTTTGAATGTTGCCTAGCTTGACCTTGCGCATCTCTGTCAATTCTTTGAGACGTCCTAATGTTGCGACAAGTATCTCAGGTTTTTCTTTTAATTTCTTCAATTGACGCTGTGGATTTGCTCCACCAGTCACAGATTGCACACTGCACCCCACTAATTTGGCTAATGGTTGAATGACCGTTCTGACTTGAATAGCTAGTTCTTGTGAGGGTTCCAGAATCAATACTTGTAATCCGTCAACGGGCACTAAGGTCTCTAGCATCGGTATCGTAAATGCTAATGTCTTTCCTGAACCAGTGGGAGCCATTGCTACTAGACCTTTTCCCTCCTTGAATGGCAAATAAACCGATTCTTGGATTTTGGTCAACGACTCGAATTGATTCTCTTTAAAATAATCTTGATATAGTTTTGGTATTTCCACTTTATTTATCCTTATCTGCTTCAAATACAAGCCCAGCACTAGTTCTGGCTTGTTCTAACACCCGATTGACTTTGCGTGCATAAGCGCTCAACTTATCATAAGTTGCCGTGTCATTTTCGTTCATGATCCTAGCGAATTCAACCGCTTCAGAATCCATCGGATTGTCGCTCTTAGTTGTTGGGATCTCTGATAATTTCTTATCTGCACCGGCTTCAGTCAACTTAGTAATATCACCAGCACTATCCATCAAGAGTGTCTTCTTACCGAAGTATATCTCTGAAGGCATATACGAATTCTTAGTCTTCCCAACGATAATATTGACATCAAAGTCGTCATATTTAAGCGTCAAGCTACCTGAACCATCGATACCTGAACTCATGATCTCTGGCTGATAATTGACTTTTTTTGGTGCTCCAAATAACACGATAGAATCATAGACCGCGTACACTCCGAGGTCATATAGAGCTCCACCAGAGAACTTAGGATTGAAAATGTTAGGACTCTTTCCTTCTAGAAAACTATCCATTTTGCTAGAATACTTCATATAAGATAACGTAGCACCTGTTAATTGTTCACGATTGTCATCCACATATACTTGAACCTTCTTAAAGATAGGTTCATGGATGTGGCGAGCTGCTTCAAGCAAGTAAACACCTTTTTCGTGAGCCAAAGTATCCAAGATCGTATATTCACGGATGATGGACGCGCTTGGTTTTTCCACAATGACATTTTTACCATTCTCAATCGCCAATCTAGCTTGTGAATAGTGCAAAGCATTTGGTGATGCGATATAGACTGTATCAAAATCGTCACTTGTGAAGAAATCATTCAAATCTGTACTTATTTGAACGTCGGATTTATTCACATTAGCACTCAATCCATCAATGAATGTCTGTGCCTTTGCTTCAGTTCGTGAATAAACTCGTACCAGTTCAAAGCTCTCTGTTTCATGAGCCGCCTCAATGAATTGCTGTGTGATCCAGCTTGTTCCGATTATTGCTAGTTTTATCATAAAAATCACCTCTCTATTGATTTTACTGATATGTAGCGCTAATTACCACTAAAAACATTACCATACTTACTGATATGGTGTATTATATTATTTTACACTTCACTTAGGAGCATAAGGTTATGAACAAAGAAAAAGATAAATTCGATCTAAAAAGAGAGCTCGGATTTTTCCCCGCGCTCTCTACCGTTATGGGTCTGGTAATTGGTGGTGGAGTTTTCTTCAAGATTTCGAGTGTCACTGCTGCAACAGGATCGCCGAGTTTGACGATTTTCGTATGGTTGTTAGCAGGTTTCATAACGATCAATGCTGGTTTGACTATCGCTGAATTAGCCGCCGCATTGCCTGTTGCTGGTGGAATCTATAAGTATATCGAGTATATTTATGGCAAGGTGCCTGCTTTCTTACTAGCCTGGGCACAATCAGTTATCTATTATCCAGCCGGAATTTCAGCACTATCAATTATTTTTGCAACACAGGTCATTAACTTATGCAATCTTCAAGCGAGTTGGCAGATCCCGATAGCCATTGCTTTGGCAGTCTTCTTATTCTCAGTCAACTTACTCGGAGCTAAGGCGGGTGGCTACATTCAGTCCGTTGCCCTAGTAGCTAAGCTGATCCCGATCGCACTAATTATCGTCGTTGGGTTATTTACCCCATCTGGCAATAATGTCTCACTATTCCCTATCACATCTGGTACACATCCAGACTTCTGGTCTTCAATGGGTGGCGGATTATTATCCACCATGTTCGCCTTTGACGGCTGGATGAATGTCGGTACTATGGCTGGTGAAATGAAAAAACCTGAAAAAGATCTATCACGTTCTATTATTTTAGGATTGATCTTAATCACTTTGATCTACGTCTTGATCAGTTTCGTCTTCATCAAGGCACTACCATTCAACGTCATTCCCGGAAACCAAAACGCTGCTTCTGAAGCCGCAATTAAAATATTCGGTAATATCGGCGGAAAAATCGTCACTATCGGTATCTTGATTTCAGTCTTTGGAGCCGTCAACGGTTACACGATGACTGGACCTCGTGTCAGTTATGTCTTAGGAAACGACGACGAAATAATTTTTAGCAAGTTCTTCGCTAAATTGACAAAAGAAAGTCATGTTCCATTGAATGCTGGTATCGTTCAAACAGTTATCGCTATCATAATGATTTTTATGGGAAGTTTCGACTTTTTGACCGATATGCTAGTCTTCGTCATGTGGTTCTTCTCCATAATGATGTTCATCGGCGTGTTCATTCTTCGCAAAAAAGAACCCGAACTCGATCGTCCATATAAAATCAATTTTTATCCGATACCACCGATCATTGCAACATTAGGTGGTGGATACATAATTATTTCAACCCTATTCAGACAACCGGGATTAGCTATAACTGGTACCGTTATTACTCTGTTAGGCTTACCACTGTACTATTTACATCAATTTAATAAAAGAAAGGAGTCGCTATAATAGCGGCTCTTTTTTTTTAACGTTATAATCTAAATGATTCAATAAACCCCTAAACGTCGCAGGTGTTGATTATGGAAAATCTATTTAAGAATAAATTTGAACAAAAACTAGCTCGGATAACTTTAAAATTACAAAAATTATTAGTTTATCGTATTATTCAAAAAACAGTCATGATGATATTCCCTTTTGTTCTCTTTGGTAGTTTCATCAAGATAATCCAAATCACCATTCTGGGTAAGGATAGTTTCCTGACGGATGTTATTCCCAAGTTGAACAATGATTTTATCTTTGGACAGATCAACGATGTGGCGACGGTCTTATACAGTTTGACTCTCGGATGGGTGTCAGTGATGGCAACTTTTTGTGCCGCAAAATATACTGCTAAACATTTCAATCGTGATGATCAATTAGCTGGGTTAACGAGTATCAGTTCTTTATTGATCATCACTTTTACGTATTCTCGAGTACAGCCTCTGTCGTTTCACGCTGAAGTACTGGGGATACGAGGCTTGTTTTTTGCCATACTATTGGGGATGCTCGTTGGTTGGTTCTTCAAAGTTGCCAGTCCTAAAGCTCCGAATCATCGTTCCAAACACTTATCTAGTAACGTCTTGGAACGGACGTTTATTTCATTGACTCCCATCTCGATCATCATGATCTTGTCCGTTGTCTTCAGTTTTCTAGTCAATATAACCTACTACTCCGATCTACCTAACAGTATTGTTTTTTCATTAGCTACCAACTATCACAGTAACAACGCCTGGATTCAGCTGCTCAGTGCGCTTGGTTTTTCGCTGTATACGATAGTCGCTTCATTTTTTGGATGGTCAGGTATTTATTCACCGATCGAAATCGAAAAAGCCGATCCCACAGTTTTGGAAAATCTTAATTACGCTCTGACTCACCACACCGCTTGGGGTGCACCCAATTTATTTACTAGTAATACACTTTATCACTCGTTCGCCACTTTAGGCGGAACTGGTTCAGTCCTAGCCTTGATCATCGCTATTTTTCTTGTTTCCAAAGATCCGGACTTTCAAACCGTCGCCCGCTGGACGATGATACCAAGTATCTTTAACTTAGGCAGTAGCGTCATGTCAGGGATCCCCATCTTCTTTAATGTTATTTTTATCATCCCCTTTATCCTCGCACCTGTAATTTGCATGTTAGTAGCCGCCATTGCCCTTCAGCTGCATTTGATGCCACCGAGCGTATATCCAATACCGATTGGAACTCCGGGGCTGTTATCGGCATTTATTGGGACCGATGGAAGTTGGCAGGCTTTGCTCTTTTCTATCATAAGTATGATTATTTCAGTTTATATTTATATACCGTTCGTACGTGTGGCAGAAAAACTAAAGACGATCGACAACCTAGCACTTGACGAAGGGGGTATATCTACTGATGAGAGCCTTCAATAACCAAAAAAAGCGGCCTTTCAAATACTTAATAATCTTAGCGACCATCTTGATCATTCTTGGGATTCCTTCTTACATCTGGACCAGAAAAAACGTCTCGACTTTAGCTGGGCGTTACAATTCACCCACAGCACCAATCATCCTAATCCCCGGTAGTAGCGCGACCGCCGACCGATTTGACGGTCTAGTCAAGACGATCAATAACCAATACGGTGAAAATCATAGTCTACTAAAACTAACCGTTAATACCGACGGTAAAATAACTTATAAAGGTTCCATTCGAGCCAATGACGAACGCCCATTCATCGTCGTAGGATTCATCAACAACAAAGATGGTTACAACAATATCAAGAAGCAGGCCGAGTGGTTCAACATTGCCTTCAATCAGCTCAAGCAAAAATACCGTTTCAATAGCTTCGACGCTTTTGGGCACTCCAACGGTGGGCTCATCTGGACCTACTTCTTAGAGAATTATTTCGACGATTCCTCGATCAATATCGATTCGATGCTGACGGTGGGAACACCGTATAACTTCGAAGAAAAGAATAGTTCAAACCGCACACAGATGTTAAATGACTTTATTAAGCATAAGGACAAATTGCCAAGTAACTTGACATACTATTCTATCGCCGGAACACAGCTCTATACGGACGATGGAATCGTCCCCATCAGCAGTGTCGATGCCGGTAAGTACATCTATGAAGGTGACATCAAGCGGTATACCCTCATAACACTTACTGGTAGTAAGGCTCAGCACTCGGATATGATATCTAATAATCAGTTTATTTCGATTTTTCACCAGTATATTATTGGGAATAAATTGAATAATCGTCCCGAGATAAAGACCAATGTTGTCGTCGATTTTAAATAATCGACGATTTTTTTATTTATAGATATAAATTTATCAACTTGTTATTAGTTCGCGACTTCAATACAATTATGGTAGTTTGTATGGGAGGTGCCAGCATGCTGCCAGTTTACTTGTTGGAAGACGATGAAGTTCAGCGCAAGAACTATTCAGAATTTATCAAAAATAGCATCATGATCAATGATGTCGATATGGAACTAAAACTGGCTACTGCCAAAACCGAAGAACTGTTTAGCACCTGCGTCGCCCCAGAAAAAGGTGTCTTCTTCTTAGACATGGAGATCGACAACAATAACACTGCCGGTTTGGAAGCCGCTGAACGCATCAAAAAAGAAATGCCACTGGCACAAGTCGTATTTATCACCACGCATGACGAACTCTCATTAGTCACATTAGAACGACGGATCGCACCTCTGGATTATATCCTTAAAAACAAAGGCATCGACTCAATCAAAGAAAGTATCAATAACGACATCGTACTCGCTCAAAATTACTTTGAAAGTTTTGCACATCACTCTCAAAATTTATTCAACTATCGGATCGGCAGTAGATTCTTCAATGTTCTGATGGACGACGTAATTATGTTGTTCACGGAAAAAATCGCCCCCGGACAAGTCACACTGATAACCAAGAACCAACGTAGTTCGTTCCTAGGATCACTGAATTCGATCGAGTCGCTCTATCCTAGTTTGTTCAGGTGTGACCGTAGCTATTTGGTCAATCTAGATAACGCCATCACCTATGACAATAAAAATCATATTTTGACCTTTATCAACGACTACACTTGTAAAGTTTCATTTAGAAAAAGTCGAGATTTGTTGGAAAAACTTGAGGATGAAAAGGGTAAGTGAACTACTCGTCACTAAAGTAACGAGCTTCTAGGAACACTCCAAACTTGCCGATCAGTATTTCAACTAATCAGTAGAGGTTAAAGCTAATTTACTAAGGCTTGTTCCAAGCCCTTTAATTCTATATTTTTGGCAGCGTTTATATCTCTATCATGTTTGGCATTACATTTAGGACATCGCCACTGTCGGATATCCAATGTGTGTTTGCCGTCATCGTAACCGCAATTAGAGCAGATCTGACTGGTCTTGAATGGATCAACAACAATAAGTTGCTTTCCGTACCATTTACACTTGTATTCAAGCATCGATCTTAGTTCTCGCCATGATTGATTAGCGATAGCTCTTGCAAGCTTATGGTTCTTGATCATGTTCTTAGTCTTTAAATCTTCGATAACGATAATGTCGTTGTCTTTGACTAGTTGAGTAGTTATCTTATGCAAGCGATCGTTTCTTTGATTAGCTATCTTCTCGTTATACTTAGCTACCATGATTTTAGCTTTCATGTAGTTTTTGTATTGAGAGATGTCTTTTGGGGCTGTTAGTCCATACTTCTTATGATATTGAATATCCTTTAAAGCCAAGTTGCGGCGTCTAGCCAGCTTCTTTTCCCAGGCATGTTTCTTACTAGCGAGTATCTTATCAAAACGAATAGTAGGATATTTCTTTCCATCAGAACCGATCATAAGATCAGCTACTCCCATATCGAGACCGATAGTCTTATTAGTCTTATCGAAAGTTTGGTTTTCACGTTCAACAAGAAGAACTGCATAATATTTACCAGTGAATGATTTCTTGATTGTGACAGACTTTATTGTTTCTGGAACGTTCTTACCAGTTTTGTATTTCATACAACCAAGCTTTGGTAGCTTTATCAAACCATCCGTAGTTTCGATATTGTGATTGATACATTTCGACTGGTAGCTTTGCTTAGGATGTTTCTTAGACTTGAATTTAGGAAAATTATGAGTTTTTTCAAAGAACCTTTTGTAAGATGATTAGTAGCTTGTAAACTCGTACTCTCAGCTTTTTTAAGCCATGGATATTCTGTTTTTAGTTGTTTAAGTAAATTATTTAAATCAAAAGCATTAAGGAACTTACTATCAGGATTATTATCATAACGTTTAATGAGCATATCTAACATTTGATTCCAGACAAATCTATTCGCCCCAAAGTTATATTCGATAAGTTCTTGTTGATATTGATTAGGGTATATCCTCAGTTTTTGTCCCTTTAAAGTCATACGTTAGTCACCTCCTTTTATGTTGAAATACAACAATATTATAACATTATAATATTTAGGAGTATTTATATGCTAAAGAAACAACGAACTAATGTTTATGATTTTAACTTCCATGGTTAAGTCGTTTAAGGGTACGTCGGCAAGAACATGGTTTAAAAAATATCCAGAAACAAAAAAGAAACTATGGGGTGGTCACTTATGGTCGAGCAGTTTCTTTATGAGTACTTTAGGAAATATTTCTAAAGACGTAGTAGAAAAATATATTGAGGATCAATTAAAAGAATACAACAATGGTCGCCCAAGACGTTGATTCATCACAGCAATAAATTACCGTGTTTTCTCAATTGTCGACCTTATAAAAAGCAGAGCCTACTTAGGTTCTGCTTTTAACTTCCCAATCAGGTGTTGACTCCATCTAGGCTTCAGATCGATCCTCATCGTATCCTATTTCTTCTCTACCTACTAATCTGTCCAAGGTAACATTGTAGACATCCGCAAATTTAATCATCGTATAAATATCGGGTGTTCTAGTATTGTGTTCGTACTTGGAAATCGTAGTTATGTCTACGTGAAGCAGATTAGAAACTTCACGTTCGGAAAGATTACGTTCTTTACGAAGAATCCGAAGATTATCTCCTAATTGAAGATTTTCACCGAAATGAATATTTTTATTCATGACAAAATACCTCAACCTGTTTACTCTTTTTTTCATGCAATAGTATCATTATTTCATAATAAATTTTTATTGAACAAAAAATTTATAAACGTAAATAATCAACTGATAAACGTAAAATATGCACGGTTATTACTAATATCTTGTCTTCCTTGCAAAATATCTCTACAATTATTTTGGAAACTATGCTTAAACATCAGATACATTCAGAAAGGATCGAGACTAGTCAGTCTTTTTTCATGATATATATACAAAATTATATGAGCTCTTTTGGAAATATTTTTATTTTATTTGCGACACTTCAGCTAGTTCATTTATTTACCCATAACTTCAAATATTATTATTGGATCAACGATCTAATTATTTCTACTGCCTTCGGCATCTTAGGACTGTACACCAATAATTCTTTCATACTCTTCTTCGTCCTAGCTCTTCTCGGACTGCATTTGATCAGGAACCATCCCCATAAGATCGATTACAACAATGGCATCTCGATCGTATTAGCCGCCAACATTCAATTGACACTTTTCAGCTTAAGCACTTTTTTAGCTAGTTTCATCGTCTATGGTCTGACACATCAGTGGAATACTCAAACCATGAAACAATATCAACATATTTTTGCACCCGCTACCTTAATAATCAATCTCATATTGCTATTGATTTGTGTCGGTGTCATCAAGTATTATGAAGTGCAATTTCACCAAGCTAGGCTCAACATCACTCGCTATAATTTGGGAAGAAAAATCTTCGTCATGCTCTTTACCTTATTGCTGACGTTCATGGTCATCCTAGTTATCAGTGACATTGAAGACATCAGTCCCTTGATTCAAATGGTGATCTTGTTGGCCTTTACTGCTATGACCATCTCCACCTATTGGCAAACCCTCGTCTTCATCCAGTCATTCACGATGCGTAAAGAAACGAGTGAAGCTACCGAACGCTTCAAGGAACTAGGCGATTATCTGACTAGTTCACAGCAACAATATGACGACCTGCGTAAATTCAAACACGACTTCCAAAATATCGTACTGTCCTTGGGACAAGTGATAGATGAGCAAAGTTCAGATGAGATCAAACGCTACTATCACGACCTAGTAGAACAGCAGCAGACTTTTGAGAATGTCAAAACTCACAATCTAACTGAATTAAAGTCGATTAAGAATACGCCGATTCAAAGTCTACTCAACCAGAAGTTCTTTATCGCCAAGGCCAAAGATATCGAATTGAAATTCGAACTGACAGACGATGATTATCAAATAAAAAAGAATGACCTCTCAGTCATTCGCATATTAGGTATTTTGTTAGATAATGCCATCGAATATGTACAAAATATCGATGACAAAATAATCACCTGTGCCTTCATCAAGTCCCCCGAAACTTTGGAAATAACGATCGATAACCCACTACAAGATGAGATTAATATCAACCAGCTATTCCAAAGTGGTTATTCAACCAAGGATAAACATCCCGGTTACGGATTAGCAAACATCAAAGATATTACTGATACTTCTAACAATCTTTTCATCGATACTCAAGTAGTTCACCAACACTTGATGATGACTTTGATAATTCTCAATTCATCAGAAGAACAAATCTAAGAAACGCCAAAAAGGATTGAAACAGACATTTTGTTTCAGTCCTATTTTATTGCTCAATCAGCGGTAAGCGCTTACAAAAAATCGTATGTCAAAACACCTCTAAAAGTAGCATGATGCCACCTATAAACATCGAACCACCGACAAACCCATACCACGATGCCAACACATCATATATAACTATTTTTTTGGATACGCTTTCTTTAGGTATAGAAAAATATCCGATTGCAGCAAACAAACGCCAAAACGCAATAACTAACATTCCAATTGCGACAACTGTACGACCCAAGATAATGCTCCCCCTAAGAATTATTCATCAACTCCATTTTGGGGTAAAAAAATAGTGAGGTCAAGGTAATTTCACCTTAATCTCACTTTTTATCACTTTTTAGTTAATTTTGTTACGGATTCTATGTGATTTGTCATTGGGAACATATCGACCGGAGTAGCATCACCGATCTCATAAGTATCACTCAATAAGCGCAAATCACGTGCCAAAGTTGCGGGGTTACAACTAATATAGACGATTTTCTTAGGTTTGATATTATTGATCGCATCTATTAGTGAATTAGCTAACCCTTTACGTGGTGGATCAACCATTAATACGTCGATTTTCTTTTTATCTTTTGACCATTCGTTCAAGACCTCTTCGGTTTTTCCTACAATAAATTCAGCGTTATTGATTCCATTAATTTCAGCATTTTGTTTAGCGTCCTTAACAGCATCAGCAATAACTTCGATACCCGTAACGTGCTTGGCCTTGTCAGCCAATGACAATCCGATCGTACCGATTCCTGAATAAGCATCGACAACATTCTCACTACCAGTCAATTCTGCCTTGTCCACAGCCAATTGATATAAGCGTTGTGTCTGTGTTGGGTTAACTTGATAGAACGAACGTGGTGAGATGCGGTAAGTATGACCTAAGATCTCATCATCGATATAAGGACTACCGGCTAGGAGCATCATGTCCTTGCCCAAGATAACATTCGTAACCTTAGAATTGATATTTAAATAAAGTGATTTGACTTCTTTGTTAGCCATGATCTCTTGCGAAATAGCTTTGTAATGCGAAATATCACGCACACGAGATACCAAGACTACCATCATTTCTCCAGTATAATAAGCACGACGCACCATGATCGTACGAATCTGACCTTTATTCTTAGCCTCATCGAAGCCACGAACATTGTACTTACGTAAAATATCACGCACACGTTTGATCTCAGCATCAATCTTAGGATCTTGAATCAAGTAATCTTCCATCGGGATCAATTCATGTGAATGTCTACGATAAAAACCAGATGTTAATTTATCATTGATCTGGCGAACTGGCACTTGTGCCTTGTTGCGATAATGGAAGGGATCTTCCATACCAAGAGTTTCGTTGACATCAATATCCAAACCAGCTTTTTGAAAGTTGATCTGAATTTGTTTTTGCTTGAATTTCAATTGTTCTGAATACTTCAAATGACTCAATGGAGCGATACCTGTTCTCACATAAACATTGTCGATATCTTCCACTCGGTCTGGAGATTTCTTGATTATATCTAACGCCTTAGCGAATCCATAGCTCTTGCCCACTTTGAGAATCACAGCGTTGACTACCTCACCAGGTAAAGCATTGTCTACGAACAACGTGAAGTCGTCGACTTTAGCTACACCTTTACCTTCATACGACAGATCTTCGATCGTTAACTCTAATTTATCATTCTTTTTTATATTTGGTTTTTCCATATTTTTTCCTTTGCATAGAAAAAGGGTAGCTGGTACTAATTTCTCAGCTTCCCTTTTTCTTATTAGTTTTATATTCTAATCTAATTTCTTCTCTTCTTCAATGATCTTTTCTCCAGCATCTTTTTCATCCAGAGACGATTTCGTGTTGATCGCTTTGAGAGGAATAGAATCTACATTAGCATAAATATTTACATGTGCATGTAAATTAGTGAATTCCATCGGCGCATCCCCACCATATTCACCATCAAGGTTGACCATGATGCGATTGTCATCATTTGCTTTAACACTCAAGTTCTTAGTCTTCGTATAAATAATCTTTGGATTATAAACATGACGACCACCGTTTAGCACTAGAGCAATCAAATGGACTAAATCACGCAAGTTGGTTTCCTTAACGATGATCAAGGAGAATGTCCCATCACCGATAACTGAATTAGGTGCAATCTGTTCCATACCACCGATCGAATTTGTCAATCCGATCAAGAACATCGTGGCCTTACCATCAAAGACACCATCATCATATTCGATATGCATATCTATTGGATTGATTCGAGGTAACATTTCTGCACCCTTCACCAAGTATGCCAAATAACCAAGAATTGACTTATATGCTGAAGGCACTTCATAGGTCAATTCAGTCATTGAGCCACCACCAGCGATATTAATAAAATAATTATCGCCAGCTTTTCCAATATCGACTGGTAGTTTTTGTTTCTTCAAGATGACCTTAGCGGCTTCCACCACATCATCACGAGGTATCTTCAAGGCACGGGCATAATCATTAGTAGTTCCAGCCGGAATGATCGCTAGTTCAGGACGCTTGTCCAGTCCAGCAATTCCGTTGACTACTTCATTGATTGTACCGTCACCACCAGCAGCAACAACCAGGTCAAACCCCTCTTTGGCCACACGGTTCGCTTCGTTTTGAGCTGAATTTTCAGTTGGCGTAGTGCGAAAGGCACTAGCTTCATATCCAGCTTTTTCAATAATATTTAAAATATCTCCTACGTTGTTTCTCAGAGTTTCGTGTCCTGAGGTAGGATTATAGATCAGCCTTGCTCGCATTTACTTCTCCTCACTAACGACTATTCAACTCAGCCATTAGGATCTTGTTAACAACCTTAGGGTTAGCCTGTCCATGTGTCTGTTTCATAATTTGTCCAACTAAGAAACCGACAGCACGATCTTTACCATTCTTGAAGTCGTCGATCGATTGTTGATTATTATCTAAAATTTCCATGATGATTGGCTTCAAAACAGCAGGATCTGATTCTTGAACAAGTCCCTTTTCCTTGACCCATCCTTCTGGCTCGGTTCCATTACTGATAGTTTCTTTGAAGACTTTCTTAGCAATCTTAGAAGAAATAGTTCCATCAGAAATCAACTTAATCATCGTTGATAAATGTTCTGGTGTCAACTTAGTTTCTAACAAACCAATTTTCTTTTCGTTCAAGAACGCATTAACTTCACCCATCAACCAGTTAGAAACAAGTTTTGGATTTGCACCGAAATTGACTGCTTGATCAAAGAAATCAGACATTTCCTTAGTATCTGTTAAGACACCGGCATCGTATTCTGGAATTTCCAGTTCACTGATATAACGTTCACGTCTCTTGTCAGCAGGTTCTGGCAAGTTAGCCTTGATCTCTTCAACCCATTCTGGCTTGATCTCAAAGTCAGGAAGGTCTGGTTCTGGGAAGTAACGATAATCATCAGCACCTGATTTGACACGCATTAAGAATGTTTCGTTAGTCTTCTCATCGAAACGTCTAGTCTCTTGTTCGATCTTACCACCATTCTTGAGAATGGCAGCCTGACGTTTCTCTTCATAAGCTAGTCCTAATCTAACGTAGTTAAATGAATTAAGGTTCTTCAACTCGACTTTAGTACCATATTGGTCTGATCCAGCTGGTGTGATAGAAATATTCGTATCAACACGCATTGAACCTTCTTCCATCTTAACGTCAGATGCACCAGTAAATTGAACGATTTGACGAAGTTTTTCAAGGTATTGATATGCTTCTTCTGGTGAGTGCATGTCAGCCTTTGAAACGATTTCGATCAATGGTGTTCCTTGACGGTTCAAATCAACATATGAATAACCGTTGCTTCCGTGAGTATTCTTACCAGCATCTTCTTCAACGTGAAGTTCAGCGATACCGATTTTCTTCTTCTTACCATCCACTTCGATTTCGATGTAACCATCGTGAGCAAGTGGCTTGTCACTTTGGGTCAACTGATAAGCCTTAGGATTATCAGGATAGAAATAGTTTTTACGATCAAAATGTGTATGATTTTCTATTTGTGCATTTAATGCAAGGGCAACCATAACACCTAAGCGATATCCTTCTTTATTAACAGTTGGCAATGTACCTGGGAAACCAAAATCAATTACGTTAGTATTGGTATTTGGTTCAGCTCCATAAGCAACTGGTGACGGACTAAACATTTTTGACTTTGTCTTTAGCTCAACGTGAACTTCTAGACCAATCGTTGTTTCAAAATTCATTAGTCTTCCCCCTTTAATGCAGTTGGTGTTTTTTCATAGAATTTATTTTCTTCTTGTAATGCATAGGCAGCATTAAAGATTGCTTGTTCATTGAATGGTTTTGCCATGATCTGTAATCCAACTGGCATACCATTAGCTAATCCTGCTGGGACTGATGCTGCTGGAAGTCCAGCTAAGTTAGCGGGGATCGTTAGGATATCGTTCATGTACATAGCTAGAGGATCGTCGATCTTGTCGCCGATCTTAAAGGCTGTAGAAGTAGTAGAAGGTCCCATGATCAAGTCATAAGTTTCTAAGACTTTACCCATTTCTTGGATGAACAACGTTCTCACTTGTGCAGCTTTTCGGAAGTAAGCATCGTAAGCACCTGCAGACAATGCAAAAGTTCCTAGCATGATACGGCGTTTGACTTCATCACCGAATCCTTCAGATCTTGAGTTAACGAATAAGTCTTTGATGTTCTTAACATCATCGGCACGGAATCCATAACGAACTCCATCGTATCTTTGTAAGTTAGATGAGGCTTCACTAGAAGCTAAGACATAATAAACTTCAACCGCATGTTTCAATGTTGGTAAACTAACCTCATCAACTGTTGCACCGAGCTTCTTGTATGTATCGATAGCATTATTGATTTGATTAATGATCTCAGGATCAGTACCTTCATGCCAGAATTCCTTAGGAACGGCAATCTTGATACCTGTCATATCCTTATTGAGGTTAGCGCGATAGTCAGGAACTTCTTTTTCAGAACTAGTACTGTCATGTTCGTCATGACCAGCGATCGCTGATAGAACTGTAGCTGAGTCTTCGACACGTTTTGACATGACACCTACTTGGTCAAGACTGGATGCGAAGGCGATAATACCCCAACGAGATACACGACCATAGGTAGGCTTGATACCAAAGATACCATTGAAAGCAGATGGCTGACGGATCGAACCACCAGTATCTGTACCTAGAGCAGCAATGACTTCACCTGCAGCAACAGCAGCAGCAGAACCACCTGAAGAACCACCGGGAACTTTTTCGAAGTCCCAAGGATTATGAGAAGTTCCAAAGTATGATGTTTCGGTAGATGAACCCATGGCGAATTCGTCCAAGTTAGTCTTACCAATATTGATAGCTCCAGCAGCCGTTAATTTTTCTAAGACTGTGGCACTGTATACGGGCATGAAATTATACAAGATCTTGCTGGCAGCAGTAGTCTTGATACCTTCGCTGACGATATTGTCCTTGATAGCAATAGGAATACCTGACAATGATCCCTTGATACCTGCTTGATCGACTGCTTCGGCATCCTTTACAGCATCATCGTTCAAAGTTATAAAAGCAGCCAATTTTTTTTCGTTACCCTTGATAGTATCAAGTGTTTGACTAGTTAGTTCCTTTGAAGTTAATTCCTTATCAGCTAACTTCTTATGCAATGAGTCGATAGTTTCGTTTAAATAATTCACTATTCATCGTCCTCCTTATCGACAATTGTTGGTACCTTGATCAAATTGTTCTCAGAATCTGGAACGTTCTCAAACATTTGCTCTCTAGTTTGAGTGTGAATGCCCTTATCTTCGCGGAAGGTCGTGCTAGTATCACCCATGTTGTACGTAGGATCTATACCATCAGTATTGACACTTGCCAAGTTGCTTTCCATGTCAACAATTTTTCCTAGTTGATTCACAAAGCTATCAACTTCATCATCTTTGAACCTTAAATTTGCTAGTTCAGCAACATGTAGGATCTCTTCTTTTGAAATCATCAAATTTCTCCTTTTATTTTAGTACATTAAGACTTATTATCGCGTAATCAAGTTACAAGATGGCAACTTCATTAATCATCATTATATACGTGTGATACGAACTTACCGTCAGTACGTGTCACGACAGATTGTTGACTATTAACAGTCTGGATATTGATATCCAGATCAGCATCAGACGGAAGATACTTCGATGCGCTCTGTTGGACAAACTGGGTAAAACTAGTGATCTGTGCCAAGCCATCGAATTGAGTATTGATAGTAATGTCCATCGATTGCAATTTAGTACCATCATAATGAGCCTGCGCCGTTACACCTGAGATATTAGGGAAGTAGTCTTGGACGTTATCCTTGAAGTTGGAGAAGGCGTCTGAATCGCTACTACTAATAGGTGTGGAGCTGTTCACTGCTGGCAAGACTTGATTCTTATAATCTAGTTCCTTCCAACTGCCCAAATCGCCACTCTTACTTACAGAGTATTGGAAATACGTTCCTCCGACTAAGGTATCCTCAGGAGCTACAGAATATAGACCAATGACGATTGGAACATTGCCCACTTCTTTCAACTTCCGCAGACGCTTGACGACTTCCTTAGCTATGCGTTCACCTTGTGTCTTTTGTTCTTCCTTAGTAATCGTGGTGCTGTATGTTGCCCCGTATTGTTTCTTTTGGTAATAGTCGATCTTATTCATAGCTATACCAATTGAGACACCCGCCAGTTTATATTTTCCATCTTGCTTTTGCAGATAGTCTTCTTCAAGCATCTGCTGGAAATACATTGGCGCTCTCTTAGTTGGGCTCTTCGAACCATTGGCAGCTGGGTTCAAACCGTCAGGATTACTCTTAGACTTGCGCCCTAACCAATCCGTAACTTTGGACGATGTTAAAATTTGACCTTCTTGGAAAACATACGAATTAGTAGAGAATTCTTTCTTAGACAACTTTAATAGTCCACTTTCAAAGCTACGACTATTGAACTGATTACTATTATCAGCAGCAGTTATCCCTGAAATTGCACTAGTTTTGTATTTTCCATTACTCATCAAAACATCATATGAGCTTGAATCAGATGAGCTTGCGGTCTGAACAGTACTCTTACTGCTATCATTGCTACCAGACGACAGACTTGAATCTTGTAAATTACCACAAGCAGTCAAAAGAAGCGAGCACATTAATAGTAGTGCTGTAGCTTTTACGAATTTTTTCAAAACTTTTCTCCTAATCCTTAGCATCATCCAGATAATCAGATAATGTTCCTTCATCAATAATCTGCGTTCCCAATTGTTGCGCTTTAGTCAACTTACTACCGGCTTTTTCACCGGCGATCAAAATATCAGTCTTCTTAGTAACTGAACTCGTGACCTTAGCACCATAATTTTCTAGGATCGTCGCTAATTCTGAACGTTTATAATTTGTTAACGTTCCGGTTATAACCACTATTTTATCAGTAAAATGCGAATTTGTTTCATTTGAATTAGAACTACCGACAAAATCCATATTAACATTAACGGACTTCAGTTCATTGATAAGCTTTTGAACATCTTCATTGGCAAAATACATGATGATGCTATCAGCAATGATCTCACCCATAGTATTAACTTCTAGAATTTCTTCTTTAGTAGCAGTTATCAAATTATCTAAGCTACCAAAGTTTTCAGCTAGGATTCGACCGGCTTTGGCTCCGACGTGACGGATACCTAGACCAAAGATCAATCTTTCGACTGAATTACTCTTTGAATTATTTATTGCCGTAAGTAAATTATTGATTGATTTTTCTTTAAACCCATCAAGTGTCGCCAAATCATCAGCTGTTAGCTTATACAAATCGGCAACATCCTTGATCAAACTCTTAGTATACAACTGTTCGATGATTTTGGGACCTAAACCATCGATATTCATTGCATTTCTTGAAGCAAAATGCGTCAGCTGTTCCTTTATTTGAGCCGGACACTTAGGATTGATACAACGAAGAGCTACTTCATCCTCTAAGTGAATCAGTTCTGAATCGCAGTATGGGCAGTGCGTTGGTATTTCAGCTGGGACCGAATCTTCAGGTCGCTTGCTCAATACGACTTGCGAAACTTCAGGGATGATATCTCCTGCCTTGTGCAACAAGACAGTATCTCCAACTCTGATGTCCTTTTGTTTGATCATATCTTCGTTGTGCAAAGTAGCACGTGCCACAGTAGTGCCAGCTAATTGGACTGGATCCATGATAGCAGTCGGCGTCAACACACCCGTCCGACCGATCGTCCAAGTAATCTCGCGAACGATCGATTCGGCTTGTTCAGGCGGAAATTTATAAGCAATCTCCCATCGAGGAACTTTGACCGTGTTGCCCAGACTTCGTTGCATTGCTAAGTCATTGACCTTCAAGACCACTCCGTCGATACCATAGTCCAAATCGTCACGGACTTTGCCGAAACGTTCGATATATTCTTTGACCCCATTCAAACCAGTCGTAACCTCAGCCGTAGGATTAACGTGGAACCCTAATTCTTCAAGTGTTTGAAGAGCTTGGCTCTGAGTTGTGACATTGAGATCATCGAAAGTAACGATTGTATAGATGAAGGTATCTAATTTTCTAGATGAAGTTACTTGGGAATCCAACTGACGTAAACTTCCTGCAGCTGCATTTCTCGGATTAGCGAAAACTTGTAGTCCTTCTTTTTCACGTTCGTCGTTCAAACGCAAAAATTCTTTCTTAGACATAAAGCATTCACCACGAACTTCAATATTCAGTGGACGGTTAAGCTTTTGCGGAATCGTTTTGATCGTCTTTAAATTATCAGTAACATTCTCTCCGATGGTTCCATTACCACGTGTTGATCCTTGGACGAGGATACCGTTCTCATAAACTAGAGATATAGCTAAGCCGTCAATCTTTAATTCCACATTATAGTCAACTTCTTTGCCAACGTTTTTTTCGATCCGTTCGTTATATTCGGACAGCTCCTCCTCAGAGAAGACATCCCCCATTGATAGCATCGGAATATCATGTGTGACCTTACCAAAGTCTGGCAAAGTGACATCACCGACTAATTGTGACGGAGAATCCGGCGTCACTAAATCAGGAAATTGTGACTCTAGTTCTAATAACCGATTGTACTTTTGGTCATACACGTTATCTTCAACTTCAGGGGCATCCTTCGTATAGTACGCTTCACGATATTCGTTAAGTTTTACACGTAATTCAACTAATTCTTCATTGGCTTGTTCTTTAGTGATCTCTGCCATATTTTTTCACCTCTGTAATCATTAGGCTTTTTTAATAGGAGCAAACTCTGCTAACAATCGTTTGATACCTTCATTATCAAATGCGACATCTAATTCAGCATTTTTACCGGAGCCATTAACTTTGACAACTGTTCCTTGACCCCACTTCTTATGGTTGACCTTGTCACCGATATTCCAGTTGATATTTTCAGCACCTTGGGCTCCGCTGGCCTTTTGAGCTTCATCGACTTTGTAACTGGAGTGAAAGGCTGATTGACGACGACGCTGTACATACGGAAGTTTTTGTTCATCAACCTTTTTAACATCAGAACCAGCCATTCCGCCAGCATTTTTATTGACCCAATTGATGTTATCGTCATTGATCTCCTCAACAAAGCGCGAAACTTGATTGCTCTGCAAACGTCCATAAAGCATACGACTGTATGCATCAGTCAAGTACAGACGTTTTTCGGCACGTGTGATACCAACATAGGCTAGTCGGCGTTCTTCTTCTAGTTCTTCTTGCTTCAGCAGCGCCCGACCTAGTGGGAAGATTCCTTCTTCCATACCAACCAAGAAGACGATTGGAAATTCCAAACCCTTCGCAGCATGTAATGTCATCAAGGTTATTTCTTGTTGGTCTTCTTCCAATTCATCTTGATCACTGACTAATGATAGTTCTGTCAAGAATGATTCCAAACGAGTTTCATCCACTTCAGGGTCTGGTTCATAAGCTGAATCAAACTGAGTCGTTACCGTCAAAAGTTCTTCGATATTTTCGATTCGTGATTGCGATTCAAGGTTGTTTTGTGATCTCAATTCTTCCACGTAGCCTGACCTATCCAACAAGTGGTCCATCAAGTCAGTCATTGAAACGGTCTTAGATTCTTCAGCCAAGTCGTCGATTATTTTCGCAAACGATGCAAACGTCTTTCTAGGCTTAGCTGCTAAAGACGACAGTTCGATATTCTCAGCTGCTTCTAGTAGCGACCAACCGTGTTCATCCGCATAGGCTTGGAGTTTGTCGATCGTTCCCGGTCCGATGCCACGCTTAGGGGTATTGATGATTCGTTGAAAACTCATCGAGTCATCTGGATTAGCCACCAACCTTAGATAAGCCATGATGTCTTTGATTTCCTTACGATCGTAGAACTTGTGACCACCGATTATCTTGTATGGGATATTAGCTTGAAGGAGTTTTTCTTCAAAAGTACGAGATTGAGCATTCGTACGATACAAAATGGCAAAGTCGCCGTAGTTGTAGTTCTTGGCAGTTAATTCTTTGATTTGAGAAATAACATACAGAGCTTCGTCTGATTCGTTCTGGCCACGATAAAAATTGATCTTAGCGCCTTGATCATTATCTGTCCACAACTCTTTTGGTTTTCTTTCAGTATTATTGTTGATAACTTCATTAGCAGCATCAAGGATCGTCTTCGTGGAACGGTAATTTTGTTCCAACTTGATCGTAGTTGCCTCTGGGTAATCTTTTTCAAAATTCATAATATTTTTCATGTTAGCGCCACGCCAACCGTAGATACTCTGATCAGCATCACCAACGACACAGACGTTACGATACCTAGCACCTAATTGTTGAACTAACTTATATTGAGCCTCATTAGTATCCTGATATTCATCCACATGGACATATTGGAACTTCTGTTGATAATACTCCAAGACATCTGGACATTGTTCAAATAAGACGTTAGTCTGCATGATCAAATCATCAAAATCCATCGCTTGATTCTTATCCATTTCTTTTGTATAAGCATCATAACAATTGGCTACGACTTGTTCATAAGGTGACTTAGCGTTTTGAGCGAAAACTTCGGGGTTTTGTAGGTCGTTCTTAGCATTACTGATCGTTCCCAAAATAGCACGTGGGTCGTATTGCTTAGGATCCAAGTTCATCCGCTTCAAAATTTGCTTCATCAAAGTTCGTTGTTCGGAAGGATCAGAAATCGTAAATGAACGGGACTTGCCCATCTTGTCAATGTCTCGTCTTAATATTCGAACACACAGTGAATGAAAGGTCGAAACCCAAACATCTTCAGCTGCTTCATCTAGTAGTTTACCGATTCTTTCTTTCATTTCTTTGGCAGCTTTATTCGTAAAAGTGATAGCAAGAACATGCCAAGGCATTACATTCTTGTTTTCGATCAAATAAGCTACACGGTGAGTTAAAACTCTGGTCTTTCCACTTCCGGCACCGGCCATGATCAATAGCGGACCTTCTGTTGTGCGAACAGCTTCTTGTTGTTCTGTATTTAAACCTTTTAACATTGCTTCTTCCAATTTTAACTCCTTCAAATCCTTAATATATCAACATTTGCAAAAAACATCTATTTTACATTGTAGCAAATTTATTATAACAATTATACTATTTAGGACGCGACAACAATTGTGGATAACTTGGTTAGAAACCAAAAAAAGAGACTAGGACTAAGCCTAACCTCTTCATTAAAATCATTCTAAACCTACACGCTTGAAAACTTCGTCAACGTGTTGTAAATGCCAGTGATAATCAAAGGCATCATCAATGTCAGCTTTTGATAGTCGATCTGTTACACGACTGTCAGCTTCTAGTAATTCACGGAAATCTTTTTTCTCATCCCAAACTTCGGCTGTCTTAGGTTGAACGATGTCATAAGCTTGTTCACGACTGAGACCTGATTCTACTAGCTTCAACATGACACGTTGTGAGAAGATCAACCCATGTGTCAAATTCATGTCTTCGAGCATCTTATCTGGGAAGACTGTGAGATCCTTTGTGATCTTAGTAAAACGTGTCAAAATATAATCTAATAATTCAGTTGTATCAGGAATGATGATACGTTCAGCTGAACTATGCGAGATATCACGTTCATGCCATAGTGGTACGTCTTCCAAAGCTGTGAAGGCATGTCCTCTGATGACACGAGCTAATCCTGTTACGTTTTCAGATCCGATCGGATTACGTTTGTGAGGCATTGCGGAAGAACCTTTTTGTCCAGCAGCGAAGTACTCTTCTGCTTCTCTAACCTCAGTTCTTTGTAGATGTCTTACTTCCAAAGCAAAGCGTTCGATCGACGTTGCGATCAAAGCCATTGTTTGAATATACTCAGCATGCAAGTCACGTGGCAACACTTGCGTTGAAATCTCTTGAGCACGGATTCCTAATTTGTTACATACTAATTCCTCAACCTTAGGTGGGACATTGGCAAAACTACCAACTGCACCACTGATCTTTCCAGCCTCTACACCTGTTGCGGCGTGATCGAAGCGTTCAATATCACGTTTGATCTCTGAATACCAGTTAGCTAAGACCAAGCCAAAAGTAGTAGGCTCAGCGTGCACCCCGTGAGTACGACCGATCATGACTGTATCCTTGTACTCAAGTGCTTTTTCTTTTACAACTTCTAAGAATATTTGTAGATCTTCACGAATGATGTCGTTAGCTTGCTTCATCAAGTAACCGTAAGCTGTGTCAACCACGTCAGTTGAAGTGAGTCCGAAATGAACCCATTTCTTCTCTGGCCCTAAGTATCGTGAAACGTCACGTGTGAAGGCAACAACATCATGTTTAGTTTCTTTTTCAATTTCTTTAATTTCATCAATATCAAACTTGGCATTTTTTGCAACCAATTTAGCGTCTTCAGCAGGAACTTCACCTAATTCACTCCACGCCTCTGTTGCAGCAATTTCAACTTCCAACCATGCCTGAAATCTATTCTGATCTGTCCAAATGGGACTCATTTTTTTAGTTACGTATCTGTCAATCATAAGTTATTCTACTCTCCAAATATTAGTTGATAGGATATCTTCCTTTAGTTCTTCTGCGTCGTCTGAAACTATCGAGATATAACCAACATCCCGATTAGCCTCATTCTTGGCCTTGAATCCTGTGTAATAATTGAATTTCCATTGTGCCTTTTCCTGCAATAGATCCAAACTCTGAGGTAGATTACCTTCGACTATTTTCAAAGTCGCAGCATTTACCGTCGGATATATCTCAGGAATCGGCCAATCACAAATAGCTCTAACGTGTAATTCGAATTGTGAAACTCCGGTAGCTTCTTGATAGACATTAGCTGAATAATTGATACCGGGAAAAATCCGTTTCACATATAACACATCAGCTTGTGATACCAAAAATCCAATCCCAAAAATACCAACATAATCTATATTGTCAGCAATTTTTAAAGCCACTCTCTGCATTTCCGCTTCAACATCCGGATTGTTCTTCTTAAACAAATAAGAACTCATCAAATGTGATCCATCGTATATTTCTCTGATCATAGGGAAAGTATGAACCTTACCATTCTTACTCTTACTTACCATAATAGAATATTCGGCTTTGGTATCGATCCAAGCTTCCAAAATGTAAGTACCATTTTCCAGTAAGCTAGTAACTTGATCGACATCACTCTCGTTGTACAAGATATGTTGTCGAAGAATAGTTTGGTTCTTTTGAATTGGTTTCATGATACAAGGAAAACCAATCTCCTCTATCGCCTTTTTGATATCATCAGTCGTTACGATTGAAAAGAAAGGTGGGACGTTGATGTTCAGATCGTTCAACAGCGTACGCTCAATATACCTGTCCTGTGCGATAGATAATAAACCAGAGCCTTGTGCCACGTTGAATTGTGCTTCAAGTTGTGACAATAGGCTACTATTAAAGTTTTCATCCATGTACAAAAGCAAGTCACTTCTACGGCCTAATTCACTTAGATTTTCGATGTTTTCTAATTCACCAACTAAATAATTGTCAGCTGCTTGTGTAGCAATGTCGTCTTCTTCGGTCGTCAAAAGCATGGTTCTAAAGCCCATTCTCTTAGCTTCCAATTCGAACAAATAAGTTTCACTACCGCCGCCAATTATTCCCAGTGTCTTACCGGGCGCAATAAAAGTCATAAATCCACCTTCCTATAAACCAGTCGCTAGTCGTTTTCAGGTTCAAAAACAACTTGTCCATTTTCAAAAGCCTTGATTCGTGCTAACGAGTAAATCGGAGTTCCAGCTTTATCAATCATCTGTCTTCCCTTTTGGAACGACTTTTCAATAACGATTCCGATACCTGCTAGTTTTGCTCCAGCATCTTCTATAATTGTGTTCAAACCGTTAACAGCCTGACCATTAGCTAAGAAATCATCGATTATCAAAACAGTATCCTCACTTGATAGGTACTTCTTAGCAATACTGATATGGTTAGTTGTCTTCTTAGTAAAAGAATAAACCTCAGATGTGTATAGATCGTCGCTCAAGGTGACTGACTTGTGCTTTCTAGCAAACACGACAGGCACTCCAAATTTCAAACCTGTCATTACTGCTGGGGCAATCCCTGAAGATTCCACAGTAAGTATCTTGTCGATGCCTTCATCTTTAAAACGGTTGTAAAATTCTTCACCCATTTTTTCCATTAACATTGGATCAACTTGATGGTTCAAAAAGCTATCAACTTTTAGCACATCTTTGCCTAAAACGCGACCATCTTTTTTTATTCTTTCTTCTAGTTCTTTCACTGCGTTATCCCCCATTTATAGAATAATTAGAGTCTATCATATTTTGATTTTCACTTGATACCTTCATCGTACTTTTTTAGATTATATTTTTGTATAATCCGAATAATTTTGCTTGTATATCCGGGATCGGTCGCATATCCATCCGTTTGAAGTGCAACAGCGGCATCAATATAATCTTTTGATTGTATGACTTGTTTGTATTGTTCGGAATTCCACGTTGTTCCGTTGACTAACAGTTCGGCGTGATCCTTCATTGATTCTCTAAAATCTGCATAGACTCTAAATCGGCCATTGATGGTTACCCATTGACCATTTGTATACTCTTTCGTTTGTAATACTTTGGTGTTATCAGGGTTATCTCCTTTAACACCATAATAATTGTTATAATCCTTCGCTAAAGTGCTGTTGCCCCAATCACTCTCCAGTATTGCCTGTGCAATAGTGATGCTTGGTAAAACTCCGTATTCTTTGCCCAAAGTTACGGCATATGGAGCAAGTTTTTTTACGAATGAATTATGTTCTTGGTCCACCTCTTCAGTTCGAGTATCTTCGCGATATTGAGTGTATTGGCGATAACCGAAAAAGCCAATAAAAATAACTGCAAGGATCATTACCAAAGTTATTACAGATGTATTACTATTCTTCTTCTTACGTCGTGAATTCCGACGACTAGTGTATCTCCTCTTTTGCGGCAATTGCTCACTCTATCCCTTTTTTGTCATTATCTTATATTATAGCCGATATGTTTCAAAAAAATATGACAATAATATGACAATCTAACCTTAATTTTAATTTTTTATCTTTAGATTATGATAATAAATAATCCAGCTCAGCATGGCGATAACTTCTAGCATCCCTGTGAAAATGAAAATACTGCGATAACCACTAAAATTAGCTATCCCAGCTGCCATCATTGGGCCGATGACACTTCCCATTGATTGTGCTGATTGGTTATAGCTGAAGACTCTCCCGAAAATCGCTTGCGGAACTTTTTGAACCGTCAAGATCTGAATGGCTGGCAACAAGGCGGCGTCCGCCATTCCTAAGACAAATCTTAACCCAGCTAATTGCCAGACGTTTTGAATCAAACTAGTCAAAAATAAAGTCACGATGGCTAGAATTAAGAACGCCATCAGATTTATTCTAGCGCCATACTTGTCGATCAACCTACCCACGATGCCTGACATCAGAATCGTTGCCACCCCCGGTGCAGATGTAACTATACCAGTAACAAGATTCAGATGACCTGTGTCAGGCAAAAGTTGCTTCACGAACAAACTCACCATAGGAGTGATAGCGTTAGTCGTGGCCTGAATTGCTAATAGCGAACCAAACAAGGCGATAAAGAAGCCTGCACCGATCTTACGCATTGCTGGTAACAGTGGTTGTAACTCACTTTTAGTAATCGGTGTGAAGTCCTCCTTAACGCCCACTAGCGTCATCAGAAAAACCGTTCCCATTAAAATACTTGTAAGAAAGAAGGCTCCTCGATAGCCAACTAAGGTCGCCAATATTCCACCTAGTAGCGGACCGATCAAGGTCCCCGTGATACTGCCAGTGACTAATTTACTCATCACACGACCGCGCATTGCAACCGGAGCCTCCACCGACATCAAGGCGTTAGCGTTGTTGATATATCCGGAAAAAGCTCCCTGTAAAGTTCTAAAAAACAATAAGAACCAGACGTTAGGTGATAATCCGACCAAGAATATCGTCAAAGTCATCACACCTGACGCTCGCAGACACATCAGCTTGCGTCCCTTTTGGTCAGCCAACCGACCCCACAATGGTGAAACTATTGCCTTAGCCAAGTATGTCAACGAAAAAGCCATGGCTCCTAAAATATTCAACTCAGAACTAGTAAAGTTACCTAAAGTGTCAATGTACAATACAATAAAGGGTATCGTCATCGCATTACCTAGTTCGGTAATCATGCTTCCCAGCCACAAAATATAAAAATTCTTATGCCAATCAGTTTTACTAGCCTTCACCATTGATCACACTCCTAGCGTTTAATTGTTAATTATAGCGTTAGAATGTAAGATTTATTGATGAAAAATGTAAATTTTATGTAAACAAAAAGCCAACTCCTAAGAGTTGGCTGAAAATTTAATTATTATTAGTCCTTAACAACGTTTGAAGCTTGTGGTCCACGATCACTATCTTCAATGTCAAATGTTACAGCTTGACCTTCTTCAAGTGTCTTGTAACCGTCGCCTTGGATAGCTGAGAAATGTACGAATACATCACTACCATCTTCGCGAGTAATAAAACCATAACCCTTTTCTGCGTTAAACCATTTTACTGTTCCATGTTCCATCAGACTGTTCCTCCTGATAACTAATATTTGTGCATCATCTCGTGGTACTTTATGGAAGAAAGCCTTTATTATATAAAACCATTCGAACCATTAACCATTCAAAAATACAACTCTTATACTAACATGTATCCGAAATCATTTCAAACCGTTCCCAAAAATCTGTTTAAATAAATTCATATAATTTATTACAAATTTATTTGTTTTTCAAAGGGATAAAACACTGTACCAACTGTTCTTGAGTAGTGATTGAAGATGCTTCACTGGCAATGTTCATAGCGTTTTCAGTATCTGACAGAACTCCGATTTAATTAACTGCTAAGTGTCCAATCAAGATATCACCTGCCGCGGTCTTGTCGTCGGTAGTGACTTTAAAGACCTTGACAAATCCGTCTTATTTTGAATCAAACGTCCGCTTAGAGTTGATAGTCGTCAAAGCATTTTTGCACCGAGCACAGGTAGTCTAGCGGCGACCAAACGTATAGACGACTCGTCTGCTACTTTGGTACCTATTCATCAAAAATCACCTTTATTCATAATATGAGTATAAACATATCAGCATAACCTAAAAAATCATTGCTTGATGTCATTATTATAGATATCCTATTATTAATAAAGCGCAAAGGATGTAATATGAAAAGAACAGTTAAATTAAGTTTTTATGTTATGATTTTCTTGATTTTTGCTCTAATCGGATATTGGATGCCCATGGTCGGAGACGACCTCAATTGGTGGAGTGCCTGGGGTCTCCAGTATTTCCAGAGTGGCACTTTCACACACTATGATGGTAGATACTTTGGTGACTTGTTGATAATCTTAATGATGAAGTTCAAAAGTATCTCTTTTCTCGCCTACGGTATCTTTCCCACTCTGATCGTTTATCTAACGCAAAAAATACGAGAAGAGATCTCACCTGCCAAAGGACTAGGCTTGGTATCAGCTGGTATCACTGCTACCATTATGTTATTGGCACCCAAACTCATCTTCAAGCAGATTTGGGGCTGGCATTCAGGTTTTGCTAATTACGTTCCTTCGGTCGTCTTTCCATTATTTTTGATCTACTTAGTAATAAAAAATCTCGATCGTGACAACCGTTATTATCGAACCTCAACCATGCTCATCTTCTTTGCGGCTATGTTTGCACAGTTTTTTGCGGAACATATAACGCTCCTAAACTGTTTTAATATCGTCTTAGTATGGCTGTTCTTCCGCAAACGATTCGGCAAGTCCTTCCAAAAAGTTATTTACGCCATCATGGCAGGTAACTTCTTGGGTGCCATCCTAATGTTCATCAATGGCGCATACTTGAAAGTCTTCGCTGGAACTGATCCGTATCGTCACCTCAGTGGCAAACAAGATACGATGTATAACTACTTCCAAAATTATTACAGATTACCAGTCATCATCTTGGCAGTGATCATCTTGTTGCTATTCATCTCAGTGGTAGTTATCGTTTCATTGAGACTGCGGAACCGTCGTAAGCAACAACTAGTGAATATTTCCTTGATTTTATTTTCAATCGTTTCAGTTGCACCATTTCTAGTCATTTCACCATTTGGATCGCGTTGCCTCTTCGCGGCCTTCTGCTTCATAAGTGTTCTGATTGCTATCAACTTGGATATATTGTTAGACAAGTATCACAATTTTATTCTACCGGTCGTTATCTTAGCCACCGTCTCAGCCGGTCTACGTGCCGACTATATGTCAAAGGATTACGGCGATACTTTTGCCCTTGCGATCAATTACTCTGCATTCCAAACCAATGCTAATCGTGATGTTTACTACATACCGTCTTACAAGGACATTGATTACATCTGGTCCGGCGACACACACGATGATGCAATGTTCAAGAGCTATTACATCACCCATAAGGAAAATCCCGTCGTTGCGGTGAGTTACGCGGACTGGACGGATGCACTTCGAATAACTAATAAGAAGTCCTACAAGTCCCAATACTTCATGATGGTAGAATTCGACAAACAAATTCAAAAGAAAATTAACCTGATCAATGAGAAATATTCTAAAAAATAGTGCTTATACTATTTAAGTGATATGTCATGTTAAACATATGATATTTTTTATACTTTTATGACATAAATATTGTGTTATAATCTTTTTGTAACAAGCTGCCACCCCAATCAGGTAGCTTGTTGTATCCGTATTTAGATATCTGCCTCTAAAAAAGGCCATCAATTCAACTGCGAATTGATGGCCTTTTGTTTGGTTCAATATTTATTATTTGTTGACATCGAATACATAACTCGATGAATAAAATGGAACTCGATAAGCACGATATGCATATGCTTTAGATGAAGCATTCTTCATCGTTACATTGAAGACTTGATTACCTTCAGGGTCAACTTCGATGATATTGCTTTCTTTACCATTACTCTTGAAGCCAAAATCAACCAATGTATTACCATTAGATTCACGTTCAGCGTAACCAATTATACTAGTAAAGTTGCTCTTACCTAGATTCTTACCATAGGACCAAGTCTGGTCGATCGTCATATTCTTAGTATCAATATGATATTCCACCGCTTGCGAATACTTACCAGACGTCTTCTTATCTCCGTTAGTTACATTGATATTGTTGTCATACAAGATAACATCTTCACTGTCGCCGTCCCGATTTAGTAAATACAATCCATGTTGTCCACCGGTGATCGTCGTTCCTTGTGTTGGTGTCAAGATCTTATCACGGTATTTTTTAGGCCAAGTTGCTTTTTTCTTACCACTATATATCCAAATAATCTTGCCAGTCTTATAATCTAATTTCATGATCATATCTTGATTACGACCTGAAATCATAATGCTGTTGTCTGATTCGTCATAATCAACCGAGTTCTGATGGAACCAGTCGATCTTGCCGTCAGATCCTGCCTTGTAATCCTTATACATCGAACTAGGTAGAATCTTCTTCAAGTCGATAACTTTTACGACTTTACCAGTCTTGTGCGAAATCTGAACCATGACATCTTCTTTGTACTTCGAACCATCATTGACAGTTGCTAGAATATCTTGATTTGGTAATTCTACCAAGTCGTGATGGATGACAGTAGTTTCATCCTTTGCATTACCAGAGTCATTTGACTTAGTTCCCGTATCAAAACTGTATTCCTTATACACTCTACCGAGCACGTCCGTCTCGATCAAATCATTATAAACCTGTGAACTTTCTTTTTTCTTAGTCAAGATCAACATGCGACCGTTAGAGATCTGTTCGATTGTATGTTGTGAATAATTAGTTGAATACCATCTGACATTACCATCTGCATCAATAGCAAACGGTTCTTTCGTCGTTCGATTGATGATCGTTAATTTATTGTCACCAATGTCCATTTTTGACTTATCAGTATTCTTAACCGTTATCGTCGCATTCTTAATGTATTTTGGAAGTGCGTCTGTCTTGATTTCGATCGTCTTTGATTCCGAAGTACCATCTTGATAAGTGACGTTGATCGTTACGTTATTAGTCTTATTGGCGTATAGCCCAACGACTGGCACTTGATGAGTCTTGGAATATCCACCATTCACCGTATTAGTAATACTAGTACCGTCGCTCTCTCCTTCGACCGTATAAGTTACCTTAGCTGCCTGATCAGTTTTAAAAATCACCAAGGCAGTCAGTGGTGATGTCTTGTATGGATTCACCTTAATATATGGATCATCTAAAGTATTAGTAGCCTTTTTGACTTCAGTTTGATATTTTTTTGTCAGCGCAGCTTGATCGTTCTCACGAGTCTTAATTAGCTTCGAACCAATATTCTTCTTGATCTGTGCCGTTGTCAAAACTTTGGCATTATCACTATCAGAACTAGTTTTTGAACAAGCAACTGCTATTAACGAGAAAAACGCTAATAGCGCTGCTACAACAGCTAGTTTTTTCTTCACTTTTCATTCTCCCTCTCAATTGAATCTAAAAAAAACCTTCCATAATAACTATAAAACAGGCAATCTTCAACAGTATTGAAAATATCGTGTGAGTTTTATAAGAAACTCTTATATTTGCACATCAAAACACTGATTTTTGATTTTGACCCACATTTGGAAAAACTCTCTTACAAAAAGTGAATCATATTATCAACAAATTGATAGTATTATATTAATTGTATTAAAGATAGATACCTCGTATAGATAAACACACATACAAAATTGCAAAAGTCCTACTGGCATAGAACTGAAGCAAAAGAACAAAAAAAAGAGATCTCATAGCTGGCACTATGAAATCTCACACACACACACATTAAAATTTAATTTATAGAAGAAGTAACTGTTTGTTCAATAACATCATACATTGACACATACATATCAGGAGCAACACGTACAAAAGGAATTCCAGCTTTGTTAGTAATAACAGTATCTGAATACCACTTAGTACCTGCAGCAAGCTTGATATCACTATTTTCTTCGAACTTATGATTGTAGACGGAGACCTCATGGTTTTCGGCTACTTTTATTGTTTCTGGACGATTTCTAAATAAAAAACTGTCTTCTGAACTTAAATAATTGTTGGCAGATACTTGATAGTAGTCTTTACCATCAATAGTCCTAACGGTACTTACAGACCATGTACTGTCATCAGGTAACGTTGAATTTGTTTCTTCCCCGGAAGCATTGTAGAGATTGGCCGAATTAGAATCGACCTCAACTTTATAACTAGAGCTAACGCTCTTGGCTTGGGTAGTTGTTGCTGGCACAACAGCTGCTCCAGCACTAAATAAGGCCACGGCCATCAAAGCAATCGCATTTTTTTTCATGATAATTTCCCTCGTATAGATATATTTTTTTGATAATTTCACACAAAACTAAAATTGGGTACACAAAAAGTCCTACTGGCATAGAACTAAAGACATAAAGTGATAATGTTGGCATATTGACTAGTGTTATCACTACACTTATAGTACAAAATTTAGTAAACAATAGCAATACATTTGGTATGTTTTTCGATATAATTTTTTTAATATTTTGCACTAAAAACAAAAAAGAACAGAAAACTGATTCGTAATAATCAGTTTTCTGTTCTTTTTTGTGTATAACTTTTTAAGCCATTTTTTCTAATAATTTGTCATCATCGGATAATTTGGCAAAATAGTATGCGGAATCCTTTAGTTCTCGATATTCTTCAGTTTTACTATTATCATTCTCGATAGCCTTAGCCGAAAAATAGTGCAAATAGTCCACAAAATAGGTCGTATGTTTTTCCTTTGCTAAATTAATTCCCTTGCTCCCAAAATTCCAAGCTTTTTGCATCATTCCTAGTTCAACGTAAGCTCCAGCTAGTGATTTGCAAATATAAATCAATTCGATCTCGTTCGCATTTGGTATTTGCAAGTTCTCTTTAGTCGCTTCTTCGATCATTTCAAAATAATACTGTGCGCGGTCGTTGTGATTTAGCTCCAGATAATTCAGGCCCTTGAAGAGATATGTAAGTAAAGTATAAATATCATAAACATCTGACTTCGTTAACTGCAAGACCTTGTCGAGCGTGAACAAAGAATTATCATATGCCCCATTGTCATATTCCAGTGCCCCGCTGATCAAGTCAAACTGTTTAAGATCATTGTCACTCAACTTACTATGTAACATGGCCATTTTTTCAGGGATCTCATCTAGGTTATCTAAAAGTAAATCACGCTCCAAAGAGTCTAGGATGCTCTCCTCTTCTGAGGTAGAGTTACTAGAAAAATCACTAAACACATCATTTAAACTCAAATTTAACTTTAAGCATAATTTCGTCAAAATATTTACCGTTGGGGAAATATTGTGCTTTTCGATTTTACTGATCGTATTTTGGGTACAGATATCCGCAGCCAATTCAGTTTGTGTCAGATGCATGCTTCTTCTTTTATCATAAATAACCGATCCTAAAAACATTCTCCTCACTCCTACTATTGAGATAATATTATTATTAATAATACCACACAGGATATTAAATAGTCCTTTTATGGAAAACCAGTATTTAACTACTTATATTATGTTAATATTCAAGTACATGAAATGATTTATCTTGGGGGCACTTTTATGTTTTATTTATTCACAAATTTAGAATGTTTTTACAAATCATTTAAACATAAAGTAAGTAGAAAATAAAACAAAATGATCCATTTTGACGCGTTATCTTATCCGGAAATATTCCTTATTAATAATTTACTATTTTTTATACTAGTTTTCATTATAATCCCACAAACAAGAACAAAGTTAAATGTGATACTGGCCATTGTGGCTAGTATCACATTTAATTTTAGAGGTCTATATCATGATGGTATAAATACCGCCCTTATTATAAGCTCCTATTTTCTCTTATTCAATCATTACAAGCCCAAATGGATTAGTCGGATTCTAAATTTATTATTGGTGATATTCATCTGTGCATTCTCCCATAGTTTATCTACTTTGATCGCATTAAGCTTTTTTAGCTATCAACACCAACTCAGTCCTTTATTGATAACGATCGGCGTTCTGACCTATGTGATCGCGCTGTCGTTAGCTGGAATGGGCGTGTTTGCATACAAAAGAATGAAATCATATATCGACTTTGACGATCAGATCATCCTAACAATCATTACTTCAGCAATTTCGATCGTCCTAATCGGCTACTTATCATTCACCGCTATATCCAGAATGCTACGCGTTTATATGATTTACATGCGTGCCAATATAATTCTGACATTAATCATATTTATTTTCATTTTTCTCGGAACTCTGTACTATATTGCTGGGTACTTAAAACAAAGACATGCGGAAGAGGAACTGCAAAAAATCCAAGAACACAACTTGTA
Source organism: Companilactobacillus sp. y65-5 (assembly GCF_057541095.1). Taxonomy (NCBI): domain Bacteria; kingdom Bacillati; phylum Bacillota; class Bacilli; order Lactobacillales; family Lactobacillaceae; genus Companilactobacillus; species Companilactobacillus sp. y65-5. The sequence continues at coordinate 134,389 of NZ_BAAJOA010000003.1, forward strand.
TATCAAGGAACTGGAAGAAAACTATAACGAGATTCGTAAGTTCAAACACGACTATAAGAATCTTCTATTGTCCCTCTCCGTCTTGTTGGAAAATGACGATAGTAATGCCGCGCGAAAAAAAATCGATGATCTATTGAAAGATTCTAATAACGACAATGATGTCACGCGATTGAATAATCCCAACTTGTTTCATATCAAAGATGACTTAGTTCGTGGAATCATCATCAGCAAAGTTATTTGTGCAAAGAATGCTGGCATTATTACTCAACTAGAAATATCACCGAATATCACCATCCGAAGAAAAAATTCTGTGGCTATAACTAGGATCTTAGGAATCCTGCTCGACAATGCTATCGAAGCTTGTGATAACGTACAAGCTCCCCAAATAGAACTGGCTATCATCGAAGGTACTGATTATACAGAATACGTCATCAGTAATAATACAATTCCTGACACGCAAGTGAATTTAAGCAAGATTTTTTCTAACGGCTTTTCTACTAAAAAAAATCACAGTGGCATTGGATTATCTAATGTTAAGGAAATAGTAAATAAAAAGCCTGATTTCTTTTTACAAACAAAGTTCAAAAATGATGAATTTACTGTCATTTTAACCACTGAAAAGGAGAGTTAGATTTTGTTGAACGTTGCTATATGTGAAGATAACCTTGAGTTAATCGATGTATACAGATTAATATTTAAAAACTACATGAAAGATCATCCCGAACATGAAATGCGGATCGTTATTTCAACGGGGAATCCGACTGAATTCGAAAACTATATCAAGTATCGTAGCGATAATAACGATATGTTCTATTTGATTGACATCGAATTTGCGGACTCTCAAACTAAAGGGATCGACCTGGCTGAAGAAATCCGTAAGCATGACGCTACTGCTAAGATCGTCTTCATCACGACGCATGATGAACTAGCTTATCTAACGTTCAAGCGCAAGATCGAGCCCTTAGATTACATCAAAAAAGAAGATGGGATCAAGGCTATGAACGACTCACTGTACAAAGACTTAGATCTCACCTTCCAACGACTACACGAATTGAAATCACAGCGTCGTCGCACCTTTCATTATAGTCTCGGTTCGAGAGATTATACGGTCGATGTCGCCAATATCAACTATATCGAGACTTCCTCAAGTTCTCACAAAGTATTCCTCCATACTCTGACAGAAATATCTGAATTCCGTGGTAATCTGAATACTATCGAAGAAGAATACGCAAACTTGTACCGCGCACATAAGAGCATCCTAGTTAACTTAGACAATATCCATTCAGTAGATTCATTGAACAAGATGATCTACTTCAATGATGGTTCTAGTTGTGAGGTCTCTCGAAGAAAATTATCCGGGCTCAAAAAGAAAATGGCACAGTAAACCGACTGTGTCATTTTTTAATGCTCAAAATAATTCTGTAAAACTCTGCGAGATGACTTCATAGAATGGTACATACTCGTCAGGTGCCACTCTCGCAAATGGCATACCGGCTGCTGTGTAAATAACTGTATCAGAATACCAATAAGTATTAGTCTCAAGTGCGACTTCTGAACTTTCAACAAAGTCATGATTATAGACTGGAACCTTACCGCTAGGATCCGATACTTCAATTACTTCTGGGCGTTTTTTGTATAGGAAGCTATCCTTTGAACTCAAATATTCATCTAACCCTACTCGATAGAGACTCGTCGATTCTTTGCCATTCAAAATCCGTCCGACCAACCAATCGCTTCCATATGGTAGGGATCTATCGATACTATTTCCAGTTGAATCATACAATTCGGCATTATCCGAACTAACCTCAGCGTAGTTGTGCGGTCCAGTAACTGAACTAGCCTCAACCGTACTGCAATACAGTGAAGAAAATCCAAGAAGAAGCAGAGACGCTGTAATAACTGTCCCTTTTTTCATTTTTACAACTTCCTTTGTCTTAGATTACTTCAGATTTTATTCGAATTATTATCAAATTACAAAAGAATTGCACACAATAAATTACATTTTATTTTGAAAAAAATAGTTATTAATACAATTGAATTAATAATAAAAACCTTATCCATAAAGTAGATAAGGTTTAAGATCTATACTTTTCTTCTCATTTATTTTAAATTTTTAGTAACTTACAGTGAACTAGTCAGAGACCAGTATAAGGAACCAGTATATATTCCTGACGGAGTAGTTCCAAAATTATTTTGCGCCAACAAAATCCCGGTATCATCGACCCAATTATTGGAAATATTGTTCACTAGCTCTTGATTATTCTTCTCTCCACCCTCAGCGATAATTATTGGCGAACCACTAAGATCAGCACTGTCAATATTATTGTCACTATTAAAGGCGTTGTAAGATACGTAACCATCAAAAATATTTCCGTTAGTACTATCCTTCAATGAACTTGAGTTAACACTAAGAGTCCAAGGGTTATTGTAGCTAGTAACCGAAAGATTGAAATTATTCTTACGTTGCAGGAATCTATCATTACTAATGAAGTTGATATCTTCAAAATTTAATTGGTTAGAAACCTGTAGGTTAGCATAGTTCTCAGGCAAAACATTAAACGATACATCTCGATCCACGCCAGATTCAATATTATGATTGTCAATTGCATAAACTGTCACGCTTTGTTGTGAGGCTTCTTTGAAAAACTCCCAGAACTTATCCTCGCCCATCACTTCTTGAAGTGGAAAGGTCAGATGCGCTCTTGAATGATCACCGTCTTCAATATTATCCTTTTCAATTGCAATTCTCTTACTATATTCTTCATTTCCAGCTGTAACAACTATATCTACCAAATCACCTGGTTCAAAAAGTTTCTCATCATACGGAGGTACTACTTCATCTCCCGAATAATCTAGTGTTATTGGGATGGAGGTGTCCTTAGCTTGATTGTAGACAATTGTTTGTTCTGACGGTTGTTCTAAGTCTAATGTATATTCTTTCATTTCAATTATATTAAGGGAATTCGAGTAATAAACAAATTTGGTACGACCTTCATTAATATATTTCTTATTTTCACCGGTACCTTCTGAAGAATAATAGTTTCCAAACAGCACTAACTCCGTTGGATTTATCTTTTGTGGCAATCCTGTCCAATTAGTCCAAAATTGATCCATCTCTATAATACTAATAGTTCGGTTATCCTCATCAATAATTATCCCGGGTGGATATGGCTCATTATGTATTTGCGGAGAGTTACTATTATACCAATAACGTTGCCATGGTTTATCGTTTTTATTCGAAATATCCCCTTTGGTATAATTTGTAAAGTAAGTTGTAATATTTTTCGAATCCAATATTTCAAAATCATTAGCTTTAGTGCTGTTTGCGTTAACACCAGATCTACCTATAGGCGTGTAGTTACGCTCAATTCTATCAATGGCCCATGTAAAATCGCCTGAATACTTTATTTCGTACCTACTCATAAAGAAATCAAAAGCGTCAACGGTATCACCCTCAGACATGTATTTCTTTTTTGTCAAATTGTAAATAGTACTAGTAACTTCGATATTCAATTGGGAGATATTCACTTCGTAGTTTTGAGAATTAGTGGTCATTGAATTATTATCCGTAACTGAAATAGTTACTTTTTTATTAGTATCACCCTTAAAAATGTCCCAAAAATCTGCCCCGATAATATCCTGAATCGGAACATTATAACTAGCTGTTTTGCCGTCATCATTAATAGTAAAGTCAGTAGTTTTCCCAGTCCAATGCTTGTCATCAATCTTGATATTATACGTCAAACTATTATCATTGGAAAATTTTTGTTCCACCCCATCATGATTATTACCATCATAATGAACGACCGTCGCTAAGGTAAAGTTCTCAGTAACCTTATATTGAACATTTTCAATTTTTGGATGTTCGTCTAGAGTAAAAGTATATGGTTGAGTGGTGGCTACATTAAAATTAGGGGTACTTGCGGTAGCGATATTTTGGTCATTATGAAAATTTCCAACCAGTGGTTTAATTGCTACGCTTTTATTTGTAGAATTTTTTGCTTTGACTTTAAAAGTCACTTTCATATTAGGTTGGTCACTGGTCAATTCACCTAAACCAGTAATTTGATCATAATTATACCCACTACCATTGAGTGTACGGCTAATCGTCTTAGCGATTTTTTCGCCTGTTGGAGTGGTTATCTCGACATTTTCTTCACCTTCGACAAGTTCCAAACCATAATCTGCCGAAGTGTTGGGGTCAGTTATGTCGGCTAGGAAGTCCTTCCAACCGGTCGTTCCACTAGTGTAATTGATGTCAAATGTTACATCAAGCTCGTCACCACTACCAACCGTGTCACCTTCGACGATTTCACGTCCCTGCGTTTTGTCGTAGACTGAACCGTCCGCGTCAGCGTATAGGTAGGCTGGGATTGATTCGAAGATGGCTAATTTCTTGGCTGCTCCTTCGTCACTGGCACCAGTTAGTCCCCAACGTAAAGTATCCTTGCCATCTAATTTGAAAACTTTGGGGTCAATAATAACACTTGAGACAGATTTATAAAGTACTTCTTTATTCTCAGTATTTTCATTATCTGTTCCATCAATATGTTTATCATTAAATGCATATGAGATTTTTACTAATCCATTGTCTTGTGGTTCCCAATCGACCGTCAAGTGGTGCCAATATACCATCGAGCCATCTCTAGAATCTGTTTCGGCAGTTATATCTGTATCTTTCGCATTCATACGATTTACTACCATTCCACTTTCAAAGTTCAAATTTACCCACGGTTTTGTCAGTCCTGTGAACAGTACATTAGACTTCATATATGATCCGTAATAGCCTGGAAAAGTAAATGCTATACTTCCTAATCCACCACCTCTACCTTGGTTTAGCGACTCAACAGATGACGGAAAATACGATTCCTTGTCATTTGCACGGACATCTGATTCAGCTCTGGAAAATGTATCAAACATATTAAAGGAGTATTGACTATGCGAACTTATTCCATCTCCATCAACGTATCGAACTGGATGGAAGTTATCGCCACCATTATAACGATTCATTCTACCATCCATCTCAATTGCAAAGCTATTCTGTATGGCATTGTTAGCAGTACTTTCTGGAGTAGGTTGATCAAATCTAGTAAAGTTAGCAAGTGTCCCATAACCAGTTAATTTATCATAGCCGTATACTCCTAATGCTTGGGCACCTGCACCTAATGCGCCTGCACCTCTTTTATCATTTTGAAAAACCAAAGCCATCCCTTCACTGTTATCTTTATCATTACCATTACCAGGGCCAAAGTATAGCCACATTGATAGAGTTTGCTTTTTATTAACTTGAATATAAGTATTAACACCATCACTAGTCTCATCCTTATTCCAAATAGAACCCAACGTTGCTCCACTACCAGTAAATGATAGTATCTTATCATCACTGAGAATATTAGCTGAATTAGTATTGAATGGATAACCCTTAACTTGCGGTGGTTGCTTAATTTCAAAATACTGCGAAACTTTCAAACCTTCAGGAGCATTCTTAATAGCCGCAGCATCACTTTGCGCCACGGTTTCCGCATAAACATTATTATATTTAACTAAAAATCCGAATAAAAGCATGAAAGGTATTACTGCAAATAGTATTTTTTTTAACTTTCTCATGAATCCCTACCCCCTAGGAATTGTTTGGAAAATGCTTACATCCATATTGTACATGATAAACATGTTTAAAGGGGTTCATAAATAGCAAGAATAAATATATATATTAGTATTTTATCTAAAATTATCATTAAATAAATAAACCGCAGAAATTCGTCGCGGTTTATTTATATTAATCGACCAATCCTAGTTTTTTCTTCAGAGCATCAGTTGCCACTCTTGAAACATTGATATGGTTTTCTTTTGCCAGATCACTGATATACTCCGGTACTGTGATTGTCTTCTTAACTGTCTTATACTTAGAACCTAGCCACTTCTTCATATCCACAGTTACATAGACGAGCCTTTGATTATCCTCAAGTTTCCAGTCTCGTGGATCTTGCATCTCCGGATACTTCTCACCTTCTAGCATCGTAGCAATCGCATCTTCTGACCAAAACACTGCATCATTGAATGATGTACCCTGCGTTATCATGCCAGGTATATTAGGCGAAGTCGCCATGAAATAATCTCCATCTTCGTGAAATTCAGTGATTATCACTGGATAAATTAATTTTTCCATGATTAGTTTGTATACGCCATTTGTAGCAGCGTATTCTCCTTTTATTTATACATACATCATACATCTATCACTAAATAAAGAAATGCTTATAGATATTTATGTATTTTCCAATTTACTAGTTGAATCTATTTCCAAAGTATTGGAGACTTGAAGTAGCTATTGTCTTGAGGGGGGATTAAAGGTGGAACAAAAAATCGATCGGACGGTCTCTTACTACCGACGTTGGAGTGGTATGGACTATATCGCGTGGATAATTGCCACAGCACTGATAATTTATGATACAAGGACTATGATAATAGGGGTTATCTTAATAGTTTTTTATTTGAGTCTTTACAATAAAGCACAGATTTCCATGGTCGGTGATCGTAAAAAGATTACCGTTAATAAAAAAGATTGGAAATCCTATTGCAAAGAGAAAGGCATTACATTATTTATTCAATATCATGAGCCCAAAGTAAAAGGACTATTAGGTGAAAATACACCCGAAGTTCTGGCGGAGCATACTGAAGTTTTAAATAGTCATCCTGGTGTTTCAAACGACGGGACACCCAGTGGAGAGCTATCTGAGGACGAGCAATATAATCAAATAGTCAACCAAATGAAGTCTGACGAATATACAGACCTTGACAGCGTTTGGCTTGACGACAAGACGAAACAAATCCTCATTCGCAAAAAACTGCTAACACCTTGGAAGCTCTATAATTATTCGGATTTGATAGATTATCGACCAATGACACGTGGCTCCCACGTCAGCAAGCATCATCGCCTAACTCGTGGAGCTGTTGGTGGAGCCCTCTTCGGTGGAGCTGGAGCAATCGTCGGTGCTTCTACCGGTGGTAAAGAATACGATGCAATCGACAAAATGTCGATTTTCTTGGTTTTTAAAGATGGATATTCACATGAAATAAAATTAATTAAAGCCAGTACTAAGACTTCCTCATTCGTATATAAAATTAACGAAAAATTTATGAATAAGTATATTGGAGCTTTGGAATCGGTTCTTGCACAAAATGCGGCCACAGTTGAGATTCAAGTCACCTCACCAGAGTATAACGAGACGGATAATGTATCTGAAGAAATCCCCGAAAAGGGCACTAAGCAACTCAGGGAACTAAAATCACTCCTAGACGATGGTATATTGACCGAAGATGAATTCAAGAACAAGAAAAAACAAATTTTAGATGATATGTAGCCCTTGAAGGGCTATTTTTTTACAAAAAAACATCACTAAATAAAAAATAGTGACGTTTTCAAAAATTATATTATGAGAATACTCTCTTTACACCGAGAATGTTTCCTCGACCAGAATAAATAGAATGTTCTTGAACAGCGAATGGCCATGATTCGATCATCGTGCTTGCGTCCAAGAGTATACCTACATGCCAAACTGCCCCTGTTGATGGATCAGTGAAGAAGATCAAATCTCCACGTCTTCTGTCATTGAAGTTAACATGTGGAATCCTATCATCATTCCAGAACATCCGACAATTCCATTCGTTGCCCGGTTGGGCATGCTGAATATTTGAAATAGGTGCTGGGTCGATTCCTGATGCGTAGAGTGCTTGGGTTACCAATCCTGAACAATCCACTCCATAATCAGGTGAACTGGCTGCTCCTGATATCCATGGTTGACCAAGATATTTGTACGCTTGATTGATCATTGCCTCAATATGATCTGAGCGTGAACTCGTGATGTTTGTCTGTAAAGGTGCAACATAAGAATCAATCCCATACCATGAGTTCTCCGCAAAACCCATAGCTCGCCACGTTGCTAAGTCTACTACACCTGTAACCGGCAAGCCTTTATTTGCTTGTAAACTTCTCACACTCGCTGCAACTGAACCATCGTATACCGTGTGAGCATTGGAGTAACCAAAATACTTTCTTACTAAGTATGTCTTGATCCCTTCTACTCCATTGTATAGATCATAACCGACTGCCCCACCGGATGGTTTTATTTGTGTATCTTGAATTTGTAGCCACCCATTTGGATTTTGATAGGCTGGTGCAACAGTGGAGTCATTGCTGTTGATCCAAGTATTATTTCCAATTTGATAGTAAGTCAAGCCATTAGAATCGTCTGTCCGATTGTACTTCCAAATCGAATTTGCGGCAAAATCCGGTTGACCACTTCTAACGAAGCCTTGTTCATTACGTGCATAATTAACTGCTCCAGATTGTTTAACACGTACATCACCAGTAGCTAAATTGCCGTACTGTAAGTCAACATCATTACTATTGGTGAATTCATTCGTGGCTACACGATAATATGTCGCGCCGTTCAATGACAGCTTTCGGTCAGCGATCCACGATGTATTAGCTTTTAGACCACGATTTCTAACTTGTGAACCATTCTCATCATACAAATACGTCACTGATCGATCATGCGTCACCACGACGCCTTTGATGTGCTCAATGTTTGATGAATTGGCATCCGACTGAGTACTTGTCGTTTGATTATCCACACTTGTTTGTGTATTTGTAGACTCTGCCTCAGATTGTTGTGTTGGTTCACTGACATCTGATTCTTGACTCGCCGATGTATCTGCATTGGAATCATCTTGTGATGATATTGATGAAGTTTGATCAGTCTCACCAGTGTTTGTCGAGACATTTTCGATTTGTTGCTCCCCAGATTCTGTGTCAGCTTTTACAGTTTGTTGAGCTGTAAAAAACGTCAACAATGCCAATCCACAGATAAAAGTATATTTAGTGCTCTTGTTCATTTTTAAGCATCCCCTTGGCTTGTTGCACATTGATTTTGCGTGTTCCAATTAATATATATACATCAAGCTTATATCTTAAATCAAGTCAATCTTTAAAATAATCCATTACTGGACAAAAAGTCTACAAAAAAATAGCCATAAACACTGACTGAACAATGTTTATGGCTAATAAATATGATGTAGGTTTGTAAATCTGTAGAATGCGGGTAAGAAGATTCGAACTTCCACGGAGATAATTCTCCACAAGATCCTTAGTCTTGCGCGTCTGCCAATTCCGCCATACCCGCGTACAAGTAATATTTTACAATTCATTAATTTCAATTACAAGTACATGTTTGATAAATATTAACTAAAGACTGATATTTTTTATGAATTTTAGTTTTCCACGACATTTTCCACAAACATATCTACTAGTATCGATGCGACGTACTCGTTGATAAAGCGTCTGACAGTGACTGCACTCATATATGTGCACTGTTCGATGCCGTGTGACTTTTTTCAGTGCCGGTGCAAATCTTGAGCCACCAACTTGCGCTAGCAGAACTTTGAATTCACGATCACGATGTTGTGACGGCAAACCAGCATTGTATAGATGATAGTGGCATAATTCATGCTTGATGACACCGACTAGTTCATCTAGACCATAGACTTGATAGACCTTTGGATTGATATCGATGTGACGATCATCCAGATGAAATCTGCCCCCAGTAGTCTGCAAGCGGCTGTTAAAAAAGGCTTGATGAACAAAAGGTTTCCCAAAATTTTCTTGGGAAACCTTTTTGATTAGACGCAATAATTCTTCGTCTGTCATTAAATTTGTGTCATCCTTTGAATATACTTCGAGAATTTATCCATGTTTTCATCTTGAACTTGCTCTGCTTCATTGAACGCCTTACGGTCGATAGTTTGGTCTTCATTGATACTTGCAGTCATCTGCTTGCATCCTTCAACATACTTCTTAAAGACTGAAACCATTGACATGTGTGTCCCCATGAATCTAGCTGGAGCCTTGGCCTTTTCCAACTTAGCTAAAATATCAGAATATGTCTTCGTACCAGATTCGAAGTCGTGCATGATCTTCGTATACTTGACTGAATCGATCTTCTCAACTTGGTCACGGTCCAATGCCTTACGAAGTGTTTCAAATTCTGGATTTAATTTATCTTGTTCATCTTGAATAGTTTGAACTGAACTATTGATCAAATTACCATAAACCATGGCCTTTTTTTGTGTTTGATTCATAATTATTTTTCCTCTTCTTCCAAAGTCTTTTCGGTATAAATATCACGTTCGATCGTAAACCTAGGGCGATGCTTCACTTCATTGAATATTTTACCAACATACTCACCGATCACACTGATACAGATCAGTTGTACACCACCCAGTGCCCAAATTGAGATCATCATCGATGACCAGCCTGAAACAACGTGACCATTTATCTTCTGTACTAAAGTATAGATTAACAAAAAGATACTGATCAAGACAATAAAGAATCCTAATCCCATGATCAACTTGATGGGAACGATCGAAAATGACGTGATCCCATCCATGGCGAATTTAATCATCTTCCGCAAAGGATACTTGGATTCACCTGCAAAACGTTCCTTGCGAGCATAGTATACTTTGTCCGATTTGAAACCGACCAAAGGTACGATGCCCCGCAAAAATAAATTGGTCTCCTTATAGCTCAACAAGACTTCGCAGGCGCGCTTACTCATCAAACGAAAGTCTGCGGAATCAGGTACTAAGTTGACGCCTAACCAGCCCATGAACTTATAAAACATCTCGGCGGTATTGCGCTTGAAGGAACTGTCAGTCTCACGATTATTACGAACACCGTAAACGACCTCTGAACCAGCGATAAAGGAGTCCACCATTCTAGGTATAGCATCAACATCATCTTGCAAATCAGCATCGATCGTCACGACAGCATCCGAATCCTTAGAAGCTGAAGTAACTCCAGCTAATAAAGCACCCTGATGACCGAAGTTGCGACTGAGTTTGACCCCACTGACGATGTGGTTTTCTGCGGAAAACTGATCGATCAATTCCCACGTCTTATCTTTACTACCGTCGTCAACATAGACTATCTTACTATCTGCGCTGATCTTATCCAACTTGATCAGATTGGTGACTATCCTAGTTAGTTCCTTAGTAGTCTCATGGAGCACTTCTTCTTCGTTGTAACAAGGCACAACGATACTTAATTTAAACATTGTGCGAATCTTTCCCCCTCCACTTGCGTTGTATGAATTGGACAACCGTATATAGACCGAGGCCACCCAAGATAGCTACTACCGGCATAAATTCCAGACGGTATCTACCTTGTACCTCGATCAGTAATTGCACTACTGCATACGCCATTAGTGTTAATAGCAACAAGTAAATATTATTGCTGAAATCAAACTTGAACAGTTTCAACGACCCGATCCATGAGAAGATTATCAAGAGCACCGTTCCCATGTAGGCTGCTAGTCTCATCAAGAAAGTGGCGCGATCTGAATGAATCTTATCGAACCCAGTAAAGTCTGTTGCAGTCGAGTTTTGTGCCCACAAACTACTGTTCTTACTCCAAAATAAACTGAACCATTTATGATTAGTATTCAAATAATCGATATTCTCATCGATGACGTGATACTCTTTTTTGCTCATCGTATCTCTGCTATCTTTCAAATCAAAACGATTGACCATTGCCTGATCATAAGTTCCACGGGAATTGTAATCGAGCCCGATGACAAACTTCCACTCTGAGTCTCGATTGGACAAGCCGTATTGATTCAAACCTGAAGATTTGATTGCCAAGCTGGCACCGCTAAAGATGACCAAGTAAATCACTAGTGTCAACAGCGTCTTCCAGATTGCATCAAGATGCAGGCGATTGTTACTTATCAACAAATAAATCACGGCAAAGACGACGATACCAGCAATTACCACTGGTCCGATGGGCCGAATGATACTTCCTAAACCCAAGGTCAAACCTGCCAAGCCAAACGACCAGTACTTGTTTAGCATGAGCAAATAAAAAGTCACTAAGAACAACAGCATCCCCAAGTATTGATTGTTGGTCTGACTGTTCAAGGCGAACCAGTCTAAGTCGATCATCAACAACAAGACTGACAGACGTGCCATCTTGATATTAGCGAAGATCTTGATCACCAATTGATACACCATTAATAAGATCAACGATTGATACAAGATATTTAATAATTGAATCGCCAAGATATTATGACCGAAGATTTTGACTACCGTCATAACGTAGACTAAGAATCCCGATTGATATGCCCACTTGGCAAAATAATCATTATCCATCTGATAAATATCCTTGCCAGCTAGTGCCTTAGGAGCGTTGTGCCAAAAGGCTTTAAAATCACTGACCTGTGTCTGCGGCACTAACTTGATCCAAAGGAGCGCTACGATAGCAAAAATTGCTATCAGGCTGAATAAAACGATGCGATTTTTGATCGGATTCTCATCGGATATCCTGACCAAAACCAAGGCAGCTAATAAAACTAATATAATTGCACAAATAAGAACCAGTATATTGAATACTGGTTCATAAGTTAGATAACTCTTACCAAAATAAACCGCCATCTGTAAGAATACTACAGAGGTGAATATCGCAACGCAGATTAAAACGATTTTACTAATTATACTTTGAAATTTGTTAAGCATCTTTCCCTCTTCTATCGTCCCTCTAAATTGCAGTTTCGTCAGAATGAATATGTGTTGCTACATACTCACCTAACTTCTTAATACATCCCTCGATGTTTTCCATACTTGAAGCATAACTGAAACGAACGTGGCCTTCACCACCAACTCCAAAATAACTTCCCGGTAGGATCGCCAAGTGTTCTTGCTTTAAAACATCGAAGCAGAGTTCGACGTCATCTTGATTCAATCCTTCAGGAATCTTCCCGAATAAGTAAAAGGCTCCATCAGGGTCTGGACATTCAAAGCCGATACTGCTCAGTCCCTTAGCTAGAACATCTCTTCTGCGACAATATTCTTCACGCATCTTGATTGGATCATCAAGGCCATTCGTGTACGCTTCTAGAGCTGCCGCTTGAGTAATTGATGTAATCGAAGTAGTTGCCAATTCATGAATCTTGTTGATTTGAGAAATAATCTCAGCTGGTCCACAAACAATTCCGAATCTCCAACCAGTCATGGCATGTGACTTAGATAGACCGTTCAACAGTAATGTTTGTTCAGGTAAGAAATTAGCAAATGCCTCATGCTTAAAATTATAAGTCAATTCACTATAAATTTCGTCACTTAATACAAATACCTCGTATTTTTTTAATACTTTGGCTAATTCAACTAACTCATTATGAGTATAACTAACTCCCGTCGGATTGCTGGGATAGTTGAATAAAAATATCTTGATCCGTGGATGCTCCTGCATGATCTCATCTAAAACGTCTGGAGTTACCTTGAATCCAGTCCTAGAAGTATCGATATAGACAGGTATTGCACAATTGAAGTCGGCATCCGGACCATAGATCGTAAATGAAGGCGATGGTATCAGCACCTCATCTCCCGGCTGTAAAATAGCGTTAAAGGCAGAAAATACTCCTTCAGTTACACCCGTGGTAACGATTATTTCTGATTCTGGATCGTAATTCAAATCGTACTTAGTGTGCAAATAATCAGCTGCTGCACGTAACAACGCATGATCCCCTTCGGGGACTGTATAGTGAGTTTGATTATTTTCGATCGCCTTGATGGCAGCTAGCTTAATATGATCAGGCGTATTAAAACTAGGTTCACCAATGGTCATGTTGATAACATCAGGAATTGCCTTAGCATAGGCATTGAATTTGAAAATATCTTGTTGCTTGATGGCTACTACTTCTGGTTTCATTAGTGACAGAGTATTTTTTAACATGTTTAAACACCTCCTTCCGCATATTTTAGCACGTTTATTTATGTTAAAAAAATAGACATTCAAAAAAATGAATGTCCAAATATGAAATTCTTTATAGTTGACTATTTATCAAAAACTGTATACGGATTCCTGCGTTTGTGCGCCGTCTTCTGGTACCAATTCTCGATAATCTCGGCACTCTTTTCAGGAATATCTCTTCCCTCTAAGTAATTATCAATGTCTGTATAAGATACACCAAGAGCTTTTTCATCTGGAAGGCTTGGACGATCTTCTTCAAGATCCGCTGTCGGTGTTTTTTCATAGAGATTCTTAGGTGCATTTAGTTTTTCTAACATCGCCCGACCTTGGCGCTTGTCTAATCTAAACAATGGCGTAACATCCGCAGCTCCATCGCCGAACTTGGTGTAGAACCCCGTAATATTCTCCGCCGCATGGTCGGTCCCAACAACGACTCCCTTATTATCCCCCGCAATAGCGTATTGTGCAATCATGCGGGTACGAGCTTTGATATTGCCTTTATTGAAATCAGTAATACTATAACCGTTAGTTTCGACGGCCTTGACCATTGCATCGACACTATCCTTGATGTTGACCCGCGAAACCTTGTCGGCTCCCATCCATTCGATAGCTTGCATGGCATCAGATTCGTCGGCCTGTTCACCATATGGTAGACGCACGGCGATGAATTGATAATCCGTATCTCCAGTCTCATCACGCAGTTCACTCGCAGCCATTTCTGATAACTTACCAGCCAGCGTCGAGTCTTGACCACCGGAGATGCCTAGTACTAATGTCTTCAAAAAATCGTGCTTCAATAAATAGTCCTTCAAGAAATCAACTGAGCGTCGTATCTCCGTTTCAGGATCAATGACAGGCTTAGTACCCTCATACTCAATTATTTCTTTTTGTAGTGGTCTCATTTCTTAGTCACCTATTCTAATATTATTTACATCATTACGAATTTTTTCGATATATTTCATCTTATGACTGTATAGTTTCGATGACAAGTCCACTGGGTAAATTTGTGGGTTCAAAATACGCTTGTATTCATCCCACAGTGAATCAAGATTCTTCGCACAATATTTTCTGATCTCTTGAACACTTGGTGATTGATATACTTGCTTACCATCAACGAAAATATCGTGCAGCAGTGGTTCAGCTTGGAAATCTTCGACTGTCTTGTTGATGTAAGTATATTGTGGATGGAACATGTAAAGTGACGAATGTTCACGTGGATCTTCATTCCAGAGTGTGATGTAATCACCTTCGGACTTGCTGTTCTTCTGATTATTAGTGATTCTCCATACCTGTTTCTTACCAGGTGTAGAGATTTTAACAGCATTACTGGACAATTTCAAGGTGTCCATCATGTTGCCACGGTCGTCTTCGATGCTTACTAACTTGTAGACGGCACCTAGAGCTGGTTGGTCAAAGGCTGTGATGTTCTTAGTCCCGATACCCCAAACGTCGATCTTAGCACCTTGCATCTTCAAGTTAAGGATGGTCTTCTCGTCTAGGTCATTAGAAGCGTAAACCTTGGCATCGGTGAAACCTGCTTCGTCCAACTGTTCACGGACACGTTTCGAGATATAAGCCATATCACCTGAATCGATCCTAACTCCCTGAAAGTTGATCTTGTCGCCAAACTCTTTAGCCACTTTGATGGCACTGGGCACACCGCTCTTCAAAGTATCATAAGTGTCCACTAAGAAGACACAGTTCTTGTGTGTTTCGGCGTATGCCTTGAAGGCTTCGTACTCATTACGGTAAGTCTGAACCAGAGCATGGGCATGTGTTCCTGAGATAGGAATACCAAATAACTTACCTGACAAAACATTACTTGTGGCATCAAATCCACCAATATAAGAAGCACGACTACCCCAAACGGCGGCATCGACTTCTTGAGCACGACGAGAGCCAAACTCCAATACTGGGTCATCTCCACAGACAGTCTTGATCCTAGCTGCTTTAGTAGCAACCAGTGTTTGGTAGTTGATCATATTCAATACGGCTGTTTCGATCAGTTGACACTGTGCTAGAGGTCCTTCTACTTGGAAGATGGGCTCTTCATTGAAGACTAGGTCACCCTCCTTGGCTGAGCGGATCGTGCAGTTAAACGTCATATCCTTGAGCCAGCGTAAGAATTCTTCGTCAAATTCGCCATATTCACGTAGGTATTCAATATCTGAGTCTGAGAATTTGAGATTGTTCAAATAATCTATAACATGTTCCAAACCAGCAAAAATAGCATAGCCATTGTCGAATGGTCGAGTTCTAAAGTAGCATTCAAAAACTGCTCGACGATTATGCAGCCCCTTTTTCCAGTATGTATACATCATATTCAATTCATAGTAATCAGTATGTAAAGTTAAACCTTCGTCTTGATATTGGGTCATCATATCTCCTTGATTAATCACTGAAATTTTGATTGATTATAGTAGCAATCAACACTTAAAGTAAATTGTACCCTTTGTTGACTAATTCGGCTAATTTTTCGATTGAGTAATTTTCCCGGCTCTCTTGATACAGCGCCAAGCCTTTGCGATTTAAAGTATCGTTTCTCCAGTCATGATAAGCGTCCTCCAGTGCGGCAACTAACTGCGATTCATTTTCGGAATCTACCAACCAGCCCGTGCTGTCATTGATGATCTTATCCGTTGCACCGACATTAGTGGCGATGACTGGACGACCATAATAAGCTGATTCCAAATACACCGTTGGCAAACTCTCAGACTTAGAAGTTAAGATCGAAACGTCGCAATCCTCATAGTAGTCACCCGTGTTTTCTTTGAAGCCAACAAAATCCACTCGTTCATTGATACCTAAGTCTTTGGTGAGTTTTTGTAATTCCGACATCAACGGACCATCCCCGACTAATGTCAGATGATAGTTGAACTTCACTTTGCTCAAAGCTTCTAACAGTAACTTGTGATTTTTGACCTCGACCAATCGCGCTACTTCGACGATATTGAACGTATTGTGTCTAGTAGGTAACGGGTTTGAGTTAGAAAAGTCGATCGCATTGAAGACTTCAAACAACTTATTATCGGATATATGTAATTTTTCAAAATACGACTGCAGATTGGGATTCATATAGAAGATAAAGTCTGCCTTCTTCAGTGCATGCAGATTAAGATTTAGCATGACCTTACCCTTCAAGCCCGAAAAGTCGATCCGTGGATCTGAATGAACCGTGATCGCCCACTTAGCTTTGATCTTCTTATGAATCAATGAAACAAGATAGTTGGCTCTAGGACCGTGAGTGTGAACAATATCGATCTCATTGTTATCGATATAGGCAATCAATGGTTTCAATATCGATAAGTCGAACCGTTGCTTTTGAGGCATTACTGCAACTTGCAAGTCGTTTTCACGTGCCATCTTTGCAACAGGACCATCTTCAAAAGTTAACAGACTAGACTCGGTATGAGTCAACTTCTGACCCTTCATCAAGTTAACAATATATGTTCTTGCTCCGCCGTCTTCGTTGCCGGCATTAATATGTAAAACCCTCATAGCACACCTCTCAAATTAATCTTTCTCGTGTATAATAATAATACAGTAAAGGAGAACGGTATGCACAAGAATAGAATAAATATTTTGGGTACACATTTTGACAATTATACTGAAAAACAATTTCATAAATATTTAAGTGACGACATGAACGGCAGAGCTAACAAATTCATCGTCACACCTAATCCTGAAATTGTTCTCTCAGCACGTAAAAATCCCGAATTTTCAGAAATCATCAATAGTGCCGATTACGTCATCCCTGATGGCATTGGAATCATCAAAGGTGCCAAAACCTTAGGCACTCCGATGCATGAACGTATCACTGGGTATGACACTCTGATGTTCCTGATCAAGGCAGCCAATCGCAAACAACTCAAAGTCTATCTACTAGGGGCTCAACCAGAAGTTATCGAAGCCAGCGCAAAACGTATCAAGCGTGAATTCCCACAGATAGACTTGGTTGGTTATCACGACGGCTACTTCAAGGAAGATCAAGAGGTCGTGGCAGATATCGTATCAGCCAGACCTAATATCGTCTTAGTTGCCTTAGGTTCACCTAAGCAGGAATTCTTCATCAACAATTATCGTCGACAAAACGACGCCATCTGGATCGGTGTTGGTGGTAGCTTTGATGTCTTCTCAGGAACAAAGAAGCGTGCACCAAAGATATTCCAAAAACTAAGCCTTGAATGGCTCTATCGCTTGCTCAAAGAACCTACTAGGTTAGGAAGAATGCTAGCAATACCAAAGTACATGCACTTAATAAATGTCGAAAAAAAGAACCCAGAAAAATAAAATTTTCTGAGTTCTTTTTTTGCTTAGTAATGTAACTTGCATTGAATTATTATTATCTCATTTTGATTAATTTTGTATACTAATCTATTACTACTATCTATATGTCTAGACCAGTAACCCGAAAGATTCGCTTTTAACGGTTCTGGTTTCCCCAACCCTTTGTTGAACCCGTCTCGTTGAATGGATTTGATTAACTGATTGATTCTTTTGAGAGTCTTTTTGTCTTGGTTTTGCCACGATACATATTCGTTCCAAGCATCTTCTTGGAACGAAATTCTTAACTCAATTTTCATTATCTAACAAGTCGTGTTCCTTATATTTTTTATTGTCAACGTCATGAGCGCGACGCGTCAGTTCATTTAAATTATTTTTGCTGTAGAAAGGATCCTTTGCGTCAAAGGGAAGTCCACCCTCAGAAATACTTTTTTTAACAAACATAGTAAAAGCAGTGGATAAGTTCATGCCAATGTTGTTATAAACTTGTGTGACTAATTCTTTATCATTTTTATCTATTTTGAATGAAATTGGTATTTTTGGATTACTCATAATACTTCACCTCAAAATTATTCTACAATCTTTAATGACATTAGTAAATAAATAAGATTACTTTTGATAGCAAATGAATATTATATAGATTTACTTTAATCAATATCATTCTTAACGTAGCCATTTTTGTGGTTTGTGACGAATGATAACCACTTCGCCTATAAATGTCTTGGAAAGGTCTGGCTGTTGGTAATCCTCAAGAACCGTGAATTTAAATTTGGACATATAAAAATCCCTCCATAGCCATCAGATGAATTATTGTATTTCATCTGACAACCATAAAGGGATCATCGCACAGAAAAATAAAATTTTCTGAGTTCTTTTTTTAATCGTTAACGCCGATCGTGGTAGGATCGTCATTGGTTCTCATGAAGATTCTAGCATTGAACATCGCATAGGCTAGGATCGAAACGAAGTAAATACTTACAGAAGGCGCCTCGATAACGTGACCCGTTAATAATGCCATGCCGAATCCTAATGCCACACTGGCAACTAAGAGCGACCACTTGAACGACCACATGTACTTGAACTTCCTAAAGAACGTTCCGACCAGATATACCAAGCAGTATATCAACGGCGCCATATAGACGATCGTTCCTAAGAATCCAAACTGGAAGAAGATGTCGATATAATCCATCTCGACCAACTTGGCTTTTTTGATTTTTTTGAAGTTAGTAGCATAACCCATACCGAATATCTTCTGAGCAGGAGTTGCCTTTGAGAAGTTATCAGCTGCGTTTTCGAAGTAGACCGTTCGACCACTCAATAAGTAAGAGACGGTCTTATTAGTCTTGATATATTTTTCTTGATCTTTGGTCAGGCCTTTTTTGGACTTAGCTTGCTTCTTCTTATACTTGATCATCTCACTGTGCAATTCTGCCGTTCTGGAGACGGCCATAGCTGGATAGGCTAAGAATATACCACCGAGCGTTACGACCAACACACCGGCTAAGAATGCCATCAGCTTCTTATTGGCACCGTGCCTGAAGAACTGGATCACGGCTGATAGGATTCCCATGCAAATACCAAAGATAATGGCGATCAATGAACCCTTCGTACCTATCAACAATGCTGCATAAACGGTGATGATGATAGTTATCCAGTAATAAACACGCGTCCAAACGTCGATCTTTTCTAGTGCATACCAGATCATGATCGGAAACGTGATGGAAACGATCGCGCTTAGCTCATTAGCAGCGAAGAACCAGCCACTCTCACCCAACTTGTAGTATGAGTACGAACTGAATGAGCTTTTGGTGAAATGAGCAATTATCATGATCAAACTGACAATATTGATCGCGTAGAATATTCCTCTGGGAAAAAGCTGATTGATTATCCTATCTTCTGCCAATTCCTCGAACGCATATAAGTACGCTAGTAACATGACGGGATAATACAGACTCTTTGCGAGTGTTGTTAATTCAAGTGACGGAACGAATAGTGTCTTTGTTTTGTAGTTAACGGCCAAACTGATAACCGACATCAATGCCAATAAGACAAAGTAGCCGATTATCATAAAGCCTTTTTTGTTATCACGGTTCAATATTAGGTAAATCAATAGATAGAAGACAGTCACAGCCATGACGATCATACGAATGAAAACACCGAATGTAACATCTATATGCATCTTTAGCATTAATCCTGTGATGGAATCTAATATCGGTTGAAATACAATATACAGCATCAAGAAGATGCTATATTTTTTTACAAAGCTTTGCATAAGTGACTCCCAGCTAAATATTTTGAAACTATCTGAAACTATGTTGTAACTATATTACCTTAAATTACGTGTAAAAAAAATGCTTCACTTTATCTTTCTAGATAAAATTCAAACCTGTCACCCGCATATTGTGAACGGACATATTCAAATGGACGTCCATCATCCAATGTCGTTACTTGGCGCAACCGTAGAATAGCTGAACCCCGCTTTACTTTCAAGAGATTAGCAATTTTTTCGGATGAGAGCATGGCAGATACTGTCTGCGTCGCTGTCCCTAATCGTAACCCAGCTTTGTCCTCTAACGCCTTATAGAGTGAGGACGTGATATCTTCTTTGTTTAAGTCACTAACTATCGACGTGGGGATAGTTGCGACCTCGAAGCAGATCGGTTGATCATCTGCATAACGGATTCTTTCCATGCGGAGGATCTGATCGCCATCGGCTAATTTTAGTTTTTCCATTTCACTCATAGAAGGATCTGCGATGTGATATGAGACCGTCTTACTGGATGGCTTCTTACCTTGGTCCTCGGTGATCTCCGTGAAACTCGTCGTACCTGACATTTTTTCCTGGACCTTGCTACTAGCAACATAAGTACCCGAACCGACTTGTCGTTGCAAGATTCCTTCGTCTACTAGAGTTTGGATCGCTTGTCTAAGTGTCATACGACTAACGTCAAAATCTTCGGCTAACTTACGTTCTGAAGGGATTCTCTCTCCAACTGCCCACTTGCCTGATTCGATTTCTTCTTTGATTCTATTATGTATTTGAATATAAACTGGAACTCTCATGTTTAAAATCTCCTTTTGAGCAGTAACGTACGTATTGCACTAATAGATTGATTATACCGTAATTCATCTTAATAATAAAAAAAAGGACCGATAAAATCGGCCCTTTTTCTGTAGTTATTGGGTTAGCTGGATTCGAACCAGCGCATGATGGAGTCAAAGTCCATTGCCTTACCGCTTGGCTATAACCCAATCAATGGAGGGGAGTGGATTCGAACCACCGAACCCGAAGGAGCGGATTTACAGTCCGCCGCGTTTAGCCAGACTTCGCTACCCCTCCATGTCTATACTCGACTTAATTATATTACCGAAAATAGACATACATTTCAAGTATTTTTTGAGAGAATTTTTAAAGTATAAAAAAAGCCGGGACGATTATAATCATCCCAGCTAATATATCAATAATTATCTTAATTAACACCTTGCATCAAAGGTTTGATCTTAGGCACAAGTAAGGCCAAGATGATACCTGCAACAAGAGTAACAACACCTGTGATACCGAAGAACATCATTTCGTTACTTGGGTTTCCAGGTTCGAACAACTTAACAAGTTGCGCATTAGCAGCTTGTCCAGCTGAATCGGCTAAGAACCACATACTCATCATTTGTGATGAGAAGGCCTTAGGAGCTAGTTTAGTAGTAGCTGACAATCCAACTGGTGAAATCAACATTTCACCAACTTCAATGATTGCCCAACTTAGAACTAGCCATAGTGGACTAACCTTACCATTAGAACTCAAACCTACTAGAGGAATGATAAGTACGAAGTATGAAATGGCAGTAACAATTAAACCAAGCCAGAACTTCGAAGGTGAAGAAGGTTGTCTCTTACCAAGCTTGAGCCATAACCAGGCGAAGATTGGTGAATATACAATGATGAAGAATGGGTTAAGCATTTGGAACTGTGGAGCTGAAAGACTGAAGTTAGCAAAGTGTAACTGTGTTTGTTCAGCAGCAAACAATGCTAGAACAACTGATCCTTGTTCTTCAATTGCCCAGAAAATAGCAGCAGCGATGAACAATGGAATATAAGCAACAACACGTGAACGTTCCACTTTTGTAACCTTTTTACTTGTCAACATCATTACGAAGTACCCGATTGGTAGGGCAATACCTAGAATACTTAGGATGATGATGAAGTTATCAACGGTCAATGCCTTAGCGAATGCCATAGCACCTACGATAATAATAATTGCAATAACAGCATATGCAACACGCTTGTAGAATTTCTTTAATTCTGGCCCTGAAATTGGGTCTGGAGCATGGAGACTTGATTCTGGAAGGTATTTTTTACCATCCCACCAGTAAACAAGAAGTCCAAAGAACATACCGATAGCAGCTAACGAGAATCCGGCATGGAAGTTATAGTGATGCCACATCGAGTTAACAGCTTGTGGAGCAATAAGTGAACCTAAGTTGATACCCATAACGAAGATACTGAAACCAGAATCACGACGAGGGTCGCCTTCTGTATATAATCCACCAACCATTTCAGAAACGTTAGGTTTCAACAAACCAGTACCAATAGTGATCAATCCGATCGAAAGGAACAATCCAGTTTGTCCGAACGGGAATGATAAGGCGATATGACCAAACATGATCAATACACCACCCCAGAAAACAGTTCTTCTGGTTCCCAGGATTCTATCACTAATATATCCACCGATAACACTAGACATATAAACTAGTGAACCGTAGATAGACATAACGGATGCAGCTGTAACTTGGTTCATACCAAGTCCGCCCTTATCTATAGCATAATACATATAGAAAAGTAAGATGGCACGCATACCGTAGTAACTGAATCTCTCCCAAAATTCAGTTAAGAACAATGTTCGCAGACCTATAGGTTGTCCGAAGAAACCTCGGTCTTTCTTCTTTTCGTCCATTAAAATATCTCTCCTCACATTACACAACGTTAAGCTTATATTAATCTCTAAAACTAGTTATGTCAAAACTTTTTTAATATTTAGGTCATAAATGTTGTCATATCAACAAATAAAAATAAGAGCCTTTTAATTTAAGCTCTTATTTATTGACAAATTTGACTATTTATTTATAGCGTTTTATAAAAGTTCTCATAACCTTGTGACTCTATGGGCTATTGGTGATGCTTGAACGCCATCGTCGCAGCAACAGCCTCTTTCCAGCCATCGTAGAGCCCTTTGCGGTCATTTTCTCTCATTTTTGGTTCATAAATCGTGCCAGTTTGATAGTTCTTTTTAACATCTTCCAAATCGTCCCAATAATTATTTCCTAATCCAGCTAGGAAGGCTACACCTAGTGAAGTCGTCTCTAATTCGGACGAAACTTGTAGTGGGATGCCTAGGATATCTGACTGAAATTGCATCAAATAATCATTAGCCGTTGCGGCACCGTCGACTTTTAAGACCTTGATAGGAATCCCCGTGTCAGAATTCATTGTCTCGATAATATCCTTGGTCTGATAAGCGATCGCCTGCAAAGTTGCCTTGATAAAATCATTGTCAGTCGTACCACGGGTGATACCGAAGACTGTACCATGAGCCTTGTCATCCCAATATGGTGCACCTAAACCTGAGAATGCTGGCACAACATAGACTTCGTCGCGATCGGTCGACTTCTTAGCCGCCGAGTCAGTATCAGACGTATGCTTGACGATCCTCATCCCATCGCGCAACCACTGCAATGCTGCACCGGCGACGAAGATACTACCTTCCAAGGCATAAGTTATCTTGCCATCGATACCATAGGCGATCGTCGTCAGCAAGTTATTATCGGACAACGCTGGCTTGTTACCAGTATTCATGACTGCGAAGGCACCTGTACCATATGTATTCTTGACCATCCCTGGTTCAAAGGCCATCTGACCAAAGAGTGACGCTTGCTGCGAACCAGTCATCCCTGTGATGGGAACTTCTGAACCATAAAAATGATAATTCTTGGTGATACCGAAATGTTCAGAGTTGGATCTGACCTCTGGCAACATCACCTTCGGGATATTGAATAACTTGAGCAACTCGTCATCCCACTTGAGGTCGTTGATGTTGTAAAGCATCGTACGACTGGCGTTAGCGTAGTCTGTTAGGAAACTATCACCATCAGTTAGCTGCCATAATAACCACGTATTGATAGTTCCAAATAACAACTCGCCCTTTTCTGCACGTTCCTGTGCACCGTCCACGTGATCGAGTATCCAACGAATCTTGGTTGCCGAAAAATACGGACTGACGATCAAGCCCGTCTTCTTATGGATCTCTTCTTCGTAGCCATCCTTGATCAATTCGTTAGCAAGATCTGAGGTTTGGCGACTTTGCCACACGACAGCATTGTAAATCGGCAAGCCAGTCTTCTTATCCCAGATCACCGTCGTTTCACGCTGACTAGCAATCCCGATCGAATTGATCTGTTCGGGCTTGATCCCTGACTCGATCAAAGTCGTGGCGATCGTCGTTTGAACTGCATTCCAGATCTCAGTCGCGTCATGTTCGACCCAACCGGGATTGGGCAGGATTTGACGAATCGGATGACGTGCCGAGGCGATTTTTTTGCCACTATGGTCGAAGATGATTGCTCTAGCCGTAGTGGTTCCTTCATCAATTGCAAGTATGTATTGTTTTTTAACCATTTTTATCCTCACACAATCGATAACAGCAAAAAGGTTTAATCACTTACATAATTAAACCTTTAATTGTTATTAATTTATTAATTAAATTTATCCACCGTATCTATTTAATAGCTTTATGCTTGAACTGTCTAGTAGCACTTACCGCTTGTTGCCAACCTTCATACAAGTAATCTGAACGTTCCTTGTCCATTGTTGGTTTGAAAGTTGCGCCAGTAGCGTAATCCTTCTTGATCTCGTCCAAGTCTTCCCAGTAGCCAACAGCCAATCCAGCAAGGAAGGCAGCACCGAGCGCAGTCGTCTCCAAGTCCTTAGCACGCTGAACTGGTGTTTGTAAAATATCAGCTTGGAATTGCATCAAGAATTTGTTGTTAGCAGCTCCTCCGTCAACTTTCAAGGTTGGAATATCGATCCCGGTATCTTTTTTCATCGTGTCGATAACGTCACGTGATTGATAAGCCAATGATTGTAATGTTGCCTTGATGAAATCTTCACGTGTCGTTCCCCGTGTCAATCCGAAGACTGCCCCACGAGCATCTGAATCCCAGTATGGTGCACCTAGTCCCGTGAAGGCTGGTACTACATAGACTTCGTCATCATCATGCGAGCTGATAGCAGCTTCTTCAGATTCTGGTGCTGAGTCCACTAGTTTCATAGCGTCACGTAGCCATTGGATGGCTGAACCGGCAACGAAGATACTACCTTCAAGCGCATAGTAGACCTTGCCGTTGATCCCATAACCGATCGTCGTCAATAAGTTATTGTCTGACAATTGTGGTTCTTCACCGGTATTCATAACAACGAAGGCACCTGTACCATATGTATTCTTGACCATACCCGGTTCAAAGGCCATTTGTCCAAATAGAGCTGCCTGTTGGTCACCAGCCATCCCAGATATAGGAACTTCTGAACCGTAGAAATGATAATCCTTAGTCTTGCCATAAACTTCAGAGTTGGGACGGACTTCAGGAAGAATTGCTTCAGGAATGTTCAAAATCTTCAAAATGTCTTCATCCCACTTCAATTCGTGGATATTGAATAGCATCGTACGACTTGCATTAGAGTAATCAGTTACGTGAGTTACACCACCTGATAGTTTCCATAGTAGCCAGCTATCGATCGTCCCAAATAATAACTCACCCTTTTCAGCACGTTCTTGTGCACCATCAACGTGATCCAAGATCCAGCGAATCTTCGTAGCTGAGAAGTACGAATCGATCAATAGACCAGTTTTTTCGTGGATCATGTCACCATGACCGTCTTCTTTGAGTTTGTTAGCAATATCCGTTGTCTGACGACTTTGCCAGACGATTGCATTGTAGATCGGTAAACCAGTAGTCTTATCCCAAATCACAGTCGTTTCACGTTGATTAGTGATTCCGATACCTTTGATTTGATTAGGTTTGATTCCAGATTCAATAAAAACATTCGCAATTGTGGATTGTACAGCGTTCCAGATTTCATTAGCATCGTGTTCTACCCAACCCGGTTCTGGGAAGTGTTGCGTAAATTCACGTTGGGCATCAGCGACCTTGCTTCCTTGCTTATCAAAAATAATCGCACGTGTACTTGTAGTTCCTTCATCAATTGCCATAATGTATTCATTTGACATTTCTGCACCTCATCTCTTTAATGTAAGCGTTTCATAATAAAATTCTATAACATTAAGCTAAATATTGAAAATCAAATGACTTGATTTATAATAATTAGCTATTTCACAAACATTTTACTATTATTTTTATCTAAATACTTAATAAATTTCAAATAAACTGCAAAAATCGCCATCGCCAGCACGGAAATGATCCATCCGAGCTTCAATCCCGGCACCCGATACCGTAATTCTATCTTATGGTATCCCTTACGCAGATTGATTGCCATCAAATTACTGACAACTTTGTGGATTTTTATTTTTTGGCCATTATCATAGGCACTCCAGCCATTGTCATAGGGAATACTGAGTAATAGCGGTGCTTTTTTTTGAACTAGAATGGTCCCGCGGACGGTATCGTGATCGAGATCAGAAGTTATCTTCATTGAGTTATCTCGGAACTTACTCATGCTTGCTTCATACTTATCGTAATCCAACGATTGGAAATAACTCGGGTTGATCTCTAGTGGCTTGTGCGTCAAGATCTTGACCTCGACCGTCTCATTCTTGGCAAACTCACCTAGTTCTGTAACGGCGGCTCTTTGGATCTGGACTTGCGAAGTCTTGATACGTTTGCCATTAACATAGATCCGGGAAGCGTGATAATTAAATGGCGCAACATAAAAGTATAACGGTCCTGCAGTTTCAGTTTTCAACTGATAAGTGTACATCGTTCTGCGCTTGACATCTTGTTGCGACATTTTAGTGATCGAAGCATTCTTCAAATACTGCGTACTGTCGCCATTCAGGGATTGCCACAGCCGATTTTGATTATCCAAAGCTCGTTTCGGTAACATCTGAAAATCATAAACATCTGGATCGACTAAGAATCCCAAACTCGGAGCCTTGTAATGAACATTGACGGTATAACGATGGAATAACTGATTGATATCGAAGTAAACTCCAAATAACGAGTTGGTTATCTTGGTTCCTCCAAAATAACTGATCCTTCTGACATTCAAGCTGAAATAACCTAGTTGATTCATCATCGTCATCGTATCTTGATTGAGTGTCGAGCTGTAGAGGCTCAATCCATTGATATTGAACAAAACCGGATCGTTATAATTATTGTACTGATCAGGAAAGGCCTTATTCAGACCCGACTGCGAGACGATGATCCGGTGACCGGGATGACTACTATCCTTGACCTCAGTCAGAACCTCATTTTCTCGTTGATATTGCTGACTATAGATCTTCTGATTACCTAAATATGCCGTATCAAGAACTGAATTGAAGTTGGCGAAGACTTCAAAGGATATCATCAACAAAATACCGATACCAAAATACTTGTTCCGACTAAAAGCTATCATCAAGATACACGACACGACGATACACAATAAGCTCAGCCAGAAATAATGACCGTTATAGGCATTATCAGGCGTCTCATAGCCCATTTTTTCGATGAACTTGGGGATCAGCCACTCTGTCGCATAACCGATACAGATCAACATTCCAGCTACACAGCTGGCTTTGATGATAGTTTGGGCATCTTTGAACACTCCAGCTGAAAAGGCCTTGTGTGCGACGAATATGCAGACGAACGAAAAGATAAAACTATTCCTGAAGGGAAAACCGGCTGGATTCTGAAACATGTGCCAAACGGTATTAAAAGTCGTAACGAACATGCTCAATAACAAAATGCCGATCAAAAAGAGCGAATGATCCTTGTCGAGCTTTGACACGCGATCACTCAAGAAATAACTCAACAACAATATCAAGACTGTCGAAGTCATAAAGACGGACGGACCGTGATGCAGTCTCTGAATAAAAGTATTCCCGCCGATCCCCAGCTGAGTGAACGCCTCAAGACCAAAGCGAGCTGACGGTAAATAATTGAAGCTGTTAAAAGAAGTCTTCGCCGTCTTGAGCATCCCCATCAGTGTCGGCACCAAAACGATAGCTGAACTCACCCCCGCCAGTATTGAAGTCACTAAGTAGTTTCTGATAGTGATGAATCTAGTCCGTTGCTTCATCAAGTCATCTTCTAAGGCTAGGTATATGAAGAAACAAACTGAAAAAATACACAGCATGTAGCCAAGATAGTAATTAAAAATAATAGATAATAAGAGCGAAAAATAATACAAGGCTAGTTTGTTATCTTGGATGACTCGCATGACGCCGACCGCCACGATCGGCAACATGATCAGCGCATCGAGCCACATGAGGTCATAGAAGTACGAGGCGACGAAACCACAAAAACCATAAGCAATCGTAAAAATATAATTGGACGGACGCGATTGCTTAAAATACTGTGTCAAAAAATAGGCCATCGAAATGCCCATCGCGGATATCTTCAGCATGATGATCACGTCTGCGGCAACTGGGACTGATTGGGCCTTGAACAATACTAACAACAAGTTGAATGGTGACAACAAGTAATAACTGATGATCGGAAAAAAATTATCTCCTAATGATTGACTGAATAAGTATAAATGAATATTCCCATGGACCAACTGACGTCGTAATTCTGTCAAAAAAGCAATGTACTGTGTACCTAAATCACTCGTTAAAAAATTATTATTTCCAAATGGGACTAAACCGTTGTACCAAAATATCACTGAAATAATTAGCAGATTGAGTAAGAAAGCACCCAAATAATACACAATACGATTTTTTTTCATTTTAAACTCCCGTCAAAACTACCTGAAAATCATAAATAATTAATAACATATTATCAAGTCGATTACATCAAAAAAGGCTTGCGTAAGCAAGCCTAGAGTAGTGTAGTTTTTCATATTTTCATACCTCTTGATAGTTTTTGTTTCGATCGTTTTTGTTTTATTTTTAATTTAATTTAACAATTTCTTTGCGTTATGGTTTTTGACCATTCTACCGCATACAGTAGCGATCACTGAGACGCCAGCGATAGTTAAAAATGGATGTTTCTTCATATGATTCACCTCGTTTAGATCATCTCTTTGATGACCATGTACATATAGTACCGAGATAATATGAAACAATTTCGCACAAACTTAGAAAAAAGTATGAAAAATTTTTAAACAAAATATTAATCTAACAATATGGAAGTCAAGTCCGTAAGTAGCCACCCTCTTGATCGACCGCCTTTTGAGCCGCTGAATTCAAGTAATCGTAGGGGTTATTGAAATTAGGTGAGAATAGCATGTCTAAGAATGCCAACTGATCGATCGTACCGTGATTCTGGATCAGCACGGAAATAGTATTCGCTGATTCGGATACGTCGTGCTTACTTGTGATCTGTGCACCTAATATCTGACGATTGTTGCGGTCGTAGATCAATATGACCGTGACTGGGTATGGATCTGGCATGAATTCTGGACGGTAAGGTTCTTCGTAGACTATGCTTGCGACATTGAAGAGTGACTCCTTGGCGTCATGTAACGTCATCCCCGTGCAAGCTACCGTCCGACCAAAGATCAACATGCCTGTCGTCGCTTGTGTACCGATAGAACGCAATCTACGCTCAAATGTATTCATCCCTGCTAACATCCCCTGTCTCACAGCATGAGAAGCCAACGGTGAGTACTTGTTGGATGCCGTCGGATTATAGTGAATGACTGACGCATCACCGGCAGCCAGGATGTCATTATTTGAGGTATGCATGTATGCGTCAGTGATGATTGCTCCATTGTCAGCCATCTTCACCTGACCTTGTAACAAATCAGTCTGGGGAATCATGCCCGAACTTATCGCCGCCATATCCACTTCGTATTCACCAGCATCGGTACTGACTAGTAGATCACCCGCATCGGTATCGTCAAATGACATGACCTTAGCGCCCGTGATCACCTTAACTCCGTGATCAGTCAAGTCACGTGTGACCATCTCACTGATGACCGGCTCGACGTACTTATTCAATAAATACGGAGCTTGCTGGATCAAGACCACCTCATGGCCAGATTCAGCGTAACCTTCAGCTAACTCTACTCCGATATAACCACCACCGATGACGGCGATTCTTTTCTTATCCTGCGTGTATTGGCACAGGTCGTGTGCCTGATCGTAAGTTTTGCACAGCATGACCTTAGGATTTTCGATCCCACTGATAGTCGGGATAGCCGTCATCGAACCCGTTGCCACGATCAACTTATCATAAGAGTCAGTCGTCATTTTTTTGGTCGTCAGATTCTGAACCAATAAGCTGTGTTTTTTAGCATCGACTTGGATCACGTCATATTGCATCTTCATATCCACACCTTGCTTAGCAAAATCCTCCGGCTCAGCATAAAGGGCATCTGAAAGCGTCTTGATCGTACCCTTAATATGTAGATATGTTGCGCAAGATAAGTAAGAAATACTGTCCTGTCGTTCGTATACCGTAATATCTGTGTCTGGATAATTTTTTAAAATCTGTGAAACTGCTGCTATTCCAGCGTGAGTACAACCAATTATAACCACTTTCATAATATTTACCCTTTCTTTTTTATTAATATTGTCATAGTATATTATAATGCTCTTTCGAAAATAAATAATGATTAATGAGGAGGAATTTTTATTGGAACAGATTTACCGTTATTTTGTACAACCACAAATAGATACAAACACTGATACCATCATTGGATACGAATTGCTAATGAAGCAATTAACACCTGAAGGATGGCGCCTACCCGCCTCGTTTTCAGACATCGATCCAAAAATAGTTGCTGAATTATTGATTGAAACTACCAAAGTTCTATCTATTAAAGTACGACGTTGTTCGGTGAACATCAGCCGTGAGCAATTAATGACTACATCCATCACTAAGGCTATCATCAAAAGCCAAGAACAACTTTATCCAACAAAATTGGTTGTCGAACTAACTGAAGATGATGCTCCAAAAAATTACTCCGTACAAGAATTATTGCCACAACTTCAAGAATTCTTAGACAAAGGTATGCAAATATCACTCGATGACGTCGGTACTGGCGATAATTATTTTAGTGATATTCAAGAATTATTACCTTTCGTTCACGAAGTGAAGTTTGCTCTACAAAACTTCGCTTTAAAATTCCAAGATCCAATGCTACAACAAAAAGTGCACTTCTGGCATGCGATCAGTCTCGAATATGGCTTACGCTTGATCTTAGAAGGTATCGAAGACAAATTCGATGACCAGATAAGCGCCGAGATGGGTATCAATTATAAACAAGGCTATTATTACAGCAAGCCTCGATTATTGAAACTACCCGCAGATACTTGTTTTGGTTAAATATAAATCAAAAAAATCCTACGATCATTGACGAATAGTCGATAATCATAGGATTTTTATTTTGGAACGATTTTATTAAGTCTATTCTACTGCAGCTTTGCTATTGGCCTTTTCTACAGCAGCGATTGCTAGCGCACTGACATAGTTGATCGGCTTGTCAAAGTTTGGTTGGAACAAGAAGTCGACCATTGATAATTCATCGATCGTTACTTCTTTTTGGATGGCTAGTGATAGTAAGTTAGCTGATTGAGATACATCATACATGCTAGTTAGAGCACCACCGAGTACGACACGTGTCTCTGGGTCCCAAACTAGATTCATCAATACTGGTGTGGTCGTCAGCATGAACTCAGGGCGGTAGTTATCTTCAAGAGTTACACTTTCGACTTTTTTATTGAGGGCTGCGGCATGTCCAGCAGTCAAACCACTAGCAGCATAGGTTCTACCGAATAGTTCCACGGCTGATGATGATTGTGTACCGATATACTTAGCCGTATCTTTTTCGATATTGGCACCAACTAAGATACCTTGACGTACAGCGTTAGTTGCTAATGGGATATATTGATCGTCACCCGTTGGATTGTAGTGAACTGAGGCAGCATCCCCAGCTGAGAATACGTCAGGTTTACTTGTGTGCATGTATTCATCAACGATCAAGGCACCATTAGGTAGCGTCTCAAACTCGTCTTTGAACATATCTGTATTAGGACGGAAGCCGACGCACATTACAGCCACGTCTGCCTTGTATTCATTCTTGTCAGTCTTAACGATCACACCGTCAGCTGTTTCTTCGAATGATTGGACCTTTTCGTTCAAGCCTAGTACAACACCATTATCAAGATAGTCTTTTTCAGCTACCTTAGACATATTCTTATCCAGGTTCTTAGCAAGTACATCAGGTAGAGCATCGATCAAAGTCGTCTTCTTACCCAAAGTAGCATAGCCTTCAGCTAATTCGGCACCGATATATCCAGCACCGATAACGATGGCACTATTGATGTCTTTAGCATTGTCACGCAATTCAACGGCGTTAGACCAGTTCTTGCAGAGACGAACCTTGCCTGAATCAATTCCGGGGATATTAGGAATGATTGGAGCTGAACCTGTGGTAATGACTAACTTGTCGTAGTCTTGTTCAGTTACTTCGCCAGTTGTTAAGTCCTTAACTGTCAGTTGCTTGTTGTCGAAGTCGATATTAGTTACATCGTGCTTCATCTGCATGTCTGCACCCAACTTGGCTAGATCATCAGGACTTGAATAGAACATCTTGTTAGGATCTGAGACACGATCACTTACCCAAAGAGCGATCCCGCATGACAAAAACGACAAATTGTCATTGCGTTCATAAACGGTAACTTCCCAGTCTGGATGTGCCTTCAAAATATTCATTGCTGAAAATGTTCCTGCGTGTGTACAACCGATAATACTAACTTTCATAGTATTTACCATCCTTCTATTGTGATTTTTTAAACTATCACTATTGAAAGATGCATTTTATAAGTAAGCGCTTTACCCTTGCTCCAAAAAAAAAGCTCCTCAATTGCGAATCACCTATTGCACCAGTAATAGTAGTAGTTCCCTTCTCTCTCAATAACCAAATTCCCTTTTTTGACTGTAAAAAAAGAAGTATTTATATTATCATCCTAAAACTTATTTTTGTGACGTTAAAAACAAATAAAATTTTTTGTCAAAATTGAATAGAAATGTTTAAACATATGTTGTATACTCTAATTGTGAAAGAGGTACAGATATGATTCCAATGCAATTCCTTCCTTTTATTAAGTAACCGACATAAACTAGCACGATACACATCCTCATATCGTGGTAATTTATCCAAGGGTAGAAGCATAGAGTTGCCCCCCTCAATCAATTTTATGTTTCTACAATTGTTCCTTCAGTTCCCATTTTCCCATTCCGATGATCACTGATTGAATGCTTTCATTAATTAATAAAATCCCTCTCTATTTTTGACAAATTTGGAACCCTCATAATCATATCTGACCACTTACACTACTGATAACCCGTTGCACAGTGAGTGCGACATAAATAAGCCCGTCCCCCCAAGAGGCGAGCTTATTTTTTTTGCGCAAAAAAAAGGGAGTGGAATAATTCCACTCCCTTAACAGTATGCCAGTTGCAGGATTTGAACCTGTGACCGCCGGTTTACGATACCGATGCTCTACCAACTGAGCTAAACTGGCATTCGCGCTTATAAAAAATACATCTAATTCAAATTGAACTAGATGTATTAACAGCGCACCTAGGTCGCCCTAAGCTATAACTCCGAATGTCAGACTCGAACTGACGACACCCTGATTAACAGTCAGATGCTCTACCAACTGAGCTAATTCGGAATAATCAATAGTCGCTTTTCAACAACTATTAAATTTTATCAATCTACTAATAAAAGGTCAATATCTATTTAGCATTTTCTTTAGTAATTTTAGTAACTCCACCCATATATGGTACTAAGATTTCAGGAATCGTCACTGAACCATCTTCGTTTTGGTAGTTTTCTAGAATCGAAGCAACACATCTACCGACAGCTAATCCTGAACCGTTCAATGTGTGGGCCAATCTCGTCTTACCATTTTCGTCACGGTAACGGATCTGTGCACGGCGGGCTTGGAAGTCTAGACAGTTAGAACAACTTGAGATTTCACGATATTTTTCTTGAGCAGGTAACCATGTCTCCAAGTCATAAGTCTTCGTTGAACTAAAACTAGCGTCACCACTTGATAGAACGATCACGTGATATGGAAGGTTCAACTTCTTGAGGATGTTTTCAGCATCAGCTGTCATCTTCTCTAATTCATCGAATGATTGCTCTGGCTTAGCAACTTTGACCATTTCGACCTTGTTGAATTGATGCATACGGATCAAGCCTCGTGTATCTTTACCAGCACTACCTGCTTCAGAACGGAAACTTGGTGACAAGGCTGTGACTTTCTTAGGAAGCTCTGCGCCGTCAAGGATCTTACCAGCAAAGTAGTTAGTCAATGGTACTTCGGCTGTTGGGATCAATGTCAATGGATTCTCATCAACCATGACTGTATAGACGTCTTCAGTAAACTTAGGGAATTGAGATGTACCAAACATCGCTTGGCTATTGACCAAGTATGGTGTGATCATTTCGGTATAACCCTCTTGTTGGTGTTGATCCAACATGAAGTTGTAGACTGCACGTTCAAGACGAGCACCTAGACCGACATAATATACAAAACGGCTACCTGAAACTTTTGAAGCTTGGTCAAAGTCCAGGATACCTAGATCTTCACCGATCTCCCAGTGATGCTTTGGTGTGAAGTCGTATTCAGGGATGTCGCCCCACTTACGAACTTCTTTGTTATAGCTCTCGTCAGGTCCGACGGGAACTGAGTCATCAGGGATATTAGGTAGACGAACCAAGATATAGTTCATCTTGTCATCTGTGTCTTGCAACTTTGTGTCTAACCCCTTGATGTCAGCACCAACTTGTTGCATATCAGCGATTTGTTGGTCAGCGTTTTCTTTATTACGCTTCTTTGTAGCGATTTCTTGAGAAACATTATTTCTCTTTTCTTTCAAAGTTTCACTTTGAACTAATAATTCACGACGTTGCTTATCCAAGTCTAACAAATGATCGATCTCTTCAGCAGTAACACCACGTGAAGCTAACTTATCCTTCGTCCAATCTGGATTTAGTCTGATCATCTTCATATCAAGCATTGATATATCCTCCTAATGTTTGTAAACAAAAAAAGTAGTCATTCATCCTGTAAAGGGACGAATAGACTACTTTTCGCGGTACCACCCAGTTTCAATGTATCTCAAATACATTGCACTCTCAGACTATATCGGATCAATCCGAACGGCATTACCCGTTAGCTAGAGCACTGGAATACGAATCTTAACGGTTCACACCATCCACCGTCTCTCTGGAAGATTCTAAGTAGGCACTCTCTACGCTTTGTTTATTTATCTATATATTAAGTTAAAACTAACCAAAATTCAAATTAATAGTGATTATGTCTTTTCTCATGAGCAACATCAATATCGTCAAGCTTCAAGTACTTAGTATGATGCTTGAGCTTGTAGTAGATCCAGCAGACGAACAAGACGATCAAACCACTATAACTGATCAATAGACGCATCACGTTGAAATCAACGAGTGAACGAATGTCTTGTCCAATGATAATGATGATACCCAAGACGATGGCAAGGATCGGACCAAATGGGAACCACTTAGCCTTATACGTCAAGTCGTCAAGACTGTATCCCTTATTGAGATATGCCTTCCTGAAACGATAGTGTGAGAAGGCAATTCCGATCCAAGCGATGAATCCGGTCAAACCACTCGCAGCAACTAGTAATTCGTAGAATGAATCACCATACAAACTAGTAAATAGCGCTGCACCACCAACTAAGGCTGTTAATAGTAATGAAAAGATCGGAACACCACGGTTATTAGTACGTTCAAAAATATGTGGTGCCATGTCTTGCTTACTCATTGACCAGAGCATACGACTTGCAGCATACAAACCTGAGTTAGCAGCTGAAACAACTGAGGTCAAAATAACCGCATTCATGATCCCGGCTGCTAGCGGAATACCAACTCGCTTGAAGACGATCGTAAACGGACTGATTGCAATATCTCCTGCATCAGATCCCAAAAGATTAGGACTTGTGTAAGGAATAAGTGCGCCAATAACAGCAATAGATAAAATATAAAATAATAAGATTCTCCAGAAGACTTGTTTGATAGCCTTAGGGATACTCTTTTCGGGAGTTGCTGACTCACCGGCGGTGATACCGATCAACTCAGTACCCTGGAACGAGAACCCAGCAACAACGAATACACTCAATACAGCCGGTACACCACCAACGAATGGGGCTTGCTTGTAAGTGTAGTTAGATAGACCAACCGGACCATGTCCACCTAAAATACCCATAATTGTTAAAATACCAGTAATTAAGAAAATTATAACAGCGGTAACCTTGATCGACGAGAGCCAATATTCGGTTTCACCAAAAGAACCTACCGAGATAAAATTAATAACCAATAAGATGATCATAAAACTTAAACTGATCTTCCATGAAGACCAATCTGGGAACCAGTATCTAACAACGATCGAGATAGTCGAAAGGTCAACGGCTAAGGTAATTGCCCAGTTGAACCAATAATTCCACCCTAAGGCGAATCCAAAGGCCGGGTCGATAAACTTGGTTGCGTATGTAGCAAAAGACCCTGAAACCGGCATATATGTAGCCATTTCCCCCAAACTAGTCATCAAAAAATAAACCATAATTCCGATAGCAACATACGCTATCAATGCTCCTCCAGGACCAGCTGTTGAAATTGAAGAACCACTAGCAACAAAGAGTCCAGTTCCGATTGATCCACCAAGAGCAATCATAGACAGATGTCTAGTTTTCAACGACCGATTCACATCAGTGTTTTCCATTTTTCCGTTTCCCCTATCTAGGATTTTTAAAAAAATCCTTATTACCAGAAGAAACTACTGACAATAAGGATTTTATTTTCATCCAAACAATCAATAGCCCAACGCACCAACGTGCGACAGTCTGTTATCTGTTAAATAACAGCCCAATCTACTCACCGATAGGAGCAAGTAAACTTCGGCAATGCCACCTTTCACACTAGATCAACGTACCCTACCGTACTCAAAAGTGCTAATTATTGACAATGCGCCTCTATCTGATTACAAAATATTATAAATAAATGTTAACATAGTAGCAAGTAGTGTCACAAATTTATTAGAATTAATTTAATATGCCAGACTCGGGGGAATTGAACATGTTAGAGCAAGTGTTCTTAGTAAAACAAGATGTTGAAAAATATCGTATGCTCACGGTGATCAAGTCATTGCCACCTCAAGAGCTTAATCTCAGTAATATCAGTAACCGAATGCAATTCACATATCAGAAGACTTACAATATCTTCCAAGCCTTATTGGACGACATCCTAGCTGTCGCACATGAGTTAGACCCGGAAGTCACCAAGATCGAATCGATCGACTTCTCTAAGATCGCAATCGACACATACAGATTGTATCTAGTTCAGAACTCCATCGTCTTTCAAGCCTTCAATTACGGACTGACTAGTGCCAACCCATCCTTTGAAGCTTTTAGTAACGAACACTTCACTAGTAAGTCCACTCTTAACAGAAGAATGTCTGGCTTCAGGTCATATCTGAAGAACTTTGGATTAAAAATTTCTAATTCAACGTTGGAAATAAAAGGTGATGAAAAGAGTATCCGTTGGATGGCATTCTTCGTATACTGGCACATCTACCACGGTCAAGGCTGGCCCTTCCATCTGATCAAACAAGACGATATCGACGACATCATCGACCGTTCCAGCAAAACCTTCAGTAACCCCATCACTTACATCCAACTAGAGTATTTCCTAGCCATATCTCGTATCCGACTCACTAAACGTAACTATATCACTAACATGGACACGTACACGGATGTCTTCGGTTCACAGAGACTGGGTCAAGACGTCTTGCGTCGTGAGGACTATTCTATCGTACCGATAGACGCCTTGGATAATGAGAATAAATTGCTGAACTTATTCCACAATATGGTCTTCCAGTCTAGTGAAGAAATCTATAAACGTGCAATGAACTTCAATGTAAAGATCGCCCCCAAGGTCTATGCACTAGTTTATCACTTTATAGACTTTTTGAAGGAAAATTATCGCAACGACATGACTGTGTATCACAATCAAAAAATCCTTCAAAACATCATGGCTTACGTCTCACGTGAGATCATCTTCTACTATGTAATGGCTAACGACGGTGTGATCAAAGGTAGCTACTACGATACCAACCCTGAAGATACCAGAACGCTGTCATCGCTCTATAAGAACATCCACAAGTTCTTCTCTAGTGTGGATGATACAGAGTACCACGGTGTGCATAATGCCGCTGAGGCCATTGCATATGACCTCTACCAGGCTATACCTACTTATATCAACACTATCCAAGAAGAAGATTACATCAAAGTCAAAGTCTTGGCTGATCCCGGTAATGCCGTCGAAGAAGTCATCTTGCGAAATGTCAGAACACTTGAATTCGTCAAAGTCGTACCAAGTGATCAATTCGAAGACGTTGACGTCTTGATCTCTACTTTGGATATCCTCCCACGAGATTATGAACTAGAAATGTACCCTAAGGAACTCAAGGTCATCCCTTGGAATATCACTAATACCCGTGCTGACTACATCTGGCTGTTAGTAAGGTTGAATCAAGTATATGTCGATAAACTAAAAGAACGTGAAGATCAAAATAAAAAAATAAAGCTGAAATCAGCTTTATTTTTTTTGGACTAAATTTATTTTAATGATTTTACTTACGACTACGAGTCTTCCGACTATGAGAACCAGATCTCTTGTTTCTCTGTGAATAATACAAGTACATCCACAAGGCCACCAGTATCAGTGCAACGATGCCGACAATGATGATGATCCATTGGTTAGTTCTACGACCTTCGTTTTCGTGTTCTTCACGATAGATCGCCTTGACTGCACTCTTCTTAACGCTGAATGTTCGTTCA
The DNA here is from genome assembly GCF_057541095.1 of Companilactobacillus sp. y65-5. Taxonomy (NCBI): domain Bacteria; kingdom Bacillati; phylum Bacillota; class Bacilli; order Lactobacillales; family Lactobacillaceae; genus Companilactobacillus; species Companilactobacillus sp. y65-5. The sequence goes on from NZ_BAAJOA010000003.1 coordinate 173,510, forward strand.
AATTCCTTCTGATAGCCAGCTTTGCTCTTAATAGTGATCTTAGCCTTATATGTTCCAGCAGTCAGATTTTTAATCGGTATGAAATAATCAAACTGAGAATTAGGAGCAATCTGCAAGTTCTCCGCCTTATAATTCTTATTCTTACCACTGTGCGTGATAGTTGATTCAAGTGTTACTTCATTGATATTGATCGGTGCTGTATTGTCCAATGTGAAGGCAATCCCAGAATTACCAGAGACTGACTTGGGAAATGCGTTAGTCAGATGCATATCGGGCATCACCCCGTCATCTTTTGAGCGCAGAACCACGCCCTTAACGTATCTAACTTGATTCTTGATATTGATATTCTTGGACTTAGTCGGGCTAACATTGGCAGTAGTAGTAACACCACCCAAAATAATCCCAGTGAACTCAGTGCTAGGTGACTTCACTTTGAAACTAACATTCTTAGCCTGACCGACCTTCAAGTTAACTGTCGACTTACGCTTCCCATCGACCAATGACGTTAATGAGGGATTTTGATTCTTATAAGGGTTCTTATTGTATTTGTCATAACTAATAACACCTGAATTAGCCGTGTAAGCATTATTGACCGTGGTAGTCACCTTGATAGGCTTACTACCAGTATTGATAATCATGACTTTTAAGGTCTGTTCCTTATTAGGTTCTACTTGTAGATCAAAGAATGACGCATTCTTATCTATCTGATTATCAGGTAATACTGCCTGAACAGAATATGACTTATCAGCTGCTTTAACTTCCGTAGAAACGGTAAAACCAACTATCAGAGCAATCATAGTGGATAAAAACATTATTATTTTTTTCATTTTTAACTCCTATTTTGGTGCCATAGTCCCCAGAAGATCAATACCATTACTGATACTAATACTAATACAATTAAAACATAAGTGATCGTCTTATCGTAGACTAAGTTCTTACAACGCTTATTGATGTCATTAGCTTGTTCTTGGGTTATGGTATAGGTTTTTTTGAAGTTCCAGACTGCTTTGCCACTTCTAGCCGCACCCGTGACCTTGTACTTCCCCGCCGTGATCGGTGTCTGATTTTGGCTGAAGTCGATCGGTATCTTGGAATTAGGTGCTACCGTAGGGTAGGTTAAATCTGCGATCATAGGCTTTGGACCTAGGTCGAACTTATCTAGCCAGCTTTGACGCTTAACTTTCATATGGACGATGACTTTTTTCATTGTCCCCGGTTGATTATTCTCCAGATTGACATAGACGTGTGGTTGTTTCTTTTCAACTGCCAAGGATAGACTGTGCATTTTCAGGATACCGCCGATCGCCTTGTTGTCTTCAGTGATCCAGACTGGGACTGAGGCGGTACCGGTTCCTGGACGTTGGCTATCGTAGATCTTGAATCCACCCATCATCAGCCCTTTGATTTTTTCCTTAGGCATTTTGATCGTGAACGTTACATCTTTAGTCTGTTTAGTTTTTAATTCCACGTATTTCTTCTTGGTCATATCTCCAAAGGCGTATTTAAGTCCATACTGACCCTTTTTTACGACGTCAGTATACGAAATAACCCCGTCAGATGATGTCGTCGCATTAGTGGGAACAACAGCAAGACGCATATTTTTAGGGCCAAAGTTACTGATAGATATTTTGATCTTCCTAGTACCGCCACTCTCGCCGATAATCTGGAATCTGTCGGTGACATCAGAATCACCCACTAGAGGCGTAACTGTAACTCCATAAATATCTGCGTAAACTGGCTTACTCGATGTAAAAAAACTAATAAATAATACACCGACAAAAATAGTCCAATAAATAAATTTATTCTTCATAAAGATACCCCATAAAATATTATCTATACCTATGATAATACTAAAAAAGCCGTTCCAAGTCTTGGAACAGCTTAATTTATTTTTTTATTAAATAATATTAACGGCGACGGCGTCTTGTTGGTTTGTTAGAACCGCCATTGTTGTTATTATTATTTCTTTTACCTAGATAAATACCTAATCCAAGGATTATTGCTAAGGCAAGGACACCTAATAAGATGTATAGCCATAGGTAATTTGGCTTGATACCTGCAAGTTTATTATACTTTGCGGCATCTGAGTTAGTGATCGTGAAGTCCTTGTTGACTACCCAACTCTTGATACCACCTTGCTTGTATGTCAGTTTAAGATGATAATTACCTGATTGGAGTGCTTTCTTACCCCATGAAATAGAATAGTCATAGTTAGATGTTGGCGCAATATTCTGATCGGACTTTGTTGTGGTGATCTTGAATTTGTCGTCACCCTTTTTAGTAACCACCGCTTTGGATTCCAAGGAACCAACGTATGAGTTCGTAGAATTGTGGATATTAGCTTTCACACCATTTTGATCAGTTGAAACTATCGCTGGCTTAACTGAAATTGCAGAAAACTTAGATTCTTCACGAGTATAGTTAGTATTCTTTAATTCGATCGGAATAGAATAACTAAACTTGTTCTTGATCAATGTACCGTTAGAAGATACCGTTCCTTTGGCCTTTTCTTTGTAAGGCGAAACATTGAATCCACCCATCAAGATACCCTTGAATGCCTTATCAGGCATCGTAACGGTTGCCGTGACAGTAGCTGTAGCCTTACCAGGAATAGTGATCGTCCCTTTATTAGGGTCGATAAAACTACCAGTTTTCAATGTGAGGGCAGGGTCAGTAACTTTGACCTTATCAAATCCCAAGGCACCACCGTCAGTAGTATAGGCTGTATTAGCCCGATACAAGAAAGTTCTCTTATTGCTCTCCTGATTGACGATCTTCAACTTCATTTCGATTTTTTGACCAGGATCACCAGTTACCACATATGATCCACTACTAATATCAACATTGTCATTAGATTCTTCCGTCTGCAAAGCATAGCCACCAGAAGTAGCAGCTCCTACCTCTAAACTGGAAATACTCAAGAAACCGACAATACCAAAAAGAGTAGCAATCAAGACTACAAATTTATGCATAATTTTTTTCATAAAAATTCCTCCATAAAAACACCCTTAGTATCAAGTATTATTATAAAGTAAAAACCACTACTATAGTAGTGGTTTTTAATCTATATTTTAACTACTTTTAACTACCCTTATCCAGCAGTTGGAGCTTTTGTTTGTAGTGTCCATGTAATTGCTGCCTTGTAAGCTTTTACACTATTTGTTGTCTTACCATCTGCATCTGTTCCAGCTGCTTCTGCAGGTGTTTTCAATGATGCACTAGTTGATGTATTGAATAGACCTGTGATTTTGCTACCTGCCGTATAATCAGTAGGTGCTGCACTGATAACAGTTTGTTGGGAACTAGCAGCACCCTTTAAAGCACTTTCTAATGTGGCACTCTCACTTTCGAATTTAGATACGTTAGTATTACCAGCACCACCTGATAGTTCAACTGGGTTCAATGTCAAATCAAAAGCTTTTGTTGGGACATTACCATCTGCATCTGAGAATTCTCCCAAAGCTGCACTTAATGTAAATCCACCAGCTTCGCTACGTGAATCAATAACTGATAATTCACCGTTTGCATTACCATCTTCTGCACCTGTAACTTTATCTTCTGCAGTATTGTCTTTTAAGTCAACTGTCTTACCAGCCATAACATTACCGAATCCGAAGTCTGGAACTGCATCAAGTACTAGAATACCTGATAGAACTTTAACGTTAACATTTGATTTAGCTGTTGCTTGACCATCTTCTGCACCCTCTGTTGAGTCCAAAGCGATAGCGATTGTTGATGATTCGTTAAGTGATCCTACTTCTGTTTTTGGATCCACATGGCTAACTGTACCTGTTGATTCATCATATGCACCTGATGTTGTAGCAGCGAATGCTGTTGTTGCTGGTGCAACTAATCCTAATACCATACCTGCTGAAGCTAAGCTACCTACTAAAACGTTTTTTGATAATTTCATGTTTATATCCTCCCTGATATAGAAAAATTATTTTTTTAAGTTCTTCTTGATTACAGCTACTATGTTATCAGATTTTACGTCCTGTACACTTCACATTTCGTAAAGTGATTTTTCAGAATCTGAACTTTTTTGTAAGCCCTAATCAGTAATAAAATGACGAATCTTCTTCATATAAAAAGCGAACAGACCAATCAGAATTGAAAAGCCGACTATAACTAATCCATACTCATGCGCATCTCCCGTTTGCGGATAAGATGATAAGTTATTAACATTGACCGACGGCGTGTAGTCAACATCTTTGGTAGTAGTTCCAGTGTTCTGACCCGTATTATCATCTGAGATAAGTACGTGTGCACGACTGTCACCACCGCCTTCTAAGCCATCGTTATCTGTATTAGCGACAACGGCTTCGGATCTAGCTACACCTCCGGAGCTATTGGTAGACTCCGCGATAACGTGGTTAACGCCAAAGCCACCAATAACTCCAAGTACAATTACGGCAATTGCAAAATAACCGACTATTCGCTTTTTTAATGAAAGACTTTTTCTAGTCCTTTGTTTTCTTTTCATATCAAAAACCTCTCATTAAAATAAGTCTATTATCTCCTTACCGATTACTAGTTTATCATCTATTTTTCTCCTACAAGTTCGGATTTGTTAAGAATTTCTTACGAGAAGTGAACTTATGGACGTAGTAGATAATACTCGATCGGATCCTCACTCTGACTGACGATGCTGAAATCTTGGTCAACCTCATAAATATATTTGAAATTTTGTTTGACAAGCAATTTTTGTGGGGCGATGTTGTTTTTTTCGGCTGCAGCCCACAGTTCTGTCAGCTTCAATTCCTCGAAACTATACTTGATCATTAGCGCAACTGCTTCACTGGCGATGTGTTCTCGACGATACTTTTCTTCTACTATAAAGCCCAATTCTCTAGTCAGTTCTAATCCTGAATTCATCCCTCGTTCATTCAGCTCAATTATCCCTACCATTAAGGAGCTATCTTTTAGCGCTATACAATAAGAAGTTTCTAGATCTAAGTATCTTTTGAAGATCTGTTTTGCATCATTGATATCCTCAGTATATTCAATCCCTGATAATGCATGGTTACGCTTATTCTTAACCAAACTATAAAAAGATGTGAAATCGCCTTCTTGAAAATTACGTATGATTATCTTGTCACCGATTAAATGCATTTGTATTATTCCTCAACTGATTGATTTTTGTTACCAACAGTATATCAAAAAAAATAAGTTAGCTGGATTCAGCTAACTTATTCTCTAATGTTCAAGATGTCACTCACATCAGCTCGGTCGGTCTTGATACAGTTCAACTTGCTGTCATCAGGGTAGCCCATGGCGATACCGATAACTAATTCTTGCTCATCAGGTATCAAGAGTTCCTTCTTCAGGATACTAGGATAGGCGACCAAACTATAGGCGGGGATAGTCCCGATGCCCCAGCTAGTAGCGGATAGCATCAAAGTCTGTCCGAATGCTCCCATATCGAAGAGCGTAAATTCGCTGGCCTTGGCACTCGTCGTCAGATAGGCGATCGTTGGTGAGTGATACAAGTCGATCCTGGCCTCTTGAAATTCTGGGTCACGTGGACCTTGTTCACCAACTGCTAATTTGACTGAGTCCCCCCAGTGAGCGATATTATCCAATGACAATTGCGGACGATCGGCTCGATGTGGTGTCGTCAGGTCTGGTTCGCTAGGTAAATTATTCAGCTGTGCGTTCTTATAAGCCGCCTTGATACGATTCAAGGTCTCACTCTTTGCAACATAAATATGCCACGGTTGTGAGTTCTGCCATGATGGCGCATGACTAGCGTCTTTGATTATTTCTTCTATTAAACTATCCGATACTTCTTCATCACTAAATGAACGAATCGATCTTCTTTTGTAAATTAAGTTTTTTCCCAAAACAATACCCTCAATCTTATTCTTAGGACTTCAATCTATTTTAAACTATAATAATCTTATTAACACGTAAACTATCAGAAAGGTGTGAATTTTTATGGACTTAGATTTCAAAGGCAATACAGTAACTACTATCGGTACCCCACTAGTTGTAGGTGACACATTCCCAGACTTCACAGCACTAGACAAGGACGGTAACAAGGTCACTCTGGATAGTCTACTCGACAAGCCACTATTGATCAGTGTTGTTCCTGATATTAACACTAGTGTTTGTAGCATTCAAACCAAGCACTTCAATACTGAAGTAGGCGGACATGGCGAGATCAACTTCGTAACCATCTCCAAGAACACGGTTGAAGAGCAATCGCACTGGTGTGCAGCTGAAGGAGTTGAGAACATGAAGATGCTCTCAGATGTTGACCAGGACTTCGGTAAGAAATCAAATCTATTAATTCCTGATTTAGGTATTTTAGCACGTTCTGTCTGGGTTGTGGATACTAATAAACAAATCATCTACTCAGAAATTCTCAAGGTTCAAACCAACGAGCCTAATTACGATAAGGTCTTGGACCAAGTAGATCAAATGCATTAATCAAAAAAATCGACTCCACAGTCGATTTTTTGTTTGCCTACCGTCTGCGATGCTTAACAAAAGTCGCAAAGTGTAAGATGGAACCTAATAATATGAAGAAAATAATCGTAAAGCTGATGTAGTCAGTCCAAAAATTAACTGGCATGAATTGTTTGAGCGGTAATTGGATCCCCATAGTAATCAGTGCCATGACGGCAATCATGAAGAATAGCTGAATATATCTTTTCACTGTTGAATCGTCCTTTCGTTTCCGTTGAGATATCTTGTGACCGTACTTGGCGCACAGAGCTAGCTTATTAGCTGGTATTTCCTTCATCCCAAATGTTCCCGGCAAGACTATCTCGCCAGTCTTTATCACTCCTGCGGCAGCCATCACCCGATCGATCGTCTTGAAAGTGTCATCAGTCACACCGGTGACGAAATTCTCTAGCGTGCTGACGTAACAAGATGTGATGCTCAAATAATGCTTGTCCTTGAATGGACCGGGTATCGTGTCACCGTTTTGCTTGAAATAAACCAATTTAGGTCGCATGCAATCGAAGAAGTCTTTCAGGATTCCTGACAATTCCCGCCAGTAAGTCGGGGCGGCAAAGACCCAGACATCACTCTCGGCGAGTTTTTCAGCGAAGAAATCTAGGACTTGATTTTTTTCGTGGTATTTATGTGGCGTGATATCATAATCTTCCAAAAAAATAGTCTCCGTCTCGACTCCGGGATCGACATTGTCTAGCACGGCATCTAACAGCTTGGCATTGATCCCGTGCTCTTGATGTGAGGCTAGAATTCCTAGTATTTTCAATTTGGTACCCCCTAAATGAAACCAATATCATAGATAAATTCGTATTATTAGCAAAATATAATTAATATTGGTATGGTTACAATAACGGTAACATATCAAAAGGAGGAATAATATAAATGAAAGTCCTAATAATTGGTGCTCACGGAAAAGTCGGACACCTTTTGATCGGTGAATTGCAATCAAACAATATTGATTTTGTCGCTGGTCTACGTAGTAAAGAACAAATCGAAGCATTCGAGGCTAACAACATCCCTACTCAGTTCATCGACTTAACAGCTTCACTTGAGGATATCCACAAGTCGATCAAAGATTCCGGTGCTGATGTCATCGTCTTCTCAGCTGGTGCTGGAAGTGCTGGCTATGACGTGACCTTACAGATCGACCTTGACGGTGCGATCAAGACGATGATGACAGCTGAGGCTCTAGGCATCAAGCGCTACATCATGGTCAGTTCCGTCTTCAGTGACAATCGCGATAAGTGGGGTGCGTCTGGCATCAAGCCATACATGATCGCCAAACACTACGCTGACGAGCACCTTCGTGGCACTGACCTCGACTATACGATCATTCATCCCGGTGCGCTGACTGATGATGAGACGACTGGTAAGGTCAAACTACTAGACGCTAACGAATCAGGCAGTGTTCCAAGGATCGATGTCGCTAAAGCCTTAACTACTATTATCAAGAATCCCAATACGATTGGCAAAGAATACAGCTTCGCTAGTGGTGATGACGACATTGAGGATGTCTTCAACTAAACTCTTGAATCAAAAAATCGAGACAAAATTGTCTCGATTTTTTTAATTGTCATTGAAATTGCCCATGATCGTATCAGTAGGTTGAACATTGATAAAGGCATTCTCATCGATATTCTTGATTATCCTTCTAGCGAAGAATAACTCGTACTTGGTCAGGACCATCGTTAAGGAACCAATCGGATTGCCTGAATAAGCACCGACCAAACTGTGATCCAAAGTGATACCACGATTGATCGACTTCAATAATTCTTGTGACATCTCATCGATCTTGTGCGAGTAGACTATTACTGTGATCTTTTGTTGTTGCAAGTACATCTTATCGACGATCATATTGCAGACGTAGATCGATAAGATACTGTACAGTGCTAACTCCCAGCCGAAGACGATCCCGGCGATCGTGATGATAACGGCATTGACGGCGAAGCTGACTTGTCCGACCGTCCGACCGGTACTCTTCTGAACGATCAGCGCAATAATATCAGTTCCACCCGTTGAGAATCCGGCTCTGAAGCAGACACCACTACCGACACCTGTCATGACCCCACCAAATACAGCCGACAACATTGGGTCATTAGTGATTGGGTGTAGTGGGATGAACAAGATGAATACTGAAGCTGAAATGATGGCGATCATTGATAAGACGGTGAACCTCTTGCCTAATTTAAACCACGACAATAAAACTAGTGGGATGTTCAACAGTGTATACCACAAATAAACTTGCGTGTTAACGTGAGAGAATTGATCGATGATATTAACGATCAATTGAGAAGCACCCATTACCCCCGCAGTATACAGTTTGGCTGGTTGTAGTAATAGCTGAACACCTATCGCGGCGGTGACCCCATAGAGTACCGCCGCGAAAATACTTTTGTAATACTTATTGATGAATTCCATGGAATCACCCCTATTTTCTTAATCTTCTTAAATTTGATTATATCTCACAAAATCATAAAAACCTACCTTTATTAATAAGCTATAATGAAACTATGACTTATCGTATAGGAGGTTCATTTATGAAAAGACTAGGCTTCATTGGAACAGGTGTTATGGGAACTGGCATCATTAACAACTTGTTAAAGGCAAATTATCAAATAAATGTTTACACTCGGACTGAATCAAAATCCGAACCATTACTAAAAAAAGGTGCTAAATGGTTCGCAAGTCCTCAAGCAGTCGCTGAAAATTCTGACATCATCTTCTCGATGGTGGGATTCCCACAGGACGTCCAGGACGTCTACTTCAAGGACGATGGTATCTTCTCTGGTCTGAGCGCTGACAAGATAGTCGTTGATATGACCACTAGCACTCCCACTCTGGCAAAAGAGATCGGTGCGGCAGCTGAAAAAATCAACGTCAAAGCACTGGATGCACCGGTGTCTGGTGGCGATGTCGGGGCTCGTGACGGCAAACTAACTATCATGGTCGGTGGCTCCAAAGAAGCCTTCGAAGAATTAGTTCCTATCTTTGAGATCATCGGACAGACTCATCATTACTTCGGATCATACGGTGCTGGTCAGCACGCTAAGATGGCCAACCAGATCATGATTGCTGGAACGATGACTGGGATGACAGAAATGTACGTCTACGCTAAAGCGGCTGGTCTAGATATGGATGCTATCACTGCAACCGTCGGTGGCGGCAGTGCCAACAACTGGAGCCTCGATAATTATGGACCTCGGATCCTCAAAGGTGACTTCCAGCCGGGGTTTTATTCCAAGCACTTCCTCAAGGATCTACGTATCGCCTTAGACGAAAGCGAAAAGATGAATCTAGACTTACCTGCGACTAAGCAAGCTAAAGCTCTGTACGAAAAATTAGTCGATGAAAAAGGTCTCGGTAATGATGGAACACAGGCCTTGATCAAATTGTGGTGGTAAATCATTAGTATATAAAAAAAAGCTGAGAAAATTTTTCTCAGTTTTTTTAATTGACAATAACTTTTGTTCCTAAAGAAATATTTTGATTGAACCACTCGGCGTCAGGAATCGACATCCTGATACAACCGTGTGAACTAGGCTTCTTACCTAGATAATCTTCTGTACCTTCCTTATAAGAACCGTCTTTTGCCGTCGGTACAGTGTGGAAGAGATACTCGCCGTGATTTTTGAAGGAAGTCCAGTAATTAGCGCCTTCTTTTAGTTCGTCATTGAAAAATGATGCGCCGCGCTCCGATTGAATCTCAAACTCGCCTTTTGGCGTAGTATTCTTGGCTCCAGTTGAGCAATAAAAAGTATAGAGCACTTCATCACTTTTGGCATTATTGTGCTTTAAATAGATTCGTTGTTTGGCAGTTGAGACCTGTACCTCAAGCTCACTAGCTTCATACTGAGATAAATCAGGATAGTCACCCTTTTGTGAAGACTTTTGCCATTGTCCCTTCGTCAGTGGACGAAGTTTAGGGTTCTCCTCTGCCTGTTTTTGAACTTTCTGAGCTTTTTTGGTCTCTTTGGCCTTCTTAGTTTTGGCTTTTTGTTGTGCCTCGACTTTGTTATCAGCACTGACTTGGTCCATGGATGCTACCCCGATGCCCACTCCTGCACTGAGCATGACTATTAAGCCGGCAATCATTAAAGCGATTTTTTTCATATTTTCCCCCTTGGATAAAACTACGTAAAAACTCCCCATTATTACTTTTCGATTAAGGATTAAATGCTCTTTTTAAATAGTAATTAACGCATATCTTCTATTCTTACAATTATTCGCCCAATTATCAAGGCAAAAAAATACTCTGTGATTATTAATGCTAACAATTACAGAGTACCTATTCTTAATCTTCTTCGACAAATTTAGCCCAGTCATTATCTTGATTTCGTTGTGGTAAGCAATTCAAGACTATCAAGATGATCTGACCGATAACTGGTAGGATGTAACTCAACATCCACCAGGCACGCAGGTTGCAGTCGTGCAGTCTCCTGATCGATGCGTTCCAAATCGAAATAATATAATAACCGAGTGTCATGACCATGGCGATCGCCCAGACGGCACTCCAGTAAAAATCATTGACGGGCATCTTAGTCACCAAAAAGCCAAATAGACTAACTAAGATGGCGGCGATAATCGTCATCCCTAAGAAGCCCCACCAGAAGTCGGCGCGACTCATACGCTTGGCACCGACAAACATGTCTTGGAAGTACAACTTGGTAGAATTGATGATGTTAGGCTTATTGCTCTCATTCCAAATATCTGTGTTTTTCATTGTTTACCTTCTTATAAATGAATCCCGATTATAAATCCTAATATACCAATAATATACGTTAAAGCAAAATATAAAAAGCATCTGAAAAATCTTCCTTGGAACCACAACTGGGTCAGCTCCATATTGAACGTACCATAAGTCGTGAATCCACCACAAAATCCTGTCCCCAAGAATAATAATAAATTACCGGCATTGACGTGGGCGGTGAATATTCCCAAAGCCATGGCGCCAAAAATATTTATCAACAAAGTTATAATTGGAAAATCTATCCTGATTTTTTGTGACAACAATGTCAATTCGTTCCTAAAAAAGGCTCCGATGCCAGCACCGAATCCGACTATAAAAACCGTCATTCCTTCCTTCTCCTTCCAGCATAATCCATAAAGGCACGGGACGCTGCCCAGTAATTACCCATCAGTGCACAGATGAACCCGCCAACGATCGTGAATGTTAAATAAGTTAGCAACAATACCCAGTTTCCAGTTTGGTACAAGCGATATGTATCAGCGGTAAATGTGGAAAAGGTTGTGTATGAACCTAATAAGCCGGTACTCAGAGCTAAGATGACTCGTGGTGATAGATCGTACCGGTCTTGGACATAGTGAATCAAAAATGGCAGGATGAAAGCTCCACTCAGATTAGCGATCAGTGTTCCATATGGAAAACCATTGCTAGAGTGGAACAGTAAACTCTCACCATAACGAAGATTACTACCGATGAATGCCCCGATAAAAATAATCAAAAAGATTTTTAGTTTTTGCATGATTCCACCTCAATTCTTATAGATTAGCACAAAAGTAAAAAAACGGTAGAAAAAAAACCAGAGCAAAACTAAAAAAAGACACACTCGAAAGAGTGTGCCAAGAGTTTAAAATATCTCACTAATACAAATCGACTTAGAACTGAAAGTTACGAAAACTGACGTTCACAACTATTAGGACATCTCTATATTCTAAGTGAATTCAACTTTGAGTTTCTTCCCCAGTGCAAAAGCAATCTTGCTCATGGTGTCAAAACTGGTATTATGGCCGTGCTCAATTCTTGCAATCGTTGATTGCGGCACACCTGCCCGCTCTGATAGTTCCCGTTGGGTCAGGCCAGCGCGTTCACGCGCATTCATCAATGCCACTGCGCTCTCAAGTTTGGCAGATTCGGCATCAAAACCTGCCTTGAATTCAGGATTTTTAAGTTGTTCAGCGAGATAATCGTCAAAAAGAATGTTCTTTGCCATGTTACTTACCTCCCAAATTATCGTAGTATTCTGTCCTGAGTTCTTTGGCATGATTAAGTTCAGACGCCGGCGTCTTCTGGGTCTTCTTCGTGAAGCCATGCGTAATCACATAATGCGGACCTTCAACGTGGAAGTATAATCCACGCTGGATATTCGATCCTGTTGTCCGAAGCTCAAAGATACCATTCGAAATCTTTCTGATCCACATTTGACGCGCCGCCACCTGCAAACCGAGCTTCTGTGTCTTGGCAATTATGGTGACCAGTTTCTGTTTTTCCACCGGTTTTAAGTTATCTAAGAATTCTTGAAATTCATTGTGCCCACTTGGACGCGTGTAAAACTCGAACTTAGGATTTTCCATGATTTCAGTATACACCCTAAGAAATCGAATATCAATATATGCTATCAAAGCTGAAAACTATTTTAGTCTAATTAGCTTAACTCATTCCATTCCGTTATCAGAATTAATTTGATAATAGCGTAAAAAAAGACACACTCTTTCGAGTGTGCCCAGAGTCTAAAATATCTCACCAATGCGATTCGACTTAGACCCATATTTATTTATTTTTTGTCCACATCGTGTCCACCGAATTCGTTTCGTAATGCGGCTACGACCTTACCAGACATCGTATCGTTCTCAAGTGAGCGATAGCGCATCATCAATGAAGCAGCGATAACTGGTGTAGGAACTTGGAGTTTCAAGGCCTCATCAAGTGTCCACTTACCTTCACCTGATGAATGCATTACACCCTTGATCTCGTCTAGCTCTGGATCTTTAGAGAAGGCTGTTTCGACTAACTCCATCAACCAACCTCTGATAACAGAACCGTGTGACCAAACCTTGGCAACTGCCTCATTGTCATAGTCGAATGGACTGTGTGACAAGACGTCGAATCCTTCGGCGATGGCTTGCATCTCTCCGTATTCGATACCGTTGTGGACCATCTTCAAGTAATGACCACTACCGGCCTTACCTGTGTATAAGTATCCGTCTTCTTCAGCGATGCCTTTGAAGATAGGCTCGATATACTTGAATGCTTCTTTGTCGTCGCCACCGATCATGAAGTTACCATCATGGTTAGCTCCACTCATACCACCTGATGTACCGACATCAAAGAATTTGATGTCTTTGTTTTCAAGGATCTCGTTATGTTTGAGTGAGTCTTCATAAAAGGAATTTCCACCATCGATCACGATGTCGTCTTTGTCCAGCAATTCACTTAAACTGTCGATCGTTGAGTTTGCAGGCTTACCTGCAGGTAACATGACCCATACGATCCGTGGAGTTTCTAAGTTCTTCACTGCATCTTCTAGGCTGTCTACTACGGTAGCACCAAGTTCTGATGCTTCCTTCTTAGCGTCTTCGTTCAAGTCAAATGCTACTACTTCATTATTATTTCTAATTAAATTCTCGGTCAAATTGATACCCATCTTACCGAGTCCGATCATTGCTAATTTCAAAGCAAGTCCTCCTAGCTGTTTTTACCACTAAATATTATACGGTAATGTTTCGACATTTAAAATACGTTTACATTGTAAAAGCGCATTCATTTTGTGAATGCGCTTTTTATTTAACAAATCTGTTCCACCAGTGATTTTTACCGCTGTCGTCATGGACTTGTTCATTTACTTTTTCTTTGATCAGGTTATCTTGATCTTGTTCACTTTCTTCTCTGAAACGGTCAAATTGACTTTGAAGACTGTCTTTTTCTTCTTTAGCATCGGCTAATTGTTGTTGCAATTCACTAATAGTTGTTGCTTGCTCTTTGGCTGAAGCTTTCAGTTCTTCGATCGTCTTCTCTAGTTCAGTAACTTTGGCTGTTTCGTCAGTTCCTTCTTCATCCTTTACAGCGACTGGAAAAATCTGCTTAGCAGCTGAATCTAATGTCATCTTAGGTCTGTGACCTAGTTCGACCATTTGCTTGAAATCTTCTAAGTTCTTATTTGTGTACAAGCGATTGTTTTGGCTGTTACGTTCGAAGTACTCTGCATTGCCTGTGGTATGTTCGACAATCAATGAATACTTACGCAGTGTAGCAACACTGATCCCCAAACCTTCTGCTGCCTTAGCAGGAGTTAAAAATTTACTGCTCTTTACTCTACTCAAGAATATTTCCCCCGATTTGTTTCTATTGTTCTAATTATAAAAATAAAGTTCCATACTTTCAACCACCAAATATTAGTTGGTGTACTGATATAGTTAGTAATTACTATATTTTGCATTATTTATTGTTATACTAAGGACAGAATACAACGTTTTAGGTGTATAATCTTTCTTACTAAAGAAAAGGGGAAATGATATATTGTCAAGTTCCACTATAACTACTAATTTAATAATAATTTTAGTAACATTCATCTTCGCCTTCTTCTTCGTTGCTGCCGAGTTTGCCTTAGTCCAAACCCGTCCGAGCCAACTGGAAGACGCAATCGCTAATGGGGACGGAAACAAGAAAAAACTACAACGTGCTTTGTCCATGGTCAACAACCTGAACGAATACTTGTCAACTACACAGGTAGGTACTAGTATCGCTGGTATCATCTTAGGTTGGATCGGTGAAAGTACGATCGAATATTTGTTAGTCGACTTCTTCGGAATCATTCACCTATCTAATGGTAATGGCGGATTGCATGCCGTCGGTTCTATCGTCGGTGTGTTACTCCTTACTTATTTAGAAGTTGTTTTGACAGAGATCGTACCTAAGAACGTCTCGATCGACATGCCATTACGGATGTTGATGCTGACGGTCACACCAATGCGTATCTTCCATATAGCCGTCTATCCATTCGTCTGGTTACTGAATATCTCGGCTTCTGGTATCGTCAGATTGATGGGGCTCAAGCCCGCTGACTCCGAGAATGAAGTCTTCTCTCAATCTGAGATTCTCCGTTTGTCGAAGTCATCTGTCAAGGGTGGTGACATGGAGCCCAACGACGTCGTCTTCATGCAGCGTGCCTTTGAACTAAACGACAAAGTCGCTAAGGACATCATGGTCGATCGTACTAGCTTGTATGTGGTCGACATTACTGACAAGGTCAAAGATGTCCTCAAAGATTACTTACAACAAGGCTTCTCAAGATTCCCAGTAGTAGCTGACAACGATAAAGATAAGGTCTTGGGATATGTCTATGCCTACGATATCGTGCGCCAAAATCAAGTTGACGGTGACATCAGTGTCAGTCGGATATTGAGATCTGTCAATACCGTTCCCGAAACCATGCCGATCCAAGATATCCTATCTAAGATGATCAATAAACAGACGCCGATCGTCGTAGTCGTCGATGAATACGGTGGTACTAGTGGTATCGTCACCGATAAAGATATTTACGAAGAATTATTCGGAACTGTCAAAGACGAGATCGATGATGTTTCGGATGAGTACATCCTAAAGAATGACGACGGTAGCTACAATGTTTCTGGTAAAACTACCCTGTACGATTTCGAACGTTACTTCAGAACTGATATTCCTGAATTTCAAAAGTCCGATATCATCACCGTGGGTGGTTACTTGATCGAGAAATATCCAAATATTGATAAGAACTTTGAATTTACGATGAACAACTTCAAGTTCAAGGTTGCTGAATTCGACCACGGATTCGTTAACTGGTTCAAGGTCTCAGTCGATAAGACTGCTGTTACTAAACAAGACAACTTAGCCTCATTGACTGATGTTGATGACTTAAAAGAATAACAAAAAAGAGCTGGCAAAAAATTGTCAGCTCTTTTAATTTCTAATTGTTAACAACCACCGGATATGCTAGGGGTTGTATTATTGACTGCATCCCAATCAACGATATTCACAGCACCGTCTACTAGTTCACGGGCATTCTTGAATACGATCATCCTAGTCTTAGGATTCAATTCTAGTTGCATGTCTTTTTGGATGTAATCATCAGCGATCTTCTTGAAGTAGATCGGTCCTAGATCACTATCCAGAGCAATCTCATAATCTGACTTGGGTGCATCGGCATCGATAGCGATGAATCTAAACTTCGTTACTAATGCACAGTTGCCCTCATCAGAATAAGGTCCTAATCCATTATCGAGATCTAGCAATAATACCTTGCCAGCGTCAACATATGGTTGTAATTTTGCTTTTACTTCATCAGTCATTTTTATTTTAGTCACAATAACACACCCTCACTTTAAGAATTAGCCTTAACGATATCGTAATCAATGATATTGACACCATTATCGATTATTTCCTTGGAGTTCTTCAAGATCAGTAATTGTGTCTTGGGATTGACCTCAAGCTTTAGTCCATCGTCAATGAAGTCTTCAGCACTTTGCTTGTAGTAAATCTTACCCAGATCACTATCGAGTGTAATTGTATAATCAGACATATCTTCATCGGCGCTTACGACAATGATTCTAAACTTAGTTATCAAAGCGCAGTCACCTTCACCGGAGAAGCGTCCTAGGCCGTCATCAAGATCTAAGATGATGTTCTTTCCCGCATCAACGTATGATTGTAATTTGTTCTTTGCTTCACTTGTAAGTTCAATTTTCATGTGCGCACCTCTACTACCTGTATTTGTATTTCATGGTACCGACCCAATCGATCACACTCAAAATAAATAACATGAAGACGATCGATATATAACTTAGGAATATACCATTGAGAATATTATACAAAACATTCCGAACATTGTATTCTATGTTGCTTGCGATCATGTCTTGTAGAGGATAATAGGTGACAGCCAACAATAACCCTAGTAGGATCGATGAGATGATCCCGACTGTTCCTATGTGATGGAAGAATAGCATGCTGGACTTAACTTTTGACCACAATCTCAACGCTAATAAAACAAAAACCAAGCCTGCGATGATTATGGTCATTTTAATGACTTTTTGTAGAGTCTGTAATTCCGTCAGCATCTGTTCGATCGGACCGATATCATCATTGATGATCTGATCCATGATGCCTTTGTTGCTCTTGACCGCAGTGTCGATCTCAGAATCAATACTCAGACCATTGGCCTTTGATTCCTTCTTGAGGTTGTCACCGATAGTCTCCAAAATAACATCGCCGATAGTTAATTTGGTATCATCATCATATACATCATCAACGGCTGTATTAATAACCTTTTTGATGTTTTTCTTGCTCATGTCAGTTGCCGATAAGTTGCCCACAGCTGAGTAACTATTGACTAAGCGACCGAGCTTTTGATTGGTATAACCTTGTATCAAAGAAACGTTAGTATCGCTACTAACGACTTTTTTGACATAATCTCGGTTGAATACCGTCGACATAGTTATACCCAAAAAAACAATTATCACCAAACAGATCGATAATAGTATTAAGATAAATCCATGACGATTATATGATAATGATTTGCTCATGATTGATTACTTCTCCATAGCTAGTTTTGCAATGTCTTGCGGTGTGTTCACGATCCATTCAGAATGAGCCTTGCTCAACTCATCTGCTGTCCCAAAGCCGTAAGTTACTCCGATCGCCTTGAGACTGTTCTTGTGCGCCCCCACTATATCACTGCTACGGTCCCCAACCATAACTAAGTTATCAGAATTCAAATCTACTGATGTTTTCTTGATACCATATGCTATCACGTCTTCTTTAAGAGTGCGAGTTTGTTCATCCTCACTAGCACCAAAAACGTGTCTAACGTATGGTTTCAAGTCTAACTGATCAATGATTTGTTTGGCAAATGATTCCGGTTTGGAAGTGGCGATGAATACTTCTTTATCGGCCTTTTTCAAGTCCTTCATCATGTCTACGATACCATCGTAAACTTCATATTGTTGCCAACCATCAACTGCATAGTAATCCTTGAAAGTCTGGAATAATTCTTGTGCTTTAGGGTCATCTAGTGCAAGATGATCATACTTCTCAAATGATGCTCCTAATGTTGGCCCAATGAATTTACGCAATGTAGCGTCATCGTGAGGTACATAGCCATAAACTGTCTTATACATGTGCTTCAAACTCTTCATAATTCCTTGTTCGGAATTAATAATAGTCCCGTCTAAATCGAAAAATAAATTGTTCAAATTAATTTCATCCTTTTGTGTTAATGTTAATTTAAGTACGTAGGAATAATTATAACATCTATCAAATATTGTCGCAGGTGTGTGAAATGGTAAAAGTAAAAAGACCCGAAACATTCACAAATATCAATACTGGATTAAGCGATGAACAAGTACAAGCAAAAGTCACCGCTGGCTTGACTAATGTCCAAATCAAAAAACTTTCCCGCCCAATCCCCAAGATCTTGGCAGACAATTTATTCACTCTGTTCAACTTCATCAACTTAGTTATCGGGATCTTGATTTTTTTGACGGGTTCATATCGGAATCTATTCTTCCTCGGACCAGTCATCGCCAATATCATCATCGGAAGCTATCAAGAGATCCGTTCCAAGCTGACGGTCGATAAGATCAGTCTGGTCAACGAACAGGACTTCCCCGCCATCCGCCAAGGTAAGCAGCTCGACATCGCTATCGATGACTTAGTTGAAGATGACATCGTACTAGTCAAACGTGGCAATACGATCCCTGCAGACGGTATCGTGCGCTTTTCAAACGGTCTCCAAACTAACGAATCAAGTATCACTGGTGAGGCGGATACGATCGTCAAGACTATCGATGATGAAGTATACTCCGGTAGTTTCGTTGTCGCTGGGCAAGCCAAGATCCAGCTGACCCAAGTCGGTATGAATAGTTTCATATCGAAGCTATCCAAAGCCGTTGGTAAGGAAAAACGCAAGGTCAGTGTCCTAATGAAGATCATCAACAATATCATTAAGATTCTAACATATACTATCATTCCAGTTGGACTAATGTTGTTCTTCCGCTCTTATCTCAAGACGGGCGATTACTCGGCCTCAGTCTTGCGTACTTCGGCT
Source organism: Companilactobacillus sp. y65-5 (assembly GCF_057541095.1). Classification (NCBI taxonomy): domain Bacteria; kingdom Bacillati; phylum Bacillota; class Bacilli; order Lactobacillales; family Lactobacillaceae; genus Companilactobacillus; species Companilactobacillus sp. y65-5. The sequence goes on from NZ_BAAJOA010000003.1 coordinate 192,790, forward strand.
TCTGTCATCGGGATGATCCCAGAGGGACTGGTGGTACTGACCTCGATCGCCTTAGCCACTGGTGCCTACAATCTATCTAAGAAAAACATCCTCGTTCGTTCACTCAGTGCCATCGAGACTCTAGCGAGAGTCGATACTCTGTGCCTAGATAAGACAGGGACGATCACGACTGGTAAGCTGACTGTCAAAGATACGCTTGCCTATAACGGATACAGTTCGAATCAAGTGCAGGCGATAGCGACAAGGATCGTAGAGGCCACTCAAGAGACCAATGCCACAGCACAGGCCATCAATAAACTAAAATCTCCAGCTACTGATGATCCAGTAGCCGAAGTCATCCCTTTCTCATCAGAGACCAAGTATTCCGGCTTCGTCAACGCAAGTGGCGTCAGATACATCATGGGCGCTCCTGAATTCATTATCAAAGACGCTGATACAAAGATAAACGATATCGTAAATACGGCAGCAGAGCAAGGATTTAGAGTCATAGCAATCCTCAAAGAAGTCAATGAAACACAAACCCTGATCGGACTACTCAAAATATCCGACGAAGTGCGCAAACAGGCTCCTAGTACCTTTTCCTACCTCAAAAATCAAGGTATCAACTTGAAGATCATCTCTGGTGATAATCCTGTCACTGTCGCTAACGTAGCCGCACAGGCTGGTATCGACACTGATAACAGCTATGTCGATATGAGTCAGGTCGACGAGACAAGCGATTACACAAAATTAGTAATGAAGTATCGTGTCTTCGGTCGTGTCCGTCCTAACCAAAAGGCTGACCTGATCAAAGCGATACAAAATAACAATCTGACAGTCGGAATGACTGGTGACGGTGTCAATGACGTTTTGGCCATGCGCCAATCAGATTGTAGTATCGCCATTGCTGGTGAGAGTGATGCCGCTGAGGCTACTGCCGACTTCGTCTTATTGAATCGTAACTTTGATTCGATGATCTTCATGCTCAATGAAGGACGTCGAGTGATCAACAACGTTGAGCGTGTTGCCTCACTGTATCTTATCAAGACGATCTATTCGGTCGTCTTATCGATCATGTTCATCATCCTCGGTACCGGCTATCCATTCGAGCCATCACAACTGACACCTGTCAACGCTCTAACTGTTGGTATTCCTACTTTTATATTAGCATTGGAACCTAACTACACCCCACCAGCAGGACGCTTCATGCGCAATGTTATGGAGATTGCCTTGCCATCGGCTATCGTCAATATACTAATGATCAGCATAATTTACTTCTTAGGTAATCACACCAAGCTTGAGTATCACACCACATCGACCCTATCCGTCTTCGCCATCGGTATCATCGGATACTGTGCGTTGATATCCATCAGTAATCCACTGATAGTCCGCAAGAAGGTCATGATCGGTATCTCATTCGCCCTATTCCTTCTAGCATTCATGTTCACTGACAAGGCGTTCGGATTACAGAGCATCTTGATCTGGCGATACAGCTTCATGTATCTAGCCGTCTTCTTGACCTCCTGGCCCCTCTTCATGTTCATGCGTGAAGTCCTCGGTCGCCGCGTCTTCAGTAAGATAAATTGGAAATAATCATTACATAATAAAAGGAGCTTCTTAATAGCAAATGTTATTAAGGGGCTCCTTTTGAGTTGACGATAATATTTAACCAATAGTGCCTTCCATTTCGTAACCGATCAAACGGTTCAACTCCACAGCATATTCCATTGGTAATTCCTTTGTAAATGGTTCCACAAATCCCATGATGATCATCTCCGTCGCCTTTGCTTCACTCAAGCCACGAGACATCAAGTAATACAGTTGTTCCTCTGAAACCTTAGAAACTTTCGCCTCATGTTCCATCGAAACATTACCATTGAGGATCTCGTTATATGGCACTGTATCAGAACTAGATTCTTCATCCATGATGATAGTGTCACACTCAACGTGTGCCTTCGAGCCATCAGAATTACGCTCGAATCTGACTGTACCACGATAATCGACCGCACCACCGTCCTTCGAGATCGACTTGGAAACAATCGACGAAGAAGTATTCTTAGCGTTGTGAATCATCCGAGCACCGGCATCCTGATCGACACCCTTACCAGCAACGGCGATCGACAACATCGTACCCTTAGCACCCTCACCATCGAGGTAGACGCTAGGGTATTTCATCGTGATCTTGGAGCCCAAGTTACCATCGACCCATTCGACGGTCGCATTCTCCATCGCTTGAGCACGCTTAGTTTCCAGACTGTAAACATTGTTCGACCAGTTTTGGATCGTCGTGTAACGGACATAGGCATCTTTTTGGGAATAAACCTCAACTACTGCCGCATGCAAACTATCACTGGAATAGTTAGGAGCAGTACAGCCCTCGACGTATTGGATACTTGCGCCTTCGTCTACGATGATCAAAGTACGTTCGAACTGTCCACTGTTTTCAGAATTCAATCTAAAGTATGACTGAATCGGGATATCCAACTTAACACCCTTAGGCACATAGATGAACGAACCACCAGACCAAACGGCGCTGTTCAAAGCCGCAAACTTGTTGTCATTCGGGTGAACTAGCTTACCGAACCACTTCTTGAACAAGTCTGGATATTCACGCAGAGCGGTGTCGGTATCCGTAAAAATGATACCAAACTTGGCAAACTCGTCACGCATGTTGTGATAAACAACTTCTGACTCGTACTGAGCTGAAGATCCAGCTAAGTATTGACGTTCAGCCTGAGGAACACCGAGACGATCGAAGGTATTCTTCAATTCTTCGGGGACATCGTCCCAATCACGATACTTCTTATCAGTAGCCTTCTGGTAGTAGCGCATATTCTTCAAGTCCAGATCAGATAGGTCGGGACCGAAAGGTGGCATGGGCATTTTTTTATAGATTTCATAACTTTTAAGACGAAAATCAAGCATCCACTGTGGTTCGTTCTTTTCCTTGGAAATAGCACGAACAACGTCTTCTGTTAAGCCTCTACCAGTTGAGAAAACTGGTTCGACATCATCATGGAAGCCAAAATCATAGTCATCATTCAAACCAAGATCTTGAACCGATGAGATTGCCTCTTCATTATTCTTAGTATTTTCTGTTTCTGGCATATTTTTCACTTCCTAATGATTATTTATTCAAAGCCTTATGCAAGGCCTTCCATGCTAGAGTCGCACATTTGATACGAGCTGGAAATTTAGATACGCCTTGTAAGGTAGCGGCATCTTCCAAAATATCAGTATCGACGTCATCACCGATGATCATATCTGAGAACGTCTGTACCATTGTTTCTGCTTGATCGGTCGTCTTACCAATAACTGCATCAGTCATCATGCTGGCGGAGGCTTGACTGATAGTACAGCCATAACCACTGAAGGCAGCGTCTGTGATCTTGCCATCTTCGACCTTCAAGTCCAGCTTCAAAACATCCCCACAAGTAGGGTTTTTCAGTTCAATATCATTGGTCTTATCGGATAATTCTCCATGATGATGAGGATTATCTGAATGATCCAAAATAACTTGTCTGTATAAATTATCCATCCTAGATAGTGCCATCTTTAAAGAACTCCTTTGTTGCAATGATTGCATTAACTAACTTATCAGCGTCTTCTAATGAATTATAGAAATAAAAACTAGCTCGTGCGGTTGCGGAAAGTCCTAAGTAAGTCATCAATGGTTGTGCACAATGGTGACCAGCACGAACTGCGACACCTTCCATATCTAAGCCAGTTGCCAAATCATGCGGGTGCAATCCCTCAAGATTGAACGAAATAACTGCCGTATGCTTCTTAGGATCCAATGGTCCATATACTTCTAATTCATCGATTGCTAGTAGCTTTGGTAACACGTAGCTAACGATCTCTTGTTCATAATCGGCGATCTTTTGCATGCCGATACCGTTCAAATAATCGATCGCATAGCCTAGTGAGATGGCTCCGGCAATATTAGGTGTCCCTGCTTCAAATTTCCATGGTAAGTCATTCCAGGTCGTCTCATACTTTTTGACGAATTCGATCATCTCGCCACCGTATTCAACTGGTGTCATTGCGTTGAGTAATTCTTCCTTACCGTAGAGCACGCCAATACCTGTTTCCGCAAGCATCTTGTGTCCCGAAAAGGCGAAGAAGTCACAGTCCAAGTCTTGAACGTCGATTGGCATGTGTGGTGTTGACTGTGCGCCATCAACTACCATGACTGCACCGTGTTCGTGGGCTAGTTGTGCCAGTTTCTTGACCGGTGTGATAACACCTAAGACATTAGAGACGTGAGCGACTGAAACAATCTTGGTCTTATCCGTGATAAGTTCCTCAGCTTGTTTCATATCCAACTCGCCGTCTTCAGTTAAGTTAATATATTTTAATTTTGCATTTTTTTTGATTGCTAATTGTTGCCAAGGAATCAAGTTACTGTGGTGTTCAAGGATCGAGATGACGATCTCATCACCTTCATGAACATTCTCTCCGTAGCTTTGGGCGATCATGTTCAGAGAATCAGTCGTCCCCTTGGTATAAATAATTTCTTTCGTAGACTTAGCGTTGATGAATGCTCGAATCTTCTCACGAGCAGCCTCAAACATCTCTGTGGAACGTTCAGCCAATGTATGCACACCACGATGAACGTTGGCATTATCATTGTAGTAGAACTTTTCCATCTGTTCGATGACTTGTTTGGGTTTTTGGGTAGTCGCCGCATTATCTAGATAGATCAAATCTTCATCGTTAACTTTTTGGTGGAGGATAGGAAAATTATTGTTGTCCATTGACTAACTTCCTTTCGATCATTTGTGTCAAACGATCACGTACTTCTTCTTCAGGTATCTCAGTAATGACACTACTCAAGAAGCCTCTAATAACTAGTCTTTGCGCCGTCTTCTCATCAATTCCACGGCTCATCAAGTAATACATTTGTTCCGCATTGACACGACCAACACTAGCCGCGTGTCCAGCTGTAACATCATTCTCATCGATCAGAAGGATCGGATTGGCATCACCACGAGCGTGTCTCGATAACATCAACACACGGCTCTCTTGCTGAGCGTCAGAACCACGAGCTCCTTTGACGATGTGTCCTACTCCATTGAAGGTCAGTGTAGAAGATTCTAGGATGACCCCGTGTTGTAAGATATGTCCGATCGTGTGACGACCGTAGTTGGTGACCTTGGTATCGATACCTTGGACTTGCTCGCCAGTCGTGATCGCTACGACCTTAGCTTCAGTATGTGAGCCGTCGCCGATCAAGTCAGTTCCGAAGTCACCGATGATATTACCGTCATTCATGAAGCCGATCGCCCAGTCGATACGAGCATTATTAGCGGTAATTCCCCGTCTACTTAGGTAACTAGTCGTCTGTGAGCTAAGTTGATCTAGGGCTGAATAGTGCACGCGTGAATCATCCCCAGCGATGACTTCCACAACGATATTAGCTTTATTTTCTTCTGCGTCCCCTTGCGAGATGAAGTTCTCAAGATACGTCACTTCTGCATCCGCTTCCGCCACTAACAAAACGTGTTGGTTGAAGTCGCGTTTGACGTTGTTGTCTTGAATAAACGAAGCTTGGATGGCCTTAGTTACCTTGACACCCTTAGGGATATAAATAAAAATCCCACCGTTCATCATGGCCGCATGAATCGCTGTTAATTTGTTTTCGTCAGGTTTGACGACTTTGGTCATATAATACTTCTGAACTAATTCTGGATAGTCTCTGAGTGCGGTAAAAATATCCGTTAGGATCACACCTTGATCCACTAATTCTGGTTGTAGATGGACTGCCAGAGTCTCACTACCCGATTGAACGATGTAGTTGTCGATCTCAGTGCTGTCATATTCAGTAATGCTATTATTTACGTCGAAGTCACTCGGACGATCTAGGCGCCAGCTACGATAGTTGATCTTCTCATAGCGTGGTAATGACAAGTCCGCTGACTTCTCTAAACTGTCAGTTCTAATTTTCGTGAACCAATCTGGTTCGTTATTTTTTTGAGAGAATTGAACGACATCGTCAGTATATTGGTCTGTTAAACTTGGTCGCATGTTCATTCCCCCTATATTTCATCTGTTAATTTAACATCTAGATTTAAATCATCACGAATACCAGCGTAACCTTCGTCTTCTAGCTTCTTAGCTAAGTCAGGGCCGCCACTTTGAACGATACGTCCGTCCATCATGATGTGTACTTGATCGGGAACGATGTAATTCAATAGACGTTGATAGTGAGTAATGATCAATGAACCGAAGTTGTCACCGCGCATGGAGTTAACTCCGCGTGAAACAACTTTCAAGGCATCGATATCTAGTCCCGAATCAATTTCGTCCAATAGTGCAAATTTAGGTTCGATCATCAATAATTGTAAAATCTCATTACGTTTTTTTTCACCACCGGAGAAGCCTTCATTCAAATATCTACCTGACATTTCATCAGTCATATCCAAAATATCTTGTTTCTCATCTAGTTTTTTGATGAATTCTCTGACTGGAATCTGGTCATCTTCACCACGTCGTGCATTGATAGCAGCACGCATGAATTCAATATTTGTGACACCGGGAATCTCGGCTGGATATTGCATAGCTAGGAACAAACCAGCACGGGCACGCTCGTCAACTGGTAGCTCCAAAATACTCTTACCGTCTAATAGAACATCACCCTGTGTAACTTTATAGGCAGAATTACCCATAATGGCTTGTGATAATGTTGATTTACCAGTTCCATTGGGACCCATGATAGCATGGATCTCACCAGTACTCATTGATAGGTTGACACCCTTCAAAATCTCTTGGCCTTTACCGTTTTCTTCATCTGTTACTGAAACATGTAGATCTTTGACTTCTAGTGTGGACATAATCTAACCTCCATTGTGATATCCTTATTATAGTATTTTATAGTCAGTTATTTAATACCTTTTAGATATAAAACTAACTTTGGATAGTAATATTCCTGAATTCGCTTACTATGTTGGTATATAAGGATTTTTAGCTTATTTCTTTTTATCTTTTTTTGCCTGATTTATAAAGCCTTATAAATATAAGCATTATGTTAAGTGTATCACTAAAGATACAAAAAAAAGCTAGGAATTATCCTAGCTTTTGGAATATTTATATAAATAAATAATTCCCATTGTATATATATAATTAAATCAATGATACGTCAGATGCTTTTACCCACTTGTTTGTGGCTACACGATACATCTTTTGTCCATCGATACGAGCGGCCTTGTCGATCTTCCAAGCGCTGTATGCGGAAAGTGCCTGATCATCGATCAATGCGCCTCTAGAATCGTAAATCTTAGTTAGCTCGCTGTCTGTCTGTGCAATCTTTGAAACTGGGATATAGACATAGACGTCACTAGCTTTGACATACTTGTTAGTAGCTACACGATAGTATTTTTCACCGTTGACATATAGCTTCTTATCAGTGATCCAGTCTGAACCAGCTGATAAGACGGTGTCATCGATCAAAGTACCCTTGCTAGTGTACATGTCAGTATATCCTGAATCAGGATATGTACCGACAGTACCCATGAAGTCAGACTTATTAGGAGTTACTTCGATCGACTTATTAGGATTGTCCTTATTGATAGTCATCTGCATGTCATCAGCGTTGATGAAGCTGTAACCATCCGGAGCTGTCAAGGTCACATCTTGACCATCAGCACCCTCACCAGTTGTGATACCGATAGTTCTACCAGTATCTTGGTCGAGGAATGTAATGACATAGCCAACGTTTGCCTTAGTTACGTATACGTTACGTGTGTAATTGTTATCTTTCAAAGTAAATCCACGATCAACCGCATTGGCGAGTTCATATCCATCTGGTGCTGTCAATGGAACGTAGTCACCATATGTACCAGTTGAAGTTACCGTGCCGACGTTTTTGTTATTGTTGTCTTTGTCGAGGAAGTTGACTGTGTATGATAGCGTGCTTGGTACTACTTCAACGTTCTTTGAGATAGGATTGTTTACAAAATCAGTTACCTCCTTCAAATCGTAAGTTGCATCTGAACTATTCTTTAACGTATAGCCTTCAGGTGCTGTGATTTTGATTGTTTTAGTATCTGCATCGGTAGAATCGTAAGTTCCCGTTTGAGTACCTACGGCATTACCAGCGGCATTTTTGAATGTGATGGTATAAGGAATGGCATTTGCTACATCAATATCAGCAGGATTAACTACTGTGACAGTCATTTCCTTGCTTTCCCATGTCATAGCTTTGCCAGTAGAAGTATCTTTGATTTCATTTCCATTAGCATCAATAGCTGTTGCAGTGTAAGTAACTTTCTTTTCGCCTGTTGCAGTATCTGATTCTTCTGAATTAGGAGTTGATGGAGTTCCTTCACCGCCTACCTCTGGTTCTTCTGTCCCACCAGTCGATGGTGTTTCTGGTTCTTCTGGATCAGTATTGATGGTACCCTTAGTTACAGTCACCTTATACTTCTGACCTAATGAATTAGTCAAGATATAAGGAGACTCAGCAGTAGCAAACGTGTCACCTTGAGCAATCTCTCGACCGTCTAACTCAGTAAAATCAGGTTCTGCGAAGACGTTCACGGTTCTATTAACAGCAGCACCTGTCGCATAATTATCCTTAGGAGTATAGCCGATAGTGTATGAACCAGCCTTTGTCATGTCAGTTGTTGGAACATCTGATGATAAACTGGCAGTATTCTTAACACCCTTGGCGTCTGTACCATTAGTGGTCTTAGCCGAGACATCCTTATCATTGATAGCTGTGAAGAAGTCGGCTTCTTTAGGAGCGGTTGCAGTCGTGAAATTCATAACTTGTGAGCTATTCGCAAACGTTACTGTGGGTTTAGCATAATCATACTGAACGTTAACGATCTTAGTCGTACTGTCATTAGTGAATGACACTTTAGTAGCGAATCCGAACTTATTGCTCTCAAGAACTGTCATCGGAACTTGTGTACTGTCAGTGCTAGAAGTTACGATGTTCAACTCATTAGCCAAGTCCGTGTTGTAATCTGCACCGGTCTTGTTGAAGATCGGGTTGACCGACATAGTCGTCCCGCTCTTCAAGTCAGAGAAGTTCACAGCGGTACCCTTAGCTACCTTGGTTGATGTTGTTGCTTCTGTCAAAGCGGATTTTACGTTAATTGCAGTCGCATCTTTTGCTTGAACTATTGAAGGACTAGCAGCTAGTATCGTACTTGATAAGATGATACTAGTGAGTGCTAGTGTTTTTATTTTACCCATAAAATGTTTCCCCCTGTTTCATTGATAATTTCATTTAAATAACTACATCTACATAATATCAACTTTGAACAAAAAAAGCTCCGATTTACGCAAAAATCAAGCTTTTTTTTTGTTCTTTATAATTTTTTAAATATTTCTAATAATAATCATTATTCAACACTCGAAGTTAGGGTCCAAGCAATCTTTCCTGTATAGGTACCTTCAGTTGTACTTGGTTGAACTTTTAATAAAATACCACTGTTATTGCCCCATGTCTTGGCGATATCCTTAGTTCTGCGTTCCTTAGTGATTGTAGTGTCTTCATCGATAAAGGTTGGAGAACTCATATCTGAGACCTTGTCATTAGTGACGTAGATCAGATTACCGTTCAGCTCCTGACCTGCAGAATTGACCATTTCAGAAGCCGTGGCTGTCAATTTCCAAGCTGAGTTGATACTGTCAACTGACAAGCCCCAATCACCACTACGGCGAACGATACGGTTTTCTTCATTATCTCGATTGATAGTTTGGAACTTATAGTCTTTTTCATTATTCAATGTGGCAGAACTATTGATGATATTCAAATTATAAGTTAAGGTATTCGACTTACGAGTTCCGTCATCAGCGTAGACCGTGACTGTATGCTTGCCTTCCGTCAAAGTATTAGCAGGGATAGTGTGCAAGAAGTCCTTATCAGTCAACGCTGCTTCAGTTGCCTTTCCACCGTCAAGTGACCAGTAGAGAGTTGCTCCAGGTTTAGTGATGTCATCGTCCCTGGCAGTACCATTCATATTAGCGTACTTGGCAGTACCAGCCATCTTAGTATCATCACTCAAGAGACCAGTGATATCTAGATTTTCTGATGAGAGAACTATCTTCTTGTAGTCTTCAACTGTGATATTAAAAGTTACGACATTAGATTTTCTACTATTAGCATCTTTAGCATAGATTTTGACCGTATGCTCACCTAGACCAAGTTCCGAAGCCTTATATGCCCATTTATAATCCGCTGTTGATTTATTTGCAATAGTTGATGACGTTGTGCTCATTACATCCCCATCATCCACCTGTGTATAGAATGTCAGATCATTCCCATCAAAAGTGGATTTTTTTTCGTAGCTGGCGGTCAAATCCAGTGCACCAGATTCGTTTAATTTTATGTGTGGCTCAGTAGTACTTGTTGGCGAAAGCTCTAAAACTTCATTGCTGATACGGAATTTTGGACTCATAACATCCTCAACATAGTAATCACTAGTATATGACGTATGCTCTGGATCAACTTCTACAGTCACTAGAGTGCCACTGTCCTCTATATCAGCCTTTCCGAATAATTGAATTTTAATTTTGGCATTAGTTTTAGATACACTTTCCAATTCAACGGTTAAGTGATTGTCACTCGTTATATCACTAGCTGGGATCGGGATGATTCGTTGACCGTCCCCTTCGCCGTAAACAATCTGACCAACATTGCCGTCAGCGTTGCTCTTAAAATCTACATGACTTGGTAAATTCATTTCGGTTGTGATATCACCTGTGCCGATAGTTCCTGACTTATAGTTCAAATCGTAGTCAAATCTCAAACTGTCGCCGTCACTGACGGTTGAGTTGGCGGTTTCAAATTCATTCAAGTCAAGGATATTGCGACCTTGAGTTTCATCGTACAAGCTCGTTGGTGCTTCCACTTCAGCCATTCCTGGCATAGTTTGCATGACGATGGCGTTAGTTGCTGAAGGGGTTTTCTCTTCATTGCCTGTGGCACTAGTGAATCCCCACATTGCCTTACCAGTACCGTTAGGGTCAATTTTGCTTATGTCAATCTTCTGATTTCTTCTTTGATCCCACTGATTATACGCTTTAATGGTTCCATCATAATCCTTATCATTAAAAATATAATTAATTGACGCTATCGTGCTGCCTTCTTTTGGTGGAGTATATTGAAAAGTAAAATGATGCCATGCGTTTTCTGTATTACCATGCCCTTTCTCATAACCAGCCATGATTATATTCGAAATTATAGGGTTATCGGGTGCCAGGTCACTAAAACGATTATGCACAAGCTTATACACTCTTCGAGATGAGAAGAGGGGATAGGAAACAGGCTCAACTTGATATGAACTACTATCACCTGGATAATTCCATGAAATATGTTGCCCCGCTGTCTTTTGACCAGAAACATTCTCGCTTATAGAATCTAATCCATTACTGATATTCGAAAACTCTATTTGCTCATTTTTGTACGTATCAAATTCTATTGCAAAACTATTCTGAATCGCTGATGCGGCAAAACCAGCAGTGTCATTGGGTGATGATGTAGGATTAGATCCCCCCCAAACACCCAAACTTTGACCCACTGAAGCGGAAGTACTATTACTACCAAACATAGGTACATTAGTAGTAGTAGAAATAGCCTCATTTTTTCTTTGGTCATTTTGAAGCACAAAAGCCATCCCATCACTCACCATAGAACTTTCCGATTCTTCCTTATCTGAGAGTTCACTTGTATTGCCTCCAAAATACATCCAAGCGGACAACGTTTGTGATTTCGTAAGATCAAATTGATTATAAGCATTGCCTTGGTCATCTAGACGTTTCCCCCAGATCGATCCTACTTGATTTTGTTTACCACTAGTCATTTGAATTATTTGACTAGGGTAGCTTGTTAATATGCTTTGTGAATTACTCATGGGTGAGGTGAAAGTTTTGTTTGATGAATCCTTTGTATAGGTTGTCGGCGATTCCATAAGCTTACTCAAATTAGTTATACCCTTTGGTGCAGCATTATATACTTGCTGAGTTGTAGGTACAGCAGCCTTAACAAACGTTCCAGCACGAAAGACTGAAGCGAACATCAACAACAATGTAAAAATCACGAAATAGACATATTTATTTCTCTTCATTGTAAATACCCCTTAAACACAATATTTATCTCTATTAGTTTTTATTTAAAATATTTTTAATTAATAATATCTTAAAATACCAGTTATAATACATTACGTATATAATTTTACATTAAAAAAAGTATTTTAAACTTCAATAAAAATAATTTTTTTTGTTCTAAAATGGCAAAATGACGATTTGTCAACCTAAATTACATGAACTTTGTTAAATTTTTATCAAAAAAAACGTTACGACAATAGAACTGGTCGTAACGCTTTTATACTTTCATCAACTCAATTATTCATCAACACTAGCGGTCAAGGTCCAAGAGATCGTTCCGGTATATCCACCCTCGGTCGTACTTGGTTGAACTTTTAACAAGATACCGTCATCATTCCCCCAAGCGCCAGCTATATCTTTGACTTCCGGCGTCTCGCTGGCGGTATCATCTTCATCTACTAAGACTGGGTTCTGTAATGAGTTCATTGTGTCACCACTTACAAAGATCAAGTTACCGACTAATGGTAAGTTAGTAGTTTTGTTGATCAGCCCGTCTGACTTCGCTGTCAGGCTCCAAGTTGAATTGAGACTTTCAACGGCTAGTTTCCAAGTTCCCGCTCTGTGAACTATCCGATTCATCTCCGAATCTTGATTGATAGTCTGGAATTCATACTCAGAATCATTTTCCAAAGTAGCTGAGCCATTGATCACCTTCACATTATAGGTCAGGGTATTTGACTTACGAACACCATCATCAGCGTATACTGTAACGACATGGTCACCTTCAGCCAGTGTCCCAGCAGGGATAGTATGCGTGAAGTCCTTAGTTGACAGCTTTTCTTGTATTTCCTCATCACCGTCAATCGACCAATGAAGATCTGCACTAGAGATGTCACTAGCAACACCATCGTCATCGTAATAGCTTGCGATCCCAGCCATGTTAGTATCATCACTCAACAATGACGTAATGACGGTATTATCAGACGAAAGAACGATTTTTTTGTAATCTTCAACGGTGATATTGAAGGTCAAAGTATTAGATTTTTTACCGCTCGAATCCTCGGCATAGATTTCTATGATATGTTTTCCGAGTCCTAACGTTGATGCATTGTATTCCAAACCATAATCATATGATTTTTCTGTGGCGCTCGTAGGTGAAGTTGCACTCATAACATCCCCACCATCCACCTGCGTGTAGAACGTCAGATCATTACCATCAAATTTAGAGCCTCTCTTATAACTAGCGGTTAAGGCTATTTTTCCATCAGTCTCATTTAACTTCGGATAGAGATCATGATTACTAGTTGATGCTAGCTGTAAAACTTCATTATTGATTTTGAAAGCCGGGCTCATAACATCTCCAACATAGTAATCACTAGTATAGGACGTGTGAGCTTCATCTACGTCTTGTTCCACCAAAGTATCGCTAATAGCTATATCGGCTTTGCCAAATAATTGGACTTTTATCTTGTCATTATATTTAGAAATACTATCTATTGTTAAGCTTAATTTGTTATCACTAGTTATTTCGCTAGCAGGGATCGGGACGGTTTTTTGGTCATCTCCCTCCCCATAAATGATTTTACCAATATTACCATCTTTATTTTTCTTGAAGTCGACATATTCAGGTAAATTAATATTCGCTGTAACATCACCAGTATCAATAGTTCCCGATGTATAATTCAAATCATAATCAAACCTTAAACTATCACCATCACTGACCGTTGAATTTGCCTTGGGATTTAAGACTATATCCAGAATATTACGATCTTGTGTTTCATCATACAAACTTGTAGAGGCATCAACTGTAGCCATCCCTGGCACGGTTTGCAGGATGATAGCATTGGTTGCTGGTGGAGCATCAGATTCGTCACCTGTAGAACTAGTGAATCCCCAAATAGCCTTGCCAGTACCTTTAGGATCGATCTTACTGATATCTAACGGCTGATTGACCCTATCGTCTAAATGATTCTCTGGTCTCACTGACCCATCGTAGTCTTTATCATCAAAAACATAATTTATTGTTGCTTGAGTACTGCCTGCTACTGGCGGCGTATATTCCAGCGTGAAATGATGCCATGCATGAGCTACGTCTACCATTGATTCATCGTATCCCGACATCGTGAGATTATTTATTATAGGATTCTCAATTGGTTTAGTGGGATTATCGATCATATACTGTTGTTTTACATTATGATGAAGCTGATAGAGATTGGTTATATTATTGTGAAAAGTGGCATATGCACTACTCTCTCCAGGATAATTGTATGCTATGTGTTCGCCATAGACGCTGTCAAAAACTCCCATTAATGTATCTAATCCATCATTGAACGAAATCTGATCGTTCACATTATTATTATTTGTATCAAATTCCATCGCAAAACTATGTTGAATTGCAGTTTTAGCAAAAAGTTCTACAGTCCACGGAGGAACAAGTACCGACCACCCCTGTCCACCCCATACTCCTAGCGTTTGACCTACTGAGGCGGTATTATCGGGAGTACCACCGATAGATTCATTAGTTGTAGAAATAGCATTTTCTTTTCTATCGTCATTCTGCAATACGAACGCCATCCCGTCGCTAACCATCATCTGCGTTGCATCCGTATCATTGTTCCTTATAGTATTACTACCGCCGAAATACAACCATGCAGATATAGTCTGCGGCTTGGTCAAGTCAAAGATGTTATAGTCATTACCATTATCATCTTTATACTTTCCCCAGATAGACCCCACCTGTCTTTTTCCCCCACTAGTCATTTGGATGATTTGACTAGGATATTGAGTCAATATACTTTGGGAATTTTTTAATATTGTATCGAGTCTGACACCATTCGAATCCGTTGTGTATTCAGTAGGGCTCACCATGATCTTACTTAAGTTAGATATCCCTATAGGCGGATCTTGATAGACTTCCTCAGTCGTAGGAACGGTCTCAGCTTTAATAAGCGTACCGGTGCTAATCACAGAAACAAAAAATAATAGCATCATAAAAAAAATCAAATAAACATGTTTACTCTTTTTTTTCATGTGATCACCTCCCTGAAAATAACACTTTAAAATCACACCAAAAGAGTATATTTTTAATTTTATTCTACATCATTCATTACGTTGTTTTATTTCATAATAAGGTCTATTTTTTCTTAAAAACTGGAAAGTTGTTATTTTGTCAACTAAAAAGCAAAAAAATACTTTTGATTTTTATCAAATAAGTCGAAAAAGGCACTATGACATGAAAGTCATAGTGCCCTTTGTATTATACTTTTTTGTCTGCTCCGACACTGGCGGTCAGAGTCCAAGAGATGGTGCCGGTATATCCACCCTCACTCGTACTTGGCTGAACTTTTAATAAAATACCATTGTTCTCACCCCAAGTGCCAGCTATATCCTTGATTCTCGATTCCATACTGATGGTTTCATCTTCATCTACCAAGACTGGGTTTTGTAAGGAATTAGTCGTGCTACCAGCTACATAGATCAGTTCACCAATCAACGGAAGATGAGTGGAGTTGTTGATCAGTCCGTCTGACTTCGCTGTCAATCTCCATGCGGAATGGCGACTTTTGACTGCCAATTTCCAAGTCCCAGCTCTGTGAACGATGCGGTTGATTGCTGAGATTCGATTGATAGTTTGGAATCCATAGTCTGGGTCATTTTCCAACGTCACAGAGCCATTTGTTACTGTCACCCGATAGGTCAGCGGATTTGACTTGCGAATCCTATCATCGGCATACACGGTGACAGTATGTTGACCTTTATCAAGTATCCCCGCTCTGATCGTGTGAACAAACTGCATCTCATTCAGTGGCTCACTAGTTTCAGAGCCACCATCGATCGACCAGTGCAGTTTGATATCCGAAGTCGCAGTACTGCCGTCGCTATAACTAGCTACACCTGCCATCTTAGTATCCTCACTTAACAATGAAGTGATATCAGTATTGTCCGACGTGAGCGACAATTCTTTGTGGTCCTTTACTATGATATGAAATGTCAGCGGATTTGACTTCTCACTATTAGAATCCATAGCATATATCTTCACCGTGTGTTCTCCCAATCCCAAGACCGAAGCGTCATATAACCAATGATAAATTTTGTGCGTATCGCCACTAACAGTCGATGAAGTCACATGTGTGACTGGTTTATCGTCTATTTGAGTGTAAAATGTCAGTCCTTGGTTATCAAAAATCGAACCTTTCTTATAACTAGTAGTTAGGTTGATTTGACCGGATTTGTTTAAGTTTACAGTCTGATCAATTTTGTCGGTAGACGACAATAGTAACGAGTCATTGCTGAGATAAAAATCAGGAGTCATCACGTCAGACACATAGTGTGAACTAGTATATGAGGTATGTGCGGGCTTGACTAAGTAAGTTACTAATTTATCACTGGCATACTCGATTGTAGCCTTGCCGTACACCTGAATCTTCACCACACTGTCATAGGAGTTTAGACCATCTAGTGTCACATGGAGTTGATCGCCACGCAGATTACTGGTAGGAATGGCGACTGTCTTCTGATTAGCACCCTCGCCATAAATTATCCGCCCAGCATTACCATCATGACTACTAAAATCGACATTACTTGGTAGTTCGATCACACTATGAATCTTACCAGTACCGCCAATCCCTGAACGATAATTCAATGAATAATCATATCTCAAATCATCACCAACAATGGCATCAGAACGTTTTTGAGAATTAGTCCCTAAACTAAATATCGGACGACCTTGCGTCTCATTATATATACTGGTATGTGTTTCAACATCGGCTACTGATGAAGCCGATTCCAGGACGACAGCATTTACAGCAGACTTATTTTTATCATCCTTATCGGTACTACTGGTAAATCCCCAACGAGCTTTTTTATTATTGGGATAGTCGAGATTAGTCAAGTCGATCATGATATTCTTCTTCGACACCCTCCAATTATTCGGAGTTCCATCGTACTTTTTGTCGTCAAAGAAATAACTCATCTCGGCTGTATTGGCATTACCAACCGGTGGTGTGTACTGGAAAGTAAAGTGATGCCATGCGTGTGCTACGTTTTCTTCCCAACTATGGCGAAAACCTGCCATTACTTGATTATTAATGACGTCTCTGTGAACAATTTCATAGAAATAATAAGTCTCATTTACATCTCTAAAATAAGTTCCAACCTGTTTAGCAGGATCCGCAGCTACTAACTTATTACAGGCTGGATAGCCCCAAGCGATGTGCTGACCTGATGCAGAACTGAAGCCTTTATATTTAAAAGCATCAAAACTATCGTCAGCACTCACGGTAAACAGGCCCGGTTTATCAACATTAGCGACCGTGTCGAATTCCACCGCAAGGCTATTTTGAATTGCACCTTTCGCAAAATCTTCAACGTTATTTGGTGTATATCCTCCTGAAATACCCGCCCAGACGCCCAAACTCTGACCACCAACCGCCGCTGCAAATTTTTTTTGCATTATATTCTTTCTACGAGTATATGTAGAAATAGCCTGCGTGCCTCGAGGATCATTTTGCAATACGAATGCCATCCCTGAACCAACAGTATTAGCGTCTATATTTTTGCTGCCGGAACCAAAATAAAGCCATGCAGAAATCGTCTGTGGCTTCGTCAAATCAAAATAGTTATAGTCGTTTTTGGCAGTCTTCGGGTTCATCATCCTACCCCAAATAGAAGACACCTCATTAGCCCCCCCATCGGTCATCTGAATGATGTTGGTCTTACCATCGATTCCGCCATATTGATACGAGACACTGTTGGCTACTGATTCCGAAAAATAATTAGTATTATTGTAACTAATACTACGTTCAAAGTAATCGCCAAAATCCATCCCGTGTGGCGCACCAGTGTATACTTCACTCTTACTGGGAGCTGCAGCTCGAACACTCGTGACAGTCCCGACATGTAAAAAAGAAGCGATGACTAACAGAAACAAACTAAATACAAAGGACCTGTTATTTCCTATCCTCATGCTCTCCCCCATATTCATAAAAGTAAAATCTATTTCTATTTAATTATATAACATTATAATGATTTAAAATTGATTTTTAAGATAAAAATATAATAATATCAACTTAAAATTTATTAAATAATGACAATTAGTGCTTGATTGTGGCTGTGAATACTTGATGGAAATATACACATCCTATCAATACAAAAAAACCACTAACCAGTTCCATTTAAAACACGTCATTAATGCCCTGCAAAAACTGTGATCAACCATCTAAAAGGCAAAAAAAAGAAGCTATTGTATAAGCTTCTTTATGATTATTTTAATTATTGACTGACACTTGACGTAAGAGTCCAAGCAATCTTTCCTGTATAACTACCTGCGCTAGAACTTGGTTGTACTCGTAGTAGAATACCACTATCCGAGTTCCATTTACCCGCAATATCGGTAACTTTAGATTCCTTGCTTACCGTAGTATCCTTATCTATCAAAACCGAACTAGACATGGAGTTCATCTGACCGTCTGACACATAGACCAAATCTCCTATCAAAGGTAGGTTAGTCACACTATTGATCAAGCCGCTTGACTTAGCTGTCAAACTCCAAGCCGCATTAGTGCTATCGACAGCTAATTTCCAACTTCCCGATCGATGTACGATCCGATTGGTTTCTTCATCTTTGTTGATGTTTTGAAATTTATAATCAGTTCCGTTATCTAGTGTTGCTGAACTGTTTATTACCTTCACATGATAAGTCAACGTATTCGATTTACGAGTGCCATCATCAGCGTAAACCGTCACAGTATGATCACCTTCAGTAAGTTTGGCATCTTCAGCTTTTATGGAGTGGGTGAAGTTAACACTCGATACACTTTCACTAGTTTCAGCTCCGTCATCAATCACCCAGTGCATCGTTACACCAGAAACTGTCACAATGCTTTTATCATCATAACTTAGATTACCAGACATATTAGTATCTTCATTTAACAACGATGTAATAGAAGTGTTGGCAGATGAAAGAACTAATTTCTTGTAATCAATTACAGTGATCGTATATTTCAAAGGTTCAGATTTCCTACCCTTGGTATCTGTCGCGTAGATTTCTACTGTATGTTCACCCAAGCCTAACGCAGACCCGTCATATCCCCAACTGTAATCACTATTTGGTTTTCCAGAAACCGTAGGCGAGTTTGCTTCTTTCGTGTCACCGCCATCTACCTTCGTATAAAATGTCAGATCACTTCCATCAAAAGTAGATCCTTTTGCATAACTAGCAATCAAATTAAGCTGGCCTGTTTGATTCAAACTTACCGTTGAACGATCGGTGGTGGCATCAGCCAACTTTAGTTGCAATGATTCATTACTAATGTTGAATTCTGGACTCATAACGTCGGCTGTATAGTGAGAACTAGTGTAAGAAGTATGAGCCTGGTTCACTTTGACCGTGGAGAGTGTGTCAGAGTCGTCAATAGTAGCCGTACCGTATAATTGAATCTTAGCTGTATCATTATCGTCAGTTAGACTATTCAAGGTCAAATTAAGCTTATTATCACTAATGTCACTAGCGGGAATTGCGACCGTCGTCTCATTTGCTCCCTCACCATAAACGATCCTTCCAACATTGCCATCTGAATTTTTACTGAAATCAACATGATCTGGTAGATTGATGACAGTACTGATCTGACCGGTACCACTCAAACCTGATAAATAATTCAAGGAGTAGTCAAATCTCAAACTATCCTTATTGCTAACAGTAGAATTGGCATCCGGATTTGAATCCAAATCAAGAATCTGACGATTTTGAGTCTCATCGTACAGGCTAGTAGGTGCATCCACATCGGCTAGTGCTGGCATCGACTGCATGACGATGGCATTTACAGCTGAATTAGCTGCCGTACTACCAGTACTACTGGTGAATCCCCAACGAGCTTTTTTGGTAGATGGATAACCCAACTGGGTTAGGTCAATTGCAATGTCTTTTTTTGAGTCCCAAAGATGACTTGGTCTGACTGTTCCATCGTAGTCTTTATCATCAAAAATATAACTCATTTTAGCAGTATTACTGCCATCTGTTGGTGGAGTGTACTTAAATGTAAAATGATGCCATGAATGCGCTACATCAGTGGTTGATTTATCGTCATAACCAGCCATTACTAAGTTTTTTATAACATTCTTATGAGTCATCTGATAGTAGTAAAAAGTGCCATTTACAGCATAAAAATACGTCCCTATTGGGTTGGCAGAATTAGCCGTTGATGGAGTAGTATCTCCAGGGTAACCCCAAGCGATATGCTGCCCTAGCGCTACTGTAACATCATTGTATTCGTAACCATCGAACGAATCATTGACCGGATTATTTAATAAACTATTTCCCGGAACGCTAGTATTGGGAACAGTGTCAAATTCAACCGCAATACTTTTTTGAATAGCTCCAGCTGCAAGGTCTTTAACGTTACCCGGTGTGTATGCACCCGAGATACCAGCCCAAACACCTAAACTCTGTCCAGTTGCAGCACCAGAATCTTTGGATTGAAGTAATCCTGCTGGATGAGTGTAATACGAAATGGCTTGTGTTCCTCGAGGGTCATTTTGCAACACGAATGCCATACCTTCCCCAATGGTATTTTTTTCCGCGTTATCTGTACCCGGACCAAAATAAAGCCATGCAGAAATAGTCTGTGGCTTAGTTAAGTCAAAGTAGTTATAATCATCATCGCCTGTTGTAGGATCAGTTAGCCGACCCCAGACAGACGAAACTTCATTTGCTCTGCCATCAGTCATCTGTATGATAGGCGTCTTGCCATCTGTACCGCCGGACTGATATGAGACACTATTTTTTACCGAAGTAATAAAGTAACTTTTATTATTATAACTGGCGTCATTCTGAAAGTAATCACCGAGATCTATACCACGTGGTGCGCCAGTATAAACTTGACTCGTAGTAGGTGCAGCTGCGTGAACGTTTGCTGGAGATTCAGTAAACAAAGCAAATATTAGTGCAAAAATAAAAGCCCCAAGAATAAATATACTATAATAACTTCTCCTCATGATATTTCCCCTCACCAAAAACAAAAGAATAATTATTGATAATTATATACCTATATAATTATTAATTAATTCATTTTTTGAAAAGAGAATTAACAGAAACTAAGCGGGAGTAAATGCTAAGCACATCATAATTTCTTAAAAGACAAAAAAATCCATGAATCAGATTACTCCAATTCATGAATTTTTATTTTTATTATTTGATCAAAGTATATGAATCTCTCACATCAAACAGTGAGCTAGTGGATTCGTCCATCTCAGTCATTTTGATCGAGTCGCCTAACAAACCAGTAACAGAAACGATCTTCAACTTATCAAATCGACATTCTTCTGGAATAACAATTGAATCCGTAACTACGATTTCTTTTAGTTCAGAGTTTTGTAAGTCCTTTGCGGCTGTCTTAGAAAAGATCGGGTGTGTGGCAGCGGCGTAAACAGCAGTTGCTCCAGCTTCTTTCAAAGCTTCGGCACTATTTATCATTCTTGTACCAGTATCAATCAAGTCGTCTACAATGACACATTCTTTGCCTTCAACATCACCGATAATATCAGGGATGACTGCGTCTTCTTCAGTTGCTCTCTGGTCTACGATAGCGATTTGTGAGCCGAATTCTTCAGCTAAGGAACGAGCACGCTTAGTTGAATTGTGATCAGGTGCAACGAATACGACATTGTCGTGATCTTCCATCTTATCCATGAAGTATCTGGCGAAGATAGGCATTGCCCGCAAGTGATCTACGGGAATATCGAAGAAACCTTGAATTTGATCGGCATGCATATCGAGTGCAATAACACGATCTACCTTACCCATCTCTAACATATTCGCAAACAACTTAGCAGAAATAGGTTCACGAGCACGTGATTTTCTGTCTGAACGTGTATAAGCAAAGTAAGGTAGTACACAGATGATCTGCTTGGTACTTGCACGTCTTAGGGCATCAACCGCAATCATCAATTCCATAAAATTATCGTTAACTGGATCTGACACTGAATGGATGATATAAACATCTTTTCCACGAATACTTTCGTTGATTTGAATGTTTATTTCTCCATCCGCAAAGTGAGAAACAGCTGCGTCCAACAAGGGAACTCCCATGTATTCAGAAATCCTCTTGGCTAATGGCTTATTACCATTTAAAGAAAGTAATGCAATTTTATCTAATGATGTATTAGACATATCTGGTTTGTCCTCCAAAAAATTATATTAATACTGGTCGATCAATGGGTCTACTCTCGTCAGCGATCACAAGTCCCATGTCATTATCCGTCATAACACGTGACCTGTTGCGTACGGCTGATTGCGAAACGATCGTAAACTTATAGTTCAATTTTACACTTAATTGAAGATAATTATCCAGTATATACGAGTCAATTTTACCATTTAGATACAAACGATACTGCGGATATTTCTCCATGACGCTTTTGACAGTTTTTAAATTAGCCTCATTCTTAAGCTGAGCAATGGTTAGAGCGATTCCGACCCGCTCCGCAAAATTACCTAAAAACTTATTTTTTTCGTCTGGTTTTAATTGTGGCTTGCCAAATATATTTTTCTTAATGTAATCTTCGACATTAGTCATTGAATTCTACCTTTCGAGCTTATATTTATTCATTACTCCATATGATAACGGTATAATAGGAATAAAGAAAGGATGTGTTATCTATGGACGAAATGGTATTCTTCAATCCCGGTGATGCGATCGCCAACTCAAAGGACTTCGGCGAGGCAGTTCGTGGTGCTCAAATCTACAAATCAAAAGATCCTTATGAATCATCCTTGATAATTGCTGAAGATGTCTCTGACAAGAAGAGCTTTGCAGTATACTTTGCCAAAGATGAGAAGTCAGACTACAAGCATTCGGACAAGAGTATTATCCCCTATCACCTCAAGAAAAAAATCTAGACTTTCAATAACGTAATAAATAATAATGCTGCTATCGTTTGAACGCTTCCGACAGCCAGACCGTAGGCCAAGAACTTAGGACCTTCCTTCAGGAACTTCGCTAAGTCTAGACGTAATCCAATCGCTGCCAAAGCAATTGTTTCGAACCAAGTACTAATAAAATGAGCACTGTCACCGAAGACGACTGGAACTGAGACGGTGCTGTTAATAATACAAATAATCAAGAATGCCAATACGTACCACGGAATAGGCATTCTTTTTTTAGTACTTTGACCAAACTTTTTATTAGTAGCTGAATGGCTAACTTTTTTCTCAAAGAAAAATACCACGGCTACCAACATGATAATACGAGTTATCTTGAACAACATGGCATATTGAACCGTCTGTGGACTGATCAAGCTAGCACCAGCAACTACTTGTCCAACTGATTGCAAAGTTCCACCTAATAGCGCACTCTTACTCAATAAGTCATCCCCGAAGACGGCTAATCCCAAGAATGGCAGTGTCAGCATCATGACCGTTCCTAATAAATTAACTAAAGTAATGATCTGACCTTTTTCCTCATCGTCAGCACCGATAGCTGGAGCGATCGCACCGATGGCAGAAGAACCGCAGACGGCATTTCCCCCAGCCATCATCAATGACATTGTCTCGCTAAAACCTAGCTTGCGTCCGATAGTATAAGCTGAAATAATAACAGTAGTCATCATAAACACAATAAATATCAAACCTTGAATCCCCATTTCAGCGATCGTCTGAAAAGTAACGGTAAAACCTAACAGCACCACTGAATACTCCAATAACTTACTCTCAGAAAACTTCGTCCCAATAGCCAACTCTGGCTGCTTGAAAAAAGTATTTCCCAAAGCTATTCCTAACAAAATCGCGATCGTGGCTCCACCTAAACTTGGTAACCAAATCGCGCCGACCTTGGCGATGATCGCTACAATGATTGATAATCCCAAACCTGGCAAGGTTGCAATGATCTTTTGCATTCCTGTAGCCTTACTAGTTTCTAAATCCATGAATGAACCTCCTAAACATTATCTACATATTATATCTGGAGATTTACAATTAACTTATTCAATAATTCAATAGTTTCTATTAATAATTATAATAGGAGTTGATCACAATACTAAAATTACTGGAAACCTTCAAAACAGTTTATGAGACTAAGAGTTTTTCTAGGGCCTCTAAAATCCTATTCATCTCACAACCAACCGTCTCCTCCCAAATCATGCAGTTGGAGCGCGAGTTACATACGATCTTGTTCATCCGCAATGGGAGACAAAAAATAATCCCTACTCCACAAGCTGATCTACTATACAAAAAAGCTGGTGAATTACTCACCAGCTGGGAAGATATTCGTCAAGAATTACGACGTGATTCTGACAAAAAAATAAAATGTAATATTGGTGCTTCACACACCTTTGCGATTTACCTACTGCCGACTATCTTGCCAAAACTATATCGCAAGTTTCCCAATATCCACTTCTCGATCAGAATGATGAATTCCATGGAAGTCCTGAATAACTTAGAAACTAACAGTCTAGACTTTGGCTTCATCGAAAAACCATTAGCAGCCAGTAACATCAATCGGACGGCCCTGTGTGAAGATCAATTAGTGCTAGTCGATAATGGCGATCCTTGGTTGATTCGTGAACCTGCCTCTGGTGTCTACTACTACACCAAGCAATATCTCGAAGAGAACAATATCACCGAATCCAAACTAGAAGTACGTAACAATGAGATGATCGTTCGATTGTTGAATCAGGATTTCGGGAAGTCGATCATCTCACAACGTGCCGCTGAAAATCTGGATTACCAAATGTTAAACGGTAAGTACAAACGAAACTTTTATTTGATGCAACCGGACAACCATCACTTCGACGACATCGACAAGTGTATTGATTATACTATCAAGACTTGTAAAGTTCTCTTCGACTGATCAATTGATATTTTCTTGATCATCCCGATCTGATTGCGAATCTCTGATTGTTCGATATACGCGCCAGTTAGCGACGCCGACATCTCGAACATTCTCCATTGCAAATTTTTTAGTAATACTGTCTTTTCTAGAGACGTAGTGATACAGAGGCAAATTATCCAAGTAAAACTTCTGAGCAACCGTCGCATATTCAACATTGAAGACTTGGTCTTCCATCAGATCCAGATCAGTCTGGAACTTGAGATCGTTATCTTTGATCAATCGACGGCGATAGACTTTGTTCCACGTGTAACCCATGACCGTGCCGTTGATCTTGACTATCTGTCTGATAGCTTCGTCCCTATCCACAAATGAAAATTGACGCTTGTTACTCTTGGACTTACTCTTGCCATTTCCTGTATCATTAAAAAAACCACAAGTAGCTAAATCAACATCGTGGTTTTCAAAAACTTCTAAAAAGAAATTCACATATTCTGGTTCTAACCAATCATCGCCATCGATAAACGTGACGAGATTGCCAGAAATGTGACTTAGGCCAGTGTTTCTAGCTGCTGAAACACCTTGATTCTCATCGTGAGGATAGACTGTGATCCAGTCGTACTCATCAGCATAGCTTGTAATAATATCCATTGTATTATCGGTTGAATGATCATCAACGATCGTCAAATCAAAGTTGTCATTAGTCTGGTCGATCAATGAATCCAGAGCCGATACTACGTAGTCGGCAACATTATATGTTGTCATAATTATTGAAAGTTTATTTTCTACCATTAAATCACCTTAATAGTATTTTACTTCGAATGACCTCAAATACGCAATCAATCAGGGGAGGAAAAACATGAAACGAATTTTAAATCTTGACGGAGCCATAAACTTACGCGAATTGGGCGGATATAAAACCACTGATAATAAACAAATTAAATATAATAAACTCCTGCGTTCAGGGGATATAAGTAATTTAACTCCAGAAGCTTTAAATTACCTTAAAAAATATGGCTTAAAGTACGTCGTCGATTTTCGAGGCGACCATGAGCAACAAGTCTGGTCCGATCAAAGCACTGACTTTTATCAGATCTATTCAGATCCCGTTTACCCACTAAAAGGCAATGGTGACAAGCTCGCCAGTGCTCTTGGCAACACTCATTCATACTTAGGGACGATCTACCAGAGTGTTCTCCTAGACAGATACGGTCAACGCGCCTATGCCTTATTATTTGAATTGCTACTAGAAAATGATCAAGAGCATAAATCACTGCTCTTTCACTGTGCTGCCGGTAAGGATAGAACTGGTATGGCAGC
The DNA here is from genome assembly GCF_057541095.1 of Companilactobacillus sp. y65-5. Taxonomy (NCBI): domain Bacteria; kingdom Bacillati; phylum Bacillota; class Bacilli; order Lactobacillales; family Lactobacillaceae; genus Companilactobacillus; species Companilactobacillus sp. y65-5. The sequence continues at coordinate 218,964 of NZ_BAAJOA010000003.1, forward strand.
GATCTTAGTACTCAAGGCTCTCGGTGTAGATAATGAAACTATCGCACGCGACTACCTGCTTACTAATTTGATGTATTCTGATTCAGCGACCATCGAAAAAACTCTGAACGACAAAGATGGAAATCAAAATATCAACAAGATGAATATGACTAAAGCTGACTTGGAGAGCATCACCTCAGTCTTTGATGCCATCGAGCATTATTATGGTAGCTTCCAAAACTACCTAACTCAAGCATTACAGTTTGATAAGGATAAACAAGCTAGATTGAAAGAGATCTACTTAGAAAATACATCGAATTAAAACACTTATGATCAATTAGAGTCTAGGACAATTCCTAGATTTTTTTGTATAATTAGGTTTCAACATGTGAAAGTTTCGTGAACTTTCATACCAACATCTTTATACGTGATTATTAATCTTGTATACTAAAGTTTGTTAACATAATGGAGGAATAAGTATGTTTTGTCCAAATTGCGGCTACAAAGTTGACCCATCGCAGAAATTCTGTGACAACTGTGGCTATGATTTAACTTCAATCAAAAATAAACGTAAAGAAGAAACTCAAAAAACAGCCGAAAAAAACGATGATACGATCAAATCATTGGCTGATATTGAAGCCGAACTAGATGATTCTGAGCCTAAAAAATCAGCACCCGCTTCAAAACCAAGTGCTCACTACGAGCAAGCACCAGCTCAACGACGAGAGTACAGCTCTGTCAAACCTGCCTCTGAGGTTGAACACAAGCCAGTTCAAAAAGCTACTCCACATTACGACTCTGTCAGGACCTTTGACAGCACTAAAAAAGTTCCTGATGAAGCTCTCGACGACCGGACGGTCGCTTACGACAAGGATGCCTTCCGCCAAGCTACTGCCAAGAAGACGACACCACTGTCATCGAACCCTAATCACGCATCTACTGCGCAGCAACAAGCTATGAATACTACTCAGGACTTCAAAAATCGTCTCTTCAAAAACGGCGAGGATCCCTTCAAACCTACTAAGAGTGAATTAAAGAAGATGAAGGAACAGAAAAAACGTGAACAAGCTGAGAATGATACGAATGATGGCCTGATCCACAATATGGGTAAGTTCGTTAAGAACAACGCCTATCTAGCCATCTTCGCCGTTATCATCGTTGCTATCTTATTAGTCGTTAAGCGTAATTATGGCTTCATCGCACTGGCAGCTGTCCTATTACTATGGTTCCTAGCTTCCCAACTCAGTCACGGTGACGAAATGAGTGCCAACAAAAAGTTCAAGCACGAGAATGATAACAAAAAACAACCTGACCAATATCAAGAGTCTTATCAAGAACCACGCAAGGCTCCAAAGCAAAAAGTCACTGACAATCGTCGTGGTAAGAATACCCGTCAAAAAGTTATTATCGGATCTTCTATCATTGGTTTTGCGGCCTCTATTGGTGGTCCCTTCATCAATGGCATCTCACTGTCGAGCACGATTGCTTCAGCTGCCAACTATTCTGCTAATATCGGCTATCAATACAGTACGTTGATCGTTAACTCTTCATCAGCTATTCGCTTGATCTGTTTCCTATCTCCTGTGATTGCTCTGATCGCCGCATGCTTCAGGAATCGAGGAAGTATCAGATTGGTCCGTATCTTTACGGTCCTACCTACTATCATTTACACATTAGTATTTGCCATCTTCTATTCTGGTGCTGTCAATTCAGCCGTTATCACCGGTCAAACAGCCGTAGGTGGTGCACAATTTGGTGCCAGTTTTTATATTTTGTTACTGACATCGATCGTATCGCTAGTTATGGCTTACTCACTACATCCCAGAGTTAGAGTCTAATAGACATTGTGTATAGACATTGAGTCGTCCGTATTTTGGACGACTTTTTTGTTTGCAATTAGTATTCACCCTGCTATAATTCGGGTCAAGAAGATCAAATATGTTTAAACACATTCGGTCTTCGAAAACTCTAATCTTTTTGAGAGATTGAGTTTGCACCCTCCAATTCTCCACCGGTTAAAAGTACCGAAGTTGCGGATGGTGTATTTGAGTACCACCAATGAATGGGATGAGACAAGAGGGGATTCCTCTCTTGTTTTTGAAATTTAAATGAACATATACGGGGATGAACAAGAATCAATACCATACAACTAGGGCTTTTTTCTTCTCAATTATCCGTAGAGCTGGCGGACTAGTTGAGAAGATAGACCTTCAAAAATTAGCTGTCCATAACAGTCAGCTTAGTCATTAATAAACCTCCCAAGATACACAATATAGTCAAAATATTCCTAAATAAGGTGACTTTTATGTTTTACGATGCCTCTTTGATAATTTTGAGTTCCTTCTTGATAATAATTACGCTTAGTTTGACCTATTTAGGAATTAAACATACACTTCGTAAGCATTGATATTTGCTTACAAGCATAAAACCCACTCGCTAAACTTGGTTTAGGAGCGGGTTTTTTTGATAACTTAAATACTATTCTCAAAAGTCCAGTTCAAGGTCGAACTATAATTTCCCGGAGAAATAACACTGTCAGAGATGTGCAGTAACAAGCCATTGTCCTTGTTCCAGCCGATAGATTGCAGTGGCTCATCTACATTGGTACTAGTGACTAAAACCTTACTGTCGCCGATCTCGGTATATTGGTCATTATCGTAAAGTCGCAACTGTCCTGGGAACAAGTCTCCGTTTTCGTTAGTAAACTGTGTACTTTGGCTAACGTAGACTTTTAGCGGTGCTTTGATACGTCTCTTATCTTCAACGTTGACGATATCGTGCGGTTGATTAGTATTGTTCGTCCGTGACAGAGTTTTTTCTTTAGAGTACGAAGCTACTGCCCCAAAGCTGATATCAAAAATATCTTTTTTGAGGATATTTTGAACGTAGTTCAAAGTTTTTTCTTCGCCGTCTTTGTGATAATCATGATCTTCTTCTTCAGAATAAATATACGGTTTAACCGACATGCTATTCTCTTCCGTCACCTTGTCGATGCGAGTTTTGACCTCGATCTTCTTGGTTTCCTCCGGACAACACTCTATCCCGTGAATATTCAGTGATGAGCTACCGGCGACGTCTTTGACGACATCATAACGGGTCTTATCTACTTCTTGATCATTGATCTTGACACTTTCAACGTGTGTACAATCATACATTGGCAAGACATAAGTGCCGTTTTTGAGGCTACCACTGTCACTGTGATTGATCACTTCGTCTCGATACGAAATAATGTCACCGTTAGCCACATCGTTCAAGACGGAATCAGTATTATCTCGATCAAAGGTTTCGTTGACGAGCTTATTATTCAGACTTAGTTCAGGCTTATCCGCCGGTGTGACTTTTAGCTTGGCCTTATTGGAAGTAAAAGTATGTTCGCCGTCTTCTAATTTGACTTTGATGACGACCCAATAGAGGTCGTTATTATTCTTCAAACGTGGCTGACTGACCTTGTAAGTCAATGACTTACCACTAGAGATTTGTTCTTGCTTGCCAGTTTTGGCAGACTGACGGTACCATTTTGCCGAATAATTATTTTGTACGCCATCCACAAGATTGTCTAGATCGGACACACGCCCTAAGAGTTCAAACTTAGTCGAGTCACCAGACTTCACCGTCCTATCATCCAGACCTCCACCGATTTGAATATCGACACTATCCTTGACGACTGACTTGTCAGCGTTGGTGATTGTCGCAGTTACTTTGACCTTACCTGATTTACCATCAACATTGGCGACCACTTCCCCAGTATCTTTGATCGTTGCTAAGTCGGTATTATCAATGCTCCAGACCACATCTTCGGTATAATCGATTGGCGTGACTTTTTCTCTCACCTTAGTCGCATTCAGTGCAACATCACTGTATGAATTATATAAATAGTAATCGTCAGCGTTTATTTTTATTTTTTCAGCATTTTTATCTTTTTCACTTACATGGATCGCAGATATATTCGACCAAATTTTGGCGACCACAAATCCATAACCACCTAGACCTCGCCAAGTGACGCTTTGTTGGTAGTGGGTAGTCCCTGGACCTTTGTTAACGAAGGTCATATCCTCTAAGTTACCGCCATTTTCCTTAGGCACATAGTACCAATTCTTCCCCCTGTCAGTAGACATGTACCATTGATAGGTCGGCGACGCTAAGGGATTAAGAGTTGTATTCCAAGTTGAACGACCAGAGTGGGTGTTCAATGTCATCTTATGTCCTTCGGTAGTATAGGTCTCACGGATCGGTTGCACTGTATAACCACTAGTCAACCAAATACCTAGGAATTTCAAAACATCATCGGTAGGTCTCCCAAGTGCTAGGATACTCTCACTAGTGTTATTCTTCGCAGCGTGGACCAGATGGACTCGCTCGTCTATTATGCCTCCAGTAAGGATGAATCCCACAAACATTACTGTTACGTATATCGCTCTCCTCATAAATTTTATATCCCTCATCATAATCTTTATTTATTCGATAAAAAAATAATTTTAAAATTTGTAGTAAACAAAAAGTAGCCCGCCGATAAACTCGACGTGCTACTTTTTTATTATTTTTTGTGTTTAATTATCTTCAACTAAAAACTGCATACGATCTGCAATGTTTGTAAATATACCATCAACTCCCCAAGAAAGCAACTCCTGAGCTCGATTGATGTCATCTACCGTCCAAACGTTGATCTGATAGCCATACGCTTTGATTTTTTCGACCTTAGCCTTCGTCAAACCACGACTATCAGGGTGAATATATTTTGCATGACATGCTTGCATGTATAGGTTCCAGTCATCTTCCATGCCATAAACATCGAATAAGACGGCATAATCCAAATTTGGACGTAATTCATGCATTTTTAGTAGCATGATCGGGTTGAAACTAGAGACGATCAGCTGGACATCAGGATCCAAACGATCGGTTGCTTCGGCGAATTGTTCCACTAAGCTGTTTGCCAAGTGATCGGCATTATCCCCAACAACGCCCTTTAATTCAACATTAGCGTTCAACTTGTGAATATTTAAGAAGTCAATTAGCTGATCCAAGTTAGGTATCTTCTCACCACGGAACTTTTCAGCAAACCAAGACCCAGCATCAGCTTTTTCAACATCTGAACTGTTTAGAGTCTCGATCGAGCCAGTTTCGTTAGTAGTCCGATCCAACTTATCATCATGGATCACAAAGACCTTTTCGTCTTTGGTGATACTCAAGTCAGTCTCGATCCATTCAATACCACAATCGATAACTGTGTTAAAGCCAGCCATAGTATTTTCGGGTGCTAAAGTTGGTATTCCTCTATGCGCAAATACTTTTTTTGACATATCCAATCCTCCAAGGGAAATAGTAATATCACTATATTATAACAATCAGCGAGAAAAGGAGCGAAACAAGTCGCACTTATTTCAGGTGCTTGTTTCTCTCCTTTTTGAGTTCTAATTAGAATTATGCTTGATAACGTGATTCACCGTCAAGATATGTCTCTACAAGGCTCATATCGTCGTTTAGAACGACAAAGTCTGCGTCACGTCCTGGTAAGATCGATCCACATTTGTCTTCGATATGGCAACTTCTAGCTGGTACATAACTACCCATTGTAACGGCATCTTCTTCAGTTGCGACATTCCAGTCAACAACGTTCTTAACGCCATCCTTGAGTAATAAGATACTACCAGCCAAGCTATGTGGTTCTTGTTGTAGTCTAACTTGTCCATCGCCAACTGTAACAGGGAATTCACCCAATACGTAGTCACCATCTGGCATTAAGCCAGCACTCATACAATCTGTGATCAAAGCAACGTGTTCTGGAGTCTTCTTGTCAACCAATGTTCTTGCAGCGTATGGGTTAACGTGATGACCGTCACAGATCAACTCATCGTCAACGTAATTCATAGCCATAGCAGCACCGACCATACCGGGTTCACGGTGGTTCAAACCACTCATTCCGTTATATGTGTGTGTAAAACTTGTGGCACCAGCTTCAACACAAGCCTTAGCTTGTTCGAATGAAGCATCACTGTGTCCTAAGGCAACAGTAACGCCAGTTGCAGCGACAGCTTTTGTGAATTCAACTGAGCCTTTACGTTCTGGAGCAAGGGAGATCTTCTTGATCATACCCTTTGCTGATTCTTGCCATTCTGTAAATTCTTCGATACTTGGATCTCTGAAGTACTTAGGATTTTGAGCACCTTTGTGTTTTTCAGTGTAGAAAGGTCCTTCAAAATGGATACCTTGAATTTTAGCACCTGTACCCTTGCCTTTGTTATCGCCGATAGTCTTACAAATATCGTTCAATTGTTCATGAGATGCTGTAAGGGTTGTTGGTAACCATGAAGTAACACCGGCCTTGAGCAATCCTTCTGACATTTCATTTAATTCTTTCCAGCTATTATTCATAACGTCATCGCCAACTAGTCCGTGGATATGTGTATCAACTAGTCCAGGTGCGATGTACTTATCAGAATAATCAACGATCTTACCTTCTGGTTTGTTGTCTTCTGAGAAGAAATCACCGAACTTACCATCAGTAACTTCTAGATAACCACCATCTTCAGTAGTGTTCTGTAAAAAGAATTTCTTAGCATGAATATAATATGTCATTTTCAATCCTCCAAAAGTATATCAAAACAAGTTCTATTGCATGGTTCATTATACCAGTTATTAGTGGTCTATACCACCACAAAATAACATTTCCTAACAAAAACATCTTCCCTCATTTAGAGAGAAGATGCAATGTGTAAATTATTCATAATCGTGAATAGTTACACCCTTTACAACACGGTTAACTGTACCGCTGGCTGAAGGTGTATCTGGTGTATTACCAACTTTGATCGAGTTCAACAAGGCGAATGTTTGTGCAAACATAACGTCAGGTAAAGCTTGATATAGTTCAGGTAAATCAGCTACTCCTGACTCGATCAAGAAATTATCACCAGAGAAGTCATTGTCTGTAGAAGTACCAACACCAACAACTTTCTTGCAAATCTCGTCTGCCTTGATTTCTTCAAGGATATCTACGTCATACTGGCGACCGTACTTGTCATTGCTCAAGAAGTCAAAGACAACAGTCTTATCATTAACGTATGACTTAGGTCCGTGGCGGAATCCCATTGAAGAATCAAAGATAGTCGTCAATTGACCAGCAGTCAATTCAAGCACTTTTAGCTGTGCCTCACGAGTCAAGCCAGACAGGGAACCAGATCCCAGATAAACAATGCGATCATAGTCTAGGTCTACGATAGCTTGAATCTCTGCTTCACGGCTCACTACTTCTTGTCCCATCTTGATGATGGCATCGATCCAAGGTGCTTTATCTTCTTGGCTTTGGTCAAAAATCAAAGCAGCTGTCAATGTCATGCAAGAGAAACTACCTGTCATGGCGAATCCCTTATCATTAGAACCGGCAGGTTGTAATAACAATAAGTTTTTGTCTTCGGTTTCAGCTTTTTGTGCCAAATGACCATCTGGTGCACAAGTGATGGTGATCTGATACAGATTCTTGATGATCTTCTCAGCTAATTCAACCGTTGCGACACTCTCTGGTGAATTACCACTTCTGGCGAATGAAACCAGAATAGTTGGATCGTCGCTTCTTAAATTATCTAGTGGTGCTGAAACAATGTCAGTTGTTGGAATACTTTCAAAAATAAAGTGAGAAGTATCGCCAACCTTATTTAGATATGGTCTTAATGTATCTCCCACATAAGCTGATGTACCTGCACCTGTGAAGATCACACGAATTTTATTGTCAGGGAAGTTTGAAATTATTTCGTCCAAAAAGTTATTAACTTTGTCTTGATTACCTACGAAATTATCGTAGGCCTCTTTCCACAAATCAGGTTGTTGTTGAATTTCACGGGTAGTGATTTGTGCACCCATCTCTTCTAGTTCTTTATCAGTTTTGCTAAACAATGGTATAGGTTCCCTTCTCTATCTATTTATTCCAAACATTCTACATGCACCACGGCTAATCCTGGAACTGGGAAATCAGCGTGATAAATTTCATTTTTCTTGATTACATCAACGATTTGGTTTTTGACCTCATCGTCATCACGATATGTGATCGATAACTTACTGATGTCTCGGTCTACTTTGAAGCTGATACCGTCAGTTTCGTCCATCGACCAATTACTAATAAGCATCTTGTTACCACTAAAAATCGCTTTGCAATTATACATATCGACTAGGTGTGACATCTCCACACAGCGCTTCAAGTCACGTTCGCGATAGTCGATATATTCCGCTTCCCAACCATACTTAGGATGTTCAGTCAGCGGCATGATATAGAAGTCATCACTGACAACTGTGGCTGGACCAAGTTTTTCGCCGTAGCGGTCATATGCATTCGACTCCACCTGCATGTCAGATAAATAATTAATCTTCACATAAGCTCCGATATGTGTTTGCAAGCTGATGCGTGATTTGGCAACTCCCGCCAAAACTACATCGTCGAATTGCTCATAAACTTGGTGACCAGTTCTTGGTTGAATGACTTCGATCGAATCAGCGTTGATCAGTTTGAGAAGGTGTCTGGAATCCAAGACGATAACTGCGTCCCCATCTAATAAGACGTAATTATTCTGGATGACATCTTCGATCTGCTCATCGCTCAAGGTATTCAAGAAGTTACCTGTCAGAGCAACTGTCAAACCTTTGAACTGCTGACCAGTATAGTTCACTGGCTTAGTCGCAAAGCCAAAGACTGACAATAACTCCAGCCATTGTGTCTGTGAGGCCATCAAACTATGCAAGGTCCCATCAGTCACTTTGTACTTGGCAACTTCCTGATTCATTGGTACGACGATTCCCTCTCTATCTTCCAATGAAATTCCATGTTCATATAAGTAATCAGCGAATTCCTTACTCTGATCGAGCATCTTGTCATATTGATAAGTATTATCGATACCGATACCCATCATACTGAACAGATTCATCAATAAGCCGTCAGCTCTGATTGAGCTTGTCGTCTCTAGTTGGAATTGTGAGAAGCGATTAGACTTGGCATATTGTGAATAGAGGAAGTTTTCTAATTCTGGATAGACCTTGTATTTATTCCCAATCAAGGCTCTAGTTGCTACCGTATATTTTTCGAAGTCACGAGCATACTTGAGTGAACTGGCCTCGTTATAGGCAGGTAAATGTGGTCTCGAAACAGCTGGGGTGTCGGTTCCACTCAAAGTATCTAGTAACACTCGCCAATCACGGTTTTCCATTGCATGGATCTCAGGCCACGAACTCATGAGACCAAGTGTCGTTTTAGGAGAGACTTGATGCACTTTGGTCTCGATCAGATGTGCAGCCTGCAAGATTTCATCCCGTGCCACCTCTAAATAGGCATCGCGATATTTATTCTTACCACCATTCAGTAATTGTCCAACGAATTCTTCACGTGATAAGTTGGTGCCCGCAATCGTATTGTATTTGTGCATGTGGTCATCACAGAAGCAACCTAGTTCAAACGGTGCATTCTTGTAATGTCTGAAGTCGTCTTCGATCCATAATTCATGCGGTTTGATACTAGCGTAAACCGCATAAACATCTGAAACATACTCCATCCAACCGTGGTAGCCCGGACAGGCCATTGAGGTACTCTTGACGCCTTGATAGCTGACCATCGGTCTAATATCAAGTTCAGGTCGAATACTCAAACCACGATCAGAATGATTCATAGTCGTCCAAGGATTCAGACTGATCGTCACGTCCATATCTCTCAATGGTTGTGCGATCTCGTCTATTTCAGCAATCAATTCTTTGGCTCTTCCAAGGGTAATATGTGAATCTGACAGTTCTTCTTGATTGATGAAAAAAGCTACATCGTCGATATGAGCATTTTTTACAAAATTGATCATGTCTCGCTTCTTGTCATCATCATAGATACTTTTGTCGATGGCTAATCTCAATGTGTAACGATAATTATTCTTCTTCATCATCATCGTCCGAGTCTTGATTTAAGAAAGCATTGACGTCAACGATTCCGTCTTTTCCTTCTTTCATCAAGGCATCAACATCAAGTTCTTTTGAGACAAACATCTGATTAGCGTAATTGATTACCATCGGTAGGTTCAAACCTGATACGACGTGCATGTCAGGATATTCTTGTGTTAGGTTGACTACAACATTTCCGGGAGTCCCACCTAGTAAATCAACGATTACATAGACAGGCTCCTGACCGTAATATTTTTTAATTTCCGTTTCTACTTTTGCTTTAAGAGTATCTGGACCATCGGACTTTTGAAGTCCAAAGGCTGCTGCATTAGGTAAGTCCCCAATAATCAATTCTGCCGACTTCTTTGTTTCAATTGCCATACTTCCATGACTAATCAAGATTAATGCCATAATATATTCTCCTTTTAAACTATTGAGCTGCTGATTGCTAACAATAAACTGCTAATTATCCAATCTTACCAAGAACACCGATAACTGATAGTAGAACTGAGAAGATGATAACAATGAAGATAACCTTCGTTGAAGTCATATTCTTACGTCCTAGTAACCAGTAAACAAGTGCAACAACTGAAGCAGGTACTAACTTAGGCATGATCATGTTCAAACTGTTTTGGAAGTTAACATCAACCTTTCCTAAGTGAGCAACGAATGGAACTTCGATATTGATCATACTTGCGATCAAAGCACCAACAACAAAGACACCAAGTAGTGTAGCTGCGTTAGTTAAAGCATTCAATTGACCTTGCATCTCAGTAACCAGTTTTGTACCAGCCTTATATGAGAAGCGAAGTTGTTTCCACCGGAAAACCATGATAGCGATGTTAACTGCCATCCAAATGAATAATCCCACTGCATTACCTTGAACAGCTAAGTTGGCTGCGATAGCACCCATGATAGCAGGGATCAAAGCTGCAAACAGTGCATCACCGATAGCGGCGAATGGTCCCATAAGTCCTGACTTGATACCAGCAACGGTGTCGAGTGATTCAACACCTTCTTCTTTTTCGATAGCTAGATCGATACCCATGATGATCGTGTCGAAGAAGTTAGATGTATTGAAGAATTGGTTATGAGTCTTCATTGCTTCTTTAAGTTCTGGAGTACCATCACCGTAGATCTTTCTCAATTGTGGCAAAATCGTGTATAAGTAACTTGAACCTTGCATTCTTTCGTAGTTCCAACCTAGTTGGAAGCCGAACAAGTTACGACGGTTAATCTGATTAAAATCTTTCTTTGTTAATTCGTAATTATTCTTCTTCATCACCATCAACCTCTCCTTCAATTTCGTCTCCATCGTCTTCTTCATCACCATTTGCTACACCAGTGGCTAATTTAGGAGCAGATTGTGATTCAATATCTCTCTTGTACTCAAGAAATGCTAGAGCACCACCGATCAAGGCGATAGCAAGCATTGGAAGTGCGTTGAATACAGTTGTGAATGTCTTGTCTAATCCGGCAACAGCGCCACCAAGTGCAACTTGTCCAGAGAACAATGTTGACATAAGTGCCGTGATAACGAATCCGAGAATTAGATAAGCGATATGCTTCTTAACTGGTAAGTAATGAAGCAAGATAGCAAAACCGACGGCTGGAAGTGTAGCACCGGCTGTTGTCAGTCCGGTACTCAACCATTCCAAGTTGGAATTCATATAATCAACCATTGTCTTGATTGCGCCTTGACCCAAAGCAAGAGCTAGGAATACTGGAATACCACGTGATAGAGCCCATGGGAAGATACCGTATAAGTAGTTTCTTTCGATACCTTTGTAATCGAACTTGTCGATCATCTTATCAACTCTGTGTTGGAAATAAGTATTAGCGAAACGACCTAGGATATCGAATGATGTTAGAAGCGCAGCAACTGGAACACCGATAGCGGCAACAGCAGTAGCAGGTTTCATTCCTGTAGCGATCGCAAATGCAGTAGCTAGAACAGTACCTGAGTTGGCATCGATCTTAGATGCACCACCGAAAGTACCGATACCTAGAACTGTAAGTTGTAAACTGGCACCAATAAACAAACCAGTTGTTACGTCACCCATGACTAGTCCAGAAATGAATCCGGCCCATACAGGTTGACTCAATGAAGTTTGAACTGTTAATTCATCAATGATATTCCACATTGAATATAGCGTTAAAAGAGTTATCTGTAGTATTGTAAAACTCATATTTACTTCCCCCTAATTATTAATTAAAGCTTGTAATCCTTCAAAATATCCTCAAAATTCTTGATGTTGTCACTTGGAACCATTTGTGCCGTAATTTTGACACCTTTGTCCAAAATTTTGTGGAATGAATCGTAGTCTTCTTTTGTAAGATTGATAGATTGTGTTAGATGTTGTGTATCGTCTTTTTGTGACATGTTACCAACATTGATCGTGTCAAGTTCCACACCGTTGTTCAACAATTCTTCTAAAATTTCAGGTCTCTTTACAACAATGAATACACGTTGTGAATCATATTTACCGGCTTTGATATTTGCTGAAGCCTTTGCTGTACCTAGGATACTCAAGTTAACACCTGATGGTTTGGCTAATTTCAAAGCCGTCTTTTGAATATCGTTCTTTATAATATCGTTATCAATTACCATGATTCTTGATGCTTGTAGACTTGTCGTCCATAGATTGGCTACTTGGCCATGAATTAATCTTTCATCTATTCTTACTGCAACAATTGACATAAATATTCCTCCAATTTTGGTGATAAAAATCACTCTTTAAGATTTGTTACTAATATCGTGACGAATGTGATAAGCAAACTGATCACTTCTCGCAACGCTCAGTGTATATTCGATTACCTGATTGTGTGGATTGTAAGTCGATCGCTTGAGATTCAAGCACGGCGTACCTTCTTTGATATCCAGGTAATAGCTATCACGTTTGCTGGTGATTCCCGCCAAAAAGTACTCATCGGCGTAATACACTTGCTCGTTGAACTCTGTCGCAAAGATTTCATACAAGGATCTATTCTCCAGCAGATCTTCAGTCAATAGATTGAAATGATCAGCTGGTAAGTATGTTCTCTCCAACATTACCGGAATCCCGTCGGCGAATCGTAATCGCTTGATCTTGATTACTTGATCGCCGACCGAAACGTCCAATTTACGTGAAAAATATGAATTGGCCTCCTTCCTTTCAAAGCTGAGAATTTTCGTCTGTGGTTTCTTGCCAATGGACATCATCTGCTTGTTAAAACTATAACTACTGTTGAGATCACTGTTCAGATCTACACGGTTCACGAAGGTACCTTTGCCGTGAACTCTGCGGATAAGGCCAGTGACTTCCAATTCGTTTAGAGCGGCGCGCACCGTCGTTCTAGATAATTGGTATTTCTCAGCGATCTGTCGTTCCGATGGTAACTTGGCGTTAGCTGGTAACGACTGAATGTAGTTGGTTAATAAGTTGATTAGCTGTTCTTGAAGAGTGATTTTCATATTACTCGGTCCCTTTCTGGTATCAACCACAAGCCCATTGTATACGCTTGCAAAATTTGTTTCAACAAATTGACTATACCATTTTTAGGCTGGTATATCGCAAATTTGTTGATATATAAACATTTGTTAATATTATAAAAAAAGTGGTACTTTTTTTATAAAAAGTACCACAGCCAAAATATTAAAAGAAATTATCTAAAAAACGTAACTGGTTGGTACCAGTTATTATCTATACAGATGCTTGACACGATAATTGAATTCATCTGCCCGTGCCCAACTGATCGTATACTCGATCGCACGTCCCGTATCATCGATCGTTACTCGCTCTAGTCTCAGGCAAGGTGCACCGGTTCGTTCATTCAACAGAACGGAGATTTTATCATTCAAGATCGAAGCTCGACAAGACTCATCGGCCTCTTTGATGTGCACATCGTAGACATCTTCAAAGGTCCGATACATTGAATTTTCTTCCAATTGACGTCTCGTGAGGTCATGAAAGATACCAGCTGGCAAAAAACTCTTTCCAAACATCATCGGTTTGTTGTCAGCCATTCTGATCCGGTCGACCTCAAAGACATTCAGATCTTCTCGTAGACCGAGACGACGGATCAGTTCGTCATCGGCTGAGATCTTTTTGAATTTGATAATTCGGTCGCTCGGCATCCTACCTTGTATTTGCATCGTCTTAGAAAAACTAAACAAATCGGCTAGATTAGTCAGACTTTCAGTCCGAGAGGTCACAAAAGTACCTTTACCATGTACTCGTGTGATCAATCCGGATAATTCCAACTTATCCAGTGCATTTCTAACTGTCGTCCGACTAACGTTGAATTGTAACATCAGATTTCGTTCAGATGGCAGACGGTCATTTGGTCGCATCTCGGTAAGAATTTGATTAGATAAAAAATCAATTAGATGTTGTGACAGAGACTCTTTTTTATCCATATATATCTTCTCCTATAAACTGGTAAATACCACTTAATTAAGTTTACATTGAAAACGTTTCCTAAGCAAACAAATCAACCCTTTTATCTCTGAAAAAAGTACTTATTGCCTAAAAGTCAAATGAACACTTATTGGGACAAATAAAAAAACATCATGCAACAACATGATGCTTTAGTAGTGGATAGCGACGAGGCATGAATAGACTGCGAATGACTGGTACGAACCTGACCAGCCAACTCATCCCGACGGCGAAGATGATTCGATATGACATCCCTACTAAAACCGGGATACCATGCGGCACCTTGCCTGACAGTGAGTTGATGATGCCACTGTATATCCGTAAGCAATCTAAGTCTAGTAGATGGAAGCATAGGACCGTCAACGACTGAGCACCAATGAATAAGAGCACTTGCTTAGTAGTCAGCCAGCCGTGGTCTTGCAGATAGCGACTGAGTATGATCGAAAACTTGATCACACAGAGACTGGCAGAAACGGCTCCTATGACTGCCAGCAATTCATTCGGTGCCTTGGCAGAATCCATATAAAAAGTCCCTAATGTTGCGACGAATAACCAGACTAAAACTAGGATCAAGTAATGCCAATTGACCAATTCTGATAAGAGGTTTTTTTGGTGCATTAGATAGCCAAAAAACATGAAGATCTGGGCTATCAGTGCTGAATTGATCGACAGCGGTAGTGAATAAAAGTGTGCGACTACAAATCCTATCATCGTCAGGCCTGAAAACTGGAGACTCTGATAGAACAAGATATTTTTGCGATAAGGAATCCTCATCATCAGATTGAAGATCTGATTAGCGACGAACATCGCCAACAAAAACCAAATCGCATTGACCGCTGGAAAATCCTGATAATTCATTCCCGCACCGTACAGCATGGCGATCAGTAGCGAACGAAAAGTATGCAAGTTGACTGTCAAAATCCCAGTACCAACACCATATTGCAGACTGAACAAAATCACCAGCTTGATGACGTTGACTGATAAATACGGTATCAGCAAAAACTTAATATC
Source organism: Companilactobacillus sp. y65-5 (assembly GCF_057541095.1). Lineage (NCBI taxonomy): Bacteria > Bacillati > Bacillota > Bacilli > Lactobacillales > Lactobacillaceae > Companilactobacillus > Companilactobacillus sp. y65-5. Next base: position 234,269 of record NZ_BAAJOA010000003.1, read on the forward strand.
ATTTATGAGTAATTTTTTGTATCCCTTTTGATGGTACAAATATCCACTTAAAATAAAGAAGACTGGCAGATTGTACAGATAAATAACATTGTACAAGTAAGTTCCATTCAACCCCGCCATCGTGTGACCAATAATCACTGATAGGATCGCGATACATCTAGCTATATCGATCCAATCGATTCTCTTTGTTTGCATATCATTCACCTAACACATATTCAATATTGCCTGTATCCTCGTACTTCAAGTCTAATCCTTTGCGAATGAAGTCCGTTACCCGTTGCAATTCGGATTGACCGACTACTTCCATATCCTCGTAATTGATCTCGTGACCAGTTCCTTGAAGATGAGTTTGGGCGACCTCCTTTGTGGACTTCTTATAATCCTTAGTAATCCTGATCAAGTCATCGAAGGTCAAGTCAGTCTGAGTCTCATTGGCGATCGAATCAATGAAGGACTGATTCAATAAGGTAGATACAGAGTCACTCTTGTGCATCAAGGCTGTCAAAACTTCACGTTGACGTGTTTGACGTCCGTAATCTCCATTTGGGTCTTGATAACGCATCCGTGAATATTGCAGTGCCTCTTTACCATCCATATGTGTTTTGACACCTTTTTGAAAGTCATAACCTTCATAACTAAAGCTCATCGTAGGAACGACATCTACTCCGCCAACTTGATTGACGACTTTTTCCAGACCACCCATATTTACTAACGCATAAAAATCAATCGGGATGTTGAGTAGTTTTTGGACGGTCGCGATACTAGTCTTGGCTTTTCCATAGGCATAGGCAGCATTGATCTTAGCCGGTGATTCACTGGCAAAGCCCGGAATATTGACGGCAGTATCACGGGGAATGCTGGTGATGGTCGTCTTATTGGTCTGAGGATTGAGTGTGATGACCATCATCGTGTCGGTTCTCCCACGATACGAACGTCCAAAGGCTCCGGTATCTGTTCCTAAAAGTAAAATCGAGATCGGCTTGTCGTGCTTCAATAAACTAGCTGTGTCACGTTCTTTGACAACGCCACTGTCACTAAAGGCCCCATCGATCGAACTCTTTATGTCCCGAAAGCGTGTTGCTCCATAACCGAGACCTCCTATGACCACTAAGGCGATCACTGACCAAAAAGTTTTTCTCAATACATGTGCATTCGTTTTTTTAACTTCATGTTCCATAATCTCTATCCCCTATCTCTTACGAAATAAGTTTTTCGCTTCATCGATAATTTTTACTTTAAACAAGATCAACAACCCTGCATAGACGGCGATACCTACGACTACTTCTAGCGACAACATCTTCCACGACACAGGCAAGATTCGGTCTAATTCAAAAACAACACTAAACATCACTGACCCCGCCAGCAGATACTTGGTGATGTCACCAAAGAGGACGTGATAGTCGACTTGTCGTCTGACGGCGAATAACTGATAGAGCGTAATCGCCAGTTCAGAGAGGACTGTGGAGATGGCGGCTCCGACGGCCCCGAATCTCATGATCAGAGGGATGTTACAAATGATATTGACTAGCGCTCCGACCAAGATCGATTCAGTGTAGGCGTGAACTTGCTTAGTCGGTATCAAATACTGGATGCCCAGCACATTGCTCCACGCTATCAAGATGATGACTACTGCTTCAACGATCATTATCGGAATCACTGCCGAAAAACGTCTCGTGAAAAACAACTTCACGAACTTGTCAGTAATCGCAATCAGTCCTAAGGCTAGAGGGATCGCAATGGCACTGACGAATAGAAAACCACGATACAAGTATTCGCGGGTCTTTTGTTTTTGACCGTTAGCATAAGCGCTAGCTACGTGTGGCAACATGACCGTACCAGTCGCTGTAACTATTGCTAGAGCCATCTTGACCATCTTATCCGACTGGTCAAAGTAACCTGAAGCCTGAACGGAAACCATTATCCCCAACATCGTCTTATTCAAGACGCCGTAGATTTGCATTGCTACTTGCGGCAAAAACAAAAACATCGATGGTCTCAAGTGTCGCCAAATGTGCAACTGCCGCCAATTGGGAGCACTGATGTATTTTTTTAAGCTGGGAAAAAGGGTCAGATTACCGACCAACAAAGATAAAGACAGAATGAGGATGTAGATACCTAAATCTGACAGTGACTTCACGAACGTGAAGATGCAAACCAGTGTCATGATCTTTACTACAAAATTACGTATTACCGTCACGTAGAAGTTTTCTAATCCCATAAAGAACCAAGAGATATCGAATGCTGTCGCGATCAAAGCTAAGGATTGAGCCAGATAATAAGTACGATACTGAGAACTCTTCCAGATGAAGCATAAAAAGACACCGTAAGCTAAGGCAACTGTAACGATCCTCATAATGAAGATTTCATAAAACGTCTGTGTCAGTTGGGTTCGATTTCTTTTTACGAAGGCGACTTGCCGATTACCGTACAGATCAACGCCGATCCCGCCGAACACGATGAAGTATTGAATAATGGAATTGGTATAGGAATTGATACCAACTCCTGTCGGTCCCAAAACTCGAGCCAAATACGGAGTGGTGATCAGAGGAACTATCAAGATGAAGAGCTGATACAGAGCGTTGTATAAGTAATTCTTGACGACCTTCATAATTACGACCTAGCCGAATTCTCGTCTCACTGCTTGGAGTGCCGCCATGATCACCTGATCCATATTGTAATAACGGTATTGACCTAAGCGACCACCAAAAATAACATATGGATATTGGTCTCTAGCTAGCTGGATATACTTGTAGTATCGCAAGTTGTTTTCTTGATTATTGATTGGATAATACGGTTCGTCACCACGATGCCAATCTTGCGGATACTCTTTGGTGATGACCGTCTTGTGCGTGTTCCCTGCACCAAACTCAAAGTGCTTGTGCTCGATGATCCTAGTGTAAGGTTTATCGCTAGCTGTATAATTGACGACCGCATTGCCTTGGAAGTCATCTTCATCCTTGATCTCAGTCTCAAATTTCAAACCACGATACGACAATTCTCCGAATCGATAATCCAAGAACTGGTCGATCATCCCAGTATAAATGACCTTGGTATTGAACTGAAAACACTCCGCTTGGTCTTCGAAGAAATCCGTATTCGTCTTGACCGTGATCAAATCACTGTCTAGTAATTGCTCGATGATCTGCGTATATCCACCCACTGGTATACCTTGGTACGGGTCATCAAAATAATTGTTGTCGTAAGTGAATCTAACTGGCAAGCGACGGATGATGAAGGCCGGTAGATCTTCAGCACTCTGTCCCCATTGTTTTTCGGTATATTCCTTGATCAACTTCTGATAAATATCGACCCCTACCAACGACAGAGCTTGTTGCTCCAAAGTCTTCGGTGGAGAATGCAAATCCAAACCTTTTTTTTGCTCAGCAATCTTGGCTCTTGCCTGAGCTGGGGTTATTACGCCCCATAATTCATTGAACGTATTCATATTGAACGGTAAATTATAAATTTTGTCGTGATAATTGGCGATGGGGCTGTTGATATAATTGTTGAAAACCGCAAATTGATTGATGTAATCCCAAATATTCTTCATCCGTGTGTGGAAAATATGTGCTCCGTACTTATGGACTTGGATACCTTCGATCTTCTCAGTATAAATATTTCCACCGACATGATCACGCTTCTCAAGAACTGTCACTTGGTGCCCGCGTTTGGCAGCTTCGTATGCAAAAACTGAACCAAATAATCCCGATCCTACAATTAAATATCGCATTGAACTCACCTTCCAGTCATTATTCGTACAAATAACTATAAAAAGTCTTCTCCTGATCTACGGTGCGGCTACGGTATTCAATTTTGTTCGATAACTTGAAGATACCCGTATGTTGCGTGATTTTTTGAAAGATCTTCTCATCGAATTTTTGATTCATGATCTTAGCTAACTTCTCACAGTCAACATTATTGGTCGGCACTCGTCTGACCTTATCCTGAAACTGTCCGATATTGTTTTTGTAGGCAATGTCCAGAAGATAGTCGGTCAAGAAATAGTCCGGCGTCTCGATGTCATTCATCAAGTAATACGACAAACAATCATTGATAAACTTGAAGATCATTTGACCAGAGCGACCGCCTAAGCAGTAAATAACCCAGCGCCCTTTGGGGACGAACTTACTACCAAAATCAGCGATGCCTTTGATAGTGATCAGATCGTGGTCAGCAAAAGTCAGATGATTCAAAAAATTTTTATTCGCTACATACATCGTGCTGTCCAACCAGACACCACCGTATTCAAAGAGTACCTTGGTCCTAATGTAGTCAGAAAAAGTAGTATATGCTATTTGTCCAGTGCTCAATTTTGTTTTGATAGTTTCTGGAACATCAATGAAATCATCGATGTTTTCTTCATTCAAAACGATGACTCTTTTATTCAATCGTTCTCGCATCAAAGTCAGATTGCGTGTGATGAAAGGTGGAATATCTGACACTTGCCACCACATCACCCAAACGATTTTGTTGGTTAAAGCTGGATCAACTTTGATCAACTCGTCATTCCAAAAAGTCGTTGGAACATCCTTGATCGTTTCTTGAATATTCTTCTCAACAAAATAATGATATGGATTATAGACGAACCTCGGTAAAATCGTTTTTTTACCGGCGGTTATTTTTTTTAGTGCTGCTTCTGATTTATAAATTGCTGTTAAATATGAATCCAAAAATAATTGTGACATCAAGCTCACCTGCCCATGCTTATTTTTTAGAGACATATGTTATCTTAGGACGGAAAAAAATTCCCGACCAAATTCCATGCATTATGACTTTTATTTTTTTTGATCTTGCTGAAATATTTCGTTTAAAAGTAACTTCTAATAATTCCCAAAAAATTCCTCCGTATGCCTTTAATTTATTCTTGCCACGTTGTTCATGTGCCAAAAAAAATCTATTCCGAAAAGCATAGAAGTATCGACCGATCCTATCGCTGTCATCAGTGACGATATCCACGCCAGTATTTTGCGCCGTCTTGTGCAAGACCAAACTCTGAGAAATGAAGTACGACTGATACTGACTACTGATGCGGCTGGTGTATTCCACATCGTCCCCCCATAAGAAAAAATTCTTGTAGGGCAGACCGACTTGTCCCCGATCACCTCGCGGCGCAATAGTAACGAAACAAACGATGCTGACTGGATGACTGGGTAAAACTTAACTCCGCCTGACATCTGGTTCCACCTCAAGTTATCCACTACCGGGATGTTCATCCGCGCTGGTTGACCATCGACCCAACGGACGTTACTGGCTAAGAATCCAAACCCTGATAACCCGTGGCTGGCAACTAATAGTTGTTCCAAAGCCGTAGATTGCGGGATGGTATCATCGTCCATCAACCAGAGCAATTCATCCGTAGTCGTTTGCATAAATACTTTGATACCTTCATAAAAACCACCAGCACCACCGATATTTTGGGGAAGGTGCTCCACGATCAACCAATTTTTATCCAAACCATCCAGATATTCCCTGGTCCCATCAACACTGTGATTATCCACAACGATCAGATGATCGATCGGGCTAGTTTGCTCTCCCAATGCTGTCAAACATTCCTGTAATAATTCACGGCGATTGTAAGTGACGACTAAGGCTGTAACATGCATGCCACTCATCCCCTCTCAGAAATGAACTAGATCCATCTTTAAGATTGCCAAACAACGAATGATAGGAAATAAATAAAAATTAGAACCGATCAACCAGCGTATCGGTAGATTGATATCTTTCAAGTTGAAGTAATATTCTTCTTTGACCTTACGATAAAAACTATCGAGATTTTTTCTGGTACCAGATGTCAATGGCGACAACGTCATGATTTTCATTTGCGTGGCGATCAAACGGCTGAGACGTCCGACCATCAACTGAAACTGATTGTCATTCATCCCATCCAAGTGTTCCTTGATATAATCGTTGACGTGTTCAACTACCAAGTCATGTTGCTGTTGATGCTTACGCATATTGTTCAGACTGATCGACTGATTAGGCTGATTGACGCGATAATTGTATAGCGGCAGATTAACAAACTTAAAAGTCTTCACGAATGGAATCGGATAGAGGATGTATTCGATATCAACGTAATAAATATGTGTATCCAGATGAATCTCGTTTTCTTGCAACAATTCCGTGCGCAGAGTGTAGGTGTGCATCGATGGCAGACGGTCGATCACCTGTGTCTTCAAATAATATCGTTGCTTCCAATTCAAAGTCTCAGGCTTGATATATTGCAGTCGTTTAGATTTATTCACATCGTTGAACGCCCAAAATGGCGTCAAAATCAGATCCGTATTCTCTCGCTTGAGCAGTTCAACGAAAGTATCCAAGTTCCTCGAATCCAACCAGTCGTCAGCATCAACGACCTTGAAGTAGCGACCAGTGGCAGATTTTATGCCGGTATTGATGGCGGATCCGTATCCACCATTGGCTTGAGTGATGACTCTGATGTCATCGGGGAACTCATTTTCAAAGTCGGTGGCTATCTCAGCAGTCTTGTCGGTTGAACCGTCGTCAACGACGATGATGTCTAAGCGCTGGAGATGTGAACAATTGACTAGATAACTCAAAGTGTGTTCTAAAAATTTTTCAGCATTATAACTCGGCACGATCACAGATAATAACTTGTCCAATTTCATCACCTCATTTCTTCAAAGACTTTTGTTAGATTATTAAAATAATTACACTCATAAAACTTCTCGATCGATTTTTTTATATCCGTTGTCTGAAAATTTTGAGACTGTTGATACATCGTTAGCATGGCTTCTTTCAACCCCCTAACGTCGCCGCTGCGATACAACAGACCATTGCACGTGACCACTTCATCTTCAGGACCGGTGGCAATGTCAGAACTTATCACCGGCAAGCCTCGTGAGAGTGATTCGAGGATCGACATTGGCAGACCTTCGTAGGTCGAGGTCAAAACAAAGGCCGTTCCCGTCGTTATTTGCGCCCACGGATCGTTGCTCCAGCCTTTGAAATACACATTTTCTAATCCCTGCTTGATCACTAAGAGTTGCAAGTCTAGCACCTCCGTCCCACTGCCCCACAGCTCCAGCTTAGCCTGTGGAAGTTCTTGACTCAGCATTGCAAAAGCCTCGATCAGTTCGTGGAGATTTTTTTGGCGTCTAGATTCAAGACGGCCCACATAGACAAACTTCGGTTCTGAGGAAGACTGGATAACTGCTGAACTTTCAGCGACAGGATTGAAGACTGTAAATATTCGGTTGGCTGGAATCCCCAGTGTCATGAGTTGTCTTCTGATCCCAGTCGAGATAGCCAAGTGATAATCAGCTTCTTTGAAGACAGTCGACTGTTCAGTGAATTTGTGTTCCAAAGAAAAATGTATCCACGAAACGATGCGATAGTGCTTATGAAAAATACTTCTGACTAGCTTGGCCAGCTTGATATAGTTTGGCGAGAGCACGACGATGTATTGGGTTCTAGTAAAGATAAGATAGCTAACTAGATTGATGATTCCGACATAGCGCATCCAGTGATTATTGAATATCCTGCAACCGTAATAATAATTTTTTTCATGACCGAAGACATTGCTATCACGATATGCGAAGGGCAAAACAAACTTGACCTGCGGTGTATCTCGCTCAGAAAAATACCGATCCCACTTACGCAGCACTGTCTCTGTACCACCGATATAAGGTGGAAAAAAGTACGGTACGATCACAGCCAATGACTTCATCTGACCACTCCACTCAAGTAGATATTTTCAGTTCGATTGACCATGGTCATGACGTCATATTTAGCTGAGAAGAGTTTGAAACTAGCGGCTGCATACTTATCTTCATCCGCTATCACCGTTTGGAAACTGGCGACCAAGCGTTGTTCGTCATTCAAAATATCATCCGTCAACAAGATACCGTTGCCGTCAACTAATTCACGGTGACCGATAACATCTGTGATGATCAGCGGCATTTTTTCAGAGATGGCTTCCAAGACTGAGAATGGTTGACCTTCGTAACGAGAAGTCGAGACATAAATATCCGACTTGATTAAATATTCATACGGATCCCTGCGATAGCCCACGAATTTCACCCTGTCTTCCAATCCTTCTCTAATGACCCTCGCTTGCATCTCATTCAGTAACTTACCGTCGCCGACCCACGTGAAAACGGTATTGGGAATGGCCTTGGTTACGACTTGGGCGATCTGAATGAACAGTTCTGGGTTCTTTTGATAGTCGCACCTAGCCACATTGACGAAGTTGATCTGCTGATGGGTCGCCTTTTGGATCGTTGGTGTAGGTACACCGTTATTGATGACGACCGACTTATCTTGCTTAACCAGCTTGTGGGTCAAAGCGTATTGTTCTTCTTGGTCAGAAACGTGGATCACCTTAGTGAAGAATCTGCTCATGAACTTCTCTGCCAGCTTCAAGACCCAATCCTTGAAGAAGCCGCGAGCAACTTCCGAGTAGTAAGCGTGTGGAGTATAGATCACTGACGGTCCATGGCGATAACGTAATTTGTAAAGCACCATCGTGATCCCTGCGATCGTACTGTGTGCATGAACGATTTGGATTTTTTTAGCCCTGATCAGTTGGTGCAGACAGGGGATGACCGACATAAACTTGAAGATATGTTTGGGAAAATCAGACATTCTATTATCAACTAAGTATTTTCTAGGGATATCTGAATCCCGTCGATTACTAACGAGCGTGATCATGTCGATATCTTGAACATTTTCAAATTGGTTCAAATAGTCTATTTGTCGCTTAACTCCGCCGCCATAGGCCTCACATATTTCTAAGACTTTCATAATCTCACCCCATTAATATGCTCCATTTGGTTTGAAGAATACCCTCACCGTGCGCATCAAAAGGTACAAGTCGAATCCCATACTGGAATGGTTGATATACTCCAGATCTAATCTGATCATCTCGTCAAAGCCGACGTCACTACGACCGCTGATCTGCCACAATCCCGTACAGCCCGGCTTCACGTCTAGACGCTGTAAGTCATAGCTGCTGTATGATTTGACCTCCTCTGGCAGTGGTGGCCTGGGACCAACTAAGCTCATTTCCCCTAAAAAAACATTTAGTAGCTGTGGTAATTCATCGATGCTATATCTTCGAATGAAGTGACCGACACGTGTAATACGTGGGTCTGATTTCATCTTGAACATTGCCCCGGACACTTCGTTTTTTTCTTGTAAATTCTTTAATTTCTCGTCAGCATCGACACACATCGAGCGAAACTTGAACATCAAAAACTCTTTTTGTAGCTTACCCAACCGCACCTGCTCATAAAACACTGGTCCGTGTGGATCTTCTAACTTGATCGCCAATCCGACGACCAAAAAAACCGGCGATAAGACTACCATGCCTGTAAAACTGGCTACAACATCAAAGCCTCGTTTCATCACTCGATAAAAATAGCGATGCTGTAAATAAGTTATATCAATTGAAACTTTTGGATATTCCATTAACAAGACCTCAGAAACTTTCCTCCATCAATTCCGATCTTGTAATTGTTATTTTTTATTTTCCGTATAATATCCGCCATAATAGATTCCATAATAACTACTGGAGTTGCGTTCGGTCACGCGATTCATGACCGTTCCTAAGATATTGGCGTGGACCATTTCCAACATCTCTTTAGCATGCTGGACTCCAGACTTCTGAGCGATCCCTTGTGGAACTACCAAGATGACTCCATCGACTTGCGTGGCTAGCACCTGCGTATCAGTCACTGTGTTCACCGGTGGTGCGTCAAAGATCAAGAGGTCGAATTGTTCCGACAGGATCTTGATAAATTCTTGCATCTTGCTACTGCCCAATATCTCAGCTGGATTCGGTGGTATCGGTCCACTGGTGATGACGTATAGATTATTGATCGCGGTAGTTCTTATGACCTCCTCCGGTGTGGCGTTTCCCAGCAAGTAATTAGATAGACCTTCACGATTGTCTAGCGAAAAAGTCTGATGAATCGTCGGGCGTCTGAGATCAGCGTCGATCAGTAATGTCTTGGAACCTTGATTAGCACAAGTGACTGCCAAGTTATTACTCACCGTGGACTTGCCTTCAGAGGGTGCCGACGAAGTAAAAACTAGTGACTTGATTTTTTTGTCGATCGACGAGAACTGAATATTCGTACGGATCGTACGAAACTGCTCTGCGATCATGCCCGTGGGATCAGTGTAGGTCACTAACCCAATGCCAAATTTTTGGCTATTATTATCAAGCTTATTCTTTGCTCTGAACACGGCTTACACCCTCCTGTGTTTGATCAGTACCGCGCTGTCAGTATCACGACTAACACTCTGAATGCCCTTGGCTTTGAACAATTTGTCATTGATCTCATCGACTTGACCGAGATTGGTCAAACCAAGATCATTCGCCAAGAAGTCGCTGCTGGTAACTGTCTTGTCCGTCATCTCTCTAATGAAGGCAACGATGATCCCTAAGACTAGACCTAGCACTAAGCCTAGCAACAAGTTCAAGAGTTTCTTAGGACTCACTGGCTTAGATTCAGGTGTCGCTACGGATACGACTGAGACATTATCGATACTCATGATCTTGCTGATCTTAGTCTTAAAAACCTGCGCCGTGGTATTGGCGATAGTCGCGGCAGTATTAGGATTCGATGACTTGGCAGTCAGCGTGAAGACTTGCGAGTTTTGCTGATTACTGATCGAGATAGATTTTTGTAACTGTTCTACGCCGCCGGGATAGCCCGGATAACCATTTAACTTTTGATCCACCGGATTCAAGACCGTTGGGCTAGTGATGATATCCTTGTAGGTACTGATCATCTGCACGTCAGCCTGAACTTGCTGGAACTGGGCGTCTTGCATATCCCCCGACAACTTACGATTAACTAATATTTCTGTGCTAGCTTCGTATTTGGGAGTCATGACGAAGAAGGTGACTAAGGCAGATGCCAAAATCGTAATAACCGTTGTGATGACAATTAGCTTGAAGTGCTTGCGCAATATACCGAATATTTCTAGTAAATCAACTATGTTAGCACTGTTTTGACCTGATTTCACGATTGCCCTCCCAGATACTTTTTTAACTATAAAATTTATTTTTTAATACAAATCTTGTAGCTAGGTTATATGATAAAACATGTTTAAACAGATGATATAATGAATAGAATTGAAATTACAAAACGTCTATCGAGCAAAAAAAATACACCTAGGCAAACGCCTAGATGCTGTTGAAAGTATAGGGAACTATCTCGCCAAGATTGTTGGCTAACTTGTAATAAAAAATAACTGAACCGACGATCAGCAAGGCGACGGAAAATCCCAAGTACCAGATCCGCTGATGAGTGAATCTCTGTGACAGTAATCGGATCATGTTGGGAATGAAGATGACTGAATAGATCGCAAAATAATTGGCCATCCGGATGATCAGCTGTGATCTCATCCCAACGATATATAAGACGGCTCCGATCGCTGTCATGAAAGTAGCAAAGCCTAAGGTTTGATCGGTTAATATTTCTGTGGAAAATACCGCTACTACGATCAGTAGTAACAAAAAAATCCCCAAAACTAACGTCCCACCGCCAGATTCCAAGACCGTGTCCGTGTACATGATATAGTGATCGAAGATATCCGAGAAACTCGCTAAAACATTGCTCAAAAAGAAGTTGGACAGCGCCGCCATAAGAATAGTTATGCTCAAGAGCAACTTGGACTTCTTGATATACCAGATCACATATCCGATGACGGCAAAAATAGCCGTACTGTGAATCCCGACTGCAAAGGTGAATAATAATATCGACCAAAAAATTCTTTTTTTTGACAACAACGCCATCGCGAAGCAAGCTATCGACACTGCCAACATTTGTCGCTGAATATTGAAGCTCTCGAAATAAAAATAAAACGTCAGATAAATAAATACTGCCGTGAATAAATTACCATCGTCATTGAGTAGCTCGATCGACTTGAGAATCAAAAAAACTGTCAAAAACGACAGTATCAACAAGAATACTTGATAGTTGTCTTTAAAAACCGCAAATACGGATCGGCTCAATAACGAATAGAGCATGGCTCCATTGCCATTGAAGCCGTTGTTTTGATTCAGATAATAACAGACATACTGATAAGTATCCGTTCCGACATAGTACGTCCGCAATCCCATCAAGAATGATAGATGGCACCAGATCAACCAAAAATAAATTCGTTGATTCTTGAGATGCGTGTCTACCAAAAAGCTATAAACAAAAAAAATTAATATGTTGACCGAGTAAAAAATCATTATTCTTACCCCACAATTATCTTTGTGAGTAAGAATAACTCATTTGTTTAAACATTTCTATCCTGAGGTATCAGTCAAAAAAAATAAGCCATGACTAGGTCACGACTCATATTGAATTCATACTTATTATTCAGCTGTCTTAACTAAGCACTCCGTTACGATCATCTCGTAAATCAGATAATTCATCGATTATCTTCTGGTACCTATCTTCTGGGATACGTCTATCGCCAGATTCGTATTTTAAAAATCTATCCAATGGGATATTCAGTGCTTCGGAAGCTTCTTTTTGTGACAAGTTTAATTCTCTTTCTAACTTGATTATCTCAAGCGATAGATCAAACTGCTTAGATGCAATTGCATTCCTCAAGTATTCATTGTCTGCAATTATAGAGGAAGTTGAAAATCCATTTGTTCTCAATTGAAACATCCTTTCGGTCGCATAATAAAATCAACGTTCCAATATGGATTCTAACATTTTTTAATGTAAAGTTCATTTACAAACCATTTTTTGATCTAATTATAAGCACGTTTCGTGAGATGGGCATAGTGTTTGTACAGGCCAGAATATCGACCACGATAATCCGGTTTCCACGGCTTGTCACGACCGCAAAAGTGTAAGACGACCGTGTGCTCGATCACCCAATCTAGGGTCCATTCACCTGCACTCAAAGCCAAGTACCAAGCACTCATCCGAGCATCGTAGTTGTAGAGTTCATCGGGTATTTTTTTGAATTGATGACCGTACAATCCGTTCAAAACATCCTGATCGGGCAAGACCAAAGTCAGCTTGTTCTCTTCGATATAGTCAAAAATATCTTGAGCCTTGACCTGCTCGCGGATCTTGGGCAGATTCATCAAGAGAATGCCGGAATTGTAGTAACTCTCAGCGTCGTAGTTACCTAGTCGTAATTTATTGATCGAATCTGTGACATCATTCGCAAAAGCCGAGTGGCTGGCAGCCGCATACAGATTATCCTCAAAATCCAAATTGTATAGCGGTAATAAATTATTGATAACTAAAATATCTATATCTAAATAAAGAATCCGGTCTAAATCAGCAGGTAAATAATCATGGGCTAAGAGCCGATAATAGATCGTAGCCGGATAGCGATCCGTAACTGGCGCATCCTTGAACAATTCCGTACCGATGATGATCGGATGGTATTCGATGTTGTTTTTTTGACAAAACTCAACGATCTGGTCGGTCTGCTTGAGTGGTTCTTTTTGAATCACGTAGATCGATAATGGAACTTTAGGTGTATTAACTTGAATGGAAAATAGTGTCGTTAATAATTGATCAACCACATTATCATCGATTGCAAATAGTAAGTTCATGTTGATCCCCCTCGCTTGGTATCTAATGTTATTGTATCATTGTGACATATCAAAATATTAGGGGAAATCATGATTAAATCTATCAATTACGACACGAACTTTTTATCACAAAAATCCACTCCGGCGACTCCAAACGATGCCCAGACTGTCACTGACTTGCTCGACACTTTGAACGACCATAAAGACCACTGCGTCGGTATGGCCGCCAACATGATCGGCGTCAACAAGCGTATCCTAGTCTTTCAATTGGGGATGATGCCGATACCGATGATCAATCCAGTCATTATTCAAAAAAGCGGCAAGTACACTGCCCAAGAAGGCTGCCTGTCCTTAACTGGTGAACGTTCAGCTACACGTTATCAAAATATCAAAGTTAAATACTTCGATCGAAACTTTACTGAACATACACAAGACTTCGAAGGTTTCGTAGCCGAAATCATCCAACACGAGATGGATCACTTCGAAGGTATCCTGATCTAACTCTTGTCCAGATTCAGCTCTGACTCAGTAGGTTCAGTGATAGCTCTGACGACCGTCTCGACCGCATCGAACAGCGGACTGTCCGCACTGATGCCTGTTTCAGAGAAGCGCTCTTGCCACCAGTCGATCCTTATCTGTTGCACCTTCGCAACTATCGTCTTTCCCGTCTCCGTCAATAATAAGTTTTTAGTTTTACCAACACCGTCGACTTTGCTCAAGTAATCGAGTTTTTGCATTTTATTGATTTCACGAGTTGCCAGACCCTTATCGACTACTAGCAACCTTGCTACTTGATTCTGACTTATTTGTGGATAATCGCCGATCGATAACAAAATACAGGCGGCGGTCGGATTGAGCTTTAAATCATCAAATTTTCCTTTTGTATCCTTATAGTACTGTCTATGTAAGATAGAAATATCTTGCGCAAGGTATCCAATATTCTTCATAATTATCTCCAAGTCTTACGTGTTGACAAATCAACACAAACGATTTATGTTATTAACAATAACATCACTACAAGTGAATCTCAAGGAGGATATTCTCAATGTCAACGAAGAAGAATGGTTCTGAAGCTTTATTTAATTCAATGATCAATCAAGGAGTCAAGTATGTGTTTGGACTTCCCGGTGCTAAGGTGGACAAGCTGTTTGATTTGATGGAGTACAGCGACAATCCCAAAGCTCCTAAGCTGATCATCACACACCACGAACAAAACGCTGCCTTCATTGCATCTGGTATCGGCCGTTTGACTGGTAAGCCCGGTGTAGTCGCTACAACATCTGGACCCGGCGTCTCTAACTTAGCCACTGGTTTGATCACAGCTACCTCTGAAGGTGATCCAGTCGTTGCCCTTGGTGGACAAGTTCCTCGTAACGACGTTGCCAGACTAACTCACCAGAGTATTCCTAGTAAGGAACTACTCAGCTCAGCTACTAAGGACAGTGTCGAAGTTCAAGATTCTAATAACCTATCTGAAACTTTCGCTAATGCTTACCAAACTGCTATGGCTCCCAAGTCCGGTGCGACTTTTATTTCATTACCAAAGGACGTGCTTGACGACGAAGTCACTGTACCAGAGATCAAGAAACTAGCACCGATCCAACAAGGTAGTGCAAGTAGCGAGATCGTCGATCAAATCATCGAGAAGATCAAGACGGCTAAGTTGCCAGTCATTCTAGCCGGAATGCGCTCATCGAGTGAAGAAGTAACTGATTCCATTCACCATCTATTACACAAGTTCTCAATTCCCGTCGTCGAAACCTTCCAAGGTGCTGGAGTTATTTCTCGTGACCTTGAGAAGAACTATTACGGACGTGTCGGCCTCTTCAGAAACCAAATCGGTGATGCCATCCTCAAAGAGAGTGACTTAGTGCTTGCCGTTGGTTATGATCCTGTCGAATACGAAGCTAGAATCTGGAATGTCGATCGTCAAGGTGAAGTTATCAACCTAGATAGCATTGCTCCAGAAATCTCCAACGAATATCAACCAGACTTGATCGTTCAAGCTGACATCGCTAAGACTATGAGAGACATTGCTCACAAATTGCCAGCCGACATCTCACTCAGTGCCGACTTGAAGGACCACCTCCATGACATGCAAGTCAACTTCTTGTCACAAGACAAGGTGCCTGCAAGTGATCCTAAAAAAGGCGTTCATCCCCTAGCCATCATCAATGCCTTACAAAATCAAGTAGACGATGACACGACTGTTACCGTCGACGTTGGTAGTCTATACATCTGGATGGCACGTCACTTCAGAAGCTACAAACCACGTCATCTTCTATTCAGTAATGGTATGCAGACACTTGGAGTCGCACTACCTTGGGCTATCGCTGCCGCCTTGGAACGTCCCGAAAAACCAGTCGTATCAGTAGCTGGTGATGGAGGCTTCCTCTTCTCAGGACAAGAATTAGAGACGGCCGTACGTCTCAACTTAAACATCGTTCAATTAGTTTGGAATGACGGTTACTACGATATGGTCAAATTCCAAGAAGTAGCTAAGTATGGACGTTATTCTGGTGTTACCTTAGGTAATGTAGACTTCGCCAAGTACGCTGAGAGCTTTGGAGCCACTGGTATGCACGCCGAAACCGCCGAAGAACTAAAAACTGCTCTAAAGAAAGCCTTCGAAACTCCAGGACCAGTAGTGATCGACATCCCTGTCGATTACACTGACAACAAGAAGTTTGCTTCTGCATTATTGGAAGACGTCTTAAGCTAGTCAGATCTAATCAGCTAAATTCAGGAAGGATGGCATTCATGTCAAACACAAATGTACTTTATCAACACGGAACCTTAGCCCTACTAGTCCCCGGATTACTAGATGGCACACTGACTATGAAGGAATTACTCAGTCATGGCGATACTGGTATCGGTACTGGTGAAGGCCTTGATGGTGAGCTGATCATCCTAGATGGCACACCGTATCAAGTCGATAGCGATGGTAATGTCAATATCGTTGACGGAACCTTCACGCTCCCCTTCGCCAACAGCCACTTCGGTGATTATGCCGAAATGCTACAAGTAGAAGATATCAAGCGTGATGAATTGCAACAACAGATTTCAAGTGCCGCAAAGAGCAACAATACTTTTTACTCTGTTAAAATAACCGGTACCTTTAAGAATATGAAGACACGAGCCGTCCAAAAATCGGCTCAACCATACAAGTCACTAGCTGAAACCGCTGAAAAACAAAGTATCTTCACCAAAGATTCAGTCGCAGGTACCTTGCTCAGCTACTATTCACCAGACATCTTCGATGGTGTGGCGGTAGCTGGATTCCACAGTCACTTCATGTCCGACGAACACGACTTCGGTGGTCATATCTTAGAATTCGAATCTGTCACCGGCACCGTCAGCGTTCAACAATTCGATAGCTTAGAACAACATCTACCAACTGATAACAAATCCTACATGGAACATGACTTCTCAAAAGATAATATCCTCGAAGCCATTCATGATTCTGAATAGAGACCACAAAAAAACTTGAGCCTAGGCTCAAGTTTTTTATTTTGCATTCAATGCTGCTACGATCTCTGCTTCGAACTTTTCAGGTTTAGTAGTCGGTGCATAGCGTTCGACCAGCTGACCATCACGTCCGATCAAGAACTTGGTGAAGTTCCACTTGATCCGACCGTGACCAGAAGTTTCTTTTAAGTAAGTGAACAGCGGATCTTCCTCATCGCCATTGACCTTAACTTGCTTCGTCATTGGGAATGTTACACCGTAGTGCATTTGACAATATTCACTCGTTTCATCATCTGAACTTAATTCTTGATGGAATTGGTTAGATGGCAATCCTAAAACTTCCAATCCTTGCTTATGGTACTTCTTATACAGTGCTTCAATGCCCTCAAGTTGTGGAGCCAACCCACATTTACTAGCTGTATTGACGATCAAGACTACTTTACCCTTATAATCATTAAAATTTATCTTTGAGCCGTTCATTTCTATCTCTGAAAAATCATAAATGTCTGCCACTTTGCATCATTCCTTCCATATTAATGCCATTATACGTTTAATATGGAGAGAATATAACTATTTTGATTTATTATTATTCCGAAATCGTCTCTACCCAGTTATTCAATAAATATATACTGATGGCGGATTCAACGATCGCGATTCCTAAGAACGCCAAAACGGTAGTGATGAAACTAACAGAGAAGTTGGCACTAGTGTCCGTTATTCTTCTCATCATAGCTCCGAAAACGTATATAAATAATGAAATCTCAGCAATATTAAAAACAATAACAATTGAACGTCTAGTAGAAGGTATGAACTTCGATATTGTGCGTATTACCAAGTGCGACAAAGTAACTGTCGTCCAAACAAGAATGATAAGTGATGCAAACAGTGCGAATAGTGCTAAGGCCATTTTTATTACATCGCTAGATGATATCATGCCATTGAGCATCTGCATATAACCTGACCAATCAAAGGTAGCTGTCAACAAGTAGATTACCACTTCGACCACCACAAGATATAGATAGGAGACTATCGACGATAATAAATTAGCGCTATAAAACTTCGTATCACTGATCGGCATCATCCGATAACTGTCGTAATTGTACTCACGTTCTTGGATCGTACACATCATGACGAAAGAAATCAAAAATGCCAGCATGGACCAATTAACTGCGATACTTAGAGGAGCTCCCATCGTAAACTGACCTTGGACCGCCGTCCAGATGATACTTACGATAATAGCTAAAACATTGATCATCAGAATATTATTCATATTGCGGAATTTTTCACCGAACATTATTTTAAAAACATTGCCAAAACTAGTCATTTTGTTGACCCCCTTCGTCGTACAGGCTCTCGTAGAATTCCTCGATACTCATATTGGTCTCTTCACGAATCTCATCAGCCTGTTTGTGGCAATTGATAGTCTGGTCTTTGACAATGATGACCTCATCTAAGATCGAAGATATCTCAGATACATAATGATCACTGATGATCATCGTTGAATTCTCTGGCTTCCATTTGATAATACTGTTGATGATCTTCTTACGGCTCATGCTGTCGATCCCACCAAATGGTTCATCCAACAAATACAAATCTGCTTGGCGTGAAAGAGTTAAGGCTATAATCAGTTTTTCTTTCATACCTTTTGACAGTGACGATAGTTTTAAGTTCTTATCTATCTCCATGAATTCGATCATGGCATGCGACCTTGCGATATTGAAATCTGGATAGATATTTTGATAAATATCAAATATCTTTCCTACCTTTATCTGCTTAGGGAAACCACTCAGACGTTCCGTAAAGCTGATATGACTCTTACGTTCGGCTATCTTACTAGCACCAGCTACTTCGATCTCACCATTACCATGAGCTACGCCAATTATCAAACGCATCAAAGTCGTCTTACCGGCACCGTTCTCGCCTAGTAAGCCAATGATTTTGCCGCTATCGACAGTCAAATCAACGTCACGTAAGATTTTTTTTAATCCATGGGTATAATTCAATCCTTTAATTTTTAACAACTCACTCATGTTGTTCACCTCTATTTATCATGTAAGTTTTCATTTCTGACAATATCTCATCATCACTCAAGTTCAAGTCATGTAATTGTTGATAGGATAGATCCAATTGCTCATTGATCAATTGTTCTTTTAATCCCTCAATACTATCAGTATCGGTCGTAACGAAATTACCCTTACCACGTTGAGATTCAATGATCCCTTCTGACAGCATCTCAGCCAATGCCCGCTGAACAGTATTGACATTGACCGTTACGTCGAGTGCTAATTGCCGGACTGATGGTAACTTCTCACCCGGTTGAATCGTACCCGTGACTATCTGATGATAAAGGTGATTTTTGATTTGATAATAAATTGGTACCTTATCGTCAAATTGCATTTCCACCCCTCCTCTACTGTACTAGTTTACTATTACAGTGTAACTCTTCGATTCTTAAAGTGCAAATTTAAATAATTAGTTTGAATAATTATATTTTTTATATTGTGCTATTATTGATAATAATAAGTATACTTTTTGAGTATTTATCGTTATTTATGAGGGATAGGAGTGTTAATAATGAAAGAAAAAAGGGTCTTTGATCTACCTCCAAACTACAAAACCGATAAGAAGTGGCTTACTGTACCGTTAGTAACTGCCTCCGTCATCGCTGGGTTATCATTATCAACCCCTGTCCACGCTGATGTTACTGACAACGCGACCTCAAATAGTGAGCCAGCACTGGAAAATAGCAATCAAAAGGCCACTACCGATACAGTGGACAATACGCCAAGCGATACGACTAGTTCAAATGATGATACTTCTAGTAGTGATAGATCTGTTAATGACCAAACTGAGGATAGTAAATCTAATAATGACGACACCTTGAAATCCTCGACCGTTGATAGTTCAGAAAATTTGACCAAAGCTGTGACTCAATCTAATGCACTAGATCCGTCTGACAGCTCGGAGAATTCAGATGACCCAAATGGTTCAGACACAACCAGTGGCACCCAGACTAGCACTGATAATCAAGGTAACAACACTAGTACCGATGCGACAACTGAACCTGCGACGACTGACCAAACTACTGTCCCAGAACCTACTACAATTTCTGCTATACCAACACTTGCTAACTTCTACATCGACGCAACAGGAAAATACGTCCTATACAATGCTAAGGCCAAGGCTCAATTTGCCCCTTACATCACTGAGCGCTTAATTCCAGGCGACCAACTCTATGGTTTTTATTTAGTATTGCCATTATCTATCACTGGTAACTTAGCTGAATTCCAGACTGGTGCCAACAACTACGTCACTGACTTAAACAATCAAACTGATCCTGATATTAACATCAGTAGCTTGACCGTCTACCAATTAAATAACACATCCGATGGCAGACAGGTATTTTATTTCAAACCTAATGATGGTGCATCAGTTATTAAATCTGTAGACAAAAAAACCGTCCCATATAAAAATAGAACGAAGATGAAACTTCCAATCACTACTGGAGCTGACATTGACACTACCCCAAAAACCGTCTCGTTCAACGCTGGCAATAAAGATGAACTCAAAGATTTCGGTGTGCTCTATGCTGGTGTGGGAGATAACACTTACTCCAAGGGGGGCTATTCAACAATTGCATCCAGTGATTTAGGGAGTAATATACCCGATAAAAACATCTTAGGTATTGCACTGACATCTGGTAGCGGCGTATCAATGAAGAGAACGTTAACTTACACTCACGTAAATGTCACTGATACATACAATGTTAAGTCTGCATCAGATCCAACGGGCGCAAATCTTCAAACTATCACAAAGAGCGGTCAAGATGGAACTACCTATTCACGTGCAGACTTACTGGCAGATTTACAAACAGCATATCCTGACAGTCAATTCAATATCGACTCTGGAACTATGACTGACGAAATCAAGCTGATGCCTACTTCACTGGAATCTTCTACTACGGCTGGAATAGCTGGTAATACTTACACGATTTACGTAGATGACAGTAAACTACAAACCACAGGACCTATTTCACTAACAGTTGGACAAACTTTTGACCCCACGGCTAATCTTACGTTGACCGATTCTGGAGATTCTAACATTACTGGAAATTCAGCCTATACAGATGGCAAGCTGACTTACAACCTTACTGACAGCAGTGGTGCAAGTGTTACAGATATGACGGCAGCTGGTACATACACCGTCACTTATTCTTACGTGGATTCATTAGGTAATACTGTCACTACTACTAATACGATTACGGTACTCGCAAATAATAGCGCCCTAACGACTAAAGACCTGACGATCAACACTAACGATCCTTGGAACTACAAGGATAACGTCACAGGGGTTGTCGATAATGATGGAAACGATGTATCAGTTGATGGCGCTGATATAGCAGCAACGTACTTAGACGCCAACAATCAGCCATTAGACACGATCGATACTTCCGTTACCGGAGTCTATACTATCAACTACACCTATACCGATCCTTTAGGCATAGCTCACAATAACATTGCTTCTGCCAAATTAACGATCGTAGCTAAGCATAGCTCCGGTGGTTCCGGATCTAACTCTGGCAATGGTTCTAGTGACAATAATTCTTCTGGTGATAACCATACCGGAGATGATGGTTCCTCGAATAACAATGATCCTGATGGCAATACTTCTGGCGACAATGGAACTGGTAGCAATGATGATCCCTCAGATAATAATTCTAATGGAAATGATAACAATAATTCTGACAACGATTCCGACAACACATCAAATAACGATAATTTACTAAGCGACAATACTTCTACTTCTGGTAACAACCCTGACAGTGCACCTGATGGTTCAGTTCTCAATACTGACAACTCAGTTGGTCTAATTAAGAACTATCCTTCAGACTCATCCAAAGGCAAATTGCCGCAGACAGGCGAACAGACTACTTGGTATGCTCAACTGGGGATGTTGTTACTGACAGTTGCGGGTGTCTTAGGATTCAAGCGCAAAAAAAATGAATAATCAAAAAATGACGATCCTTTGAGGAATCGTCATTTTTTTAGCTTATTATCTCATCAGTCTATTAGCTACGCGTAGTCAATGATTATCTTAAAAATAAAAATTGGCACCCTTTTTTATTAACCAACTGGCACTTGGTTTAATACTTAAAAATACTAGAATAGTGACTGTGCTAAGGATTACGGCTCCCAAACTTTGGCCAAGGCGGCACCAGCGGCTGTGATCTGCTCATCGGTCGTCTGACGAAAGCTGAGTATCACGCTCTGATAAGTCGGCTTCAGGTCATGCCAGCACCGATCAGGATTGACTATGCCCACTCCCACATTAGCGGCTTGCTCGATCAGTTCATTCACGGAGTGTGAGCTCTTCAACTGAAACGGCACGAATGTCCCTGCTTGACTGCCAATGCTCCACATCCAGTCGCCAAAATACTCATTCATCGTCTGAATCAATAACTCTCGACGATTCTTAAAAACGATCGTCAGCTGACGGCTGAAACGCTCGAATGAATCATTGGCAATCAAGTAACTGAGGATATGCTGCTGCCACTCAGAATTACGATTAGGTAATGAACCATATCGTTGTTGGAACTTATCCACTGTTTCAGGTGGGATGACTAAGATACCCATGCACAAGGCTGAGCCTAAGGTATCATCGAAATTTGTGTAATAAAAACTATCTTGACCCTGCAAGTAATGTTGGATGGCTGGGGCTGGATGTCCATCATAGATCAGTGCTCCGTCAGTATCTAGCTCGATCAGGTAACTGTCACGTGTTCGTATCTCCTTGGCAAGTGACTGTCGTTGCTCGTCAGATAATCCTTTGCCATCTGGAAAATTATGCGTAGGAGCTAGGATGTATGCTTGTGCCTCCGGTAAGTCAGTCAATGAACGAAAGTTCACAGTCGTAAGATCCAGCCGTTGCCAGACATCTCGGGCATTCGGTGCGATCGGTTCTGCCACCGCTAGTGGTCGTAGACTGTCAGGTAATAAATTGGCGATAATCCCTGCCGCTTCATTGAAGCCACTAGTAACGATGATTTGTTCCGGTTCAGCTTGAATCCCTTTTAGTCGGGCCAATAGTTGTGACAGTTGCTGACGATATTGAACATCTCCATGTGCAGGCTGAATATGGGTCACGCCTGCTCGCATGACCGCCTGTTCTGCCTCTAACCACGCTTGTTTAGGGAACAATTGTAGATGGTCGTAGTCTTCAGTGAAATCGAGTGAAAATCGTGGTGCTTGAATGGGACGCAGTTCACTCTGTTGTGAAATCAAGATGGGGAGTTGTCGCGCCACGTGATATCCTGAACCGGGACGACTGACCAAGTATCCTTCTGCCACCAAGTCCTGATAGGCGTGATCGACAGTATTGCGACTGACTGCCAAACTCTTAGCCATGAATCTTGTGCTAGCCACAGCTTGGTTCGGTTGGCGAATGCCGGTCTCGATCTCAGCCCTAAGTTGCCGATACAACTGATGATAGATTTGTTCCTGACTTGAACGATCGATTCTTATCAATGATGACACCTCATATCTTCTTAATTAGCTAAATTGTACCAGAAAGGAATTTACATAATGAAAGTTTTATTGATCAATGCTCATCCAGACTACCAAAATCCACAACGAACGGTGAATCAACTGATGAATCACAGTATTCACGAAATCAAAAAATCAAATGACATTGAATTAGAACAGTTAGATGTTTATGATACCCAAAACTCCATCCCTCCTATCACTGCTGAAGTAATGAATCATGCCGAAATAGTTCAAGATGCTCAGGCTAAGCTGATTGCTCAATGGAAGCGTGCCGACTTGATCATCATCATGATGCCAGTTCACAATTTCAATATCGTGACTAAACTAAAGGATTACATCGACAATATCTTCATCGCTAGACAGACTTTTAAGTACACCGAAAATGGTTCAGTCGGCTTACTCGATGGACAACAAAAAGTCCTCTACGTTCAATCCAGTGGTAGCGACTACGAACACGACTTGCGTTACGTGAACGCTGACTTCGCCCCACATTATCTGCGAACGATTTTGAACTTCATGGGCATCAGTCAAATGACCCTGATTCGAGCACAGGGATTGGACCTAGCCAATGCGGATAAAACTGCCATCATCGAACAAACTAAGCAAAAAATAACTACCTATCTACAAAAAGAGCTCCCACAAAAGTAGGAGTTCTTTTTAGACGGCGTCGTTCATCTCACGACGTTTATTTTGTTGTTCCCACAAGTTGATCACTAAAGAGATTATCATCATGATCAAACTTACTAACATAATATTACCCAAACCATTGTGGAGTATCACTCGCATCTGCGGAATTGCGTGTGCCGGCAACGATGTGACACTGCTGGCATCACTCAGTTTATTCATCATCTTCATCGAGATGTTGCCTTGACTGTCGGCAACACCTTTTCTCAAAGCATTATTCATGATCAAACCAAAAATCGAAGCCATGAAAGTTTGGCTCAGCATTCTGATCAAGAAACTAAATGATGTGGCGACGGGGACGTCTTTTTTGATGGCATCTTGTTGTACTTTAACTTGTAATTCATTAAAGCACATCCCGTTACCGAAACCTTCAAAGGCGGCGGCTACTAGCAAGACCCAATACGGCGTCTTGATGCCGAATAATAACATCAGGATAAAAGATATCGTCAAAGTAACTATCCCTAAGGAAATGACCCATTGG
Source organism: Companilactobacillus sp. y65-5 (assembly GCF_057541095.1). Classification (NCBI taxonomy): domain Bacteria; kingdom Bacillati; phylum Bacillota; class Bacilli; order Lactobacillales; family Lactobacillaceae; genus Companilactobacillus; species Companilactobacillus sp. y65-5. Next base: position 258,969 of record NZ_BAAJOA010000003.1, read on the forward strand.
GGTGACAAGTATCTCCGAAAGACTTCGACTGAACCTGAACCCATGAAGTTAGTGATCGAACCGGGAATCTGGGTCGCCCCACCAATCAAGGCGGTAGTACCTAACAATCCTTGAGCCCACATGGGACTATAAATCAAGAAGCCTACGAAAGCTCCCCAGATCAAGGCGAACAATACGAAGTCAACGACTAGTTCTCGATTTTTGAACAAACGATTGGGGATGATCGGATCCTCAACCGTCTGTTCGTAGCGTAACATGAAGCCTAGACAAATCGCTGCAAAGACTATCAATCCTAAGACTACTACCCAGCTAGAACTACCGATCAACTCGATCCCAGTCAATAGGCTGACTAGTCCAAAGACCATCAGTGTGATACCGACGTAATCGACTGGCTTAGTCTCAGGGTTCTTATCCGCAAGTTGATAGAAGATCTGAACTAAAATTGCTGAAATAATACCGATCGGCACGTTGATGTAGAAGACCCAGTGCCAACTGAATGTATCGACTAAGTAACCACCTACTAGTGGTCCGGCGATAGTTGCCATACTATAACTAGCAGAGACGAAACCTAGGACTCGCATACGTTTACGGGGATTTTTGAACAGGCGAGCATAAATAATATAAGGCAGAGAAACCACCCCACCATTACCGATCCCAGCAATAGCTCGGGAAATGATCAGAAAGGTCATATTTGGAGATAGGCCCTCTAATAATGACCCGACCACGAAGAAGACAGCTGCCAATTGGTAGCTTTTTTTGTTACCGATATGTTCCCCCAGCTTGCTCCAAAGAGGTGTACTGACGGCGGTACCTAATAGAAAGATGGCAACGATCCACCCCATCATTTCAATTCCGTGTAAATCAGAAATAATTGCAGGTAAAGCTGTATTAATAATTGTATTATCTATACCACTCATGGCATTTGATAGTAACAATGCAAAGGTGACAATAATGACATTCCGTTTTGACAAGTGAACCACTTCTTTCTGAAAATAAACATCATGTCTTTTATTCTACACTTAACTCTTAGAACTACTAATATTCATTTAAAAATTTTTAAATAAAAAAGCCTGAGACAGAAGTCTCAGACTGGAATAAAATATCTAATACGTTAATACCATAGATTAGTCGATCACAACGATTGCTTTGATAGCTTCACGATTTTGCATTGCTTGGTAAGCATCGTCGATATCATCAAGTTTGAAACTCTTAGTGAAGACTTTTCCGGGATGGATCTCTCCGTCCAATACGGCCTTCAACAATAGTTCCTTATCATAAGTAGTGACTGAAGCAGGACCACCGGCAAGAACTAAGTTCTTAAAGAATGACTCTGAGAGATCAAGTTTTGGTGTATGTGGAACACCTACACGACCTACAGTAGCACCGGGACGAATGATCTTGATGGCTGTATCAGTTGATAGTTCAGTACCAACGCACTCTAGTACGGCATCGGCACCTTCACCATTAGTCAAGTCCATAACTTTTTGAACACCTTCATCACCACGTTCAGCGACCACATCAGTTGCACCGAATTCGATGGCTAATTTTTGACGATCTTCGTGACGGCTCATGATGATGATACGTTTGGCACCACGCATCTTAGCTGCAATTACAGCTGATAGACCAACGGCACCATCTCCGACAACAGCGACAGTATCACCTGATTTGACATTTGCCACACGGGCAGCGTGATATCCAGTTGCCATAACGTCAGATAGTGCAAGCAATGAAGCCAGCATTCCTTCGCTATAATCCTCTGGTTTACCAGGTATCTTGATCAATGACCATTCGGCGTGTTGATAACGTGCATATTCTGATTGCATGCCATTACTGAAGTTGTCAGTATGGTTCAAGCAACCACCTTCAAAACCGGCACGACAAGCGGCACAGTGACCACAGCCATGTGTGAATGGTGCGATAACAAAATCGCCCGGTTTCACAGTTGTGATATCCTTACCAACTGACTCAACGATCGCGATAGCCTCGTGACCATCATTAGTAGAGTTGGCAGGTTTTTCGTCGAAGCCACGATAAGCCCACAAGTCTGATCCGCAGACACAAGTACGAACGATATGAAGGATCACATCATCATCGGCTTGAATCTTAGGCATGTCAGCTTCTTGTACTTCCACCTTACCGGGTTTGATAAATACAGTAGTTTTCATATATAATTTCCTCCAAATAATTTAGCGATAACGGCTAATACTTCTCTAGTATAGTGCTTAAAGTTCACTTTAAGGCAAGAAGAAATTATAAATATTTTAGCGTCGATTTCTTTTTTTGACTTGATTGATGAGGTTCTTCATCTCATTTTTACTACCAAAAAGTCGTTTGACTTTTTCATTCTCTAATTGACGAGAGTTCAAACCCTCATATGAGGTTTCATTTTGTAACTTCTGATAGCTCTTGAGACGCTCGACATCTAATTCTCCATCCTTTATCGCACGTTTGACAGCACAGCCCGGCTCGGAGGTATGAGTACAATTTCGAAAGCGACACTGCTGTGATAACTCATCAATATCTTCAAAAGTTCTTGAGAGGTCTTGTGTGTGAACTTGTAATTCTCGCATTCCCGGAGTATCAATCACAACTCCTCCTTGTGGCAATAATAATAATTGTCGATGCGTCGTGGTGTGACGACCTTTATCATCATCCTCACGAATCGAGTTAGTTGCCAAGACCTCCTCTCCCATCAGTTGATTGATCAAGGTAGACTTGCCAACACCTGAAGAACCGACAAAGGCAACCGTCTTGCCTGCTGTTAAGTATTGACTGAGTTCATCCAAGCCTGATTGTTCGGTCGCGGAACAAATAATTATTTCAACACCAAAGCAGACTTCTTCCAGCTGTGCCAGTTTATCTGCCAAGTCATCACAGAGATCTGCCTTCGTCAACACTACTACGGGTACAGATTGGCTATCCCAAGCAATTGTTAGGTATCGCTCCAATCGTCGTGGACTGAAGTTTTCATTCAGTGACATGCAAATAAAAATCGTATCAATGTTAGTGGCGATGATCTGTTGACCATTGCCCGTAGTCCCTCGAGCTAGAACACTCTTTCTAGGTAAAATATCATGGATGATGACTTGATCTGAATCTGATACCATCACCCAGTCACCGACGGCTGGAAAATCCACCGAATCAGTCGAATTATACGCAAATTTCCCTGAAACTTTTGCCGTATTGCTCCCATCATCCGTCATCAATTGATAGATATCGCGGTGTTGAGCCGTAACACGTGCAATCCTTAAAGATGTGAATTTTTGAGCTGCCTGCTCAAAATTTGTAGTTAAACCATATTTTTTTAAATTAATTTTCAATGTAATAAATCCCTTCGCAAAGTTTTGCACCCTGCCTTCGGGGACGAAGAAACGCATTGTAATATAAAAAAAGGAAGCCGCTGAGTGGCCTCCTTAAATAAGCGAACAGAGTTAGTCTCTTCGTTCACGCATAAGGCCATTAGGGTACACAAAATAAACAGAATGATTTCATTTTTTCTGTTATTTGATCCTAATTGATTCTGCCTTAGGCAATGAACAACATACACTTTCCTCCATTTATATATTGATGATAATTTACAATATATTTATCATCATGTCAAATTTATACATAAGTTAATGACTTAGTTCAGCTATCAGTGTTTCTTATAAAGAATAAATCCTGTCAAACTGCTAACAGCTGCAAGGATCATCCCCCAAATGGTCATGGTAGTCGAGCCTTGCTCACCTGTCTGTGGGAAGCGATTGGCAGTATCGACCGTTGAAGTAGTTGCTTGACTATCAGTTGATTTTGTTGAAGTTAAATTAGTTGCTTGAACACTCGCCGAATCAGTTGCCGAACTAACGACCGCCGGTTTTGTAGGATGGTTATTGATTGTTTTATTAGTCATTTGCACAGGAGTTGCAATCATTGGATGATTATTTTCCGCAACACTTTCGGTCACAGTTCCACTTGATTGTAAGCTGGCATCACCCGTGACGGTAGATGAAGTATTACTATCATCATTCGTTGAGGCGTTGGTTGAAGCACCTGTATCATCGTCTGTGGAAGTATCAGTCGTGCTATCTTCACCGTCATCTGTTGGTGTATCAGTGGATGTATCATCGTCATTAGTAGCTGTATCGGTAGAAGTATCTGCATCACTCGAACCAGCAGAATCGCCCGTATTACCAGTGTCAGAACCTGATCCAGATGACGAACTTGTCGGAGCTTTAACTGTAACAGTAGCCGTTTTAGTGATATATTCACCATCATTTAACTTGTACGAGTATGTGACGGTATAAGTTCCAGCCTTGGACGTGTCGATATTGTTGGTTTCCGTGATTTCGTCAGTAACATCACTCGTCTTGTCGAGTGGTGAGGTGGCAGAGACCAGATTGTCGTTGGCATTCCACGTATCACCAACGGTCAGTGTCGAATCAGAAGTATCAAGGACTTGTCTAATCTCAACTGGCATGTAGGCTCCGGCCACATTGTTGTTGTACAAATAATAGTCATTCTGTGAACCGCTGGCATCAATAGCAACAGAATAACCTTCCGAATTGATCAATTCCTTGATAGCGCTCAAGTCCAGCTGCATTCTTGAGCCACTGTACAGAGTAGTGGCGTTGTAGTCTGTTTCATCGTTAAAATTCTTATACTTCAGCAAGCCTGAATCGGCTGGCACACCTAAGCTACTCAAAATCGAAGTATTGAGATTGCTATAACTTCCGTCAGCGTTAGTAGTTACTCCCGCAAATCCAGTATAAGTAACAGGGATCTCTTGACCAAAAACAGCCTGAACTGTATTGGTGGTACCTTTAGATGTACTGCCGTAATTGTACGTGCGCAACTTAACCGTATTACTGTAATCGGTAGTTCCAACAGTGTCCAAACCTGAGACGGTGACTGGCGTCGTTATCTCTAAACTAGAATCAGCCGCCATAGTCCCCTTGGCTTGAATGGCCAACAAATCTGCCCAAGTATAACTGTCCAAATACGTATTCAAAGTGACATACTTACCGCTGGTCCCACTGTATGTAACTGTCAAACCCAAACTAGTAGGATCGACATTGAAAGTTGACTCATCACTGACATTTACCGTGACAGTGTCCATTGAAGTCGCATAAGCTTTTGGCATCAAATAAATATCGTTGACCTTAACGCTTGAGTCAGAATCATTAGTCAAAGTGCTTTTGATAGCCAAATCATCAGCCACATCTACGTTGATCAAATCCTTGTTGGAGCCGGTACTACTACCGACCGAACCTGTCTCGCCATTGGCTTTGAATTGAGAATACGCTGAAACACCATTAGCAGTCGGTTCAGCAGTTGTATTAGTGGAATCTTTGATGATCGCTGCAGTAGAGCTATTCGTGTCAGTTGTAGTAGCGTCATCTGTGTTACTGTCCTCTGTCCCCGACGAATCAGAAGTAGCACTCGTGGCGTCGATTGCTGTTGCAGTGATTCCTGTGATATCGGAATCACTATTTGTCGTATCTGTTGATGCTTTGGAAGTATCTGCAGTATCAATTGCTGTATTCACAGTATTTTCGGCGGTCTCAGTATTAGCACTCGTGGTATCCGTCGATATTTTGGTAGCATCAGATGAGTCAGCTGTCTCACTTGATGCAGGCGTCGATGAGTTACTTGCAGTTGTTTGTGAGGTAGTTGAAGCTGATGATGTTGCATCTGCACTAGCTGTACTATCTGCTTTGACGATCGTAGGCCCTGATACTACCATCAATGACAAGACCGCTGTGCTGATCAATGAAATCCGCTTTGTATTTTTCGAAATTTTAATTATCTTTAAATTTCTCATAACAATTCACTCCAGTCGAATAATTACATAATAATTATCCCCCCGGTTAACAATAGAAATACAATACAGCTTTTTCGATAAAAATATTCGTCAATATTAATAAATATTATTTTCAAAACATGATGGAAAAAATAAAATCTAATCAAAAAAAATAAAAATTAAGACCGTCTCAGACATCGTCATTAATTTTTATTTTTTTAGTATTATCTTGTGAAGTAACCTATCGATCCTTGGTTATTGTATTTCATAACTGTTTGAACTTGACCATCGATTCGTTGATTTACCATTGCCACTGAGCAGATGACCGATTGTCCGTTTTGTAAATAGTAGGCTTGATCAGTCGTATCCCAATGAAAATCATCAACCGGGTAATCAGAAGTATCTCCTCCAACTGTCAAACTGATATTTGCATTGTCAATCACCACAGAAGTCGGCACACCCATTGGCTCACCTTCACTGCTGACGAGGCTCCAATTACCGTCAAACAAGTCAAGTTTGTCTATTCCCGTGCTCAGCACTCCTTCTTGCAATGAAGTATCGGCTGACTTTTTCTTAGCTGGTTGGTAGTTGGAATCTTCGTCTGTTTCTTTAGATTCATCGTCTTTCTTATCTGAATCAAAATTTTCAAAACTATATTCCCACTTCTTAGAATCTCCATTCATACCGGCGGTACCAGTGAAGGCATCATCCTTGATCGAGCTGATCTTGATCTTCTCGATGGTGCTACCGAAGACTGAACTAGTCAGAATGAGATATTTATTATCTCTACTTATGGTGTAGCCTAGCTTAGTAGATCCATCATTCTCTGTATAAGTACCATCTTTAGAAAATGATAAATTGACCGAATACTTGTCCTCGCCTTCATTATCATAGCCCTCTGGGGAGGCTGTCACATGCCAGGTTTCGATGGCTGTGAGTTTTTTGACGATAGCATTATTATTGATATCACGCTTAGACTTACCACCGAGATTGAGCTTAACGGGCAAGGTCTTGCCATCCCCATTCACTCGTATCCAATCATCAGCTCCAGTCTGATAATTAATCTCTCCAGAACTAGCCTTGATCGAATAATAATATTTACCCGGGAAAAGTCCCTTCTGTATCTCATTCAATTGATACTTCTTATCGTCATTCTTGAATTTAAAGGTTGCTTGATTCAATTTTGTCTTGCCAGACTTGAACTTGATCGGGTTCAGGTTCGTCGTCAAGAACTTCTTACTGAAGATTATTTTTCTAGATTGATCCGTTTGGAAAAAATATTGATGCTTGATGCCAGGAATCTTTTTTCCATCGATGATCGTCTGTGCCGCTTTTGTTGGTGACTGCAAAGAATGATTGTGCAAGTCTTTGACCACATATTCGGCTCCGATCTGTGCACCGGGAGCTTTTTGTGTTTCTCTATCAAATTGCCGTAAAAATAACTTCCCGTCTTCCTTGCGAATAGCCACGGCAATGTTGTTTTTCAAACTACGCTCACTTCTACCTAAATAGTGATTACCGACGAAGAATCCACCAATCAAAACTACGATGACGACGATTATCCCGGCAATAGTATTCGCATTTGATGATTTTTGATCTGCCATTTTATTTCCTCCTTAAAATTGAACGATAAGGGTAATTAAAGCGGCAATCGCCATTATCCATCCGTGAACTTTATTTATTTTGGTATAGTTGTATCCTCCAACGATAGCAGCAACAGAAAAAATCGATCCCACGATGGCACCAACCGAGTACCAATTGGCAAAAATAATGGCACCCCACTCGATGATAATGAAGATGACTGGATTCTTCTTGATAAAATCCGTCTCTCTAGAAGACTGGGTACTACTTTGATAATTATTATTTTTTTCAAACGTCTTAACTTTGTTATTATTCTCATCATTATAATTTTGCATGCCCATTCACCTACTCAGTCCAGTAATACCAGATGACACCATCATCGGTATCCTCGGCTTGATTCATACCTAGAATGATCCTAGCAATACTACCGATCAAAGCGACTGCTATCATGACGTAACCACGGGTAGGTTTGATGCGACTATAACAATATGCGAAGTAAGTCATGACAATTGATAATATGGGGAAAAAGAGTATCCCGACGATTGTTAATACCCAGATGACAATTTCAAAAGTACGTCCGTATTTGATCGCAAGGTTCACGCCCCAATTGATGATGTTAGCGAAGAAACCGCCATTGTTGGATTGTGTCTGTTGGGCATTTTGTTGATAGTTCGGTTGATAATTCTGCTGATTTTGTTGGTAGTTTTGTTGCTGGTTTTGCTGGTAATTTTGTTGTTGGTTCTGGTAGTTATTTTGTGGGCCCGCTTGTTGATTTGCTTGATAATTCGGTTGGGGGTTTTGTTGATAACCCTGTTGCGGGTTCGCTTGAGTGTTCTGTTGATAATTTTGTTGCTGATTTGCTTGTGGATTTGACTGATAGTTTTGTTGAGAACCAGTCTGTTGATTTGCTTGTGGATTCTTTTGAGGATCAGGCTGTTGATTTGTCTGTGGATTCTTTTGTGGATCTGGCTGTTTATTATCCCCATTGTTATTTGAATGATTAAAATTTTGCATAGTTGTCCCCTCCTACAATGTATAAACCAAAACATTTTTACAGTTGCGACGATGCCACTTAGTCAGAGTAAAAGCCGGATTCATGATCAGCATCTCGACTTCCTCACCACTAACTGTCAGATACATCCGATCCCAGTCTTGTAATAAGCGTCGCTCGAGATCGATATTAGAAATATCTTCATTCTTGATGAAGTGATTGTCGTCATTGAACTTGACAAGACCATCACAGCCCATGAGTAAAATCCCCGTCGATTCAAAAGACATGATATAGTTCTGACTCTTCATCCCCGCCAATCCACTGACCGTCAAGAGGTCTGACCAGTTGACCGGCGTGGCTGTAAAGATAAAATTATTTGGATCAGCCGAATAGCCTAATTCAACCTTCTTGTTGACCACAGTATTCTCATTTGACAGTGGACCCACTGGCAAATCCTTTGAGAGAATACTGGCGATATTGTCCGTCAGTGACTTGCGTTCTACCATCTGACCTAGCTCATCTTGTAATTGACTTGAATCATTTTGAATCGCGGTTGAATTATCAGTCTCTGTGATCTGTGCTTCATCCACCGGTGCCTCTGCTGGTTCCGATGGCTGGACTGGCGTATCTGGTGATCCTGACTGTTCGACTGGTGATGCTTCCGGTTGTTGCAAGTTGGACTCTGGTTCAACCGCCTGCATTGGTATATTATCTTGAGGAATAGGCTGTTGAACTGGCTGTGATACTGGTTGAATTGGTTGTTGCATCTGTTGCTGCATTGGCGGCGTCATCGATGGCTGTTGTTGCGGTTGTGATTGTTGCGGGTTCTGGTTTTGACCACATTTAATACAGAAATTGGCGGCATCTGGTAATTGATATCCACAATTAAAGCAATACTTAGACATATCGCTCATCTCCCTAGTCTATTGTTTTTGTCATCTTGGATCATTTTGCGTAACCAACGCTGTGAATAATCGTATTTCTTGGTCAAAGCCGCCAAATTACTACCGTCGTACTCAGTGATAACCTTCTTAGCGACCTTGTTGCGATCATATAATCTCATTGGAAATGAAATCTGCCGACCACGGTATAATTCAAAAATCTGATACGTAATTTCTGGACCGACCAATTCATACAGCTGAGCGTACGATTCCTGAAGTAAGTCGGATTCGATATTTTCCATTAAGATCCCCCCTTTTTACAAGTGTTTTTCCAATTTAAGATTAACAAACTCATAAGGACAATAAAAATGCATTAGTCCTTACTCGCTCAAGGGATTATCGCTTGTATTATTCCTTGAATCGTGCCAATATCCGTCGGATGCTTCGCTCAGAATATTCATGCACACTCGCCATTTCACGAACACTCTTACCACTCTTATATTCTGAATAAATCTCATTTGCTTCACTAGTCTTGTTCAATAGTCGTTTGGGAAAGGTAATCTGGACGCCTTTGAATTGACGATAAAGTATGAATGTGGCATCTAGGCCGATCAGCTTGGCGATCTCTTGATAGGTTGGATGCAGCTCTTCGATTTTCATCTCTTACCTCCTTGCTTCTTTAATATCTTAAATATACAATCACAGGTAGAACTATTATGTCTACTTATACATTTGTCCTGGCTTTTTTCAAAAAAAATAACGTGGAAAAGGACTTTGAAGAATGACTTCTTCTTTGTCCTCAACACACGTTCTTGAGGTGAATATTATGAATGCAGCATATCGACAACTCTATATCTTCCAGCAATTATTGAACGGTCAAACGATCGTAAAATCTGACTTAGTCAATCAATTCAATGTGGACGCCCGTGTCATCCAACGTGACATCAGCCAGATACGGCAGTTCATCGCTGATCAAAACTTACATTATCAGTTAGAATATCATCGAAAAAACAACGGTTATCTTTTAAAATCAAGCCAAGATAGTATCTCCAAACAGGCTATCTTGATTCTAATAAAGATATTGCTGGCTAGTCGTTCCTTGAATAAAGAAGAGTTGCGACAAACGATCGATGGATTATTAAAGCTGATCCAACCAGTTGATCGCAATGAGATCGAGCCGATAATCAAAAACGAAACCTTCTACTATATACCATTGCATCACAAAAAAGAGCTGTTACAGATCATCTGGCAACTGAGCCAATTCATCTTGCAAAAACAAACGATAACTATCAGTTACCAAAAGCAAGATCGCAGTATCGTTAACCGGACGATCGTACCAGAGGCATTGATTTTTTCCGAATATTATTTTTATGTCATTTCATACAATCAAAAATACAATAAAAATTTGTTCTACCGAGTTGATCGCATTCAAGACTGGAAAATATCAAGTGAGAAGATCGAACGGAGTTACGCTCAAAGGTACGAAGATGGCAAACTGCGCCAAAATATCCACTATATGTACCCTGGTGCTAAAAAAACGATTCAATTCGAGTATTGGGGAATAGTTGAGGCCGCCTTGGATAGATTTCCCAACTCCAAAGTAATAGAACGCCGTCCCGCAAGGAATAGCGTTCTGATTGAAGCAGAAGTCTTCGATCGTGGTGCTAAGATGTGGCTACTCAGCCAAGGTCAGATGGTCAAAGTATTGTCGCCACAAAGTTTCGTTGCAGACGTTACGGATGAATTAAAAGCGATGTTGAAACGTTACGAGTAAAATATCTCAACACTACTCATGAGCTTTTGCAATGTGACCACGTCCCACGGCAAGTATTCCGCGATCGTCAGTCCGACGATTTCATTTTTGGCCGACAGTTCTTTAAACAATCCCATCATGTCTGTTGGATCAACCTTCCCTGATACCGCCGAGTATTCAGTTACGCCCGGTTCTGAAAAATACTGTGATTGGAATAGTTTAGGACTCAAGACGTCCAAATCAAAATGTATCGCTAATTTTGTAAAATGATACTTATCGATCCATTCTTGGATAGATTTAAAATCCAATGAGCCAGTATCGTGAAGACGATATTCTAATCCTAACTCCGCCATCAATGGTATTTCATCAGCAGTTGGTCGTTGTAAGCCAACATACAAAATATCAGCGGGGTCGAGCGGCGCTCTAACTAATTCGGATAATTTCGCATCTCCATGTCCTAATAGGTTGCCTAAGACCATCGCATGTTCATTGGGGAAGATTTTTGGATTAGAAATATCAGGATGTGCATCGATCCAAATAACGCCTAGATCATCTTGATATTTTTCATGTAAGTAATCAAACGGTGCTTGCGATACTAAGCAATTCCCACCGAGCGTGATGATTTTATCGGGTGACTCCCGATCAAGTACTCGTTGCGTTGCCGCCACGTTTTGTTCTACTACTGGCTGCGCAGTTACGCCGTTAGTTTTTTGTAGTTTTTTGCCTGTGGGAGCTGGAACTTCAATATTTATCGTTTTTTGATTCTTATTGCTAGGCGCTAACCATTCTAACAGTTGAGCGCCCACATAATAGACTGGCTGATTCCCAGCCTGCCAGTCAGGTATGACCAATCTAATCGTTTTATCCATTATCATCCATTCCTCCTTGGTATTATCTGAAATTATCCATATAATAAAGTCTATACATACTATATGGTCAACCGTTTAGGAGGAAATAATGGCAAATTTTTCAATCGGAGAGCTATCAAACTTAACTGGTGTTTCCATTCAAACATTACGTTTTTATGACCGTATCAACCTTTTCAAACCGATCTATATCGATCCTAATAACAATTATCGTTACTACGACATCAAGCAGATTTTTAAATTAAACACTATCAAATATCTACGCTTCATTGATTTTTCTATCAAGCAGATTCAACAGCTGATGAACAGTTCCACCCCTGAACAAATAATTTTTTTGGAGCAACAAGAATCTGAGCTAGACCGCAAAATCCAAGAATTGCAACAAATCAAGCAGTTGGTCAAGGGTCAGCAACAACAACTAGAACTTAAACAATTCCTAGCTGATAATAAATTGGGGACGATATATCAGCGCCCGATCGATGATACTTATATCGCCAAAATCGATTGTAAGAAACCACTCACGCCACTAGCTTATCCGGATGTTTCCTTCAGTCAGTTAGCAAAGATTGTCAGAGACAATGGCACGATCGCCAATCTTCAATACGGCTGTGCCTATCCATTCAAGGATTATCAGTCCACCCAGTCAGTCCAATATCAGTTCATCTTCACGCAAGTTTTTGATGATAACTTAGAATTACCGCAGAGCAACAAGCAACTCATCCCTGCTGGTAATTATCTCTGTATCGCTTTTAAATGGTCGCGAAAAGATTACTTAGTCTACTTGCAAAAATTAATAAACGCATATCAAAACTTAAATGGTAATAAAAATAATTTGATTTATGAAATATCCTTAGCCAATGGATATGACTATCAGACTGCAGATGATTTTATAACCGAACTGCGCATACTATTGTCCACAAAAAAATCTGAGTGAATTAATCACTCAGATTTTTTATATACTTATAAAAATAATTTTAAATTAGCTAATAACTGATAAATAGTAATCGTTTCAACATTAAATTGATTGGCGACAGAACTGATTTTAGGTTCGTTACCTGAATTAGAACCGATATCTGGGAGGGACAAACGACCAGTCCCATCTTGTGTAACAATAATTTGATTATTTATTTTTGCAGTAGCAATCAGCCATGGATCTGCCTTATACGGTGTTTGCCACTTTGCAATTCCAGCTTGCCCCCATCGCTTGGATTCAGATAACCAGTCCATAATTTCAGTGTACACTTTAATTGTATCTTGCGTTGGCTCTATTTTTTCAGTTTTAAAATTATCAGTAGTCCATTGGAGCAATTCAGAAGGATATTTTATTTCGTTATATACAAAGCTCTCCATCTTCACATCCTTATGATTAGCCAAAAATGACCACACAGAAGGGAATACATCAGGCTGATACCACTTAGAGTTGGCATCAATAAGTGAATTTGAATCTAGTAAATATTGCATACTTAACCCCCCTGACCGATGATACGGTCAACGGTATCGGAATATGTTTTTAGTGTTACTCCAATCATTGATGCTGCAGTTGCCATAGGGATATTCCCCATAAATTCGTTATTAATGACTGCGTTAGCGTATCGCTTATCCAATTTGGATATTACGCTATTATAATAATTTCCACCAGATGACTGGTTCTTCAACTTCAGATTCTCAACTTGTTTTTCTTTAGCCCATTTAATCTCTTCTGGTCCAAAAATTTGTAATTCATTAGTTCTGATAGCCGTGGCTAGAACGCTAGTGTGAAACTTCTTAGATAATTTTTCTATGTTTTCGTGGGCAGAAAGACTATCGTTCAATTCATTCATCACTAACTTCTTAGGCATCAAAAAATTAATCGTAACTGCATTGATCCAACGTTCATCTTTTATATTCACATCCGGAGTAACATTTAATATTTCGCTTTTCCCTAGCAAAACATGTATGAATTCATGTACCAAAGAAAAAATCTTGGCCTTCTTGGCATCCACACTATTGATAAAAATCAACGGTGCTACATCATCGATCAATACGAACGCTCTAAACTCATCTACATCTAACGGTCGATGTGTATTACTTCCAACAATTCCGTTCTGCATGACCATAACTCCTAATGAACTGATGCGTTCACGAATAAAATTGAAAAACTGACCGTCATCCATCGTAACTTCAAAAATATCCGTGGCATCTAACATATCCATGACAATAGCGGCAGCATTAACATCACTCATTTGCGTATTTAATTTATATAGTAATTCAAATTGTTTCTTAGAATTTTGCTCTATTAAGTATTGTCTCATCCACGCTTGTCTTGACTCCATATCATTGATCGTGTCGATCAAACGGCGACTAGGATGGACATCTGCATTATCAATGGTTCTATATTTTACAAAAGAATGTTTTTCTTCTGGTATGGTCTTCTTAAAAAAATAATTAAATGGAATACGAGTATCCTGACTAAAATCTTGTAATTGTTTAAAGGTCGGGTAGTCATGATCTGTTTTGGGATTTTTCCATTTTTCTACTGCATATTTCTTTTGTAATTCCAAATCACTTTTCTCTCCGTTATTGATTGCCCATTGAATTACAGCCTTTTCCACAGGCACTCTCATTTTAAGTGTCATTCCTACCTCACCTCCATATCTTAAATGAATTCTATCATAATTAAGCTAGTAATTAACTCAAAAAAGACTCTGACAAATTTTGTCAGAGTCTTTTAATTTTTCAAAGCAATAGATAATACAAAATGAACTTCTCGTGCAAGCCACTCTTTTCTTTCGACACTCAAACTGCGCCGATTGCGAACCAAGAGGTCTTCATACATCACACGCTGAAACATTGACATGATGATAGAAACCAAATCTGCCAATTCCATGTCATCATCGCGCAGATCATCCTTGAAGACTTCCATAAGTCGAACCACTTTATCGCTGATTCCGACTATCTGCTTGATCAACCATTCAGACTGCTCATCCGATAGTAAGTTACGTTCGCGAATGGTAATAATGAATGCTTGATAACCTTCTTCATTTTTGAGAGAGCCCCACATGTTCTCGAACACTTTTATGAGTCGCTCTTCAGCGTTATCACGTGTCCAAGGCACCTCATTACTAGTGGATTCGAACACTTGCATTCGCTTTGTGACATTCTCATGAACGATCGTGTCTAGTATCTCCCGCTTACCCTTTGGGAAATAATAATACAACAATCCTTCGGCAATATCGGCTTCTCGATTTATTTGTCTAGTTGTAGTTGCTTCAAATCCTTTTTCAGCGAAATTATCACGAGCAATATGGATAATCTTAGCTTTTTGCTCTTCACTTTTTTTCATCAACTGTCCTCTGTTCAATCATAATTTGCTCTTACAATTATAACACCAACAATCATCCTAGCCTCTCCAGCCAACGATATCGTCCGGCTGAAATGTATAAGTCAATGGTTGATGATAACATCTCTCATACGCATCTTTCTTCTGTTGATAATCTTGTTGCATCATCTGAAAACTATTCTTACGAACGCTCTGCTCTGAATCGTGGAAAATCGGTGGTAGGACGTGCACGACATAGCGCACGTGGTCGAATTCATCATTATCAACTTTGGAGATTTTTTTCATTTCCACGAAACAAGAGATGATCGGAACATTAAACCGTGCCGCATAGTAATAGGCTCCACGCTTGACCGGACGTGGCTTACGATAATTGAACCACATTTCTTGTTCTGGATAAATCAAAACCAACTGTCCAGCATCTAATGCCTGCTCCAACATATCAGTAAAAGTATGTCCCATGTAATCAGTATTGGCGCTGATGGGAATCGTATCATAGTTGCGCATCAAATAGCCAATTGCTCCACTCATCGCTAGATTAGTGTCTTCACTGACAATATATAGCCGCTGATGACGTTTGCGAGCGTGGACCATCGTCCGAATGGCGGTATTTTCCAACGGATTGAAGTGATTGCTAGTAATAATGGCGCCACCAGTGACTGGTGCTAGATTCTCCAATCCTTCGATCTTAGTGTGACGATTGAGCATCCAAGTTGCACTCTCAGCCACACTTCTGGCTACTATATTATTAAGATAATACTTCCACGTGCCGTAATTACTCATATACTTAGCAATAACCTGCTCACGTGTCTTATTGTCGAATACCGGATCATCTACTTCGACCTTATCGTTGAATCTCGACTCTTGAGTAGCCTTTTGAATATTAGCTACAACATCCTTCTTGCTATCTCCAATAATCATAATTATCATCTCTTCGACTTTTTAGTACGAGCTCACTAGTAGCTCCAGTTGAAACAATACTTCGTGCCCCTGAGAAAATACCTTCTAAGTTATTCTCATCAACCGTCTTATCATCGTCAGTAAAGGTCTCAGCCGCCTGTTTGATCTCCGGATAGTAGTTAGATAGTTTGGCATAATCCCAGAAATATTGCTCATTAGGAAGATCGGCATAGTGCCATGGCTTCTTGAACAACACATAATGAATGATCTGTGGATCATACGTCATATTCTCATCGTGCATCGAATTCCATTTTCTAGGTAAGAACATCACGTGCTGACACAACATCAGATTCAAATAGTCTTGGTCTGGAGCCATCACATCGAAGTGATAGGCGTTGAACAATGATAAGAAGGTATCACTGAATTTGTGCTCACGCAATGCTGCTAGATCCAACAACATCATTCCAGAGTTGAAATAATGTTCGATCGGTAGATGTAATGCCTCTTGTACATAGTCAGCTGTAGCTGGATAGCTGGCGGCGAATGTTTCTGGTACAGCAGCGACCCAATTACCTTGTAGATCCAGATTGAATAATTCGCTCAAGTCGGTATTGATGATCGTATCGGCGTCAAAGTATATACCACGGTCATATTCAGGGAAGAGGTCAGCGATGAACAATCTGAAATAAATCGTCCATGTGAAGTAATCACTTCGTAACTTACGTTGTTTGCCGGCCATTTTGTTTTGTAAGTCATCCATTGCCACAAACTGGATATGAACATTGTCAGTCGCTAAGTCTGCCAAATTAGCTTGATTAGTCTGATTCAATTCTTGATAAAGAATGGTTACTTGATAGTCGTATTCTGGTGAAGAATTGGCAGATAGTGATAGCAATGATACTGACAGGAATGGGGCATATTTATCATCGATCGAGTAGAAGACGGGGATTGTTTTATTTAGCATTTTGAATGCTCCTTTGATTATAAATTAGCTTCTAGATTTTGATATTCATCTAATAAGTCATCGTATGCATATAACTTCAGCTTGTTGTGCATTTGTTCAACTTGCCAAGGTTTGACGGTCAACGTATGTACCCAAGGGAAGAAACGAAAACTAGTAGTGAAGTGTTGAAAAACAGTCGTAGACTTCAAACGGCGTTGTTCGTTAAAACGTCTCGGTACCGTCCGCTTGCATTGGACTAATTTGTTCAATGACGATTGATCAGGCATGAACATCTTGGTCGTTTGACAACGATCACGACATTTCTGGAACAACTGCGTCTGCCGAATCGTCTTTAGGTTCAACAATAAAACTCCGGAATTGAGATAATCTCTGCGTGGCCAGCGACGATAAAAGAGCCATTGACCATAGTGATCCAATACTCCCGCTAACTCATATCCTTGGATATTCTGATGATAAAACTCAGTAAAGTCCTTGCGACAAATAACATCTGTATCTAAGTACAGCAATCTGTCTGGTAATTCTGGTACTTGATCCGCGTACAATCTCAACATACAACTCGGTGTAAAGATGGTCTCAAAATTAGCCGTGGGTGGCGTTGACTCAACTTGTTCAGTAATATCGAGTTTTAGTACTTGATTATCAGTTCTTGATCGTTTAACTAGCTGATCTAAGTAACTTATCGTATGATCACTGATCGGCTGCGATTCATTCGTTATCTTAGCGGTCAAAACATAGACATGCAGTGGTTCGTTGGTATGCTCTAACAGTGACAGTAGTGAGATCAACAATCCCTGTTTAACATTATTATCTCCGCAATATAAGATATTCATCTTAATCACCCCTTTGATTGATAATGAACATATTGAACTGTGTTGTTTCTAGCTCGTTCCTCCATACAATGACGTACTTGATCTTCCAGTTGCCGCTGCTGTTGTTTTTTTGGTAAGCAATAGTTGGTAACAAATGGTCCATCAATATAAACTGTGATGCCCGGTCGAAAGCTCCACCACCGTGGATGATAAGTCGTCGTAGCCACAAAAACTGGCACTCCTTGACTGACGGGAAAATGAAAAGCTCCTGAAACAAATGGCCTGATCTCCGTTGCGTAGGGCCATAAGTGTGCCTCTGGATAAATAAGTAAGTGTTGATGTGACTGTATCCGTTGATTGATTACTTGCTCAAAGGTTCGCAATTGATGCCTTCTTTCAGGTGTAGGTACTACTCCCATATACGGTAGTAGTCGTCCCAAGATGGGAATACCCAAATTAGCCTGACTAGCGATCGCATTGAACCGATGACTCCCCATCAAGAATAACGGTACGAAGACATCCCCTTGTTGCTGGGTATGATTGCCATACATTACATAACCAGCATGACGATACGGCTTCAGCTTGTCTCGACCAACGAACTTGATCATTCGCCAATAACGACAATAGAGATAACTGAGAGTCGCAGCGGTCACAGCCAAGCAATTATGGATCAAATGATCATTTAATCGGTCACGATCCCATCGATAATCGGTGGGAAGTTGATAATCTTGATCGTGACTAGAAACCACATCATCGGTTAACTCTTGGTAAATGTACACTTTCGCTTTCATATTTATTCCACTTTCTTTTTTAAGCGGGCGCTCAATTTATATTTTTATCCTAACATATTTTTATTCATTTGCAAGCACAACAGACGATTTTTATATTGAAAGTCGTCTCTTGGTAGTGGTAATGCAACAAAAAAAGCCCTCACCTAAGTGAGAGCTACAATACAATACTTATTCGTTGGCGTGTACGTCAAAAGCACTTAACAAACTTTCTGCCACACCGGGAGCGTCAGGATCATGACGTCCATGACCTTGATCAAGCTTGGCGATCTCTGCCATTTCATTTTCTGTCAATTCGAAGTCGAAGATATCCAAGTTTGACTTGATACGTGCGGCGTGAACTGACTTAGGTAATACAATCACACTGAGTTGATTCTCATAGCGCAAAATAACTTGACCGACATTCTTATCATACTTATCAGCTATTTTAGTCAACACTGGCGATTGCAACAAGTCTTGATTACCTTGACCTAATGGACCCCATGCTTCGATCCTAACGTCATCCTTAGCCAGCAACTTTCTGAGTTCAGCTTGTTGTGACAATGGATTGAATTCTACTTGATCGACAGCTGGGACAGTCTTGAAGTCTGGAACGAATTTGTTCCACAATTTAGGCGTCATATTCGATACACCGATCGACTTGATCTTTCCAGCTTCTTTAGCAGTTTCGAGTGCCTTCCATGCTCCTGCGACGTCACCATATGGTTGATGTAACAAGTACAAGTCCATATAATCCAAGCCTAATTTTTGTAATGACGTATCGATCGCCTTTGTAGCAGCTTCTTCACCATAATCTTGTAACCACAGCTTACTAGTGACCCAGATTTGATCACGGTCAATTCCACTCTCACGAATGGCCTTGCCCACTTCTGCCTCATTGAAGTATGCGACTGCCGTATCAATATGACGATAACCTGCCGCTAACGCTTCCTTGACAGCTTGATATGTAGAACCGTCACTAGGGATTCTGAAAGTACCGAAACCAATAGCTGGAATTGCATTGCCATCATTTAATTTGATTGTTTGTACATCACTCATATAATTCACCTAAACTTTCTTGATTTACTGTGGTTATATTAACCCCGTTCAGATGAATTGAAAATTACTGATTCGACATACTAGTATGCTCAATACGTATACTAAAATTATTCTAAGATATCTTGATATAGTTTCAAACCTAGATCATTCATGGCTGAGATTTGTTCATCACTTTCGCCATTTTGAGATAGGACTACGACAACGAATGCCCCTTTGTTATTCTTGATGATTGCTGCATCGTTCTCGACCCCGTAATCCGCAAATTCACCTGTCTTATTGTAGATCGTAGCATCACTTGGTAATAACTTAGGCAGTTTATTATGATTTTGATTCTTCCGAAGTATCTCCAACATCTCACTGTCATATGATCTTGATACTAGCTTGTGATTGTAGAGCTTTTTGAGCGTTACTCCCATGTCACGGGCTGAAGTCGTGTTGTCCTGACCATCTTCGATAGCATCAGTGTCCATCATCATCCGACGTAGCTTAGTATCAGTAGCACCCAGGCTTCTGATCTTGTTATTGACCAGATCGAATCCGCCTAACTTATCAATGATAATATTTGCGGCAGTATTATCACTATCGTCGATCATATGCTCGATGATTTCACGATAAGTTAGTTCAGTGCCAGAGCTCATATTCTGGAGGACACCGGTTCCACCGACTTTTTCATCGTCAGTCAGAGTGTGAGTATCATTGAGGTCGAAGACCTTCTCCTTAGCCATGGCATATGCGGTGACCATGATGAAGATCTTGATACTACTTGCGGAACTTTGTGATCTGTTACGGAGTTCGACACTCTTACCACTTGCGACTGGTGAGACATAAACCGAAGTATCGGCATCGATCGAATCGACCATCGCTTCTGCGTCACTTTGGATCTTTGATTTATTGAACTTCACACTGTTTTCATAGTCTCTGTCATTCTTAGCTGGCTTGGAGCTAGAACTACTTGAGCTGGAATCAGACTTCTTCTTGGCTGGCTTACTTACTTGTGTTTCTGATCCCGAATCCTTATTAGAACTAGAGTAGATATAATAACCACCTGCTCCTACTATCAAGAGTAGAATTGCGATGATCACCCACTTGTTGCCAGGCTTAGGATTCTGGGGTGCTTGTCCCGTATAGCCAGTTTTGACTTCCACTGGTTGCTTTTGTGGTTGTTGCGGTGTTGGTGCGGCCTTAGCCGTATTTTGAGTGGCATCGAAGTCATAGCCACAATTCTCACAGAATCGGCTACCTTCGTCATTCATAGTTTGACAGCGTGGACATGATTTTAGACGTGCTGACAAATCCGTACCACAGTTCTCACAAAACGTTGAATCATCTGAATTTTGCGTTCCACATTTTGGACAAATCTTCATTATTATCCCCCTATTAGTTACGTATTCAATCCCTGATATTTCTATTTTGAAGCAATTATATTCAGTGCAGCACTGCCTCTTTAAGGAGATGTGCTGGACAAGTCACACTTGTTCCAATGTAAGTCCCTTACTTACTCTAGCAAGAACAATTATGTAATTAAAGAATATCACTATATTTTATTACCAACAATAAAATTATTGATTAATCAGGCTTTGTAGAAAGTTAGGCTAAATCAAAAGAGCAAACTTCAAAAATCAATATTTCGAAGTTTGCCTGTGCTTGTTAATAATCAGTGTTATTGCTGACGATCATCATGAACAAAGGATATATTGCGACAATTGGAAATAACGCTAGCCAAGCGAAGTTTTTATTCTTCCTCAAGTAATTCAGTCTCCGCATCATGGATCCGACACCCAAGATCATTACTAAATTATTAAAGATTAAATACTGTATGGATTCGTGACCAATTATCAAAGTGACGATAGCTGAAAAAATACACATTAAAAAATAATTTAACCAGAAGACTGACCTTTTGCTATCTTTTTTAGTCGTTTTGAAGTCAAACATATTTACAAAGATGTAGATGATGGTGCCGCCTAGTCCTCTTTTTGGTTCGAGATGGGATCGGGTATCGGAAGTTTGATCATTGTCTACTTGTTGTGCGCCACAATTAGGACAGGATTGAACTTCATCTTCCATTTGAAAGCCACAATTCTTACAGAGTTTCATAATCTTTCCTCCTCCAAATTAATCCGCTAATCTTCTAAACAATTTTGTAGTCCACTGAATTTTTGATTTATATATTCACCTCAATGTAAGTATACAATAAAAGCGCTTGCATAATTCCTTAAATAATACATATAAAAAGACACAATCCGCAGATTGCATCTAAAATATCACTGTCTAATAAACCAACCAGTCATGTCGCCGTCATCTTGTTCCAACATAACTCGTTCTTGACCCTCATAATTTTTTTTGACTAATTTCACTGTGAATCCATTCGGCATATTCTCATCATCAGAACTATAAAAGACCATCGCCTTGGCGGCATCAGAATACTTTGCGGAACCGATATTCATATTGTTCTGAATATTATGTGCCCGCTGAATCGAGACACTCGTTGCTGTGACGGTGAGGTGTTCTGGTAGAGCACCTACAATATCATTGGCTCCATCAACCAAATACCAAGTACCGATAATGTCAGAAGAAGTCAGTTGAGTTGCATCTTTGTACTTCGGATCATTGTTCGTGCTGGCTGTATCTGGCTGTGTATCAGTATTTTCTTGAGTTGTATCCGCACTATCTTCTTTGGCAGGTTGAGATTTTTCTTTCGGCAGTTTCAATGTCTTAGTCCGTCCATCACCCAAGACAACTATCTTTTGTGACGTTTTTGCTTGATCAAGTATCACTTTGAAATTGTATTCTCCTGGGAATAATTTATGCTTTTTCAACTCAGAATAACTGACCTTTTTACCATTGACTGTGATGGTAGCAGCTTTTAATTTATTCGACATCAACAATTCACTATCTCTAGTCGTCATCCCATCTTTTTTGAAAATATACATCTTTCGCTTCGGTTGATAGTCAATGTGATAATTGTTCGAGGCGCCCGGAACCCGACCGCCATCCTTCAAGGTTTTGACTACTTCGTCCACATCTTCGGTCGCATTTTGATCCCAGTCTGACAAGACACTCTTGGCACCTACCTGGCTGAGCGATGACTCAGTCAGATCACTGTCAAACAATGCCAAAAAGCCATCAGCATCTTGCTTCTTGATTATTTGCTCCAAGTTATTTTTTGAGTTTTTACTAGTACCTTTGTTAGAGCCGGAGATATAGTAAAAACCTACGATCAGTGCTACTACAACAGCTAGAAGTATCAACCATGTACTAGGTTGGATTTTTTTCTTAGGCATGATTGAGCTGACTCCTATCAAGAAGCATCAAGTACCAAATATAAAAAACACCAAACGGTACAAAGAAAAGCCAAGCTAGATTCTTGTTCTTCCCTAAATAATTAAGTCTTCTCATTATTGGTGGTATCGCCATCAAAGCTATGACTATTGCAACAACAGATAACAATATAAATAGTAAAGTGGAGCCAGTTGCTGATAGTATAGGCATAAAGATTAGTGAAAGCGCTGTGTCTAATATCCATAACAATAATTGTGACCACCAAAAAATAGATTTTTGATTGTCCTGAATCGTTGGATTGAAATCAAATTTATGTTCTAAAATGTATCTTATACTTTGATTGAAATCTAAATGACTAGGCTGTCCGATGGTAAATCCACTCTCGAATGATTGTGGTTGTTGATAATTCCCCTGATTGTTATTCATGGTATTTGTATAATTTTGGTTTGTATAGTTTTGGTCTGTATAGTTTTGATTTGTATAATTTTGATTATTGTTTTGATTCGTATAGTTTTGATTCGTATAATTAGGCTGTTGTGGGGCTGGCTGTGGAGTGGGTTGCGGATTGGGATTTTGGTTAAATCTCCCTTGATTAACCGCCCCAGTATTGAACGAATTGTTCATATTATTGCTAGGCTGATTGTCATTAGTCTCTGCTGGATTCCCCGCCACTTGCGGTGTGCCACACTTAGGACAAAAATTTATTCCATCTTCCATTTGAAAACCACAATTACTACAAAATTTCATATTTTTCCCCTCCAATTTGTTGTTATGTTAAAAATACCAAAGTATAAGTGTCAGTTAAAATGCCTTATACACCCGCTACTTAAGGCATCGTGCACACTCTTAAAAAGGAAAAAACGACTAAAAAAAAACACGCCCATCAAGGACGTGTTTCAAATTTAAGCCAAAGTGATTTGGTGTCTACCATTACGCTTGGACTTGTACAAATTGTGATCTACTCGATTGTAGAGATCCATCGGTGCCTGATCGTCTGATGTCAGTGACGAAACGCCAACCGAGATCGAAATTTTGATAGTGTCAGAAATCAATTCGATCTGTAATTGATTCGTGGCTTCAAAAATCTTATTGACGATAGCTCCCGTCTCTAACAAGGTATAGCCTGGGAATAAAATATTGAATTCCTCACCACCAGTGCGATACAACTTCACCTTGGGGTCACTCTCCGCTAGCACTGCTTCAACCGTCTTCGTCACTTTCTTGAGCACCTTATCACCTGCTGAATGTCCATAAGTGTCATTTATCTGCTTAAAATGATCAATATCAAACATCATCATCGA
Organism: Companilactobacillus sp. y65-5; assembly: GCF_057541095.1. Lineage (NCBI taxonomy): Bacteria > Bacillati > Bacillota > Bacilli > Lactobacillales > Lactobacillaceae > Companilactobacillus > Companilactobacillus sp. y65-5. The sequence goes on from NZ_BAAJOA010000003.1 coordinate 283,215, forward strand.
AAGTGGTTGGTCATTTTTGGCACTGTCATCGAAGAGCCTCCGCACATCTGCCACATATGCCGAAAAGTTCAACGTCTTCGTGAGTGCATCATGATTGGCGAACTCTACTAACTGCAATCTGATTTCGTTGTCGCGAACTACTAGCGTCACGTAGCTATATAGTAATACTGCGAAGATAACCAGATATCCCCATTCCTGCAAGAACGTCGTCCAAGATAGTGAGAACTTCAGCTTCATCCACCACCAAAGCAAAGCTCCGAACGGCATTATCACTGCCAGATAAACCGCTCCAGCATAGCGATGATTCCGATACCTGACTCGAACAATATTCAGTACCCAGAAGAATATCATCAACGTGATCGCATGTGCCCAAGACTGCCAATAGCCTAGTGAGTTATTGAGGAACATATAGATGATCACGATCGGGAAGAAAAAGTAATACGGTATGTGGATATTGAGAAAATAGGCACAAAAAGTCACTGCGATCAGCTCAAAGTTCATGAAGACCCACGACAAGCTAGTCCCAGCCACCTGGGTATGAATGGTAAAAACAAATACCAGCATATAGATGACACCGTACCAAGTCCTGACTGTATCATCTGAAATTTTAATTTTTTTCTTGTGTAGAAACAAATTAAGCCAGCTAAACGTCACCCAGTATAGTGTTACAACTCCCAGAACAAAGAAGACACTCGTTATAAAAGGTGGCACTAACCAATGAGACCATGTCATTAATCAAACCTCTTTATTTACTGCCATAACGGCGTTTATAATACATTATTTATGGAATTGACAAATATTGTCATAATATATATATTACATTAATTAGTAACTATAATACATATTATTATCAAAATCCATGACATTATCAATAGAATATCCAAAAACACGATCGAACTAAACGTCCGATCGTGTCTATGATTACTTCAAGTCTAATACTAATTGTTTGATCTTATCACGCACATCCCGAAACACAGCTAGTCGTTCCTCTTCAGAACCAGTAGCAGCAGCCGGATCCGGCAAAGGCCAGTGGAGTTTTTGAACGCTAGCCGGTGTCATCGGACACTTGTCACGTGCATCGCCACACAGCGTTACCACTAAGTCGCACTGATTCAGATAGTCCACATCGATCAGCTTGGAATGTTGCTGAGAAATATCAATTCCCACTTCGGCCATGACCTTGACCGCCGACTCATTCAGTCCGTGAGTTTCAACTCCCGCACTAGCGACTTCCCATTGATCCAAGAATTCATGCCCAAAGCCTTCGGCCATTTGGCTGCGACAGGAGTTACCCGTACATAAGAAATAAATTTTTTTCATTTTATTCTCCTGATTGTTTGACGCAAGCAGTCTGACAAGTATCTGATTGACAATCCTCGTCGTGACAAATACAGTCTTCCGTATCATCTAGTAATTCGTCAGTGTTGGCCTTGAATTCTTCGACGAAGTTCGGTGCTAACGTATAATGTTGCCATTTACCGATTTTTTTTGCGGTAACGATCTTGGCAGTTTGTAATACCTTCATATGATGTGAAAGCGTCGGTTGAGTGAAGTCAAAATGTTCTAAGATTTCGCAGGCACACATCGTCCCACAAGAAAGTAGCTCAATTATCTTCAGTCGGTTTTCATCCGACATGGCTTTCAAAGTGCGGATGTAGTTTTCGTATTCCATAGTGAGCCTCCATTATCTACTTATCTTAACATCAAAATCCTCAGAGATGCCTCTTAATTGCCTATGCTTGGTCAAAATATCTCCGTTTGAAACTCAAGGCGACATTTACTAGCGCAATCATGACTGGTACTTCTACCAGTGGTCCGATAACTGCTGCGAATGCCTCGCCTGAATTGATCCCGAATACACCGACGGCAACTGCGATCGCTAGTTCAAAGTTGTTACTAGCAGCTGAAAACGACAGCGAAGCCGTGATCGGATAGCTCGCACCCATGTGTCTTGAAATCCAGAAGGATATCAAGAACATGATCATAAAGTAGAACAACAGTGGAATCGCGATGCGAATAACGTCCAATGGTAATTCGATCATCTTCTCACTCTTAACTGAAAACATGATCAAGATGGTAAATAATAGCGCTACAAAAGTCAACGGACTGATCTTTGGTACAAACTTCTCTTCAAACCACTGCTTGCCCTTGAGCTTGATCAAGCCAAAACGAGTGCTGATACCAGCAATAAACGGAATCCCTAAGTATGTGAAGACTGACTTACTGATCTCTCCCATCGTAATGGAGACCGCGTGGGTTTGTAATCCTAACCAACTAGGTAGGACTGTCACAAAAATATAAGCAAAGAACGAATAGAAGACAATCTGAAAGACTGAATTCAAAGCAACTAATCCCGCGGTGTACTCATTATCTCCACCAGCAAGTCCACTCCAAATGATTACCATGGCGATGCAACGTGCCAGACCGATCATGATGAGACCCACCATGTAACTCGGATAGTTGTGTAAAAAAACGACCGCTAAGATGAACATGATGACTGGACCGATGATCCAGTTTTGTAAGAGTGATAATGACAACACTCGCCAGTCCTTGAAGACACGTCCCATTTCTTCGTATTTCACCTTCGTCAATGCTGGATACATCATTAAGATGAGACCGATTGCGATTGGAATAGACGTCGTCCCCACTTCTAAGCTGTTGATGACCTTTGGTACTGATGGAAAGAAGTATCCGACCCCGATTCCCACAGCCATCGCAATAAAAATCCAGACCGTTAAGTATCTGTCTGACAATGACAATTTCTTCGTAACTTGTTCCATACCATTCATCCCCCATAAAAATAGTATTCTCAAATACGTATAGATAAGTATCTATATTTGAAGTATAGATGTATATCTATGTGTTGTCAATGTGAAAAATCGCACATTCGTTTAAACCCACAAAAAAAGAGTCAGTCTCGATTGAGATCTGGCTCACTATTTGTGTGTTATTTTAATAAATCATCTAATGACGTTGCTTGCTCCGGAGCTTTTTGCAGCTCAACTCGGTTTTGCTCACTTTGTACAAGCGCTTGTGATAATGATAGGTTTCCCGACAAGCTTTGAGCTTCATTCGAAACAATTGAACCATACTGACTACCAATGGTCCGTGCTAAATTAGCGATTTGCTCCCTAGCAACTTCTAAACGATCTGATACTGATTTATCGTCTGAAATCAGATTATTCTTGTAGACTGGGATGTATTGTTGAATCAAATTCGACATTTCAGGAATAACACTATTCATAATCATCTTAAAATCCAAGATTCTAACTGGCTTATCAATTAGTTTAGCCGCAATATCTTCAAAATATTTTTTCAGATCATTCTCGATCGCAATATTAGCCAATGACTGTTCGTTAGCTAGATTGGTCAAGATGCTATCAGTATCTGTAAAATACTTGTCTATCGCCGTTTGCCAAATTTGAAGATCCTCTTTACTCAAATCATGATCTTTTCGTAATTGCTTGCTGACTTTTGCAGGATTATTCCGATAGTTCCTAATCAACTCTTGATTATGTTCAACTACCATTTGACGTTCGATTTGCCGTGGATCGATATTTTTAAACCTATTCTGTTTGTTTTTGTGCATTACAAATAAGTAAACGGCAAGAGCAAGCAGTGCAATTATAACTATCCATTCAATCAACATCTTTTACTGCTCCTCTCCATTAGAAATTGACAGTAATTTTTCCTTTAGTTGTTGTTCTAGTTCATTCAGCCGTTGTGTTGACGCTTGACGCCTCTCACGACCTTCTTGCTGAATTTGTAGAGTTTCATCAATGGAAGCCATCAATTGATTTTGCGTATATTCCAAAGTCTCAATATCAATTACAGCGCGTTCATTTTCACGTGCCGTATCAACAGTCGTATTATGAAGTAAATCTGAACTTTCTTTTAGCAAGTCATTCGTCAAATCATTAACATCATGTTGCGTTTGCGCCATGTCACGTTGATGGATCGTTGCCAATACCGTTACGAAATTAGTACGCCAAGTTGGCAAGGTAATCATGATCGATGATTGAATTTTATCAACCAAGTTGACGTTGTTATCTTGAATCAGACGGATTGCCGGTGCTTGATTCAGTGAAACTTGTCGTACCGTACGGAAATCATAGATTTTACGTTCAACCGCATTTACATACTTCTGCACGACTTGGATTTTCTCACCGATCATCCCATCTTGTGTTTCTGCTAATTTTTGTCTTAATTCAGGAATTTCTTTAGTCACTAATTGTTCTTGATATACTTCAAGACCGGCGATAAAAATATTAAGTGCTTGGAAGAACAATAGATTTTGGTCATATAATTTCTTAAGCATTTCAGTATCTTTAATCAATTGACGTTGATCGATCGACATTTTTTCCTTTAACACGTCAATTCGTTGTGAGACGTCACGAAAACGTTCTACCTTATCCTTTTGAACTAGCTTGTTTTCAGCTGGTTTATGTCCAAAAAAGCCAAATAATCCTTTAGACTCCGGTACCTCTTCTACCTTAGGCTCATCTAATAACTCACGAACATTTGCTGTTTTTAATACGGCGACAATTGCCTGTAAGTCATCATTGACATTCTTCTGACTAGTTTCTTCATGAGCTGATTCCAGAACTTTTTTAGAAAAATTGTCGATATTGGATGTTACCTTAATCCCATATTTTAATAGCGTTTCACGTTTTTGATAATCTAGTTGTTTCGCCATAGCTACTGACTTCTCTTGATCAACGGGACTCAGCTTTTCAAAAATCTCTTTCTTAACCTCTGGCTCTTGGGCTACCTGAGGTGCGGCAGACAGCATATCATCTAAGCTAAATGGGACACTGGTGGCAGCAGTTGCTGGTTGACTCTCTGCTGTAGATGCAGGTGCTTCTGGCGTTACTGGTGCTACTGGTGTTACTGGTGTTACTGGTGGAACCGCAGCGGTTGGAGCTGCTTGAGCCGCTGGCTCGGGTGTTACTGGTGTTTGAACAGTTTTAGGCTGACTAACCGCCTTCATAAGTTCATCTTCATTCGGACTTAACAAGTCGTCAATATCCATTCTGACACTCCCTTTCAACTAATATGAAACCTTATTAATACCCTCTATGCTTCCCCCGAAACATAACTAGTTTTCTTTGCGAGTTTCACATTGCGTCTGTTCCACCCACTTTTATGAATAATCATATTTGCGCGAAAGCTGTTGTGATTTACCATCCAAATACTTCGTTACAAATTATTGTTGACCCGCTCACGATTGTAAAGATGCGCTGAGTGTTCACAGATTGTTGCAGTAACTCCGCTTCGAATTGTATTTTCATTACATCCTCCCCTCGTTTTATAATTATAATACTACCAACTCTTAAGTGACTTATCAATATCACTAATATCATACTTTTTATAGAAAAAATTATGCATTATTCCCACTAAAATAACCCACAAAAAAAGTACATTCTCTCGAATGCACTCGCTAATCATTATTTGATATCAACGGCTCTAACCCATTCATCCGTAGAGACCCGATACATCGTCTCATTGTTGATAGTGGCCATACGATCCGAATACCACGATGAATCTGCCGTCAAAGCTCGATTCTTTTTCTTGCCATCGTAACTATACAGCAACTTGAAAGAACCAGATTTCGTAGTGATATTTTGTACTTTGCTAGTATACAGATAACCCGTACTAGCTTTAATCCACTCATTTGTGCCCACACGATAGTATTTTTCACCATTCAGAGTCATCTCTCGATCGACTTTCCACGATGTTCGCTGTGCTAGATAAAGTGACGAAGCCTTACCGTTTTTGTCATAAACTTGCACATCACCACTGTATGGAGCAGTCGCAAAGGTACCCTCAAACGCTGTCGAACTTTTCTTAACGTAAATCGTACTGTCGGTATCTCGACCGACTTCAACTACACTGTGACCATCGAATGTCACGTAACCTGCTGGCAAACTCAGCGTCTTTGTCTCATCATCTTGCTCAGTAACTCGATTCTTACTAATAGTTTCACCGGTATCCTTATTCACAAAAGTTACCGTCTTAGTCCAATGGTCATTGCCACTAGATGAATTCGAATTCGTAGCTGACTTATCAACAGTAACGTCAATTGAATAATTATCGTCGGTATTCTTCAACTGCCAAGTATTGCCTTTAGCAAGTTGGTATCCCTTAGGTAATGAACTAGTAATGGCAGAAATAGTATCAGCATTACCAGTCGTTACACTGTCTGCCGTGGTGAAATCTTTATATGTTAAATCTTTAGAAGCAGTCCCTACGGAAGTTCCATCACTAGTTAAATAATTGAACGTTACCGGCATTTTAAGATAGACTGTAACGTTTGGATTTCCGCTACTATCGTATTCTAATGTAATGTCATTAGCATCAATGGATGATTCACCTTTAGTTAATTGATATTGCAAGTAGGTGAAATCGTCTGTATCCAAAGTGCTAGGTTGGGAATCATAATTTCCGAATAGCTTAAATGGTATCGAATCAAGCAGTTTGCTATTAAGATTACACACACTTAAAATAATAGGAATGCCAACTTTTGCTTGTGCGGGAACCTGAATCTTCCAGGAACCCCCTACTGTACTTTCCACGGTAATATTTCCATCTGAAATGTTCATACCATTTTGGATCAAGACCTTATTAATAATAGGCATTACCGTTGCAATGTCGGCCTCATTCAGAGTATCTCCACTACTATAAGTGCCACTCAAAGCGATAGGATCGATGTTTTCAGAGTACTGATCACCACCAGCATCCAACACGATCGTATTTGCCGTCACCGCCTCTTTAGTACTAGATGTAACACCATCCGCAATTACTGGGACAATGTTATTGAATGAACTGATACTCAAGGTCGAAAATATAATTCCTGTCAAAATTGCTAACTTAAATTTTTTCAAGATAATACCCCTCTCAAATAACATTATTCACTTCATCAATAACTATAATTCGAGATTATTGTAACATGAAGTATTTTTTTTGAGTGAGGCTTTCATAAAAAAATGTAAGCGTATTGCCAAGTTTTGGATTTTTGGCACAAAAAAAGTACATCCCTTCGAATGTACTTAAAACGTTCAACCAATCAAAAATAATTAGTTCAACTTCTTCTTACTTACAACGTTCAACTTGTCATCCAAGTCATAAACAACTGGTTCACCAGTAGCCATTTCAACGTCCATGATGTCAGCATCAGAGATGTTTTCAATGTATTTTGTAAGTGCACGTAGTGAGTTACCATGAGCTGCGATGATAACGTTCTTGCCATCAAGCAACTTAGGTGCGATTTCGTCTTCCCAGAATGGGATTACACGTTCCAAAGTAACCTTGAGGTTTTCACCACCGGGAACGATCTTTGGATCAAGGTTAGCGTAACGACGGTCATTAGCTGCTGAGCCTTCATCTGTATCCTTCAATAATGGTGGCAAAGTATCGTATGAACGTCTCCAAATATGAACTTGTTCATCACCATATTTTTCAGCTGTTTCCTTCTTGTTTAATCCTTGAAGTGCGCCATAGTGACGTTCGTTAAGTCTCCATGTCTTTGTTTCAGGAATCCATAATTGATCACAGCCTTCAAGTGCATAGTGCAATGTCTTGATAGCACGTGTTAATACTGAAGTATATGCTTGGTCAAATTCAATTCCTTCTTCTTTAAGAAGTTTACCAGCGTTTTGAGCTTGTTTTACTCCTTCTTCACTAAGGTCAACATCAACCCAACCTGTAAATTGGTTTGATAAATTCCATTCACTTTGTCCGTGACGAATGAAAACTAGTTTTGCCATTTCAGAGTCCTCTTTTCATTTCTTATACAACTCTACATTTTACACGAAAACAGTCACAAAAAAAAGTCAGTTTACAGTAAACTGACTAAATATCTATTATACATTTCCTACTGGTGCTGCTTCTTGGTAATTTTCCACATCACTCAATGTAGAAATATCCATCTTGATCGTAGAATTCTTATTCAAGTAACTATTGACCTTGTCAGAACCAGCGAAGACGGCAGTTACCTTATCATTGCCACTCAACAAGTCAGTAATGCCCTTGGCATTTTGGTCTTGCGTCATAATAACTGGGATAACTTCGAAGCCATTGTCGCGTAGTGACAGTAATTTCTTGTAGTAGACTGAATCAACTGACACGAAGATCGTAGCTTGAACTTGACGGAGTGCTTGATTCTTCAACCACCACACGATCAAGTCCTCGTCAGTATCAAAGGTACTGATCAAGACATTACCTTGCGTGAATAATTGGATATAAGGATCGTCATTGGTGTAACTCTTAATCAGAACTAAGGTACCATCTTGACGATAGAAATTCTCACGAACGACTTTATTAGGATCATGGTGATCGTAGAATTGAGTAGCTGAGATAACACCATTGACATCAAAAATATCACGGCTAAGTAGCTTGCCATTGTTGTAGTGACGAATAACTTGTAGTTGTTGATTAGAAGTACGTGAGACTTCCATTACTAGATTGTCGTTAGCGTCCAAGATCTTATCAGTCTTATCACTGACATGTTGGATACGATATGATTCTTCGAATGGAATCTCAGCAGGTGTAGCAGTCATATTCATCGAGCGACCTTGCAAGTCATTGTACATACTCAACAAGTATGAATTAGGATCGACCCAACCGGCGTTTTGGTAATTCATCCAAGTTTGGTTCACTTGATCATCATAGGCAACCGAAATAGCATTAGCCATCAAGTTGTGATCAGCCAAAGTCACCGTGATCTGTTGCCACATCTTACTTACGATCGTCTCGGGATTAGCGTTCAGTTGATCCGTAAAAATAAAGTAGTTGCGGTTTGGATCGAGATAGACTTCATTAGCCATCTCGTCAGTATCGAACCACTTCCTCAACAGATCATTGATCTCAGTAATACGATCAGCCGCATTGTCGCGCACCTCTGTCTGATCACTGCCGACACTACGCAAGACGTGATTACAGTATCCCCTGTCAGCCAATAATTCGTGGCGCAATTGGCTCTTGAGATTTTCGCTTTGAGCAAGCGTATCTTGTAGATTATCCTCAGTATACTTCCAGTCTTGAGCATTCTCGGCTTCAGGAACTGGTTGTTCCGTATAATAATTACCGTTGACCTCTGGAGCGTTAGCTTGCGGTTGTCCCGGCTGATTATCAACACCAAAATCTTGATATTGTTGATCCATCATCTGTTGAAAATTTTGTTGGTTATTATATGGATCGGTTTGTTGGTTTGGTTGAGGTTGTTGATTAGTATTTGGATTAAAGTCAAAATTCATTTGTGGTTGATTTGAGGACTCATTTTGATAATCGCCTGCATAATCATTCGAATAATCATTGTCCTGCTTTTTTCTATCAAAAAATGACATACACCTATTCTCCCATCTACTCAGTTATCCCTATTATATATGACTGTAATACTTTTTTATCGTAATTTCCTTAATTTTAACTTCTTTTTTGGTTGATTTTTTTGGATCGAATGAACCCCTAAAATATCCAAGAAAAAGACAAAAATCGGAATACCGATGATCAATCCCCATGTACCGATCAATTCTTCTGATACGATCAAGATCACAAACGTGAAGAAGATCGGCAAGTGCGTCATGCTCGACATGAATTGTGGATTCAAGAAATATGTTTCAATCATATGAATAACAATTATCATAATTATAATATAAATTACATATCTAATGCCACCAACAGAGTAAGCAATAAACCCTAGCGGTATTAATGATATGATCACTCCGGCTACTGGGATCAGTGACAAGATGAAGACCATGACCGCTAATGCGATGACACTAGGCATCTTCATGACTACCAATGTGATAGTCGTTAAGATCGTATTGACGACTGCGATCATCAATTGCGCTTCAATAACGACACCGAAAGTATTGACGAACTTTTGACCGTAGTAACGTAAGTCGTCGAAGAGCCAACCGTACTTACTAGTAAGGAATTGACGACCGAAGCCATTCATCTGCTCTACCTGACTAGTGTAGAAGAAGCTCAACAAGAACGACAAGAAGATATTCAGGCCCATAGCTCCGATACTAGATAAGTAATTCACCGCCTGGGTGATAGCCGTCTTGATCTGTGCGTCGAGATTGATCTGTTGCAAGTAATCATAGACGACATTCAGATAGACGTTCGATCGCATCTCGTCACTCTGATAGAACTTCTGCAGAGACGAGAAGGTCTTGACCGTTTGACTGACGATCTGTGGCACATAATTAGCGACGGCGAAGACTATCCCGCCGATTATCAGTAGATAAACAGGTACTATCACCCACACTGGCTGTACTCGTGGGAACCGCTTCTGGACTGCTCGCACCAATTGTACCGACAAAAACGTAAAAGTAAAGGTCAGTAAAAACAAGCTCATCATACTACGAAAAAAATAAAATATACCTAATACCAATGCTAATAAAACGAATCTTCGTAGCCGTTTATTGGCTACAAAACTATCATATGAAATAATGCTGCACCCCTTACTGTAACGCGCTTAATAACAAAACAGTGATGAAAAAAATCACTGATATAACGGTGTACCTATAATACCAAACTATCGCCGTAAACTCACGAAACATCGCTGGCCAACGGAACACCGGTATCGTCTTAGCCGGCAAGTATTCGACCGTGATGCCCATATCCCGCAAATACTTCAAAGTTCGAGGAATATGAAAGTCACTGGTGATTATCATGACTCGTGGCAGTGACTTGCCGTGCCAATTCTTGCGTAGCAAGATCGACGAATATTCTAAGTTCTGAATCGTATTAAGCGACTTATTCTCAAGGATTATCTTCGCCTCAGGAATCCCCTGCTCGATCAAATAATCCCGCATCAGACCAGCCTCTGTCATCGGTAGCTGTGAACTGTGCCCACCACTGACGATGATCGTCGGCTGCTCATTCAGGCGTTGAAATACCGCTATCGCCGTATCCAATCGTTCCTGCATCACTGGTGGAACTCGCTTCGTTGCGAATCTAGTGCCTAGTACCAGTAGATAATCCGCGTCCTTACACTTAGCCCTCCTCAGGAAGTAATACATGTAGAAGACGTATCCTAGAAGGATGACTAATAATACTATGTCAATCGAAAAAAGCACGATGACGTAGTATCGTATCATCAATGGTGCACGACAATCGAGGATGTGGACGAAAAATACAATTAACAAAACTAAAATCGTACTAGTCGTTAAAACAGGATGCTTGCTAAATAAATATCGCGTTCGTAAAATCAAGAATAGTTCGATTATTCCAGCGGCTATCGCCAATAGAACATATTCCATCCAAATCCCCCCGTTTGATTACGAGAATCAATCTAATGTAAATTGCAATGTTGGAACCTTTAGTGAAACATTGTTGACCAAAGTCCAAGTGACCGTAGTCGAATCCTTGTCTGGTTGCTTCAATAAGAACAGTCGCTTGTTCAGCATGCCGTAGATCAAGAATCGACCTTGATTAGTCGTTATCGTTGGACCGTTTTCTTTATATGTGGCTGGTGTGACTAGGAATAGATATTGCATCAGTGGTTGGTTATTCCCATCCACATCTACCCCTTGATAATCAGTCGGCACTTGGTCGATCCCGTATTTACCACCGAAGTCGACCGCCACCTTACCTAGCTTCTTATCATTATTATCTGAGATGGCCGCCGCCAGTTGCATGAAGTCGGCGTTCGATTGAACCGGATTAGCCTTGTTTTCTTGGTAGACATTGTAAGTTCGCGTGATCGCATCTCTCAGACTGACCTGTGACTGGTCAGAAGTCGTCAGGAGATTACCATTGACCGTCTGACCTTCTTGCTTACGCACCGTGAAGTCTGACGAGAAGAGATACAATCGGCCTTCGTTTACCTCGATCCTCGTACGAGCACGCTTGATCTGATTGCCAGTTGCCTTAGAACTGACTTTCAGATTGACATTTTTCGGTAAGAGATTGCTCTGATTCTGACCATGGAAGTAATACGAGATCGTCAGGAAGTTCCTAGGTACCAAGTAGACCTTACCGTATAGGTTCTGCACCTGTCCTGATTCGATCGTCGTCGCCATAACGACCTTACTGTCGATAGTATCAGTATCTGGTTGCGCCGCATGTTCCGTCATCGTCATCTGATAAGTGCCGTTATTGTTGACCGTCAGATTACCATCCGTGCGCCGATAATTGATAATAGTCGAAAAATTATAATTACCTGCCATCGCCGATTCCTTGAGCTCGGTTGCTCCATTGTCAACATTGATGATGTGGTCTGGCAAGGAAGAATATGAGATCGACTGCGACTTAGACTTATCGGCGATCGTATTCTTAGTCTTCTTATCAGTCTTGGTAATGTAACCAAACTTATACGTCTGTCCTTGATATTGGACGTAATATCCCTTCATATGCTTGCCATAGACATTTTCTTTGTATGGCTTCAGCAATTTGAACGCCACTTTGTTGCTAGAATTGATGACGATCGTCTTACCATTGCGATCCAATTCATAGCTCGGATTGGTGTTATTATTGTTCATGCGATTAATACCAACACTGTCTCCTAAGGACAGGATGTCTTTCACGACCGCCTTGTCATTCTTCAAGAAGCGAATCGAAATGACATCAGCCTCGCCTTGATCTTGAAACATGTACCACGTCTTGGTATTGTCAACAACTTGATCGTTATCCTTCTTGCTACAACCCGTAATTGTAATAAAAAGAAACAGTATCCCCAGTATCGCAAAGAGTTTTTTTCTCATCCCACGCATTCTCCTACTGATTTGGTCTTCTATATATGTACAATTATACAACGTGTGGATATTCTTTGAAATTAAAGTAAAAAAAAGAACTCGCAAAACGAGTCCTTACTTGAAATATGATTATACGACGTATTGTGTTGAAACCCATTCGTTGGTAGCAACTCGACGATACGTAACACCGTCATATTCTCTAGTCTTATCAGTATACCAAGGAGTGTTGTTCATCAAAGCACGGTTTTTAACGGGCTTAACTGAACCGTCATCTTGGAAAGCAACGATAGGAACATAGCTACCATTGGCGTTGTTGACATTGATAGTGTTGTCTTCAGATGTACCAGTGTCAGTATCAGGTGCAGTCGTATCACCGCCACCACCGTTAGTAACTGAGCCATTGTTTTTAAGATTGTTATAGTATGTACCGATCAAGTCATAGAATTGATCCATGCTGTAACCCCAAGTTGCGAAGTAACCAACTGGGTCAGTATGATTAGTGTCACCATAACGTTGTGAAACGTCATTGTGTGACAAGACAGTCGTACCAGCTGTGAATGGTAAGTTGTATTGGATCAACTTACTTGCGATGTAGTACGCATCATTCGAGACCGAACGCGCGAAGGCATCAGTCGAGCTTACTTCACATAATTCGACTTGGATGTACTTGGCGTTAGCTGTTGGACCAGCACCCCAGACACCATAATCAGTATTGTGGATATTGATGATTTCGTTAGCATCAACGAAGGCATGAACGTATGAATACATGCTTGACCATTCACGGTTGAAGTATGTAACTTCGTTTCTAGCAGTAGCACCAGGAGTAGCTGTCTCGTGGACTACGACACCTTCGGGTTTACCAACCCCATTTTCGTAACCGAACCAATTACTGAATGTACCTTCTTCGTTTTGAATGGATACTGGTTGAATATTATTATTTGCAATATAATCGTTGATTGCCGAAGCTTGTACGTTTTGGATTCCAACATTAGGAACCACGCTCTGTACAGTCACATATCCAGCACCAGCTAAAGTTGCCGCTGTCGCCAAACTGACCATAAATTTTTTCTTTGATACCATAATAGATAATTCCTTCCCACCGTTAATTTTCTTAACTACTAAATTATAACAAGATTTTTCAATAATTGATTGAAAGTAACATATCTGTAACCAGATAGTAACCTTCACGCCGTTATACTCGCACGTAATTTTTCCAAAAGCCTATTGCGATGGTACCTGAGGTTGCGAGCACTACATCCATAACGCCGCGCTAATATTACCAAACTAGTATTGTGAATGAAATGTTCTTGCAATATTTGAATTTCAAAGACCGTCAAGCTCTTTAAATTCAAGCTCTCAAGCACATCATTGGTCTCCTGCTCGATCGTCAAAAAATCATAATCCTCTAACGAATGAAATTCTGAATATTTCATTTCTTGTCGCAGTAGATCGACTATTCGCCAACGTAATTTTTGAAAAATATAGACATTAAACTTACTAGCATCGTTATGCTCCTCCATATATTGAGCATAGGTCAGCGCATAGATGATGATCGCCTCATGAAAATAATCTTCATAGTCAAACCGTGTCGTGTAGACGTGAGCTTGACTCAATACACCGTGGATCAAGCGTTGATTTTTGATTGCTTCATTGAATCCTGCCTCGATATGTTCCAAGTTCTATCCTTTTTGTATCTAATACTCATAAGCGCTTATGGCACTACTTAGGATATACAATTCGTCTACTTTTGTTTAGTTGCCAATGGTCTATACCACATCTTGATACATCAAGCTTTTGGTTTTGGAGGCAAAACAAAAACGGCTTACCCTAGGCAAGCCGCCTACATAGTCAGTAAAGTTTCGTTAATCGGTAGATTTTCTGCTGATACATTTTGCTCAGCAGGTCAGGTTCGATCTCACCTTTAACTAACTCATTGACTATGTATTTTTTGAATCCCTCAATTCTTTCATTCGTCACGTCCCAACTTAGTGGGAGTTGATTATGAAAGAGACAGTGACAACCACGGTACTCACCCAGCATGCCGATGAACTTAGGTAGGACCATCTTCATGTGAGCTCTGGAGACGATCATATCTATCACCGACACCTGATGATCACTCATGCAGCACACGTCGTGGACACGTTGACGCAAATTATTATTACGCGGGAATTTCATCTGGATGACTAGACCTTTGTCAGTCACGAATTCCGCATTGTCATCACGCTGATGCACATCGGAGATCCAATGTAGAGCGATCCAGTCAGTACACTTGCGGCTCCCACCACTCATAGGCATAAAAGAGCTGACACCGAAGATCATCGGGATATTACGCTTCCAACCAAAGTACCTGGTCAGTGACTTAGATAGCATGAAGCCAAAAGCATTGAATTTGTGGAACTCGTTCATCAGTTGCTTAGTTGTTCGCTTCACGAAGAAGAATCCCAAGTCATCATGTATCACGATCGTATTGCCAGTGATCATCCGCGGTATCTGACTGACATCTAGTAGCGCTATAATGCCATTGTCAACCGTAAAATCCTCCTTGCTCGATAGGAGATTGATCCCCTTGTTGAGCAAGTATTGTATGTCCATAATGGCCGTATTGTCCATTGAAGCTCCCTTCGGGGCAAACAGTCTCTGTCTAAATTTACTCTAGAAAAAAAAGACGCTCGCGCGTCCCTTAGATAGCAGTAAAAATACAATACTTGCCGTTTACCCAGCCTGAGGATACTCTGTACCAAGTCTGTCCGTCAACTATTTGTTGCGAAGTAACTTGCCATGTTGTACCGTCTGCGAGCCGAGTTCCGGTAAATTTGTTATTGGCAGCTGGGCTATTGTAGACATTGACACCATATCCTGGGATATAGTTGATCTTGACCGAACCCTCGACCGTCTTGACGTAGTTGGAGCCTTTGACTTGAACGTCACTAGCATTGACCCACTGACCATTAGCCACTCGATACCAGACTGAGCCATCAGAGTGTGTAGACTTTTTGTCTATCTTCCAATCAGTATTGTTGAGCAGACTGACCGCCAAGGTCGTGTGCTGATCGTTGTAGACCTTGGCACTTGGAGTAGCTGTAACGTGGATGATGTCTGGGTACGAAATTATCTTATCGTTCTTGTAGTCATCGTCACCCTTTTCTGACTTCAAAGTCACGTCATCGGCTGATAAATATGAGTTGGTGCCCACAAAATAAAACTTGTTGCCATTGTCATCCAACACGTACTTCGTTGTGATCCATTCTGACTGATATGGCAATCTCCGGCCAGTTACCGAAGCCTTATCAGCGTTACTGTAGACACCAGCTCCAGTACCTTTGATGACGATAGCTGTATCCGAAATAGACACAGGTGGCTGTGTAGGAGTAGTAGTGACCTGTGACCGTAATTTGACATCCTCTGCCTTAACGTACTCGGTCGAAGAAACCTTATAATAAACCTGACCATCATCAGTCACGACTTTTTGAGTGACCAACCAAGAAGTTCCGGGACCAAGCGCACGGTTAGAAGGACGATTAGGGTCAGCGTATAAGTAGATCATTGCGTTGTTTTTACCAGTTACCGTAGCCGCATCTTGAATCTTAGTTACGGTACCTTTTACTTGTTGGCTCGTATTATCACCTGAATTATTATTTGATCCACTATCAGTCGAAGCACTGCCGTCGTACTGCGTCAAGTTGTATTGTTCGATGATACCATTCAACGTCTGAGCATAGATAGGACTGGTAGCGTACTTACCTTGCAGAGCCGCCGTCGCATCACGATATGATGAGGCATTCTCTCTCCACGCTCCACTGTAGTAGCTAGTATTAAATGATACACCATTACGTAGCTTATCTCCATTATCAAGGAATGATTCGTAGTAAGTTGGATACTTCCTGAAGTTAGCGTAGATAACATAGTAACCTTGTGCCTCACTCCATTCTTGCGTTGGGAAGTTGACATAGGCACCATTGTAGTCACCCTTGATGCCGAATAAATTGTGAGCTTGTGTCGCCAAATCGGACTGACCCCAGCCACTCTCGACGATAGCTTGTGCTAACATGACCGAAGCATAGAGATTGTACTTCGAGGCCGCCTTTTGAGCCATCGGAATAGCCTCACTCAAAAAAGCCTGTTGAGTAGTTGCACTAACAGTATTGGAAGCTTGAGTCAGTGCCGTAGCAGCACTGCTGGACATGACACTACTAGACTTGGCTGCCTCGATTCCCGCAGCAGTCGACTCATCGATCGGCGCACCGGCATTGTCCATCACACTAGCGACACTAGCGTCCTTTGCGGTAGATGATTGGTCATGATCTTGATCGTCATTATTGTCGTTGCTATTCACAGTAGCACGAACATGTGCAGTATTGGAAGATACTCCGACCGCAGCTAGGACACTAGCCAGAGCGGTAGAAGCGACCCATTTCTTATTCATAATCATACTCCCCCTTGGTTCTACATCTACCTCAAAGATTACTATGTATTGTCATCCTCTTCAATTAAATCTTAAGAAATCTAACGTTTTTTAATATTTACTTATGAAAAAAGACAGACTCTCACGAGTCTGTCGATTAATTGTCCATTTGAATGAAGTCTACGTATTCAGCTTCGATCCACTCGCCATCTTGAGCGATACGGTAGAATGCCTTACCATCATCACCCGTACCCTTGGCGTCCGTGTACCAAGTCGATTCACCCTTGACGAACTTGTCCTGAATCATCTTGCGATTCATCTCATACGTGTCGAATAAAAAAACGACATAGCGACTATTTTGATTTACTTTTACAATACCATTTACATTTTCAAGCATTGAAAATACCACCTTTTAGATATTCTAGTCTAATTATACCCTACCTTGGGATAAAACGGGTTGTGTTATTTCTGGTTGTTACAGGGAATTCATCTTTTGTCAAAAAGGCACTTTTGATTAAATACCTAGTAATTTTAGCCACCCTATTTGCGCAAAAACCTCTTTTTGATCAAATAACATTTTGATTTTTGATAGTAACTTCGTCAAAAGTGCTTTTTGAAGAATTAGTAAAGTTACATTGCTAACTAATTCATCCACCAACAACTCTTGTATAATTAATTTATACATTGAGGGGAATCAAAAATCATGAGGCAGAAGAGGATTGTTTATATTGACGTTATACGGGTAGTTGCCATGCTGGCAGTGGTCTTCGCTCACACCTGTTCGAACGTACTTATTACCGGATCAACGGCGAGACTGTGGGCACCAGCCAATATCTTGGTGACGATTACCGAGCTGGCCGTACCATTATTCTATATGATAAGCGGCGCTACCATCTTGAATAGCCACAAAACCACTAGTTTGAAGTATTTGTTCCAACATCGACTAGTGCGTGTTGCAGTGCCATTCGTGATCTGGTCGGTCTTGTCAAAAATATTCTTTGAATTGTTAAATCATGGCGTCAGCTTACATTCTGTTTTTCGTAGCTTTGTCATGATATATCATCAACCAACCTTGACCGCATTTTGGTTCCTATATCCACTGATAGGCTTCTATCTAGTTTCACCCGCTATCAAGGCATTCGTGGATAACGTATCTGATGAGACCATCAATTATCTTCTGATACTCTGGTTCATCACTAACATACTCCTACCCAATCTAGCTAAGTCACTTCCACCTGAATACGGACAGTTCTTCGATGCCTATGGATTTGGCAGTTTGATCTTTTTGTCGAAGACCATCGGTTATTTTATCTTAGGTTACAAGTTATCTAACCTTGATAATCATAAGATAGCTATCAAATTACACTTAATAATCCTTGTCGTTGGTACATCACTAGCCGTTATCAATACGTATATCATTAGTCTATATTCACTTCAAGATAGACCTTTCGCAAACCTTTTGCCTCCAATATTGTTGCCAATATTAGCCAATTCCGCCTTTCTTTGCTTTAAGAAATTTGAAAACAAGTATACCTTTAGATTTCAAAACACGATCGAAGCAATTGCCCCACTGACCTATGGCATTTACTTATCACATGGAATAATTATTGAATTAGTTCAGCATGTGATTAATCCGATGAATTATTTTGCCGTATTCTTCGTAGCAATCGCCGTTTGTCTGATGTTCGTTTGGGCATTGAATAATATACCGTTTGTTAATAGAATTGCGGTTTAGTTAAAAAACCACTGACTTTTTTGTCAGTGGTTTTTTCTATAATATCAAGGATTTGACTTAGACAAAAAAAGCGATGATCATTAACAATCATCGCTAAACACATTACTTATTAACTTGTTTAATCTTGTAAGTATAACTCTTCAACTTCGCCTTACCACTATACATCTTCTTACTCTGGGCATACTTAAATGTCTTATTAAAATCTGATGACTTAACCTTATGAGGCTTCTTCATAGTTGCGCTACTCATATTATTCATGATTCCAACTGACTTATCTGTAACACCGTACTTACTTAGAATCATGTCATATGCAGCATAACCACGTTTGTTGAAGTCCTTAACTGATTCATAAATCACACTATATAATGAATTAGTTGAAGCAACGTTCGTACCTAAGAAATCCTTAGAGAAGATAAGGATATTACCGTTATCTTTCTTGTAAGATTGCTTATTAAGAATCTTAGCTCCATTACCCTTGGCATTACTGATCGATGGGTCACTCAATACTGCGGCGGCAACTTTCTTATCCTTTAACTCACTTACTCTAGTTTCTTCAGAATCTACTTGTTTGATTTTAACATCTGATAACTTTAGTTTATTCTTCTTCAGAAGGTTCTTTAGATAATATCCACTGATGTCTTTTTTATCGACAGCAATAGTCTTACCCTTCAAGCTCTTAACACTCTTATATTTCTTATTAGCTACCAAACCATAGTATCCTGGCATGGTACTACCGATCTTCCAATTACTATCCTTAGCAAACGAAGCATAATTGACCAAGTCTGTTACAGCCACATTGACCTCATTACTAGAAATAGCTTGATTCAACTCTGCGTTCGAGCCATACAATTTCAATTCAACATCAATACCATTCTTAGTAAATAACTTAGCTTGTTCAGCAGCGTACAATGGCAAAGATGATACCGACTTGGTAGATCCAACTACGATTTTAGTCGTTCCTGCCGTGTCAGCCGCTTTCACCTCATTAGTTCCGCTCAATGCCAATACACCGACCGACACTAACAACATTGAAACTATCAATAACAGTTTCTTTATATTACGTAACATAAAAATCTCCTCTCAAAACTCTATATGTATCTATCATATAGTTTTGAGAGGATTCTTTCCATCCGTATGGCGTGATTTTTAAAAAAAACAAAAAAAAGAACCCCTCACTGGGATTCCTTTATTATGGTTAATGATTAAGCAAATGTAACGCCTTCGCCGCCCATTACCCATTCGTTTGTAGCAACTTTGTAGTAAACGTTGCCGTCAGCATCTTTAGCAGTAGCAGCTACTTGCCAAGCTGAGTCTCCGCTAACTGCACGGCCTTTGATTTCGTCACCATTTGAGTCAAATAGTGGGAATACGTAGTTAGCACCTTTGTTGATTGTAACTACACCCTTAACTTTAGTAACGTCTGTCAAACCTGAAGCAGTTGATGTTTCACCATATGTAACACTGTCAGAATCGATCCATTCACCAGTAGCAACACGATATTGTTTGTTACCGTTTTGGTCTGTACGAACAGCGTTTGTCTTCCAAGCAGTGTTCTTAGCAAGAGCACGGTTCTTGATTGAAGCGTTGTCGTCATTCTTCAATGTGTAGTATGAAGCATCGTTCTTAGTTGTAACTACACCAGAAATCTTTTCTGTTGTCCATGTTGATTCTGAATCTGAAACTTTAACAGTACGTACAAATGTAATTGCGTCACCAGCTGTAATGAAATCATAACTTGATGAAGCAACATTTCCATTTACATAAATAGTATATGATGAAGGATCACCATTGTAAGCAGTAATAAAATCAGCTAATTTTGTATCAGTACCAGCAGTATATTTAACTGTTTGATAGTATGTACCAGCAGTCTTGAACTCACCGTCAGCCTTTGTTTCAATATCACTAGCGTCTACAACGCCAGTATTTGCGTCGGCACCATCTTTAGCAGAATCTAATGCTGCGGCATATGTGTAGTAGAAGTTATATCCAAGAGTAGTAGATTTTGTTGATAGTGCTTCATTATCTTGGTCAGTCAATGCAACATTTGTTGATGAAACTAGCTTAGCAACAGCAACCTTTGAGTTCTTAGCAACTGTAACAGGTGTTGTGAACTTAGCATTGATTGATTTCAATTCTGTACTTTCATCTTTTGTTAACTTGAATGATGCAATCTTTGTATAAGTATCGCCTTCACCATTAACGTCAACGTCTTTACCCATTACTGTGAAAGTAATGGGTAGCATTGTGTCTTTATCAGCATTAATAGCTTTTTTCAAAGCATAAGCATCTTTGTTCACATTACCATTGTATGTGTTACCTTGAGCATCTGTGGCAGTCATATAGTATTTAGCATGCTTACCATCTAATGTTGTTAAATATGAGCTAGCAGCTGGGCTATCAATTACAGCTTTGTTAGCTGTAACAAAATCAGCAGCACCCTTAGCGTTCTTTTCACCAAGTGTTAAACCTGCATATGAAGCACCATCGGTTGTGTCAAGATCTGAAAATTGTTTAGCAAACTTATCTTTAGCAGTAGATAATTCACTTGAAGGTGTATTACCAGCATCTGCGGCTTGAACAGTAGTTACGTTTGAGACAACAGGAGCAGCAACTGGTGCAACAGTTAGAAGTGTAGCAGCAGCGATTCCTGCGTATTTAATAGATTTTTTCAATGTTAATCCTCCCCTGGACTACAAGAATTTATTTTTTAATTTGTTCAGTGGGCTATCCCACTGACAATCATTATATGAAACTCCGGCTCACGAATCAACTATTTATTGAAAAAGGGCGGCTTTTGTAACATTTCTGTATTATAACTAACAATTTTGTAATAATCCTGTATTAAACAGGACCCTCATTGTCAGAAATGCTATGTAGTTCGCCTTGATTCAATTAATTGTTTCTTCAGGAATGCCTACTCTTATAATAGTCGATTATTGGTAAACCCTCAAGGAATATCCATGAATTATTTGATTTTTTTATAAAGAGCGTGGAAAAACACGGTTAGAAAGTAAACCTTAACCTAGCTAAGCGATTAATTTACGAAGTAAATTCATTGATTAGCGTAGTTAAGGCTTTGCTTTCTGTGTTTTGGAACGCGTTTCCGCTATAAACATCTGGAGCGAGCCAGAAACAAAAGGAAATCAATGCTCAAGTAAATTCATTGATTAGTGTAGTTAAGGCTTTGGTTTCTGTGCTTTTTTGCGCGTTTCTGCTATAAAACTCTGGAGCGAGCCAGAATCAAAAAGAAATCAATGTACAAGTAAACCCATTGATCAATGTAGTTAAGGATTCAGCTTCTGTTTTTTTGCGTACTCCATTATAAAGCTCTAAAGTAATCCAGGTAAAAAGAAATCAAAAACAAAAAATCCAACCCCACCCACCCCACAGGACATATAATCAAATATCCCCTATCCCATACAACACGTATCCACCCGCAAACAAAAAAAGCCGAGACCAATCGGCCTCGGCTAAACAACTTAAACTTACTTAAAATATCGCTTAAACAGCCAAATCTTCTGAAAACAGATGTGTTTCAGTGCGTTCCACATACTTGGCACCAACGACTTTCGTATATAACTGAACAGTGTCTTTTTCAAATAGCTGACTAGCCACGATCTTGTCCATTGCGGTTCTGACCGTGGGTGTATCGAGATCATCACGGACGTAACTTAGTACCAGATTACGTTTTTGACCTTTGGCTGTCTTGAATGTTAGTTGTAGTTTCTTCATATATTATATCTCCTTTTTTTGTCTAATTAGTCTGATAGCACATCAGTGTGTTTGATAATCTCTGCTTTAACGAACTCATCCCCATTGGACAACATCACCAACGCCTCCGTCAACAAGTCGATCTGTTCCTTAGATGGTTCCTGCACGATATTAGTGAAGGGCTTAGTTTTCTTACCACCTTCATAATCGTCGTTCTTCATCGTTACATTAATAGAAGTTCTTTTCCAGCTCATTTGCTTTACCTCGTTAATTTGATTTAGTAAGTAACTGTTCGGCCGTTTAAGTTGCTTACATAGTTAATAACGAATGAGGAGGTCAAAAACGGAAATACTTTTTGTAAAAAGTTCTAACATGCTATAATCTAACCAGACATACGAGGAGGAATTATATGAAAAAAGCACTAGCATTACTCGCAACGACTGCTGTTGGTATCTTGCTTGTTGGTTGTAGCAATGGTTCATCGTCTTCATCATCAAGCTCCAGCAGTGACTACAAAACTGAGATGTCTAAAGGTAATAAGGCTGTAAATAACAAAGATTATGAAAAGGCTGCCGACCACTTCGAAGCAGCCAATGAAGCTAAGAATACTAAGAAATCTAAGGCATCTGAGATCCAAGCTAACAAATTAGCTGACGCAAAAGAGGACATGAATGAACGTGAATTCTCTGACGCGAAAAAAGCTCTCACTACCGCTAAGAACCAAACTGACGGTAATGACAAGATGACTAGCCACGCTAACAAGCTATTATCACAGGTCAAGACGATCATGAGAAAGCGTAGCGACTACAAGGCTAACATCAAGACAGCTAAGGACTTGATCAAGTCTAACAACAACGACCAAGCCCGGACATTATTAGAACAAGTAACTAAGGCTGACGGTATCAAGGGCAAGTATTACTCTGACCTATACAGACAAGCTAAGAAGTTACTAGACAAACTCCCAGCAACATCAGTAACTGCTGAGAATAACACTGCTAATAGTGGCAATGACACGTCATCAAATGACAGTAACAACACATCAGACGACAGTGACAACCCTGCCGCCAATGGTGACTTCGATGTCGAATCAAAAGAGTTGAATGGCAAGACCATCACCGATGCAGACATCGCCAAAGCTAGACAAGACCTAACAGATCAAGGCGTGAAGAACGTAGCCGCATGGAGCGATAATGACATCATCCGTGCAATTAAAGTCGCCGCCGCTGATGGTCGGAGTACTATTAAAGCATCAGATGCGGTGATTAAGTAGAGCGTGGAAGAACACGGGTAAAAAGCAAACCTTAACCTAGGCAAGCGATTAATTTACGGAGTAAATTCTTCGATTGACGTAGTTAAGGCTTTGCTTTTTGTGTTCTGCAACGCGTTTCCGCTATAAAACTCTGGAGCGATCCAGAACCAAAAAGAAATCAATGTACAAGTAAATTCATTGATTAGCGTAGTTAAGGCTTCGGTTTCTGTGTTTCGGAACGCGTTTCCGCTATAAAACTCTGGAGCGATTGAATCACTAACAAAACTCCGAAGCAATCAAACCACTATAAAAAAATAAAAGCCCCAAACCCAAAAGACACTTGAGACAAAATCTCAAGTGTCTTTCCTTCTCTAATCTAAAGAAACATATAAGAAACCCAGAATCAATTGTCAAAAAATCCCCAAGAGAATAAGCTGGAATTAAATATGCTCATAAGGGAGGCTATTTGAAATGAAGAAAAAATCGCTACTTCTTGGTACGGCAATGGCCGTCTTGCTGGCACCGGGAATATTAAACAATGTATCGACAGATGTTGATGCAGCATCTGTGATTGGTGTCGTCAAACGTGGTGGCGGTACTCTCTTTGATGCTAACGGCAAACCAGTTGGTCGGGTCTTGGACAACTTCAGTTCATGGAGACTGGGGACATCGACGACAATTAATGGAGTTACCTATTATAAGGTAGCTACTAACGAATGGCTCCGGGCTGATTCGATCGAGATTCAAGGCGAAAAAACCGAAATCAGCACCGGTACTAATACTAATCCGACAGCTACCACGAAGACGCCGGGTTATGTGGGTCGTATCTTGAAAGGTGGTACGGTCTCAGTCGATGACAACGGTAATTACACTGGACAACCTTTCGCCAACTACACAGCTTGGAAGCTCGACGCTAAGAAGACGATCAACGGTCAGACTTACTATCGTGTCGCTACTAACCAATGGATCAACGCTACTGCCATGACGGTCCGTGATTCGGGTGGTGTCTTAGTCAACGAAACGATCAATTCCACTACTATCACCAAGACGCCGGGATATATCGGCTCGATTCTCAAAGGTGGCACGGTCTCATACGACGACAAGGGTAATATCACCAGCAATGCCTTTGGTAATTTCACTGACTGGAAGCTCGATGCCAAGAAGGTCGTCAACGGTATCACCTACTATCGTGTCGCTACTAACCAGTGGATCAATGCCAGTGCCATGACGGTAACTGACAGCACGGGCAAGACGGTCACTGCCGTTGATACAACTGATCCTAGTGTCGATCCAAACGCTGACCCTTCTAGCACTATCACCAAGACGACTGGCTACATCGGTGCGGTCATCGACAACGGTGCTAGTGCATCATCCTATGATGACAGTGGTAATCCGACTGGCAAGTCTTACCAACCTGCTTCTAGATGGCAGCTGACTGGTATGAAGGTGATCAATGGTAGTAATTACTATCGTATCGCCACTCACGAATGGCTACCTGGTAGTGCGATCCAAGTCTACGATGCTAATGGCAAGCTCGTCAGTTCTCCAGCTACGACGCCTACGCAAAAGGTCGGCACGGTCATCAATTACGCCGAGATCTTCAACGACCAAGGGGTCTCGACCAAATATGTCCTACCTAAGAATACCGAGTGGACTTTGAGTGACAGTAAGACTGTCAGTGGAGTCTTGTTCTACAAAGTCGCTGACAACGAATGGATCAAGTCTGACACTGTCACGGTCAAAGACGTTGACACTACTACGCCAACGACCACCAAGTATACTTTGACTACGACTGGTCGCCCTGAAGTCTATGACACTTCGACTAATACCGTCACCGCTGACACTCACCCTGCCGGTACAGCTTACAATGTTCTCAGCGCCGTCTTCAATCGAAACGGTCAGTATTACTTCCAAGTCGGTCCGAACACTTGGATCAACAGCAACTATGTGACGATTAAGGATTCAACCATCTACGATACAGCAAGTTCAGAGCCTGACTTCGCTATGTCAGCTACTCACTCTGAAGGCATGGTCGCCTACGTCACTAGCAATAGCGCCCACTTCTACAATGACTCGACCAAGTCATACGAATCTGGGATCGTTAGCACAGGTTCAGCTTGGAAAGTCTTCCGTGTCGTTCAAAACTCTAACAACCAAGTCTTCTACAAGGTCGGTGGTCACGAATGGTTGAAGTCTGACGTATCCAATCTTAATTACAACAATTACAAGGACTTATCAGTCTATATCGAGAGTAATCCAAATTTTGCCCTAAATAAGTAATTAAAAACTTCACAACTGCCATTTATGGTATATAATATAGGTAGACTACAAATACTAAGATATTAAGGACTTCTCCCTGATATAACAAGACGACTTCTTTCATGCTGGAGCCGTCTTTTTTTGTGCCCAAAATGACCGCAAAAAAATAGAACAACTTAGCGTTGTCCTATTTTTAAATTAATCTTCGATTATTTCGTCGTCTTCTTCTTTTACTTCTTTACTCGCAGCTTTGGCTTTTTCCTTTTCTTTCTTACCGAGGTAGGAATGATGGATTCCGTATGTGAAGTAGAGGATCAAACCAAAGACGAACCAGATTCCAGCATACAACTTAGCGTCATAATCTAGTCCCCAGAATACGAATAGTGCACCGATGAAGCCTAGTGCTGGCATAACTGGGTAGAATGGCATCTTGAAGGCTGGAACTGGGATATCCTTACCCTCACGTCTACGTAAGGCATAGATTCCAAGAGATACGAACATGAAGGCGATAAGGGTACCAGCTGAAATCAACTGAGCCAAGAACGCGAATGGGAATAACGCACCGATGATAACTCCGATAACGGTCAAGGCAGTAAGTGCGTGATTAGGAAGATTGTTCTTGTTCAACTTGCCTAACCAGCCTGGTAACATGCCGTCACGTCCGAATGAGTAGATCAAACGTGAACCGGCTAACATCATACCGATCAAAGCGGTGAACATACCAATAACAGCGATGGCTTGAATAACACTGGCGATAACTGGATGTCCAGCGTGACGCAAGGCCCATCCAACGGGTTCAGCGTTGTTAGCGTAGTCTGAGTAGTGGAACATCCCAACTAGGACTAAGGCAACGGCAACGAACAAGACCACGGCGATAGCTAATGATCCTAAGATACCACGAGGCATAGTCTTGCCCGGATTCTTAGCTTCGGCTGAGTTAGCAGCGATCGAATCAAATCCGATATATGACAAGAAGATCATTGAGACACCGGCGTAGATTCCTTGCCAACCACCGAAGGCTGTCCCGTCAGCGTTAAGTTTGTACTTAGGAATGAATGGTACGTAATTTTCAATATGAATGGCTGTAAGACCAACGATGATGAATGTCAAAACAGCTAGAACTTTTAGAAAAACTAAGACGTTTTCGACTTTGGCAGCTCCTGAAACACCTTTTGATAGTAACCAAGCAACGGCGACCAAGACGATCACGGCTGTGATATCTAGAATACCACCATTAACACCCATGGTATTGGAGATGGCATTGGGGAACTTGATACCTAACGGTAGTAACAATCCCCTGAAATTGGCGGACAATCCAGAGGCCACGAACGCCACGGCGATGAAGTACTCTGCTAGTAGCGCCCAACCGGCTACCCAGCCGAAGAACTCCCCGAACATAACGTTGATCCAAGAGTATGCAGATCCAGCGAACGGCATGGCTGCAGCCATTTCGGCATAGGCGAAAGCAACCAGACCAGCAACGATAGCAGCTACTAAGAATGAAATAGCAACGGCTGGACCAGCATGTTGGGCTGCAACGACCCCGGGCAGTGTGAAGATAGATGTTGAAACAATAGTTCCGACACCTAAGGCTAAGAAGTCCTTAACTGTCAAGACACGAACTAAGTGAGAATCCTTATCTTCATAAATACTCGGATCTTCCTTTAATGTTAATCGTTTAAAAAAACCACTCATTGATTTTCCTCCTAAAATTATCCTATTATAAGTGTGTCGTTTACCAGCCGATCTTACCTTCTGGTACCACAACTTCGTCTTTTTCAGCAGCGGTGATAGCTGCTTCTAGAACGTCAAGGACTGTGTCCAATTGTTCTCTAGTGATGACCAACGGTGGTTGGAATCTGAGAATGTTCCCCTTGAGGGTGATGATGACTACCCCGTGTTGGAAGGCATAGTAGATGACTTTGGTTGCGAAGTCAGCGTCAGGCGTCTTAGATTCCTTGTCTGTGACTAATTCGATCCCACCATCTAGGCCGTACATTCTAACATCACCGATTTCTTCGAATTTTTGTTGCATTTCTAAGAAACGCTTCTTTACATATTCCCCGTCTTCGACTGATTTTTCAAGCAGTTTTTTCTCTTCCAAAACGTCCAGTGTAGCTAACGCAGCTGCACAACAGACTGGATTACCTGAAGTCGTGAATAAGTGAGCTGGAGAATCGAGGCTCTCCATTACTTCTTTCTTACCGATAACGGCACTCAGTGGCATCCCTGAAGCCAGTGACTTACCGACTGACATCAAGTCGGGTTCGATGTCTTGGAATTGTTGAATGCTCCACATTTTGCCGGTTCTACCCATTCCTTGGTTGATCTCATCGACTGCGAAGAGGATCCCATTGTCGTGGCAGAACTTATAAACCAATTGCATGAATTCTTCAGGAGCTTTGCGGATACCGCCGTCTCCTTGGATCGGTTCGATCAAGACGCAAGCTGTTTCGTCAGCTGGCAAGAATGATTCGAATGGTTGTTTGAATTGTTCGAAGTATCTCAGTGCTACGTCATGTTCGCTTTCGCCGGGAACTCTGCGGTACAAGTCCGGATATGGGACGTGCACTACATCTGGTAGTAGCGGTCCCATCTTGCGAGTCATGTTCAAACTAACACCTGACAGTGTCATAGATCCGTAGGTAGAGCCATGATATGAGTCCATGAACGACACGATGTAAGGACGACCTGTATAGGCACGTGCAAACTTGATGATCGCATCATTCGCATCTGAACCAGAGTTACCGAAGGTTACTTGCTTAGGTGAACCGGGCACGAGCTTTGCCAGTCGTTCTGCGAGTTCCTGTTCTGGTTGATGATGAAAATAACCCGGAGTATAGTGTATCAGCTTTGCGGCTTGGTCTTGAATCGCTGTTACGACCTTTTCGCTAGTATGTCCCACATTGATAGCTGAGGCGCTAGCCAGGACATCAATATACTCATTTCCATCGACATCGACTAATGTTGCATCGTGTGCGTGGTCGATTACTAAGTCATAGTAATCCATCCGGGCTGATTTAGCGTAAAATTGATTTTCACGTTGAATCAATCGGTGAGCCTCCTCGTGATCATGATCTACTTTTTGCGCATCCATAATGACACCCCCTAATATTGTTTGGTGGAAATAGTGTAATTCTAATAGTTTTCTAATTTAGTTGCAAGTTTTTTTACAAATTTGTAATAATTCACCAGACTTTTGGGGATTAAAAAAGGGAAATAACACTATTTTGTGATTTCCCAATTATTAAATTAAATCTAATTTATCTTATGAAAATACCATCCGAATTCGCTATATCTGTGCTTCTTAGGGTTCAGTATCCATATACGACGTAATTTAGATAATGAATCGCACGGAATAGTGCTATCAGTATGATTCACAATATAATTCTCAGCTTGCACCGTATTATAACGGGTTTATTAGAGATGATCAAGCTGATTTGTGAAATTATTCGTCCAATCCTTAAAATTTATTTGTGGTAAAATTTTGTTATGTAGTAAGGATATATATATTTGGGGGAAGTGAAGAAATGGTCAAACAGTTCCAACTCTATCGTTGGCTGCGTTTTGTTTTTTTATTAGTGACGGGGATTTTGATAGTGATGGCTCCAACCAAAAGCCTGGACATGATTATTTATTTGGTATCAGGCTACATCGCCATCTATGGCGTGCTCTCGATCATCGATGGTGTCAGTATTCGGAACAAGACTGGTGAGACCAACATCGCTATCGGCTTGGGGATCGGCGCTCTGATCTTAGCGGCGGCGATCCCGATCGTTGCTAGGTTCATCGTCGTCTTAGTGCCACCCGTCTTAGGGATCATCCTCTTAGTCAACGGCATCAATCAATTCCGTGATTCAAATGAGACAAAAAAACAAGTCAATATAACTCCTTGGCTTGATTATTTTTATTCAGCATTACTGATCCTCGCGGGTATCTTGTTCATTTTAGAACCACCAAGGATGATCTTGTTCATTTACCGTCTCTTTGGAGTGGCCTTGATCCTGTTGGCCTTCTTCGAGATCATCAACTCACGGATATACCGCAACTAACGTAGTTTCGTCGTCTTCAAGGTTACCGTGCTCATACTATTATTGATGGCACTGCCTTCTGGATGGGTGATAACTTGCCAGACTTGGATCGTGTAACCGACTTTGACCGGCAGAGCTTCAGCTATGATGATTCCGTCTTTGACTGTGTTCAGATGATGGGTCGATATGTCTACTCCGACCGCCACTTCATCTGATTCCTTTATGTTAAGATTAGCACCGATACTGGCGGCAGTCTCCGCCAAGACAGCGTTGATTCCACCGTGCATGATCTTATATGGTTGTAGATGTTTAGCTGTTACTTCCATCTGCAAGACTACACGATTCTTGTTCTGCTCGATTGCTTCGATACCCAAATTTTCTAATAGGTTCATTATTTACACCTCGGAGGTTATTTTTTTATGAATGAATGGAAAAACATTAAAGATTATTCAGAGATTATTTTTGAAAGAATGGGCAAAATTGCCAAGATAACTATCAATCGTCCTGAAAAGCGCAATGCTTTCACACCTGTCACTGTACATGAAATGATTGACGCTTTCAATATTTGTCGTGATGACGCTTCGATCGGTGCTATCATCTTGACTGGTCAAGGCGATCTCGCCTTTTGTTCTGGTGGTGACCAGAGCGTCCGCGGCAACGGTGGCTATGTGGGACCAGACCATATCGCTAGACTGAATGTCTTGGACTTGCAGCACTTGATCCGAATAATCCCTAAGCCGGTCATCGCCATGGTCCGTGGCTGGTCTGTCGGTGGTGGTAACATCCTGCAACTAGTCTGTGACTTGACGATCGCAGCTGACAACGCCCAGTTCATGCAGACGGGACCAAAGGTCGGCAGTTTTGACGCCGGTTACGGTTCCGCCTACTTGGCTCGCGTCATCGGACACAAGCGTGCCAAAGAAGTTTGGTTCCTCTGCAAGCCCTACACAGCTGACGAAGCCTTCCAGATGGGCTGGATCAACAAAGTCGTGCCACTGGCTGACGTCGAAAAAGAAACTATCGAATGGTGCAACGAGATCTTGCAGAAGTCACCGACTGCCATCCGCTTCATCAAGGCAGCTATGAACGCTGACACCGATGGGCTCGCTGGTCTACAACAGCTAGCTGGTGACTCAACGATGTTGTATTACACGACTGACGAGGGCAAAGAAGGCCGAGATGCCTTCCTCGAAAAACGTGACCCTGACTTCGATAAATTCCCTAAATTCCCATAAGTGACTGTATCTCTACTAAACTACCACGAAGAGATATTTACAACTCATTCAAAGGAGTCAATATGGAAAATTGGCTAACTAAACGTGCAAAATTGGATCCAAATAAAACGGCTCTGATCATCGAGCATTCAGATTTTACTTTTAGTGAATTGAACTCTACGGTCCAACTCTGTGCAAAAAAACTACACAATCACATTCAAAAAGGACAACGGGCGGCCTTGTTCATCAGTAACTCGTTCAACGGCTACATCGTTATTTTGGCATTGCAACAGATCGGTGCCGAGATCGTCTTCTTGAATACAAGACTATCGACCAGCGAATTAGAATATCAACTCAACGACTCGCAGGCGAAGATCTGTCTGATCGATGATTCCAGCGACTACCACAATATCAATAAGATCGACACCAACAAGATCCTGCTCTCGGATATTTTGAGCATGAAACCGGACAAGGATTATCGTCCCGTTATGGAATTCGACAATCAAGATATCACTTCGATCATGTATACCTCTGGTACATCTGGTCGACCGAAAGGTGTCTTGCAGACTTTTGGCAATCACTTCTACTCGGCCATCGGTACTTCGCTCAATCTCGGGATCAACGACCAAGACTCGTGGGTCTTGACGGTGCCGTTATTTCACATCTCTGGCTTCTCGATCATGATGCGGTCTTTGATCTACGGCATCCCCGTCTACTTGATCAACAACTTCAACGAAGATCACCTCAACAAGGTGCTCATCAACGAACATGCGACGATCATCTCACTCGTACCGACGATGCTCAAGCGACTACTGAACTATCTGCCCAATGGCAAACACTACAATCATTATTTCAAGTGCGTCTTCCTCGGTGGCGGTCCGATCGACAATTGGACTCTGTTACGCTGTGACATGTTGCACATCCCCGTCATCCAGTCCTATGGTATGACGGAGACGGCCTCAAATGTCGTGGCACTGAACTTCGCCGATGCGCAGAGAAAAGTCGGCTCCTCTGGTCAGCCACTCTTCCCCGTCAACTTGCGGATCAATCACATCGACAGTGAAGGTGTCGGCGATATTGAGATCAAAGCTCCCAATGTAGCCAAAGGTTACTTGAATCAGCCTGATCTTTTTGCACGGAAGATGACTAAAGATGGCTTCTACAAGACGGGCGACATCGGCTATCTCGATGACGAGAACTTCCTCTTCGTCAAGGGGCGTAAGGACGATATGATCATCTCCGGTGGTGAGAACATCTATCCCGAAGAGATCGAGAATATTTATAGTAAGCTGACAGGCCTAGACAGTATCTTCGTCATCGGTGTCAAGAATGACGAGTGGGGCGAGATCCCCGTCGCCTACGTGACTTTAGATACTGGCGCCTATTTGTCTGGTGAGGACTTGGTCGAATTCGGTCGAGAAAAACTAGCTCACTACAAGGTACCAAAGGAATTTCGCTTGATTCAGCACATTCCTCGTACCGCCAGTGGCAAAGTCTTGCGACGTAAATTTCAAAATATCGAATATCAAACTATCTAAAAATCACTAAAGAACTAAAAAAGAAGCTTGTGAAATCACTTCACACAGCTTCTTTTTTAGTACAAATAATATTCAAAAAAATTGGCGATCTTATCCATCAAGCGTGTTTCAACCAAGTGCATGGCCTGATAACCCGTGATGAACGCGACTTGTTGGGCGTAATCTTGACCGTGGATCTTGTCGAAAAAGTCTTTTGACTGGGCATAAGGGATCCGCTCGTCATCCGTCCCGTGCCAGAACAATAACGGCCGCTTGTCGATGGCTTCTGGGTGCTGGTTCAAGTCATAGTCGTTTATCCAACTCGTCAAACTCTCCATGTCAGCGGGAATGTACAAATGATGCTGATTCGCTGAATCACGGACTAACTTGGCATAGGCATTTAAGTTGGGCGTGCCCATGATGATAGCCGCGGCAGTGATCTCCGGATGTTTTGTCATTAAGGCGCCAGTCGTCATCCCACCCATCGAATAACCACTGACACCGATCTTATCATCTAGAACCAAGTCACGTTTCAAATAAAAATCTTTGATCAAGTCAAATTCAGCCAGATTGCCTTGAATACTGTTCCAAAAAGTAAATGACGGGATCGACGAAACATCTTGTAACCTCTGTCCGTGATTCATCGCATCTGGTAAGATGACGCGGATTTTTTTGGCGGCGAGCTTTCTAGCCTGCGTCAAGACCAATTCCTTATCCGATCTCCAACCATGATAAAAAATCACCAACGGAACTTTGCGATAGCGATATGTCTCCTCGACCACTTCCAATATCGGTACATCTTGTAATGTCCTCTGATAAATCTTCACCATAATATCACCTCAGACTTATCTTACTTGATTCAGCGAACAAAAAAAAGAGACCAAGCCCTTTGGTCTCCACTGCGGATTAGTAATATCTACTTGAGCGATTGAATGATTGATTGATTTTAAAGATGAGTTCGTCGACGTCACGTTCATTGACATGATCGGTCTTCTCATCGTACTCAATTAAGTCCCTTCGAAAATCTAATAGTGCTGGTGCGAAATCATCATTTTCGAAGCGATCAAGGTATTTCATGACTATGCCGATCAAATTGCTTTCGGATAGCATATTGAATGCTCCTACTGACTCCTCAATTGTCTGAATGACTTCCTTACGGTCCATTTTCAGCTCTCTCATTTCCTCCAAGGTCTTCCCCGCCTTTCTCTTTTAGAAATATTGAACTTTCCCCATGTATCTCATTGCGCAGAACTTGTCTTAAAGCTCATAAATGCATTATCTTACATTTATTGAGCGTTTGGAATTCACTTTTATATAAATAAATTATATTGAATTGAATTATGCTTGACCTGATAGGGTTTTAAGGATACCTGAATGGATAAATTTTTATAAGGTCGACAGTTGAGAAAATACGGTAATTTATTGCCATGATGAATCAACGTCTTGGGCGACCATTGTTGTATTCTTTTAATTGATCCTCAATACATTTTTCTACTACGTCTTTAGAAATACTTCCTAACGTAATCATAAAGAAACTGCTCGACCATAAGTGACCACCCCATAGTTTCTTTTTTGTTTCTGGATATTTTTTAAACCATGTT
>NZ_BAAJOA010000004.1:0-246758 GCF_057541095.1 Companilactobacillus sp. y65-5
TATCTAAGCTAATTGTGGTCGTATCACTATTGAGTGGTATTCTCACAAACTTCCTACTTTAGTGGGGAGTGGTTGATGGCGAGTATGAGAGGATTGTTTACATTAAATATTCTCAGCAGAAAGAGGGGATAATTTTGCGAAAAATTTTTGAAACATTTTCTGAAGGCGTACTGAATCTATTTGCTAATGTAGGTGTGGTGATTCCATATTTCTTCTGTTTGTCGCTTTATAATCACAACAAGGATGTAACTGCCTATGTATTACCGTTTTTGATGCTATATACCTTCCGTTCGATCGGGATGTTGCTGACGGTCTATATTCCATTTTCAGCTAGTACGATGCTGGTCGTGTCGAACTTACTAGGGATCATTGGTTCATTGCTGATCGTTGCTGCCTTGAACCCGGTCTTTGGTATCGTAGGTGGTATT
Source organism: Companilactobacillus sp. y65-5 (assembly GCF_057541095.1). Lineage (NCBI taxonomy): Bacteria > Bacillati > Bacillota > Bacilli > Lactobacillales > Lactobacillaceae > Companilactobacillus > Companilactobacillus sp. y65-5. The sequence goes on from NZ_BAAJOA010000004.1 coordinate 429, forward strand.
TTGCTGGGATTGGCTTCTAGTTGGATCTGGCCATATTTTTTGACCGTCAGGACCAAGGGCAAGCTGGTCAATGACTTTCATATTACTAAGCTTCACTGGCAAGGTTCTTTAATCGCAATGATCATTTTGGGACTGGTCGAGTGGCTATCGATCAAATTCAGTGTTTATAACGTTGCTTTTATTTTATTAGCTTTGTTCTTTGCCATATCATTGGTGGGAAGTTATTCGATGAGAAATAAAATAAGCTTCTATCATAACGGTGATTCGCCAGAGCATGATAGAAACTATTCTATTATTGGGATAATTTTTATTATTGTTCTAGTGATGTTGGTTTTTGCCATTCGTTATTCAAGACTGGAGTCGATTCCGCATGCCTGGGATTTGAGCATCGGAGTAGTATCGATGATTGGGTTATTAGTCTTACTGATGTATCAATTACAGATTCATCGCAATCTATTCCCGCTGAGTCTTGCTTCGATCAATCGCGGAGTAGTGATGAACTTCGTGCTACTATATACCATTTTTGATAGTAGTTTGAGATTTGGCTTCAGTACATTATTGACTATTTATTTGATATATTTAGCAGGTTTTGAATTCGGACCATTTTTGCTGAAGAAGTATCTATACTTGCGCTATCCATTATTGATTTTAGGACTATTAATGTCATTTTTTAATTGGACGTATTTTGTTGGTATTTTACTGTGTGCGATATTTGTCGGTTCTGACAATTCGATCCTCAATAATTCACTGTACAATGCTCCAAAAATCGAATCCGAACGAGCATTTTTAATAAAATATCAATTGTCCGCGATTGGAAATATTTCGCAACAGTTGTTTTATATGATGATTGTCTACGTGTTAGGGTATATTTACCGAGTTGATGTATTGAACTTCTTTAATGTCAATGGAACTGTCGATTCAAAGCTGTTATTGATCGTCAGAATTGCAGTCACAACTGGAGTATTGATCTCCGCCTGTGCCACATACTGGACTACTAAAACAAAAAAAGTTGAAAGCAAATAATTTTGCCTTCAACTTTTTTTAAGCAGATTTCATGTCATTATTCAAAGTCATCTCGCCATCCATTATTTGATAGACATTATCTGCGAAGTCTATCAATCTCAAATCATGTGTGACTACGATAACGGCAGTATCTTGTTCACGCGCTAGTGATTGCAGTATCTTACCGACTTCAACGACACGTTCACTATCTAAGGCGGCTGTCGGTTCATCAGCTAGAACGATGTCAGGCTTAGTATATAGTGCTCTGGCGATAGCCACGCGTTGATTCTGACCTCCTGATAATTCAGCAGGATATTTGTTTTGCAGTTCTTCTATATCCAACTTTTTCATCAGCGCCTTTAATGATAAGTTAGTAAGATTATGGTTCTTTTTGACTTTTCTGACTAACTGGAATTGTTCGTTGACGGTTAAGTATGGAATCAGATTATAGGCTTGGAGCACGAAACCAATTTTGTTCAAGCGCATAGCGTCACGCTGTTTGTTAGACATTGATTTGACGGCGGTACCTTCAAGCACAACATTGCCAGTTGACGGCGTTTGTAGACCGCCAGCGATGGTCAAGAAGGTACTTTTGCCAGATCCAGAAGGACCGATGACTAGATTTACTTCACCTTTTTTGGCTGTAAAATTGATATTTTTCAGAACATGAACACGGCTTGAGCCAGTTCCAAAGTATTTGTTGATGTTATTCAATTCTAATGTTGTCATTATTATCCTCCGATTACACTTACTGGGTCGACGTTTAAGATTATTTTGATAGGAATCAATGATCCTAGGAGGCCGGTCAAGACTAAGCCCATTCCGACACCTGACAAGATAGGTATATTAAAGCTCATTGGGACTGCGGCGGGCATTGCCAGTGCCGTTATAGAAGTCAATGCAGCACCGATGACTAATCCACTAATAACCAGGGTTACTGATTGAGTTATAGTTGCACCGACTAGTGTTTTAGCAGGAATACCTTGGGCTCTAAGTACTGCGTAGTTCTGGATTTTTTGAATCGTTAAGATATATAAGAACACCGCTATAACGATGAGTGAGATTACCATCAAAAAGGCGATCATAAAGGTAAAGGTTGAATTCTGTGCTGAATATCCCGGCAATTTGGAGACAAAAGTCGATTTGGAATAAGTCTTTAATTGCTTGTCAGTAGTTTTGAAATTGGTATTTTTGGAGACGATGGCGCTACCGACAAATTGCTGGTCGATATTCTTGAGTGTGTTCCAAACAGAAATGTCACCATATATTACAGGTGCGATATTAAGTTTGGCATTTTTAGTGAAACCAACGATAGTGTATTTTTTATCAGATGAGTTGAATTTGATTTTGTCACCCAACTTGTAGCCGTCCGTCTGAAATTTATCGTCAACGACGACTTGATTGCTATTATTGACTTTGTGACCTGATGAAAGGGTGATGTTTTTAGCGATGAATTGATTATCATGGAGTCCCAAAAATTGTGCGGATTCCTTAGTTTTACCAGCTTTTTTTGCTACAACCGAAGCCTGCCCGATATATGCTTCTTTAGAGCTAAGTTTAGTATTCTTCGTCTCATCTTTAGTGATCAATGATTGGGACATACTGATATTAGAGTCCTTATCCAAAATGACACTCTTGATATTCCATGAATCGATCGCATCAGTATTTTGTTGTGCTAATCCCATTGCTAGGCTAGTTAAGATGAAGATCAGATAACAGATCAAAACTATCATTCCGATGATCAAGCCGTATCTGACTTTTTCTTTTTTAATTTCTTTCAGTGATAAAAACATTTATTCGTCCTTCTTTGCTAATGTACGCAAGACATTAGAGAGTTTGTTTAAAATCATTTCTTTCGCACTGGGATCGATCATTATTTGTTTGATTGCATCGTGAATAATGACCTGCGTCGCCCATAAATATTCATTTCCATTTATCAAATGATTATCAAAAGTAGAAATAAAAAAACTTTCGTTGTAGAGCATGTGCATTTTGACAAGTCCAAAGTAGCGACTGTCCGTGCTCTCATCAACAAAATCTTTTGTTTGTTGGACATAAGTATCTGGATCGTATTTCTCAGTATCGCTAGTCTTGATATTTTGGTGTATTTCACGTAAGGCCTGATGGTATAAAAACTCGTATGAGTCTTTCAGATCATCAAAATACTTATAGAAAGCACCGCGTGCGATTCCTGATTCTGCGACGATTCGTGAGACTTGTGCATCTGCCAAAGTATGATTGGTGAATTCATTCAATAGTGCATCTAATATACGAGATTGTTTATCTTTATTTAAGTTTTTAAATCGTTTAGTAACCATATTCTCTCCTCGTGACACCGTGTCACTTTTTGTATATTGCAATTATGCGTGTGCGTCGAAACTTTGTCAATGGATTTCACTTAACTTCCGATAAGTGAAAAATTATTTCATATATTATTGGCATAAAAATTAAAATATCCAAAATAATTAACTAAATTAAATCCTTGATTTTTTAGGTGCTTTTTGGATATATTAAGAAGGTTGATTAGATAAAAAATAATTTATCGCTCATAAGTTCGTACTACATATAGTGTTGTAGTACTTCACATACATACAAGATGTTGATTTTAGTTTCTGAGACCCATATAATAGAATCATTATTCAAAAAGGTTGTGTGTGATATGTACGAAGTAAAAAGCCAAAATACACTGGATACTTTGAAGAGTATTCCAGTTCTAAAGAGATGTGGGGATAAGACAGAGTTTTATCCATACAAAGTAGATTTTGTTCTAAATAAATTGATTGATGATCAAAATACAATCAAAAAAATTGAAGATGACTTGGTATATAAATATCAAGATTCATTTGTCATCGAAACTTCTCAATTGCATGATGAAATTGTCAGCTTATTAAAGAAGTATCACTTGGTCAGTCAGGCTGATGAATACCAAGAATATTACGATGCTGAACAACAAAATTTTCAAAATGCTACCAACGTTGAAGCCAATATCAATAAATTATTTGGTAACAATGAGAGAATCGTCCATGAGAATGCTAACAAAGATAGCAATATTTTTAACACACAACGTGACTTAGAGGCAGGGGTTGCCAGCCGTGCCTTAGGTCTAAAAATGTTACCTGAGCTAGTAGCGAAGGCACATTTACGTGGTGACTTGCATTGGCATGATTTGGATTACTCACCAGTGACTCCAGAAACCAACTGTTGTTTGATCGACTTCGATGAAATGTTCGCTAATGGTTTCAAGATCGGTAACGCTTGGGTTTCATCCCCAAAATCTATTCAAACTGCTACTGCTCAGATGTCACAGATCATCGCTAATGTTGCTTCATTGCAATACGGTGGCTGTTCAGCTAATAGAATCGATCAATTACTAGCTCCATATGCAAAACTCAATTATGAGAAGCACATGAAAGATGCTCAAATTTGGGTTGCCGAAGAAAAACGTGAAGCTTTTGCAAAAGCTAAGACTAAAAAAGACATTTATGATGCAATGCAGGCCTTGGAATACGAAATAAATACACTTTATTCCTCACAAGGTCAGACACCATTTACAACTATCAACTTCGGTCTTGGTACTAACTGGATCGAACGTGAGATTCAAAAGTCTATCCTAGAAATCAGAATCAAAGGTCTAGGTAAGGAACACCGGACGGCAATTTTCCCTAAATTAACTTTTACTGTTAAGCGTGGACTTAACTTGAATCCAGAAGATCCTAACTACGATATCAAAGAATTAGCTTTGGAATGCTCAACAAAACGGATGTATCCTGACTTGTTGATGTATGACAAGATCAAAGAAATAACCGGTAGTTTCAAGACACCGATGGGTTGTCGCTCATTCTTACAAGGTTGGAAGGATGAAAATGGCAAGGAAGTTAATTCCGGTCGGATGAACCTAGGTGTTGTAACAGTCAACTTACCTAGAATCGCCTTGGAATCACACGGTGATGAGAATTTATTCTGGGAAATATTCGAAGAAAAAATGAAGCTTTGCAAGTTAGCACTAGAGTATCGTGTTGAACGTACTAAAGAAGCTAAACCAGAGAATGCACCATTGTTATACATGTATGGTGCCTTCGGCAAACGTCTAAAAGCAGGTGAAAGCGTTGATGAATTGTTCAAGAATCAACGTGCTACAGTCTCACTAGGTTACATTGGTCTGTATGAAGTATGTACCGAGTTCTTCGGTAATCAATGGGAAGATAACCAAGAAGCACATGACTTTGCAGAAAATATTGTTAAAGCATTGCGCGACAAATGTGCTGACTGGGCTAAGGCAAGTGGCTATCATTATAGCTTGTATTCCACTCCAGCTGAATCACTAACTGATACATTCTGTCGTGATGATATCGAAAAATTCGGTAGAATCACTGATATTACTGACAAAGAATACTATACGAACAGTTTTCACTATGATGTAAGAAAGCATCCATCTCCATTCGATAAACTCACATTCGAAGAGATCTTTCCACACTATGCTTCTGGTGGTTTCATCCACTATTGCGAATACCCTAATTTGAAACAAAATCCTAAGGCACTAGAAGCCGTTTGGGATTGGGCATACGATCATGTCGGCTATCTGGGAACTAATACTTCGATCGACCAATGTTTCAAGTGTGGTTTCAAAGGTGAGTTCAATTCAACTGCACGTGGTTTTGTTTGTCCACAATGTGGTAATAGTGACCCACAATATTGTGATGTTGTTAAGCGTACTTGTGGTTACTTAGGTAATCCACAACAACGTCCGATGATTCATGGTCGTCACGTTGAAATCGCATCACGTAAGAAAAATATGACACCGGAGATGATACAAAATGCCGCAAGGTACGAAAGGGCCAAACAATCCGACTCCCAAAGAATGGCTGGCCAAGGATCTTAGTCAGCAGTACATTGCTGATTACAAACCATTTAATTTCGTTGATGGTGAGGGCGTTCGTTGTAGCCTATATGTCAGTGGTTGTCCATTTCACTGTCCGGGATGTTATAACGTTGCCGCCCAGAATTTTCGCTACGGTAAGCCGTATACGCAGGAGTTAGAAGATCAGATCATAACGGACATGAGTAAGGATTACGTCCAAGGTCTGACGCTCTTGGGAGGAGAACCATTTATCAACACCCAAGTATGTCTGAAACTATGCAAACGAGTTCGAGCTGAGTTTGGGGACACAAAAGATATTTGGTCCTGGTCAGGATACACGTGGGATGAACTACTGAAGGATTCGGATGACAAGCTAGAATTATTGTCTTTGCTCGATATTTTAGTCGATGGTCGTTTTTTGCAGGACAAGATGGATTTGACTTTACAATTCCGTGGAAGTTCTAACCAACGAATTATTGATGTCAAAAAATCATTAGAAACTGACCGAGTTGTTATCTGGGATAAATTAGTTAAATAAAATCGCTCTACCTTAGTCAGGTAGGGCTTTTTCTATACCAAAAGTATATTGCTAGTATGTGAAGTTGGCATAACAATGCAAGAATGTATTAACTATCTGACTTAAATGTTATCTTAAAGTTAAAGGAGGAGTACAAAAATGAATTCAGATAAATTAAAACTGTATAGTACTTTATTCATTGGTTTAGTGGCTTTAATCTTAGAATTTTTATTCGGTAAGCCCCTTTATGCTCAAGTCATCATCAGTGTCTTAGGACTAATATTGGCTTTTATCATGTTCGTTGATATGGTCAAAGTCCTCAAGACGGGAAACTTTGGGGTCGATTTATTAGCTATCACCGCAATTGTTGCGACGATCGTCCTCGGGCAGTATTGGGCTGGCTGGATAGTATTATTGATGCTGACAGGTGGAGATACACTTGAAGAGTACGCATCTAATAAGGCTAAGAGTGAACTTAAAACACTGTTAGATAACACACCGTCACAGGCACACTTGTTAGTAGATGGTGATGTGAAGGACGTGGATATCGACGATGTCAAAATTGATGATGTTTTATTGATTCGTCCAAAAGAACAAGTGCCAGTTGATGGTATCGTCATCGAAGGAACCTCAGAAGTCGATGAATCATCACTGACAGGTGAGTCGGTACCTGTAAGTGTAGCAGCTGATTCACACGTCATGTCAGGTTCGATCAATGGTGAGACATCTTTCAAGATGAAGGCCGATAAGATCGCTGCAGATAGTGAGTATCAAGCAATCGTCAAACTAGTTAAAGAGTCAGCTTCTAATCCAGCTCACTTTGTTCGTTTAGCCGACCGCTACGCCGTACCATTCACGATCATTGCATATGTTATCGCGGGTGTAGCTTGGTATTTGTCAAAAGATCCAGTAAGAATTGCTCAAGTACTGGTAGTGGCTTCACCATGTCCCTTGATATTAGCAGCCCCTATCGCCTTTGTATCAGGGATGAGTCGTACTAGTAGAAATGGTATTATCGTTAAATCAGGAACAGCATTAGAAAAAATTTCGTCCGCCAAGTCGATCGCCTTCGACAAAACGGGAACGATCACGCGTGGAAAACTCGTCGTGGATGAATTTAAACTACAAAGTAGTTTCGACCAAGATACTGTGTTGAGATATGCGGCTTCGATCGAACAAAACTCTAGCCATGTTATGGCGCAGGCCATTATTGACTATGCTACTGATCGTGGATTGAAATTGATAAACGTTAATGATGCAAAGGAGATCACTGCTCAAGGAATCTTAGGTACGATCGACGGTCATATAGTCAAAGTCGGTCAAGCAGAGTTTGTGGCTGATGACATTCATGATGAAGTCAGAGGTTCAGGAGTATATGTCTCGATTGACGATGAATATGCAGGTGTATACAGCCTGATGGATCAAATCAGACCAGAGTCTAAGTCAACGATTCAACGTCTGAAAGAGTTTGGCATCCATAACGTCTTGATGATCACTGGAGACAAAAAAGAAGCAGCCGATTTGGTTGCTTCAGAAGTTGGGATAACTCAGACATTTCCCAATAGTCTGCCCGAAGATAAGGTCAAAATCGTCAAGGGATTAGATAAGAGCTATCATCCTACGATCATGGTCGGAGACGGAGTTAATGATGCGCCCGCCTTGGCTCTGGCCGATGCCGGTATTGCTATGGGTTATAAGGGAGCTAATGCTGCCAGTGAATCTGCCGATGCCGTAATTCTAAAGGATGATCTTGGCAAGGTCGGTGATGTCGTTAAGATTTCACGTGACACGCTCAAAGTTGCTCGTGAGGCGGTTTTGATCGGTATCTTTATTTGTATCATCTTGATGGTGATTGCCGGATTCGGTTTGATACCAACGATCATCGGCGCCATGTTGCAAGAAGTCGTCGATACTGTAACCATCCTCTACGCCTTACGTGCTAGAAGTGACAAACTATAACCAACCGTAGGTATCAAGATCCATATCACGTTTGTAGATTTTAGATACGTATGGATTTCCTTCAACAATAAAACGCATTTTTTTAGAAGTCCAAGGCTCCTTATTCGGCACTCCGATTCGTGGTGTTGCGAGAATATTTTTAGGAGTTTGGACTTTTTTGTCGGAAAAAATAAAATTATCTGAATTTAATAATGTACCTGATAATTGCTTATCTCTGATCCCAAAGGAACGAATCCACTTGGCAGGTCCATTAGAGACGTTGAAGCCGCTTTGGTGACGGTTTTCTTCCATCAACGGCATACCTTCGATTGGTTGTAGACCTCGAATTAAGATTCCGTTAGGAGTGCCAGCTTTTTGCACACTGATATCCATATCCAACCAACTGTGGATCGAATAGATATAAATTGTACCTCCAGCTTGATATAGTGGATCATTTGCCTGTGTATGGCGACCATTGTAGCTGTGAGCCGCCATATCGTCAGGTCCAAGATAAGCTTCAGTTTCGACGATGATGCCTGAAAAGAGCCCTTGTTCGGATTTATAGGTAAAAGTATGTCCCAACATATCTTGGGCAATGTCGATTGTTTCGTTATCTTCAAAGTAATTTTGTATGTTCAAAAGTGCGCCTCCAGCTATTTTTTTGCAAAAACTTAAAAAAAGACTTGTAACGTCCATATATCTAATATATAATAATTTTTGTGCTTGAGAAAGGGATACGTAAGCGTACGGTTTCTTGACGAGTCATGACCCGTTGGTCAAGTGGTTAAGACACCGCCCTTTCACGGCGGTAACATGGGTTCAAATCCCGTACGGGTCACTATTTGGAGGATTAGCTCAGCTGGGAGAGCATCTGCCTTACAAGCAGGAGGTCACAGGTTCGATCCCTGTATCCTCCATCGAATAGTAATTTTAAGAGTTAGGATGATTCCTAACTCTTTTTTTGTGCATTCAAGTAGATGCGTAAAGTAGAAACTTCAAACTGACACGTTAACAATGACAGGGCTTTCAAAAAGGGTTATGATTATATTAATTTTAAGTGTAATGGGAGCGTGATACAAATGTTGAAACATCATTGTTCGTCAAATTGTGCGCCAAAAGTCTCTGAAGAAGATAAAGAAAAATTTGTTGCATTGATAACTGATAAGCCATGGTTGATACCAGCAACTGTAATGTTAGAAATCATACCAGTTTCTATCGTTGCCTATGGATTTTGGAAAAACTGTAATCTAAAGAGAAAGTTACAGATCGAACATCAAAAAACTGTTCGTGCATATATCGAAAAAACTAGTTCTGATACAATAACTCCAGACGAGTTTTGTTATCTCAAACATATTTAAAAAAATGCGTTAGGACATTGTCCTAGCGCATTTTTGCTTCAAATAACTGAATTATTTTTTTAAGATTGTTCTTAGCGTTCATAAACAACTCTGAATCATACGAGGTAACTTCTTCTTCCACGTATTCGCGATCTTCCAAGTAAACGTTATAGCGTATCTCCAGTTGAATCGAATGGAGATTATCCATCGTGCCGTAATGCTTGGTGATATGACCACCAGTGAATGGGAAGTTATCTGAGACGGTATAATCCTTGCGTTTTAACTCATTAGTCAGCCACATCCTGATTCGTTCAGAAGAAGTGCTATCGTAGTTGTTTCCGATAACGAAGTCAGCGGGGGACATCATTTCAAATCCCGGATAGCGTGCAAAGCTGTGTAAGTCGATCAAATAGATATCGTCAAAATCATTGTGTTTATAATCAATTAATCGCTGTAATTCATGATGATACGGATCATAGAACTCTTGCATCCTCTGGTCGATCTGGTCTTTGTTAAGTTCTTCTTGATAAATCTGATTACCAAAGGTGTTTTGTTGATACACAGAATTATAACGATAATCGGCATTATCAACGATGGTATTCTTTCGATTGGGATCAGCAACATAGCGATTGATATTGTTCTGGATAGTGGTGAAGCCTAGGTCAGGGATGAAGTCATATAATTCCCTTAAAAACCAATCAGAATTGGCGAGGATGACATCATCCTTCATGGTTTGACGGACGCTCTGTGGGACATGAGTTCCACTGTGGGGTAGACTAAAAATCACAGGGTACTGATTGGATTCACCATTGAAGCAATCAACGTTGTTAGTTGTTATTTGCATTTAAGACCTCATTTCATATAAGTAGTAGGAAATTACCGATCACTCGATAAAACAGATTAGAAGTGGACCAATGCTTGTATTGTTTTAGTAGTGCTGAAACTATGACGAAGACAACGATAGTGATCGAAGTTAGGATATTTACATATCCTAATAAGAATAATATCAGAGTGAGGGCTGAGAGCGTTACTAATTGAATGTAGTCGCTTTTTGCTCCTTCGAAATAGTCGATCAAAATCGCTGCGATGTTGACTAATAATAGTGGTACGACAAAGGTAAACGAGATGAAGTGCATGTAAGTATACGCAATAGCAACTGACATAAAACTAGGTATGATAAAACTTTCGATCAAGGTTTTTATCAAGTGAGATTTTTCGTTGAAGTACTTGGTGATGAATAACAACACTAATTGTACAAAAATCAAAATGATGACATTGATATTTAAACTTCTAAATGACAGTACAATCAAAATTACGTAAATCAAACTGTAAAGTCCGTTAAAATACATATTTGGTTTCAAAGAGCGAATGTATTCTTTGTAGATTGCCACCATACCAACCATAATGGCTAAGTACCAATTTATCGTGTAGTTATTAAGGCTGTGACCTAAGATAAAAATAAATGGGAAAATATGATAGCTTAAAAATTCAATCACCGAAGAAAATAATTTTTTATATTTTTTATAAGTTGAGCTGTTCATGGTTTCTCCTTACATATATAAGGCAATATTAATGTAGAAAATTACCTTAGTCAATTTGTTTTAAATTAAAAATGTGTTAATCTATTAAGAGGTTCCTGATGGGATCCTTTTTTTATTGTGATAAATAAAAGGAGAAGCCCTGTAACCGAAAGGTGGAAAAAAAATGACAAAAAATTATTTATTTACTTCTGAATCAGTTTCAGAAGGACATCCAGATAAGATTGCTGACCAAATTAGTGACGCAATCCTAGATGCGATTCTTGCAAAGGACAAAAATGCCCGTGTTGCTTGTGAAACAACTGTTACTACTGGTCTAGTATTAGTTGTTGGTGAAATTTCAACAACCGCATACGTTGATATCCAAAACGTTGTTCGTAGCACTATCACTGAAATCGGATATGATGGTTCAAATCCCGGCTTCAATGGTAGAAGCTGTGCGGTACTAGTCGCACTTGACGAACAATCACCTGATATCGCCCAAGGTGTTAATGACGCTCTTGAGAAGCGTGGCAAAGATGCAGACTTTGATCCATTGGACCAAATCGGTGCTGGTGATCAAGGCTTTGTCTTTGGTTTTGCAACAAACGAAACTAAAGAATATATGCCACTTCCTATCTCACTTGCTCACAAGTTGATGCGCAAGACAGCTGAAGTTAGAAAGAACAAGACTATCGATTACTTGATGCCGGATGCTAAGTCACAAGTTACGATTGAATATGACGAAAACGACAAGCCAGTTCGTATTGATACGATCGTTATCAGTACACAACACAAGGCTGAAGCATCACTAGAACAAGTTCAAAAAGACATTAAAAAATATGTCATCGATGCAGTTGTTCCTAAGGATATGATCGATGATAAGACAAAGATTTTGATCAACCCAACTGGACGCTTTGTTATCGGTGGACCAGAAGGTGATTCTGGACTTACTGGTAGAAAAGTCATCGTTGATACATACGGTGGATTTGCTAGACACGGTGGTGGTGCCTTCTCAGGTAAGGATGCTACTAAGGTTGATCGTTCAGCTAGTTATGCTGCTAGATATATCTCAAAGAACCTTGTTGCTGCAGGTATCGCAGATAAAGTTGAAATTCAAATTGCCTATGCTATTGGTGTAGCAAAACCCGTTTCAATTCACGTTGATACATTTGGAACAAGTAATTATTCAGAAGAACAAATCGTAGATTGCATCAATGAATTCTTCGATTTAAGACCACTTGGTATTATTATCATGTTGGATCTTCAAAGACCAATTTATAAACAAACGGCTGCTTATGGCCATTTCGGACGTACAGATATTGAACTTCCATGGGAAAAACTTGATAAGGTCGATGAAATCAAGAGTTTCTTCAAGGATTAGTAGATGATTACAGAGGCGTTTCTTTAAAGCTAATGCTTTGAAGAGCCTCTGTTTTTTTATGTCATTATTCATTTTTAGGGAGAAGTATGGTTTTATGGGAAAGAAAAAAGAGTCAAATGTTGCAATCGTAACGACTGCAATTTTTATCGCAACATTTATGACAGCTGTCGAGGGAACAATCGTATCAACCGCCATGCCAACGATTATTGGTAGTTTACATGGTGTCAGTTTGATGAACTGGGTTTTTTCGATTTATTTATTAATGACAGCTGTTTCAACACCGATCTACGGTAAATTATCAGATATTATCGGGCGTAAACCAGTTCTGATATTCGGTTTGATCCTGTTTGTCATCGGTTCGACGCTCTGTGCAATGTCGAATTCAATGTTAACGCTGATTTTGGCACGTGTAGTCCAAGGACTGGGTTCAGGAGCTATACAGCCACTGACATTTACGATTATTGCTGATATTTATCCACTGGACAAGCGCGCTAAGATACTAGGATTCAATGGTTCAGCATGGGGAATTGCTGCGATTATTGCTCCGCTATTAGGTGGTTTCATCGTTGAAAAACTCAGCTGGCATTGGGTATTCTTGATCAATTTACCAGTTGGATTAATTACTATCGGCTTGATTTGGTTCTTCTTAAAAGAAGAAAAAAGAGAACACGACAAAGTCAAAATTGATTATTCTGGAACAATTTTGTTGATTTTGATTTTACTACCTTTGATGTTAGCCCTTCAAAACTTGAGTTCTAATTCAGTAATGATCCCAGTTGGATTGGCACTGGTTTCAGTGATCTCAGTATTTCTATTCATCAGAGTTGAAAGAAGGGTGTCAGATCCCATCTTGCCATTACAATTATTTAAGAATAAAACATTCGTGATCCAAAACATCATTGCCTTGTTAGTCAGTGGGTTCTTAATTGGATTCGAAGCTTATATTCCAACGTGGATGCAAGGGATTTTAGGATTGAGTCCTTCCATGGGTGGATTTGCCGTCACACCTAGTTCGATCGTCTGGATCTTCGGTTCATTCTGGGCTGGATCACTGATCAAGAAGATGGCACCTAATCGAATCATCTATATTAGTTTGTTCTTTATCGGTATTGCTAATATTGCTTTATTGACAGCTGATGTATCTTCACCATTTATTTATTTCTGTGGATTGGCTGCAGTAGCCGGGCTAGGGTTTGGATTGACTATCACGACGACGACTGTTACTACACAGACAGTTGTGGCGCCTGAAAATGTTGGAGTAGCAACGAGTTTTAATACATTACTGCGAACCATCGGTCAGTCGATGATGGTATCAGTTTACGGTATCATCCTTAATACGGCCTTAATCAAAGGTGCAGCTGAGAACAAAAAAATAACGGTCGACATGATGAATCAATTGATTGATCCACAGACCGCTAGTTTATTGCCAACAGAGCTTTTACCCAAAATGAGACAAATTCTTTTTTCTGGATTGCATAATATGTACGTCGCATCTCTAGTATTATTAATCATAGGCTTGATTTTAAACGCCTTTGAACTTAAGAATAGACAAATTCTTGGTTCGGATCAGTAGAGTAGAAAATGTCATGATAGTGGCTGCTAACAAGTAACCACCAATGACATCACTAGGATAATGTACACCAAGGAAAATACGACTATATCCAATCATTAAGACTAACCCGATCAATATCAGACTTGATATTATCTTGGTACTTAAATGTTTGAAAATAATTAATGTAACTATCAATATCGAGATATACAAGGCAAATGAACCGGCAGAATGCCCACTAGGGAAGCTGTAACCTCCGGCATGGACGTAGTGATGATGTGCTGGTCGTGGTCGCTGAACGTTTATCTTGATGAAGTGATTCAAGGCCGAAATGATTATTTCATTTATCGCTACGAATCCCGCCGCATAAAAGTATTTGGCCAGTAACAATATTATTACAGTTGTAATGGTTAAAAATGTAATTGTGTTAGTGTTTCCAAAAAATGTAAAAAATTTAAATATGCTTAGTGACGATTCGTTGTGATGATAGATCTTGTTTATTAGTATTTTGTCGAATGACTTAATAAATCGTGCATGATCGATCACGTTTATGCTCCAAATCAGGAAGCAGATTAACAGAAATACATTAAAGGAAAATAATTTTTTAGATATTTTCATTGTTTTTACTCTCTATTGTTTAAATTTTGCTTAAGAAATTATATAATATTGTATAAGATTTTATGTGGGGTAAAGTAATATGACTATTACACGTCGTGAGAGAATTCGGGAAGAAACCCGATTAACTAGATTAAATAATAAGAATATTAAAGCTTCAAATTTGCGTAAGAATATGACTTTCTTAGGCGGTAGTTTGGTTGTTGGTGGAGCATTTGCTCAATTAGCCAATGTATCTACCACCGTTCCAGTCTACGCTGTAGCTAATTCGACTAGCACTAATTCATCAGATTCAACCGATACTAGTGTAACAGGAATGGTTACCCCCCGTGGTGTGGGTGACCAAAACTTCATTAATTATATCGGTAATTCGGCACGTAAGCTAGCAGATAACAATGATATTTATGCATCCGTTATGATTGCACAAGCTATGGTCGAGAGTGGCTGGGGTACTAGTGGATTAGCTAGTGCACCTAACTACAATTTGTTTGGCGTTAAGGGATCATACAATGGCGAATCCGTTAATATGGGTACGCAAGAGGATGACGGAACTGGTAGCTTGTATTCGATCAGCTCTAATTTTAGAAAATATCCATCATACAAGGAGTCACTTGAGGATTATGTTTCTCTAATCAGAGGTGGAGTTTCAGGTAATCCTGAGATTTATGCTGGAGCATGGAAGAGCAACACCGAGTCATACAAGGATGCCACTGCTTATTTAACAGGACGCTATGCTACCGACACTACATACGCTGACAAGTTGAACTCTATTATTGAGAAGTATGATTTGACGCGATTTGATACAGATACAGATTCGCAAGATCAAACTTACGTCTATGCTTCTGGTGATACGCTTCAATCTGTTGCAGATAAGTTCAATATGACTGTCGAAACATTGATGGGGCTCAATAACTTGAAGACTAATAGTTACGTATATCCGGGCAAGGTGTTGACAGTTCTAAAAGTCATTGGTAATGATGACAGCAGCACGCAACAACCAGTTACGGTTGCTAACTTGACTAATACTACTGGTACGACTGACGGAACCACTACGCCATCGGATGTTTATGGAACTGAAGAAGCACCGATCATCGTTCAGGATGAAACTAACGGTGTTAAAAAGTACGATGCTTCTAATAGTTCATCCAACACATCTGTCTCAGTTCAAAACACCTTGACGACTGGTACAACTGGCGGATCGAATTCTTCAGATAGTAGTACAACCGCTGATACTGTTACAGTTCAAAACGGTGACACGATTGATTCGATCGCAGCTCAAGCTAACACAACAGCCGCTCAAATCAAACAAGATAATAATTTAAATTCAGATTTATTGGTTGTCGGACAGAAGTTAATGGTATAGTATATAAATCAACGGAAATAGTAAGCTGATGAAGATTTTCAGAAAGTACGTGGTCAATGTGAACGTATAACTCCATGAGCCGAACTCATCCATGAAGTTTAATCGCTGAACTAACAGTAAGTGATTACGAATATTCCGCGTTAAGGAATTTGAGAGCCGTCTCTTTGACGGAACTTAGGTGGTAACGCGATAATTCGTCCTATGATTAATTTCATAGGGCGTTTTTTGTTATCATGACAAATTATTTGGAGGATACGATATGTACAATCACAATACGGTTGAAAAAAAATGGCAAAAATATTGGAAAGACAATAAAACTTTCAAAACTACAACTGATAAAAATAAAAAGAACTATTATGCACTAGACATGTTCCCATATCCATCTGGACAAGGATTGCACGTTGGACATCCTGAAGGCTACACAGCAACGGATATTATTGCACGAATGAAACGTGCTCAAGGTTACAATGTTTTGCATCCAATGGGCTTCGATGCTTTTGGACTTCCAGCCGAACAATATGCTTTGGATACTGGTCATAACCCAGCTGATTTCACTGAACAAAACATTCAAAATTTCAAACGTCAAATCAACTCGCTTGGCTTTTCATATGATTGGGATCGTGAAGTACAAACAACAGACCCTTCATACTACAAGTGGACTCAATGGATTTTTGAAGAATTATACAAACGTGGACTAGCTTATGAGGCTAAAGTTCCTGTTAACTGGAGTCCTGACCTAGGGACAGTCGTTGCTAACGAGGAAGTTATTGATGGTAAGACTGAACGTGGTGGCTTCCCAGTAATTAGAAAACCAATGCGCCAATGGGTTTTGAAGATCACAGCTTATGCCGACAGATTGATCGATGACTTGGACGACATTGATTGGCCTGAAAGTATCAAAGAACAACAAAGAAACTGGATCGGTCGTTCGATCGGTGCTGAATTTGCCTTTGGCATTGATGGATTCGATGATAAGATCGAAGTCTTCTCAACACGTCCCGATACTATTTATGGTGCTACATATATGGTACTTGCTCCAGAACACGAATTAGTCGATAAGATCACTACTGATGAACATCGTGATGAGATCAAGGCCTACAAAGAAACTGCGGCGAGAAAGTCAGATCTTGATCGTACTGACTTGAATCATGACAAGACAGGTGCTTTCACTGGTGCATATGCTATTAACGAAGTAACTGGCAAGAAGATTCCGATCTGGATCTCTGATTATGTTTTGGCAACTTATGGTACTGGAGCAATCATGGCCGTTCCCGCACATGATGATCGTGATTATGAGTTCGCCAAGAAGTTTGATTTGCCTATCATCCCTGTTATCGAGGGTGGTAATGTTGAAGATGGTGCTGTAACTGCTGATGGCAAGCATATAAATTCCGGAATCCTAGATGGTTTGGATAACAAGCAAGCTACTGACAAGATCATCGCTTACTTCGAAGAACACGGTATTGGTAAAAAGAAGGTTAATTATCGTCTTCGTGATTGGCTCTTTTCACGTCAAAGATACTGGGGTGAACCAATCCCTGTTATTCATTGGGAAGATGGCGAGACAACACTAGTTCCTGAGGATGAATTACCACTTCGATTACCAGCTGAAGCTGATATCAAGCCATCAGGTACAGGGGAGAGTCCACTAGCTAACCTAACTGACTGGGTAAATATTGTGGACGAGAACGGTCGCAAGGGTCGCCGTGAAACTAATACTATGCCACAATGGGCTGGTAGTTCATGGTACTTCTTGAGATATATTGATCCACATAATCCCGATGCAATTGCTGACTATGAGAAGCTGAAAGAATGGATGCCAGTAGATCTATATATCGGTGGAGCTGAGCACGCAGTTCTTCACTTGTTGTATGCAAGATTCTGGCACAAGTTCTTGTATGATATCGGAGTAGTTCCAACTAAAGAACCATTCCAAAAGTTAGTTAACCAAGGTATGATCTTGGGTGACAATCATGAGAAGATGTCTAAGTCAAAGGGTAATGTTGTTAATCCGGATGATGTGGTTGAGTCATACGGTGCAGATACTTTAAGAGTTTATGAGATGTTCATGGGACCACTAGACGCATCGATTCCTTGGTCAGAAACCGGTCTGTCAGGTGCGCATAAGTTCCTTGATCGTGTCTGGAGATTGTTCGTCAACGATGATGATTACAGCACACTTCGTGATGGCTATGTGGTTGACACAAATGACGGTAAGTTGGATAAGATTTACAATGAAACTGTCAAAAAGGTAACTGAGGATTATGAAGCATTGCACTTCAATACCGCTATTTCACAAATGATGGTCTTCGTCAATGAAGCTCACAAGACCGATACAATGCCTAAGGAATACGCTGAAGGATTCGTGAAGTTGTTGGCACCGATCGCACCACATATGATGGAAGAACTTTGGAGCAAGTATGGACACGAGGGCTCGATCAGTTATGAACCATGGCCAGCCTATGATGAGAGCAAGATGATCGCAAAGACTGTTGAGTTGATTCTTCAAGTTAATGGTAAATTACGTGACAAGATCGAAGTTCCAGTCGACATGTCTAAAGATGAAGTCGAAAAACTAGCTCGTGAAGACGAAAAAGTTAAGAAATTTACTGATGGAAAAAATATTGTCAAAGTAATTGTTATTCCTAACAAAATCGTTAATATTGTTGTCAAATAGATATTTATTGAGAGATTGTGGTGACCAAATCGCAATCTCTTTTTTGATAATTAATTGCAATTAATTGAAATTAAGAGTATTTTAAGGTTTCTGAGTTAACAATTTTGCTATAATTGAGGAGATAGTTTTTAAGGTGGTGCAGGACTTGAACAATAACCATGACGATGGAGGAATAACTCCAGTATTGAATCCTGAAACCTCAACACAGGATACAATGTTGAAGGGTTCAGCGTGGATGACTGCTGGTAGTATTTTTTCACGTATTTTAGGTGCGATCTATATTATCCCCTGGATGGCTTGGATGGGTTCGTACTATCCCCAAGCTAATGCTCTTTTTGCTAAGGGATACAATATTTATAGTTTATTTATTATTATTTCGACTGCTGGTATACCGGGTGCGATTTCTAAGCAAATTTCACATTATAACGCCCTGGATGAGTATTCAACCGGTAACAGGCTGTTTAAGCACGGCATCAAGATCATGGCAATAATGGGTGTCGCTTTTGCAGCTTTGATGTATTTCGGTGCTCCGTTGATGGCCGCAATTTTTGCTGACGGTGATCCAAGAAGTATTCCCGTGATCAAGTCTTTGGCAGCTGCTGTCTTGATCATCCCCATTTTGAGTATTATGCGAGGCTACATGCAAGGTTATTCTGACATGGCTCCTTCAGCCATTTCACAATTCATTGAGCAAATCGCCCGTGTTATTTATATGTTGGCCGCAACTTATATTATTATGAAATTGAATAACGGTAGTTATATCAATGCTGTTGTACAATCAACTTTCGCGGCTTTCATCGGTGCGGCCTTCGCCATCGGGATTCTGGTACTTTCTTTCATGAAGAAACTGCCCAGGCTTCGTTCCTTGTCGCGTAATGGTAAAGCTCCAGAAGAGTTAAATAAAAACTTTACCAGAGAGATTTTTGAGCAAGCTATACCTTTTATTATTTTGGATGCAGGTATTACTTTCTTTAATTTATTTGACCAATCGACTTTTAATCAGTTTATGAGGATGTTCGTGAAGGTCACTAGTGATCAGTTGGATAATTATTATTCGCTATTTGGGTTTCAGGCGAACAAGTTGATCATGATCATCGTCTCTTTGTCGACGGCCATGGCTGTTACAGCAATTCCAATTTTGTCAGGATTGTATTCGAAAGGTGTCAAAAAAGACATCGAGAATCAAATATCCAATACTTTGGAACTGTTCTTTTTCATCATGATTCCGGCATCCTTAGGGATGTATGCTGTTTCTCAACCACTGTGGACGATCTTCTATCGATACGACCAATTGGGTATCTTGATGTTGCAGTTCAGTTCGGTTATTTCCATTTTTCTTGGATTATTTACCGTGCTATCTGCCATCCTTCAGGCGTTGTATCGAAATAAACTAGCGATTAAATATTTCATATATGGCTTCATCGTCAAGGTGTTAGTCCAAGTTCCGATGATTGGAATATTCCATGAATTTGGACCACTAGTTGCTACAAGTATTGGTATGGGTGCCGTCTGTTGGTTGATGACGAAGAAATTACATGATATTTATCCATTTGATACTGATCGACTTTCTCGTCGTATCAGCGGTATCATTATGTTTTCTATGATCATGTTTGCGGTGGTCATTTTCGTCAACTGGTTAGTATTCCGCTTTGTCGGTAACTCTGATCGTATCCTGAGTGTGATTATTTTGATAGTTGAAGCTGGGTTAGGTGGTTCCATTTATGGCTATTTAGTTTTGAAAACACAACTAGCTGATAAGATCTTAGGTCCCAAAGTAAACCGAATTAGAAGATTAATAAATATTAAATAAAAAAAAGGCCGACGCTTGTCGGTCTTTTTTGGCGCTAAATTTATTTGGAAAATTGTGACATATATTTAGGTATTTTTTTGATCAATTTGGAAGGTAGAACGACATAATTATCTTTATTGATTTTGTCAGCGATGTAGCTGTGCAAATACAATCCGGCAAAAATAGTTGGCATTGAGTATCCAAATTGACCGATGAAGCCGGCTAGAATCCCTGTCAAAGTATCACCCATGCCGCCAGTCGCCATACCCGGATTACCAGCATCAATTTGAAATACATCTTCAGAGTGATAAATTTCTGAATGATGTTTTTTTAGAATAAGGATAGCTTTAGGGGCAAGCTTTTTGAGAGCACTTTTGTTGTTGTCAGGTGTTTGTTCTGATATTTCTAGACCTGACAAGCGTGCCCACTCGCCTTGATGAGGCGTGATGATCAGTTTATGGATTTGTGATAAGTCGATTTTTTCTTCAGCTGCAACTGTCAGGGCAGAGGCATCCATGATCACGGTAGTATTACTGTCGATATTCTTGATGACAGAATTTATTATCTTACTGGTACTAGCGGAAGTTCCCAATCCAGGTCCAATGACGATGACATTATTTTTTTTGATCGCATCCTCTGTCTCAGCATCGTTTTGATAACTTAATGTCATGGCTTCAGGCACAGCTGTATTCATGGCTGTAAATTTCTCAGGTACAGTTAAGACAGTTACCAAGCCAGCTCCAGTGTGGACGGCGGCTGAGGTGGAGAGGATCGCTGCACCTCCAAATGGTAGAGAACCTGCTATTACCAATATTTTTCCATAGTTTCCTTTGTATGATTTTGGGTTTCGTGTTCTAATTACCTTAGATAATACAGATTTATTGATTTTTTCCATTACAAGAACCTCCATTTGTAGTATCATTTAATATTGTAAGCCATATCAGTGAGATATGGTATTCAATGCCACTGTGGCGGAATTGGCAGACGCGCAGTGTTCAGGTCGCTGTATGGTTATCCATGTACAAGTTCGAATCTTGCCAGTGGCAGAAGATAGAGGCGGGACAATATCCTAGCCTCTTTTTTAGTACTCCAAACAGGACGGTCATGTTGATATGGACAATTGTATTATTTGCAAGGTATCCTTGGTTAATAGTGGTGAAAGAGCTGATTACTGGACTGACGATCAGGATATTAATATTGGTGATTTAGTCATGGTTCCAGTTGAAGACGATGATCAACTGCACATAGCTGAGGTATTGAAGCTCAAAGTAACAACTAAACAAAAATTGTTTCTTATTAAAAAAGTTTCGTATAAGATTAAAGGAAATGAGATAAATTTAGGTGGGTATGACATGAAAAAAAATACGCATAAGACAAGTACGATCGATATTGAAGTTTGTGACATAACTAAGGTCAAGTGTGATGTAATAGTGAACGCCGCCAACCGGTCATTGCTAGGTGGCGGAGGGGTCGATGGGGCGATTCATCGTGCTGCCGGTCATAAGTTACTTGAAGAATGTAAGACTTTGAATGGTTGTGAGACTGGACAGGCCAAGATTACCAAGGGTTACGAGCTTCCAGCACGATACGTTATTCACACGGTAGGTCCAGTTTATTCAGGAAGTACTAATGATGAAGTCATGTTGACGGATTGTTACCAAAACTCGCTACAACTTGCTAAGGACAATAAATTGCATACGATTGCTTTTGCGGCTATCTCTACGGGTGTGTATGGTTATCCTCTGGAAGATGCATGTGAAGTTGCTCTACTAGCAGTCGGCGACTGGTTGGAACGTAACTCTGATTACCATATGGAAGTACTGATGACTTGTTTTGATGATGAAGTATATGACGAGTATGAAGACTTCATTGATGTTTATGATGGTGGGAATGACTATATTTATGATGCCGGTTACTAGGTAAACGTATTTTTTGTAATTCTTCAAAAAAGTTCTACAATTCGGTTTGAGGGGTAGTTAATTGTTGTCTAAGTCACTGGAAAAATAGCATAATTAATTATAAGAATATTTATAGAAGGGATAGTAATGAATTATGATTAAAGAGTTCAAAGATTTTATCAGTCGTGGTAATGTCATGGACTTGGCAGTCGGTGTCATCATGGGTGCCGCTTTTACTGCTATTGTTCAGTCATTAGTAAGTAACTTGGTCAATCCGCTGATCGGATTGTTCTTGGGGAAAATTGATTTAAGTAATTTAAAGTTTCAAGTTGGAGAAGCAACATTTAAGTATGGTGCCTTCATTGAATCTATTATTAATTTTTTGATAATCGCTTTGGTAGTCTTCTTCTTGGTCAAGGCAATGAACACCGTCATCAATGCAAGAAAATCAGCTGAGGAAGCCGAAGAAGAGGAATCTTCTAAAGAAGATGAAATGATCATGTATCTGAAGAAGATTTCGGAATCTGTTGATAAAGAGAATAAGTAAATCATTCAAATAAAATTAGGAGCTTGGCAAAGATTGTTTTGCTTCAGCTCTTTTTTAGTTTCAACTTTGTGGCTAATGCGTTAGAATTAAAAAGTTAAAAATTGTGGGGGAGGGCGTGTAATTGGAAACTGCTTTTTTAGTCTTACTTTTGGTTGCAGCGGTAGTTGGAGCGAATGCTGTCTATGCCCGTTTTAATATGGTACCAGTGGCCTTTTTGCAAATAGCAGCTGGTTTAGTCTTATCGTTTGTACCGCTATATAAAAATTTTGAATTAGAACCAGAATTATTTTTGTTTGTGATCATTTCGACCTTGATGTTCAATGATGGTCAAAACACTAATATTAGACGACTGATGCATCAAATGGGAACGACACTCTCATTGTCAGTCGTCTTAGCAATAATCACAGTCTTAGTTGTAGGATTTGTCACGCATGCACTGATTCCGGAATTTTCATTAGCACTGGCGTTGGCGTTGGGAGCCATCATCACGCCGACTGATGCCGTTGCGGTATCATCGATAACGAGCAAGGTCCTAGTACCTAAAGAAGCAATGAATACCTTGGAGAATGAGTCGCTATTCAATGATGCTTCAGGTATCGTAGCGTTTAACTTAGCAATTGCGGCGTTAGTGACCGGTAAATTCTCCGTCGCAGATGGGATTGAAAACTTCTTGTATGTCTTTGTTGGCGGGATCGTCGTTGGATTGATCCTAGGTTATTTGATCGTTTCTTTACGAATTTTGCTGATCAATAAACGTGTCGATACGCCTTCTGTCATCGTTCCATATACCTTACTAACACCGTTTGCAGTATATTTGGTAGCTGAAATTGTTGGAGTATCAGGTATATTAGCCGTTGTGGCAACTGGATTGATCCACGGCATGCAACAGAATCGACTGCGACTGACGACTTCAAGATTACAGATCGTTATGAGTACTACTTGGTCGATCATAGCCAGCATTATGAATGGTATGGTGTTTGTCTTATTAGGGCTATCGATACCAGAAGTTGTTCAAAAGTTGCACGAACGTGATACAGGTTCGATTATCATTCTAGTTGGATTGGGTGCGCTATTGTACGTGATAATGGCGGCATTAAGATTTTTCTGGACGCAATTCGATTTTGCTAAGATACGGTCTTGGAATTTTCATGATAAGGTCATGAATAGTCTAGTTATGGCGTTGAGTGGCGTACATGGAACTATTACGTTAGCGATGGCATTCTCTCTACCACTAACTTTGCGTGGAGCACCTTTTGCATATCGAAATGATATTATCTTTGTGGCGGCGGTTGTTATTTTGATCAGTTTGATAGTTCCTACTATTATATTGCCATTTATGCTTCCTAAGAAAGAATCGGCATTTGATGAGAGTGAACTGATCAAGGCTAAGTCAGAGATGGTAAGTAATGCTGTACACATGGTTCAAGCAGAATATAATGAATTACCAGAAAGTGGTGAGCTCATTAGAATCATTGAAGGGCAACGTGTAGTTGAAGGTCGTCCAAACAGAAAAACTTTGTCGGAATTATTTGACCAAGCCTTTAATATTGAAGCGACGACAGTCGAAGGGATGCTACAAAATTCAGAAATAAATAATCAAGAATACAATCTGTATTCAAAATTCATGCGTCAGACAGTTATTCAAAACTCTCGAGGTTTTAGGAAACAATTTATCCTGATGCTTCGCTTCAATATCATTGCTCGGATTTCCTTTAGTAAGAAGGCGCGCCTGCGTCGTAAGATCATTAGAAAGAATGCTCGAAGATACCGTGACTTGGACCGTGAAGAGGCCCTTGCTAGAAATCGAGAAATGTGGCATAGAATCGGTGAGATTGAAGCTAAGCCATATCAAAAGGTCATAGAGTTCTTGTCATCACAGATGAATGATCAGAATGAAGTAGAAACTAGTATCGTTAGAAAAGCTTTTGACCAACGAAATCGCCGTCTATCGGGTAATCGTGATTCGCAAGATAAACAAAACGAATTATTAGTCAAAGTATTCCAGCATGAACACAATTTTGTTCAGTCTCAAGTATCTACTAATAAGTACAGCCGAGAATTAGGTAATGAATTGTATCAGCAAATATCGACTGATCAATTAGTTAGTTTTCAGACGTTTGAACAGTAAAAAAAATAAGCCTGAGTGGGCTTATTTTTTTTGCGTTAATACTTAGAATTTTGAGTAACTGCGGAGTTGTTGGTAACGAAGACTCCCATTTTACCAAGGACTAGTCCTAAAGCAAATCCTAAGAGTGTTGGCGTTACCCAGCCTAGTCCGAGACTAGCGAATGGTAAGTATTGATGATAAGCATTGACTGCTAATTTTACAAAGCCTGTTTGTAATGCGGCAGGTGCAGATGCAAACATATCTAAGACAGCGGGTAATGCTGTAAAGGCGATAGTCATCTTGTATACTACACCGGCGTATGGTTTTGAGTGGACGGTCAATGATACTAAGATCAATGCTAGTGACAATGGATATAGAAGCATTAAGACTGGCAATGACCAACTGATGATGGTATCAAGACCAGCATTTGCGACTGCGAATGATACGAAGCAAGTAATACGTAACCATGTGAGGTAGCTTACTTTAGGGAATAACTTATGGAAGTCTTGAGCAAAGGAAGCAACCAATCCCATGGCAGTTGTGAAGACACCTAATGTAACTAATAGACCTAAGAGAGCGGCACCGAAGTTACCGAAGTAATATCCAACGATTGATGATAGTGCATCACCACCGTTAGCGGATAATTTCATTTTGTTCAAACTGAAAGCACCTAATAAAACCAATCCGACATAGATCATAACTTCTAGGACGATGCTTAAAGTACCAGCTCTAGCTGTTAATGATGATAGTTCGCGATCTTTGTATCCAAGTCCACGGACAGCATGTACGAAGGTAACACTTAATGCTAATAATGCAACGGCATCAACCGTGTTGTAACCTTCCAACATACCACTGACAGTTGCAGTAGTTTGATATGCAGTGGTAGGCATGTGATTCAATCCCCCCATAGGGTTAAGAAATGCTACTAAGAAGACTACGGCCAATAATGCCAAGAAGATGGTGTTTAAATACTTACCAACGTATTTTAATAGTTGGTTTTGGTGAACTGTGAGTAGGTAAGCAACTCCGAAGAACAAAGCTGTGAATAGTAACATACTTACACGATCGAATTGAGCAGGTAGAAAAGGTTTGACTGCCATTTCATAAGCGGTTGCGGCAGTACGTGGTGTACCGAAGAAAGGTCCGATGGTCAAGTGAACCAAGATGAGGAATAGTGCGGCATAATGTTTTCCGACTGGACGTGCTAGGTCGTATAGCCCATCACTTTTAGTGATAACTACGGCTAAGATAGCTAATAATGGAAATAGGGAACCAGAAACTGCGAATCCAACGGCGGCTGCGAGCCAGTTGTTACCAGCCATTTGTCCTAAATGAACTGGGAAGATCAAGTTACCTGATCCAAAAAACATCCCGAAGATGAGTGAACTGACTACTAGCAGTTGTAAGAAATTATTCTTTTTTGACTTTGGTTCTAATAAATCGTTTTGCATGGAAAATCCCCCTAAAATATGGTGTTGTATTTTTTATATTGCTAATCTGCGTAATGCCACTAATATCAGAATCCATTTTCCTCACCTCTTTAAATTATTGAAAAAAAAAAGAGCCCTCTTCCCGATAGGGAAAAAGGGCTCTAATAGTAGAACGGTACCACCTTTTTGAATAGTTTAACCAAATAAACTATTCACTCAAATCGCAGACCTGTTGATCTGCTAGCCTGATATTGGTGGCAACCACGATGATCTACATATCGACATCGAACTCAGAAATGATTTTCAAAATTCTCGTAACGGTCACTTCTCATTGAACGTGACTCACTGTGCGTAATTGAGATTTCTACTTTTTTCTTCAACGTTTGTTTTATTGATGCCTATTATAAGCATGAAAAAATTAAAAATCAAGGGTGAATATTAATTTTAAATTAATAAACTTTTTTTGATTGCCATAAATTGGCTGAATAATATAAGAAATGAGTCAAAAATATAATCATGAGGGTATTCCCTTAGATTAAAAGAATATTATAAAAGCTGTTTACATTCTTAAAATCTGATGATAAGATTCAAATCACTTGATTCAAAGCCGTGTTATAAGCGGGTTGTTCAAGAATGATGTCCAAAAGTTAAAATTAGAAGAAAATTAGAAAATCTAATTTTAGAGTTCATCATAAATATTTTTGGAAAGAGGATGATTTAGATGAGTAATACGCTAAATTTTAATGTTAGCGGCAAAGACATGCAAAAACGCAGTGATGAGATTACGGTCGGCGTCGATCGTGCACCGGGTAGAAGCCTGCTGTACGCAACTGGTCAAGTCAAGAGCCCAGAAGACATGAAGAAGCCTTTCATTGCCATTTGTAATTCATATATCGAGATCGTCCCCGGGCATGTTCATTTGCGAGAACTTGCTGATATTGCGAAGGATGAGATTAGAAAAGCCGGAGGAATCCCATTTGAATTCAACACGATCGGTGTTGACGATGGTATCTCCATGGGACACGTTGGAATGCGCTACTCGCTACCAAGTAGAGAAATAATTGCTGATTCGGCCGAAACAGTGATTAACGCCCATTGGTTTGATGGCGTCTTATACATGCCTAATTGTGACAAGATCACTCCGGGAATGCTGATGGCTTCAGTTAGAACTAACGTCCCTTGTGCCTTTGTATCTGGTGGTCCTATGAAAGCCGGCGTAGATCCTAACGGGAAGGCAGCGACTTTATCGACCGTGTTCGAAGCGGTTGGAGCATTCAAAGATGGCAAGATGAGCAAAGATGATTTTTTGGAGTTAGAGCAAAATGCCTGTCCTAGTTGTGGTTCCTGTGCTGGCATGTACACAGCTAACTCGATGAATTCACTGATGGAAGCATTCGGATTGGCTCTGCCATACAACGGGACAGCACTAGCAGTTTCGGATGAACGTAAAGAACTAGTGCGTGCTGCCGCCAGAAGAGTCATGGAGAATGTCAAGAATGATCTAAAGCCAAGAGACATCATGACCAAAGAAGCATTTGACGATGCTTTTGCACTAGACATGGCGATGGGAGGTTCCACGAATACCGTTCTTCATGGATTAGCAGTTGCTCATGAAGCAGGAGTGGATTATAGCGAAGAAGAGATCAATAAAATTGCTAAAAGAACACCACATTTAGCCAAAATCGCTCCATCTTCAGCATGGACGATGGAAGATGTACATAAGGCTGGAGGGATTCCTGCACTGATGAATGAATTGATTGAAAAAGGTGTCCTGCATCCCGATCGACCAACTGTTACTGGTAAGACGGTTCGTGAGAATGTCAAAGGTGCTCATACATTGAATCCAGAGGTTATTCGTCCGTTAGATAATGCTTATTCTGAGCAAGGTGGACTATCGATTCTATTCGGTAATATCGCTAAGAAAGGCTCAGTTATCAAAGTCGCCGGTGTTGATCCAGATATTCATGAATTTACCGGAACTGCCGTCTGCTTTGACTCACACGATGATGCCGTAGCTGGGATCGATGACGGAACAGTCAAAGCTGGTGATGTTGTCGTTATTAGATACGAAGGACCAAAAGGTGGACCAGGAATGCCCGAAATGTTGAACCCGACTTCTGATATTATCGGACGTGGATTAGGTCGTACAGTCGCCCTAATCACCGATGGGCGCTTCTCAGGTGCAACTCATGGAATCTGTGTCGGACATGTTTCTCCTGAAGCGGCATCAGGTGGAGAAATTGGACTGATTCATGATGGTGATAAGATCACGATCGATCTCACAAATAGAACTTTAGATGTGGATTTGACAGAAGCAGAGTTGGACAGTCGTCGTAGCGAGTTGAAACCATTCCAACCCAAAGTTCGCCAAGGATATCTTGCAAGGTACCAATATTTAGTAACATCTGCCAATACCGGCGGTGTAATGTTAGGTGCCGACGAATTATTTGGGGATAAAAAATAGAAAGTAGTGATTTTATGGCAGAAGAAGTCAGCACTCAAACTGATGTACTAAGCAATCTTCAAGATCGAATGCTGGAACAACTGACGAGCGTAATTGATCCAGAATTAGGAGTTGATCTAGTAAATCTAGGTCTGATTTATGGATTAAGTCTAACCGATGGGATCTGTGTTGTAACAATGACACTCACAACAATGGGATGTCCCATCTCACAAGTGTTAGAAAATATGATTCAGTCAGCGTTAGAAAAACTGCCAGAAATCGATGAAGTACAAATAAATATTGTCTGGGAACCTGCCTGGACATCAGATAAGATGAGTCTCAACGCACGAATGGCTTTGGGATATTACAATTAGAGGAGTGATTATATGCAAAAGGTAGAAGATTTAGGTCGATGGATTGGAAGATGGTTTACGGTATTGGTAGTAATTTGGGCGGTATTTAATTATCTATTGCCGCAAGCAAGTGCATGGGTCATTCCCAACACGTCATATTTATTAGGAATTATTCTCTTTGGGATGGGACTTACTCTTCGTGGTGAAGATTTCGCCCGTATCGTTAAGCGTCCTTTGCCAGTTATTTTAGGAACTATCGCTCATTACGTCATCATGCCTTTGGTAGCTTGGGTTTTGTGTCAAGTATTCCACTTGACAGGAGCTACTGCCGTTGGTGTCATCTTGGTTGGTTCATGTCCTAGTGGTACATCCTCCAGTGTTATGGCCTACTTAGCTGGTGGAGATGTTGCCTTAGATGTTTCAATCGAAACCCTTTCGACATTATTAGCACCGCTAGCTTTACCAGGTCTATTGATGCTCTATGCTGGCAAGTACGTTGAGATTCCAACTCAATCATTGTTCTTGAGTACTGTGAGAATCGTTCTTGTTCCCATTATCCTAGGTGTCGTTATTCATACAATTTTTGGTAAGAAAATTGATTATGTTACAAAGGCATTACCATTAATATCACAAACTGCCATCTTAATGATTATCGGAGCTGTTATCTCGGCTAATCACGCTGAATTGTTCACGGCTACAACAGCTCTTGTTATCCCCGTAGTTGTTTTACATAACTTATCTGGATATGGTTTAGGATACTTGTTCTCAAGAGCTATCAGATTGAAGGATCCACAAAGAAAAGCTATTACATTTGAAGTTGGTATGCAGGATTCAAGTTTAGGCGCCACTTTAGCTATGATGTACTTCTCACCAGCCGCTGCGATCCCATCAACTATTTTCAGTGTTTGGCACAATATTTCCGGTTCAGTTCTTTCATCGTATTGGAGAGGCAGAACTGATCGTAGGACGACTATCACTCCAGAAGTCGTAAGTAATTAATTAAGTGTCTATATAATAGAAACAATTGTCTATCCGATTATTAGAAAAGAAAACCTAATTTTAATTTAAGGGATTTGGTCATAATGTTTAAAAAATATGCAAGTAATGCCTCTTGGAAGGGTATACATAAACATTTTTAGAAATTTCCCCTTGTTTCAAAATTGTAAAGGTGTTAATCTTTTGTACATCAAATTAATTTTTTTCTAATCGGAGGAGACGCATTATGACAGATACAAAGAAAGTAGTACTAGCTTATTCCGGAGGTTTGGATACATCAGTAGCCATTCCGTGGCTTAAGGATAAAGGATATGACGTGATTGCATGTTGTATCAACGTTGGTGAAGGTAAGGATCTTGACTTCATCAAAGAAAAGGCAGTCAATGCAGGAGCCGTTAAAGCAATCGCAATTGACGCGTTAGAAGAATTCGCAAATGGATATGCACTTGTTGCGTTGCAAGGGCATACCCTTTACGAAGGTATTTACCCGCTACTCTCCGCTCTCTCCCGACCATTGATTAGTAAAAAATTAGTAGAAGTAGCCAAAAATGAAGGTGCAGTCGCAGTTGCTCATGGTTGTACCGGAAAGGGTAATGATCAAGTACGTTTTGAAGTTGCGATTCATGCTCTAGCTCCCGACCTAGAAGTATTGAGTCCCGTTCGTGATTGGCATTGGTCTCGTGAGGAAGAGATCGACTATGCTAAGGAACACAATATTCCAATTCCTATTGATCTTGACTCACCATACTCTATCGATGCCAATATCTGGGGTCGTGCTAATGAATGTGGTGTACTAGAAGATCCATGGGCTGAAGCTCCAGAAGATGCATTTGCAATTACAACTCCCGTTGAAGATACACCTGACACACCAACAAGTATTGAAATCACTTTTGAACATGGTATTCCAGTTGCTCTTGATGGAATCGAAATGAAATTAGTTGATATTATTCAAGAAATCAATACAGTTGCTGGTGAGAATGGTATCGGACGTATTGATCATATCGAAAATCGTCTAGTTGGTATCAAATCACGTGAAGTATACGAAGCACCTGCTGCCGTTGTATTGATCCAAGCACATAAGGAACTAGAAGATTTGGTTCAAGAACGTGGTTTGGCACATTTCAAACCAGTTATTGAAAAAGAACTAACAGAGTTGATTTACAATGGACTGTGGTATTCACCACTAATGAAGTCATTGCTAGCCTTTCTTGATGAAAGCCAAAA
This sequence comes from Companilactobacillus sp. y65-5, assembly GCF_057541095.1. NCBI lineage: Bacteria > Bacillati > Bacillota > Bacilli > Lactobacillales > Lactobacillaceae > Companilactobacillus > Companilactobacillus sp. y65-5. Next base: position 31,973 of record NZ_BAAJOA010000004.1, read on the forward strand.
GTCAGTCAATGGTGTTATCAAGATGAAGCTATTCAAAGGTAGCACTTGGATTCAAGGACGTAAGTCAGAGAACTCATTGTATGACCTCAATCTTGCAACATACACATCATCAGATTCATTTGATCAGATTGCTGCCAAAGGATTCATCAAACTTTGGGGACTTTCAACTCAAGTCGCTGCTCAAGTTGAACAAAAAAATGAAGATCAACACGTACACGAGGTCCAATAATTGAGTACAAAAAAACTTTGGGGTGGCCGTTTTCAAGCTCAAGCTGAAACTTGGGTCGATGAATTCGGTGCTTCGATTAGTTTCGATCAACTAATGGCTGATGAAGATATTGAGGGTTCATTAGCGCATGTAAAAATGTTGAAAAAGACTAAGATATTGAATGAGGCTGATAGCGACAAAATTGCCGCTGGGTTAGAAGAAATACAACAGGAATTGCACGATAATAAATTGGAATTTACAGTTGAAAATGAAGATATTCATATGAATATTGAAAGTATTTTGACTCAAAAAATCGGTCCTGTTGCGGGTAAGTTACACACTGGCCGTTCAAGAAATGACCAAGTGGCAACTGATTTCCATTTGTACGTCAAGAATCGCCTGCCAAAGATAATAGCTGAAATAAAAACTATTCAAAAGACTTTGGTAACCTTGGCGGAAGATAATGTTGAAACCATCATGCCCGGCTATACCCATCTACAACATGCTCAACCTATTTCATACGGACACTATTTGATGGCGTATTATTCGATGCTCAAACGTGATGTTGAGAGATTTGAGTTTAATCTCAAGCACACTGATATTATGCCACTAGGTGCCGCAGCTTTAGCCGGAACGACTTTTCCAATCGACCGTGAATTTACCGCCCAAGAGTTGGGATTTGGTAATATTTACAACAATTCTTTAGATGCTGTATCAGATCGTGACTTTGCCTTAGAGTTTTTGAGTAACGCATCTATTTTGATGATGCATCTCTCCAGATTCTGTGAGGAAATAAGCATGTGGGTCAGTTACGAGTTCGATTATTTAGAATTGAGCGATAAGTATACGACTGGAAGCTCCATCATGCCGCAGAAAAAAAATCCTGATATGGCAGAATTGATCAGAGGTAAGTCAGGTCGGGTCTATGGACATTTGTTAGGTTTACTTTCGACTATGAAGTCACTGCCATTGGCTTACAATAAAGATCTTCAGGAAGACAAAGAGGGTACTTTTGATACCGTAAAAACGCTTTTACCTGCTCTAAAAGTCTTCAATGGAATGATCTCGACTGTTCAGGTCAATAAAGATAATATGTATTCAGCAACTATTAATGACTTTTCTAATGCTACTGAATTAGCAGATTATTTAGCAACCAAAGGAATTCCTTTCCGTGAAGCTCACGGTATAGTTGGACAATTGGTATTGAAGGGTATCGAGACACATCAGAATCTTCAAGATATTACTATGGAGGAATTCAAACAAATATCTCCATTGATCGAAGACGATGTTTATGATGAATTAAAGCCCGAAGTTGCCGTTGAAAGACGTAATTCATTTGGTGGAACTGGTTTTAAACAAGTTAAAATGCAAATTGAACAGGCTAAGAAAGATTTAGCCGAATAAAAAACGAGCCTAGGATTTTTTCCTAGTGCTCGTTTTTTATTTACTAATATTTTGCTGTAAAAAATAATTGAGTAATAATTGTTTTTCTGGTTTATCTAGATAAATATACGATCGTGGCGGTTTAAAGCCGGGGAACATTTCCTGAACAGTTTCTAATGAGATTTTATTGGTAAGTTCGGTATGGGAGATAATAGACATTTCATATCCATTTTCTACTGTTGTTGGAGTTCCCAGCTCTAAGAATGTCCCGATAGTCTTATCTTCACCAGAAGAATAGATCAGTGCTTGGCATTTTTGATGTAAAAATCTTTTTCGATGTTCAACGGTTTGTTCACCACTGACGATCCTCCGTACATATTTGGTCTTTAGAGATAAGAGGATGATCGGTAGTGCGGGATTATAGATCTCCGTTAGTTTCGTCATAGACTTTTACGAATACCTCACACAGACAAGGTATATCCTCAGTGAATTCTTTGCCAGCTTCAGCATATTTTTTTGTGAAGAGGTCATGATGAACCTCACGCCAGTATTCTAAGCTACGATTTCCTTCACCTTCGTGATAGGCATGTTCGGAACTGACTAGGTTATAGGGGATGACTTCAGCTACAACTGTTTTGGTGATACAAAGTGGTTGTTCAGATCCATCGAGGATTATATTGTAGTCACCAACCGTGGGTAGATAATCTGTTTCGGAATATAAGTCATAAGCTGATGTCGCTGCGGTTTTTGTGTTGTTATTTACTAATTCTGCTACGGCCTGGGCATCACCACCAAAAAGTTTTATGTCGCCGATAGGATAGTCTTCTCTGGGACTTTTATTTTCTAAGAACTTATCCCAGTAGGCTTTGATTGTTTGTTTATTCACTGAATTGACCTCCGTATTAATTATTATGTATAAATAATATCATTAATACGGAGCTTTTTTAGATAGAATCCGTCGCATTCCAAGTCCATTCGCTAATAAAATTACCATATTTAGCTTTGCCATCGTATTTGAAGACGAGGCAGATGTCATCTTTAATTTTTTTTGTGAAATCAGTCGTCGTCAACCATTTACCATCCTGTGGATCTTTGGTTTTACCGATATAAATATCTTCAGTCGCAAGTTGTTCGTTACAGTAGGCGCTATGATCCATGATCGCATTACTGTAGTTTTCATTGGTAAATTCCGAAATCGACAAAGTGACGTTTAGAGGCTTACCTGTGTATGCTCGGTAATCCAAAATCTCTAATGGTTCATCAAAGTTTGGGTGGAGATGGGGAGTATCTTCACCGAGCATCATCTGTGAACCAAAGTCGATCGTCTGTGGTGCTGATATTTGTACGATACCTTCTTTACGTTTGAAGTACAGAGTGTCAGTACCTTCGTGATTATCTTTATCCCTTATTTGTAACTTGATAGTGTGGACGTTCAAGTCCTGAATATTTGAAATATCGATATTTCGAATGGTCCATGGAACCCGATGTCCGAGGGTTGGATTCTTTGTACTATTATTCGTAACAATAAAATCACTATTATCAATAGAATATTTTATGGATTCGATTTCATCACTGTCCTTATCTAACCATACGCCGCTCATATTTAACTTCTCCTGTATGACTGTATGGGGATGATCAACTTGAGATTTGGGATTCATAATGATTATTTGTGGTTCAATCGTTGCTTCTCTAATGATATTTATGACGGTTTTTTTGACTAATGAAATATTACCCTCAGCATCTTTCATCCAAATTCTAATTATATGATTACCGGATTTAATACCTTTAAGGTCAGCATCAACATTCCAATCGTGAATAGTTCCCTTGATTTTTTCAGAGTTACTTTGTTGGAACTGATTTATTTCTTTTCCTTCTTCGATATTTTCACTATCGATAGTTCTGATTAAGGTTGTTTTTAGACTATCAAAATCATGCCAGGTGCCACTTAATTCGTATTTTAGATTATTGTATTCGATAACATCTGGATTCTCATCAGTACCAGTTTGATCAAGTGAAACAACCGGGGCGGACATTTCTCGCTTGATATCAACGGATCTGGAATATCTGATCTGTACACTGTCTCCAACTTCTAAAGTCGTTGGATTAGTTCTCATCGTCAGACCAGAATCCCACAATCCCTCATTTTCGGGGATAAAAGTAGCTTTAGCCGGATTCTTATTGAAATATTTACCCAATCTTTTACCAATTCCCGGTTCGTTACCTTTATCACCCAGGTCTTGCTCGTTCATGAAGGCGTTGAAAAGTCTCTTGGGTACATGTCCAGACCTATACGTGTTATCGCGATTCTTGTCATTCATATTGTGCTTCCATGGATTACCAGTAAATCTCGCACCTAATAGTGAACCAGTCAAGAAGGAGAGGACGCCACCAGCATTCGTATAACCTTTGAAGGATTTGTATGATTTAGTGTATGTTCTAGCTGCCCAAGCCTCAGGACCATTTTCCAAGTCCATACGTAGGTTGATTCGTGATTCAACATTCTCAGATTGCAAGTAGAGACCGCGACCATTTCCTAGTGACCTCATCGGTACGTAATCGCCGACACCTTTACCTTTAGAATTTTTAATTTGAGAAAAGTCTTTGGTCAAGGTGAAGTCATGGAAGACAAAGCCCATGAATTTTTCAAATTCTTTATCGCCGATATTTTTGTAGTCGACTTCAGTGACCACTTCACCAGCTTCATTGAATTTTTGAATTATCGAAGTTTCGATTTTGTATTTGATTTTTCCTTTGACATATTGTTGTTGGAAGACTAGCTTTTGCTGTTCAAAGCCAGTTTCCGGATCAATACGGTAGTATAGCTTAGGAATCGTCAACATAGCGACGGTGGTTCCTAAATTATCTGGTCCCATCATTGATGGCATGTGGAAATTATCAGTTTTTGTTTCGATATTATGAATGTCAGTAGTTACAAAAGTACCCTTTGCTCCTGTTTTGCCATCAAACATCTGTGCATCAGCAAAGTTATGACCGTAAACATGTCTACCGTTACCAACAAAATACCCGTCAGCAGTTATTTTTTCTCCTTTTGGTGCAGTCACAAGAACAAAGTTGGGAGCAGTCAGACTGTCCTTTCGACCCTTAGCATTCTTGGCTGTGTCTTTTTGGTACGCATCACGGAGCATCATACCCATTTTTACAAAATTAAAATCACCGAAGTAGAGTATTGGTACCGCGATATTCTTGCCGTTATTATCGAGAGTCGGTCCAACACTGAATCTAAGCGTATGTGTTTGCGTCCAAGAGTCACTGCTTGAAATATTTTCAGACCGTTCTAGTTCTTCATCGACAAAATTAGGATCTTCATCAATATCCTCGACTTGGTTTTGAGGATTCAGTGTTTCCTCAATATTTTTTAATTTTTCGATCTCATCAATATTTTCCTCGTCTGATACCTCTGCTTTGATTTCCTTAGTGATTAGAGTGTCGCCGTTGGATTCGCTGATGGCAATGATATTGAATTCTTTTTTCAATATTCTAAAATTAAAATCACCTTGCCGATTATCGTCCAAATCGTGTTCTAAATTCACTTCGATGGTATTAGTAGCAATTTTGATATTTTCTTCGCCTAATTCTTGCTCTAATTTTTTTATGATAATGTCATTAATATTAGTAACATGGATCGATAAGTTGTCTTCACCGTCTTTAAGCTGATATTTGACAGTGAATTCTTGATAATCATCTGTAGTAAGATGCTCTTTTAGTTCTACTTTGGTATGCTCCAAATTTGTGGTAGCGCTTACCGTATGGTGAAATAAAAATATCATTCCCATGAATAAAATAAATGAAATTGGTGGTAAAAATAGTTTCCCTCTCATAGACTGAAACCTCCTAAAAAATAAGTCCTAGGATAGATTATCATTTGATGTGCGCTTACACAACTTAAAAAGTTAAAAATATAATTCGATTTTTTGATTGCATTTCATTAAAAATATTATATATTTTATTATTTATAAAAAAAGCAGCCTGAATTTTAATTCAAGCTGCTTTATCTATTTATCAATGTTGAATTGGTATTTCAATTACGAACTCAGTACCAGTTGGTAAATTATCACGTACAAATATTTTTCCGTGGTGATTATTGATTATTTGCTGAGCTATCGCCAATCCCAAACCGTGACCACCACTATTTTTATTTCGCGACTTATCCACACGATAAAAGCGACCGAAGATTTTTTTCTTGTCACTGTCACTAATACCGATACCAGTATCAGAGACGATGATTTGGTATTTAGATCCTTCAGTGTGATCGTATATTCTAATAGTGCCATTTTCCGGTGTGTACTTGGTGGCATTGTCCAACAATATGATCAATACTTGTTTGATTTTATTGCGATCGACGTTCAAATTAATATCATTTTTGTGATTAATATTTATTTGAAATACTTTTGACTGAGAATTAATTATTTCTTTAAAGGGCATTATGGGGTCTTTTAAGAAAAAATCCGGAGTAGTCATTTCAAAGTCCATCTTGGTAGTTGCTTGATCTGAACGTGCAAGAATTAGCAAGTTATTCGTTAATGAATTTAAGCGGCTAACTTCATCCAGAGATACTGAGATCGATTCTGCCTCGTCAATGATCGTGTGTCTAGGCTTCGTTAGCATGTATTCTAGTTTACCTTGGATTATCGTCAGTGGAGTTCTCAATTCGTGAGCAGCATCATTAACGAACTCGCTTTGTTGCTTCCAAGATTTGATGATCGGGAACATACTGATTCGAGTTAGGACATAAGCCAATATCAATGCAATTATCCAGAATATAAAAAATGTAATGATTAAGATTTTTTCAAAGTTTTCGGTAATTTGAATTTGTGTATCGATATTTTGCATTATTAAGACATAATGACCAGCATACATTGGGTTGTTATTCTTTTTAGATACTTTTATTAGTAACGATCTAAAGTTCATTTTTTTGATCGTGATATTTTGTTTAGTATTGAGATTTTTTTTATTGAGATTAATGTTTTTCAAAACCGAATATCGATTTCCCAAGCTGGATTTATTGAGCAAGTTACCCTTGTTATCAAAGACTAGCACCGATGCCTGAAAAGGTGCACGTGGTTCAGGTTGCCTATTTCTGAGATCATCACCGGGGCCTTGTGGACCGGATTGAACAGCCATAGTGGGCTGTTTTTTTATTGATGTAACTTGTTGTTTGATGTCTTTATCAATGCTCTTATAGGTTGAGGATTGAAATAAATTAAAAATGATTATACCTAGCGTGATGAACAAGATTGCGAATGTTGCCATGATCGACAAGAATAGCTTGAACTGTTGACGGCGGGTGATTTTGTTTTGTCTAGTTTTGGCTTTCATCTTGGAAAATATACCCAACATTTCTAATAGTTTTAATCAAATAATCATTTTTAGATGGGCGGAGTTTTTTGCGTAGGTTACTCATATAAACTTCCACAACAGTAATAGAAGTATCTGAATCAAACCCCCAAATCCGCTCAAAAATCTGATCCTTAGTCAGGATAGTATTTTTATTTTGTAATAAATATACTAATAGATCATATTCTTTACCGTTCAATGCGATTGATTGGTCATTGATCGACACTTCATGATTATTCAGATTTATTTCTATATTGTTCATTCTTAAAATCGAATCATCAGCTAGTACTCCACTGCGTTTTAGGAGTGCTTTCACACGAGCTTGTAATTCTTCACGGTGAAATGGCTTAGTCAGATAGTCATCTGCACCTAAGTCGAAGCCGTGGACTTTATCATCCAAATCGGCCTTTGCGGTCAGAATCAACACGGGGGTCATGATTTTGTCATTGCGAATGCTCTTAAGAATATCGTAGCCATTCATCCCTGGTAGCATCAGGTCTAAAATGATTAGATCATGGACATCCTCGATGGCTGAGAATTTACCACTTAATCCGTCGTTTTCAATGTCAACTTCTGCGAAGTCAGATAAAAAAGAAGCAATATTAACGGCTAAGTTTTCATCGTCCTCAACAACTAATATTTTTATATTCTGCATAAATTTCTCCTCATTAATACTTAATCAATACTTATCTTTAATCGATAAGTTTATTATAAGTCATTTTTTTGAGTTTAAGCTTAATTTAAGTTAGCTTGGCTAATCTGTTCACATCGTAAAGAAAGGATATTTAACAGATGAGAGAAAAAATTATAAAAATTAGACCTATTTTATTCTCAGTTATCGTTTACTCGATCATTTGTTTTCTAATTAATATTACCTTGTAAGGGATTGGAGTTTGATAAATGATGGAAAACGAACCAACACGTACCACAAAAAATAAAAAGGTCAGCCTATGGGTGAGATTAAAATTAATCAAATACGACTATTGGTTAATCGCAATTTTAATTTTAGCAGCCTTTTTATATGCGTGGAATATATGGGAAGCCGGTGAAGCTAACAGCTTTTATACCGCTTCTATTGTAAGTATGACCAAGAGTTTTAAAAACTTTTGGTACGCCAGTTTTGATCCTGCGGGATTCATTACCGTTGATAAACCTCCGGTAGCACTGTGGTTCATGGCAATCAGTGCCAAGATATTTGGCGTTCACGGTTGGAGTGTCGTGCTACCATCGATTCTCTTTGGGATTGCGTCAGTATATTTGATTTATAACTTAGTTCATAAGAGATTTGGTCGGATCCCCGCTCGAATCGCTGCACTTATTATGACCTTGACGCCAATCGCAGTCGCTGACTCAAGAACTAATAATATGGACGCAACTTTGATTTTCTTCTTGCTACTGTCGATATATTTCGTCCAAAAGGCAGTCTTTAAGAATCAACAAAGATATTTATGGATAGGTTTTTCTCTAATGGGAATCGCCTTTAATGTCAAGATGCTACAAGCATTCATGATTTTGCCAGCACTATACCTTTATTACTGGATCGCTACTAATATCGGTTGGAAAAAGAAATTGGCACATCTTGGAATTGCCACAGTATTTCTAGCAGTATTTACACTGATCTGGCCATTATCAGTCGATTTGACCAATCCATCGAATCGACCGTATGAAGGTGGGTCGGAGACTAATTCGGCCTTGGAATTAGCATTTGGTTATAACGGAACACAACGATTACTTGGACAAACTACTGGGACCGGTGGTGCATTCCCAGGAATGGGCTCGAGTTCTAAAAAGAGTTCCTCTAAGAGTATGACACCTCCGGGTTCATCATCGACAGCGAAGAAGTCAGGTACTTCATCAAGTAATCCACCAGCTAAACCGAGTGGATCATCTAGCTCTAATAAGTCATCAAGCAATGCCCCAACTCCACCGAGTGGATCTGAAGGAATGACCGGCGGTCAAGGTGGACCGGGAGGTACCAATAAAGGTGGAACTGGCGGTGCTGGTGGCGGAGCATTCAGTACTGGTACAGTAGGCCCATTCAGACTATTCGGTCTAGATTTGGGACCTCAAATCAGTTGGTTATTGATCATCGCCATTTTGGGATTGATTTCCAGTTACTTCTATTATCGTGGATCACGGATGAAGAAGTGGTGGTCGTTGACACCGCAACGTAAAGAATTATGGCTCTGGGCAGGTTGGTTAGTCCCAGTCTATGGATTCTTCTCAGTTGCTAGTTTCTTCCATCCTTATTACACCATCATGTTGGCACCAGCTATTGCAGTCCTTGGTGGTGTTGGTATCTATACGATGGTCAAGCAATGGAAAGAGAAGTCCAAGTGGTCAGTCTTATTGCCGCTAGCAATATTATCAACCGCGGCTCTGCAAGCTTGGTATGTAGCACAATACTATTCAATCTTGGCATGGGTCCTCTTAGGACTAGGAGTGCTGATTTCGATACCATTGTTCGCACTACCATGGATCGCAACTAATTTGAAATCTAAGTACCCCTGGGCAGTATCAGGGATCATCCTTGTAATGATTGCACCAGCATTCTGGTCACTGACACCTACATTGGCTGGTGAATCAGCACAGATTCCTACTGCAGGTCCTTCGCTATTACAGCAAGGTGGCGGAGGAATGGGTACAACTGCTGGTGGTATGGGCAGTTCAACTGATTCTACTCTATTGAAATACCTCAAAAAACATCGAGGCAATGCGGAATACTTGTTTGCCACGGATGATTCAAGTACGGCAGCGCCATATATTATTTCTACTGGTAAGGCAGTCATGTCTATTGGTGGATTCAATGGTACTGACAAAGCTATTACATTAAAACAATTCAAGAAGTTAGTTAAAGAAGGTAAGGTCAAGTATTACTACTCCGGCGGTAAGACTGGTGGAAGCAATACTAAGATCGTTAACTGGATCAAGAAAAATGCAAAGAAAGTTAAGTTGAGTAATTCAACTTCAGCAACGTCATCTATTACCACAAGTACTAAGAGCAGTTCTAGTGAAGCAGCCGCTCCAAGTGGTACGGGTGCACAAGGTGGAGCTCCAAGCAATGCAGGAGGCACACCACCATCCGCTCCAAGTGGAACCGGATCACAAGGTGGAATGGGACAAGCACCGGGTTCCGGAACTAGTTCTCCAACCAAGAAGATGAAGAAACCATCTAAGAAACCTTCTGGCACGATAGAAGGTATGACAGGTGGAGCAATGGGTGGTCCCGGTGGTTCATCTGGAACACTTTATGATTTATCAAGTATTTATGATTAATTTTTGAAAGGAATGAGTGCTCATGTCTCAATTAATATCAATTGTCTTACCGGTATTCAATGAAGAACCGGGAATTCAAGCAACAATCGATACCTTATTAAATTTTACAGAGCAACAAAAAGAAGATTATGAATTGGTCTTTGTCGATGATGGTTCCAAAGATAAATCGGCACAGATCATTAAAAAATCAGTGGAGATCAACTCTAGTATCAGGCTCGTTGAGTTCTCGCGTAACTTCGGACATCAATTAGCAATTACTGCCGGATTGCAATACACCAGTGGGGATGCAGTCGTAGTTATGGATGCTGACTTACAAGATCCACCAGAAGTGATCCCGCAGATGATAGAAAAATGGCATGAAGGTTATGACATCGTCTACGGTAAACGAATGCAACGTGATGGTGAAACTGCCTTTAAGAAGTTCACTGCCGCAATGTTTTATCGAACATTCAAGCGTTTGGCTACTATTGATATGCCACTGGATACTGGTGATTTTCGATTGATGAATCGTAAAGCCGTCAAACAACTTCAAAAATTACATGAACAAGATCCATTCGTCCGCGGGCAGGTAACATGGATCGGTTTTAAACAGACGAGTGTCAAGTATCATCGTCAGGAACGAATCGCTGGAGAAACCAAGTATCCATTGTCTAAGATGGTCAAACTAGCTCTCGATGGCATTACATCTTTTTCGATGAAGCCACTGCAATTCGCAAATATCTTTTCAGTGGTACCAATAGCCAGTGGAGTGTTCTACTTAGGATATTTATTTGCGACTGGCAATTATACGGCTTCTTCAGTAGGAGTTACGATCTTACTATTCTCACTCGGATTGTTATTACTCTCCATAGGTATTTTAGGAAGTTATCTAGGTCGAGTCTTAGATCAGGTGAACAATCGACCTAGATTCATCGTCAGTGAAACTGACGGTTTCCAAGAGCGAAATAAGAGTATTCATCACTTAGATGCTCGTCAAATGCGCAATTAGTTGAAAGATGACAGATAATGCATTTAATAATGCTAGTAACAAGTTTAGTAGTTATGATTGGTATTTTATTTTTACCAACAGATGTAAATAACGACCAAACTGATATTAATAATAGAAGAAAAAAATCTAAGAAAGGAAGTGAAGACTAGTTCTCCCAGTTTTAAAACTATAATTTACTTAGGAATCAACTTGTTAAAACAAATTTGAATTATTTGAGTTTAGATGCTTTTTAAACTCATCTCAATGTGTTAAAGTAATGTTAAATTTGGTAGGTAACGCAATTGTCGCAGGACAACTGAATACCAAATTGAACATGAACTATCCCATTCATTGAAGAAGCTGATGATAACCCAGTCATCAGCTTTTTTTGTGCACAAAAAAATGACAACTTTCTCAATCTGTTCTGATTGGAGATCGTTGTCATTTGAATTTTATACTAGTTTTAGTACGTATCACCGTTGTAAATGGAGTTTTTAACGACTACGTAATCGACTTTTCTTAGTGAATCGAGAGTTCTTCCACCAGCATATGAGATGGCTGATTGGAGATCTTCTTGCATTTCAGTTAGAGTGCCGCTGATAGGTCCTTTATATGGGACTAACATTTTTTTACCTTCAACGTTTTTATAAACACCTTTTTGGAATTGTGATGCGGAACCAAAGTATTCTTTGAATTTTTTCCCGTCTTTTTCGACTATCTCACCGGGAGATTCAGTATGACCAGCGAATAGTGAGCCGATCATGACCATACTTGCTCCGAAGCGGATAGATTTAGCGATATCACCGTCATTTCTGACACCACCGTCAGCGATGATAGGCTTACTTGCGGCCTTTGAACACAATTTGATAGCGGCTAGTTGCCAACCACCAGTACCGAAACCAGTTTTTAACTTAGTAATACATGCTTTACCGGGTCCAATACCTACTTTCGTAGCGTCAGCTCCAGCGTTCTCTAATTCACGGACAGCTTCAGGTGTACCGACATTTCCGGCAATCAGAAAAGTGTCTGGTAAATAGGCCTTAACACACTTGATCATTTGGATAACACGGTCACTGTGACCATGAGCCACGTCGATCGTCACATAGTCAGGTACCAAATCTTCATGTTTTAAAGTATTAATAAAATCAAACTCTTCATCTTTAATACCAACACTAATAGAAGTAAAAAGTCCTTTTTTTCTCATGTCTTTGATGAAGTCGATACGCTTCTCAGGTTGGAAACGGTGCATGATATAGAAATAGCCATTTTCAGCCAGTTTTTCAGCGAGGTTTTCATCAATGATAGTCTGCATGTTAGCAGGGACTACTGGTATTTTAAAAGTATGTGGGCCGAATTTAATAGACGTGTCACACTCTGAACGACTGTCTACGATACACTTATTCGGAATTAATTGGATATCTTCATAGTCAAAAACTTGCATATATTTATTCACCCCAAAATACGAACAATAATTATTTTGATATCTTATTTTGTTCGCATATATAATTTAACTGGTATCGTACTAAATGTCAATTAAAAAAAACGTTATACCCCTTTATTTCAGGGGGTGGTTTCTAGTACAATTTAATGAGTAATAAAATTCGTGATACTATTTCATAATTCATTTGACAGTTACAAACAGAATTGGTATTATCGTTCTATTATTAAAAAACACCATGATGATGGCGCTAGTTAAGAACTCGCTAAAAATTGGTATATAAAAATAGGAGTGGTTATTGTGCATAAGTATTCTGCTGAAGATATTAAAAAGATGGTGACTGATGAAAACGTCGAATTTATTTGTTTGATGTTTACAGACATCAATGGAATCATTAAGAACGTTGAAGTGCCAGTATCTCAAATCGATAAGGTGCTCGCTAATAAAATTACATTTGACGGTTCCTCAATCGATGGCTTTACTCGAATCGAAGAGAGTGACATGTTATTACACCCAGATCTTGCAACTTGGTTGATTTTCCCTTGGGGTTCAGAACATGGTAAAGTTGCACGCTTGATCTGTGATATTTATACAACAGATGGTCAACCATTCGCTGGTGATCCTCGTGTCAACTTACAACGTATCATCACTAAGATGCGCGATATGGGATACACAAACTTTAACATTGGACCAGAACCAGAATTCTTCTTATTTAATACAGATGATAAAGGTCAACCAACTCTTAAACTAAATGATGACGGTAGCTACTTTGACTTTTCACCAGTTGATTTAGGTGAAAACGTTCGTAAAGATATCGTTTTGAAGCTTGAGAAGATGGGCTTTGAAGTAGAAGCCAGCCACCACGAAGTTGCCCCCGGACAACAAGAAATTGATTTCAAGTATGAAGATGCGCTTTCAGCAGCCGACAGTATCCAAACTTTTAAATTAGTAGTTAAGACTATCGCTAAGGAAAATGGTATGTACGCTACATTCATGCCAAAGCCTTTGCAAGGTATCAATGGTTCAGGTATGCATATCAACATGTCATTGTTTGATGGTGATAATAATATCTTCGATGACGACCAAGACATGTTGTCAGATGTAGCTAAGCAATTTATGAGCGGTATCTTAATGCATGCACGTGCTTTAACAGCAATCAATAACCCAACAGTTAACTCATATAAACGACTAGTACCAGGATATGAAGCACCAACATATATCGCTTGGTCAAGCAAAAATAGATCACCACTTATCCGTGTACCAGCAGCTAAAGGTAAGTCAAAGCGTGTCGAGATGCGTAGTGTTGATCCAACAACTAATCCATACTTGGCAATTGCATGTATCCTGGATGCAGGACTTGATGGAATTAAGAGTAACTATGAGTTAATGCCAGAAGTTCAAGAAAATATTTACGAAATGTCAGAAGAAAAACGTCGTGAGGTTGGTATTATCGACTTGCCTTCAACATTACATAACTCACTCAAGGCATTGCGTAAAGATGAATTCGTTCAGTCATCACTTGGAGTAGGTTTAACAAACAGTTTCTTCGCTGAAAAGAACGAAGAATGGGCACGTTATCAACAAACAGTTTCACAATGGGAACGTGATACATATATGCCATTGTACTAATTATGACGAGTTGTCCATAAGAGAGCTTGTTTCTGGACTTAGCAGTTATTTTGATGGTAATATTTGGCCGTAATCAAATTTCTGATTACTGCTTTCCCCCAGAGAGCATAAGAGAGATGCAAGATTAATTGTATCTCTCTTTTATTTTGCTATTTGTTATGTGATATAATTTCATTTGAATTTTTATTTTAAGAATTAATATTTTATTGAGAAGGCTTAATAGTGGTTGAGAAAAATAAATCTAGAAAGTTTAATCTTTTAATTGTCTTAGTATCAGTAGTTTTGATGATACTGAATAGGGTGATGTCGTCGAGTACGATGCCAGAATACAGTGGCAGTGGATTGCGTTATTTGGCGTATCAATTATTAGTAGCGGTTTCTATTTTGGGATTCAATCTTATTCCATTGTATTTGGGTTACTATGGATCTTCGTTCAAAAAAGGCAGATTCACTAGTGGTATAGGTAGATACATCCTATATTACGTTATTGCTATCTTAGCATTTGACACCTTTTTAGTCACTCGTTCAGTAGTTCTGATCTGGCGCAATTTTTGGGGAATATTATTTCCGATCAGTTCTAATATTTTTGCCTATGGTGCGTCGATCATTCTAATAATGCTATTGGCACCGTACTTATTCGAATATCTTAATAAGCAAAAAAACAATATTATAAGAAGATCCTTGATAATATCTTCCATCTTATTTGTAGTCATGCCTACGATTTTTAGTAAGGATCTTTGGTTTTTCGATTCCGGTAAAAATCCCGTTTGGCTATTGTATTTGATGTTCTTAGGCTATGTTATCAAGCGCTTTGACTGGTTGAGTAAGATTCGTTTTAAATTCGTCCATCTACTATTAAGCGCAACGTTATATCTAGGTATGACTTGGTTGATGGAACAAATCTCGTACATGATTCGCGAAAATGTAGAAACGATGACGAGATTCAATGTTCCAAATTCTATTTTTGCAATGTATCTAACGCTGAGTATCTTTTTATTCGGCTTAGCCATTTCTAAGAGATTCAAGGCTTCAGCGAACGTTATAGCGGCGTTATTGATTGCTACGCAGGTGACAATTAATTGGGAACCAAATGTTACTTTGATAGAAAAATACTTAACTGGTTTCACTGTCACTTCTACTAAGCAATGGTTGGTGGAATTAGGTAAATATTCTGCAGTAATTCTCGCAGGGGTTATTTTGATGGCAGTGGTACTGATAATCATGTCACTCATTCCTTGGTTCAAGAAGTTAGCTGCAGCGTTGTCGTTCAACAGCTTTGAACAATTTATAGCGAAGTTACGTGGTGTCTGGAGATGGATAGTCGCACGTAGAAAGATCTTCTATGCGACGATTTTCTTTTATGCAGTTACATTGATTCAGATGTTTTCTGTCTCACCGACAAAGATTAAAGTAGGAGTCTCAACATGGCAGCCGTCCATCTTGTTCATTCCATTCAATCGACAGGCAGCAATTATTTTGAACACCGTTATAGTAATGGCGTTCTTATTACTGATTTATGTTATCACTAAGCGCTTCTGGTATTCATTTGCTATAACGCTGATTATTGAATTGGCATTGGGAATTGCCAATTACTTGAAGATGCCATTACGGAACGAACCAGTCTTACCATCTGACTTACAATTGTTAGGTGGAATCAAGGATATTTTGGGAATGGTTGATCCGATCATATTAATAATCGGCTTTGCCTTGATATTTGTTTTGATAGTTCTAGCGGTATTTTTACAACACCGTTACAAGCAGCAATCGACACTCACAATGGGTTGGGTAGGTCGAATAGTTTCGACAATATTATTGGCTGTTTTCCTATCAGGTGCTTTCTTTGTTAATCATGAAGGCTCATTACCATTTGCCGTCTTTAATATGTCTAGTATCAATCGTTACTTCTATAATCAAGAATTAGGAGCCCAGATCAATGGGCCGATCGTGCAATTCATTAATAATGTAGATACGAAGGTCATGGATAAACCCACTGACTACAGCAAAGCTGAAGTTCAACGTGTGATGAAGAAGTATGATAATGAAGCTGATAACATCAATAAGACACGTAGTTCATGGGCTAAGGATCAAACGTTTATTTTTACTTTGAGTGAGAGTTTCAGTGATCCCGCCCGTGTTCCTAATCAGACCATCTCATCTGACCCGATGCCGAACATTCATAATATTCAAGATAATACGACCTCAGGGTTGATGATGTCGACGGGCTACGGTGGTGGTACTGCTAATATCGAATGGGAGTCACTGACAGGTCTAGATTTGAGTAGCTTATCGCCAACGTTACCAACACCGTATACACAGTTGGTGGATAATCA
The DNA here is from genome assembly GCF_057541095.1 of Companilactobacillus sp. y65-5. Taxonomy (NCBI): domain Bacteria; kingdom Bacillati; phylum Bacillota; class Bacilli; order Lactobacillales; family Lactobacillaceae; genus Companilactobacillus; species Companilactobacillus sp. y65-5. The sequence goes on from NZ_BAAJOA010000004.1 coordinate 48,559, forward strand.
AAACATTGCTCCTAATATTACTAATTTGTTTGATGAAAAAATTGCCATTCATCCTTATGTAGCATCGTTATACAATCGTAAGAACGTCTTCAAGAAGTTTGGATTTCAGAAATTTTACTACATTGGTAGCAAGTACAAGTTGAAGCATACTGATAAAATCGATAACAGTCCTTACATTGATGACGAGTCGGCCTATCAAGATACTTTAGATACCGTTTCTAAGTCAACTAACAAGACGCAATTCATCCAATTGTCGACGATGCAAAATCACATGCCGTTCAATAATTATTATGATAAGCATGATTATACAATCGGTGGCACTGCCGCTCCGGAGGTTTATAATGAGCGTGTAGCGTACTACTCACAGGGCTTGAACTATACTGACAAATCAACCAAGTCTTTCCTTAAAAAGCTTGATAAAATCGACAAGCCCATCACTTTAGTTTGGTATGGTGATCATTTGGCATCTCTATATGACAATGATTCGATGGATGAATATGGTATTCAGCTACATCAGACTGATTACTTTATTTATAACAATAAGTATATCCGTGATCGTACTAAGCAGAGCGGCGTCGAGGTTATTTCTCCATACGAGTTCTCAGCGTTAGCAATGAAACAAGCTGGTATCAAAGTCAGTCCTTACTATGCAATGTTGACTAGAGTTAGTGAGGAATTACCAGCCGCTACGACCAATACGGCTGACAACGGTTCGAATGCTTTTAATGGCTCGCAAGTATTTGTTGATGATTCAAGCAAGAAAATCAAAGAAACTGATTTAACCGCAAAGCAAAAAGAAATCTTGCATGACTATAAGATTATTCAATATGACATTACAGCTGGTGGTCAATACTCAGCGAAATGGGCACAGCAAAAAACTAAATAACACACAAAAATGGATATCCAAGCGGATATCCATTTTTTTAAACTCTATTAATACATAGTACAGCGGTTGTTTTATAGATTGTTTTGCTGCCTTTTCCGACGGAGAACCAGTCAGTTGCTCCAATCAATCCTTCAATTTTGATTATCTCATCTTCACTAGTAACTTTACCATCTTCAAAGTTACCTTCATAAATACTTTCAAGATAATATTTATCACCATCATCACTGAAACGTGAAGAAGAAGATTTCCATGCAGTAATGTATGAATTATCGGTAATAGGAATAGAAGTGCCGTTAATAAAATCAATACTTAGTTTCATAATATTCACTCCCCTAGTTTTAAGTCCAGTATAACAAACATTTGTGGTTATTAGACCTCATCTCTAATAAAGGTAAAACTGGAAGATTAATTCAAAGTTATTTGAAGTCGTTCGATAAACAATTTAGCAACCTTTGATTGGACGGTATTTTTTTCCCAAACTACGGTAATCGGCTCAGTTAGTTGTGGTGTAAGTGGGCGAAAGGTTAGTTCACTTTGTTCAGAAGTGTCTATCAGGTGATCGAATGATATTATGTATGGTCCGTTATTTTCTACCAATAAGTTCGCATTAAATACTAAGGTAAAAGTACCTATGATTTGAATTTGAGATTCGAAATTACCCCACCAACTTTGAAAACGTTGAGCCTTCATTGCTTGTTCTGATAGCAATAGTGGACGATTGATTAAATCTTGTGGTTTTATTTCACGATGCTTAGCGAGGGTGTCAGTATTTTTCATAATAGCTCCCCAGTGGTCATGTTCTGGCAGTTGTAGGTGATGATATTGTTCAAGTGGACGTTCTCCCATGATCACGGCAAAATCAAGAACTCCTCTTGCTAGTTGTGCCTCAGTTTCCTGTGCATTACCACTGCTCAGATGGATTTTCACATCAGGGTAGTCTTGGATAATATTACTGATGACATTCATAATTCGTTGCATCCCGATACTTTCACCGGCACCGATTGCTAGTTCACCACTGATCACCTGGTCTGCTTTTATATTTGCCGTTGTTTTGTCAGCCAGACTAATCATCTCAAGTGCTCGTGCTTGTAGATATTCTCCTGCTGAAGTCAAAGTGATTTGACGATGACCACGGATAAATAGGGTGGTTCCAAGTTCGTTTTCTAATTCTGATAGTTGCTTTGATAAGGCTGGTTGCGAAATCAACAATTGCTCTGCCGCACGTGTGATGTTCTTCGCCTGTGCGACTGCTAAAAAATATCTTAGAACACGTAATTCCATTATCTCATCTCCAATCATAATTAAAAGTTATGAATGGGTATATTTTATAAGTATTTCACATTGGATACAAGCGATATTATACTAGGTCTTGTTCAGTTGAGTAGGAGATGAGGATAGACGAAATGAAAGAAAAATTGAGCACGATGGACGAGCGTCTGATTGAGCAAAACCAACGTTTGCTACAACATTTGAATACTGAACGTTTATGTCGTGGAGAAGATAGACAACTGCTTAGTGAGATTTTTGGTCGTACGTTAGACGAAACCAATCAGATCAAGATTCCATTTTATACTGAATATGGTCGAAATATCAAAATGGGACGTAATATTCAGATCGGTCGCAGTGTGACTTTGTCGGATTTTGAAACCATTCAAATCGGCAGTGACGTAGAAATTGGTTCGGGTTCAATGATACTGACGTCAAGTTTTCGCATGAATTCTCAAGGACGACCTACTCGCTGGTCAGCACCAATTTTAATTAAAAAAAACGTTAAGATCGGCGAACAAGTTATTGTTCAACCAGGGGTCTCTATTGGTGAAAATACTGTCATTTTAGCAGGTACGATAGTAAGTCAAAATATTCCAGCAAATTCATTTATAAAAAATAACTAACTAGTGAAGGGATGGAGAAAATGGATATTGAAAATAAGGTCATTATAATTACCGGTGCATCCAGTGGTATCGGTGCTGAGTCAGCACGCCAATTAGCTAAGCAACATGCCAAGCTGATCATTGGAGCACGTCGACTTGATAGATTAAATGAAATAAAAGCAGAATTTCCAGATGAACAAATTTATACGAAGCAAGTTGATGTGACTAATTTTGATGAGGTTAAAGGATTGGTTGACTTAGCAATCCAACAATTTGGTCGAGTGGATGTTTTGTACAACAACGCTGGTATCATGCCGATCAATGCTTTGATCAATGGTGCTAGGGATGAATGGCAAGATATCTTAGATGTCAATGTAATGGGTGTGTTAAATGGTATTGCCGCTGTGTTACCTACGATGGTAAAACAACAATCAGGACATATTTTGGCTACGGATTCTGTAGCAGGACATGTCGTTGTTCCAAATTTTGCAGTCTACAATGGTTCTAAATTTGCTGTACGTGCCATCATGGAAGGATTGCGTCAAGAGCAACATCAAAATCACATTCGCACGACGGTTATTTCACCGGGTGCAGTTAAAACTGAACTTTATAAATCAGTCAATAATCCTGAGAGTAGACAAGCTGAAATTAATACCGAAAATAATCTAGGAATAGATCCAGTTCATATCGCTCAAGCGGTCGTGTTTGCAATATCTCAGCCAGATGATATTGATGTTAACGAAATGGTAATTCGCCCAGTCGAACAAGATATTTAATAATTAATATAAAAATATAAGGAGTTTTAATATGAGTAAATTAGCAAATGACACACGAGTTTTTAAAATTAATCCTGGGATCGATGTACAAAATGTTCGATTTTCTAATCGCTATGGTTTTAATTTAGCAGGTCACTTATATTTGCCACTGAGTTTTGATGATCAACAAAAATATTCTGCAATCGTGATTTCTGGTCCCTTTGGAGCAGTTAAAGAACAATCGAGTGGGTTATACGCTCAAACACTAGCCGAAAATGGATTTGTCACTTTAGCCTTTGATCAATCTACTACTGGAGAGAGCTCTGGGTCAGTTCGTAACGTTGCATCGCCAGATATTTTTGTTGAAGATTTCTCAGCTGCAGTTGATTTCATTGGCTTGCAAGAATTTGTTGATCGTGAACGTATTGGTGCTATTGGTATTTGTGGTTTAGGTAGTCACGTATTGACGGCGGCCTCGATTGACGTTCGTATCAAAGCAGTTGCTACTTCAGTTATGTATGATATGTCAGATTCAATGTGGAAAGGTCTGAATAATTCTAAGACCGTCGAACAACAAAAAATCGAAAAGAACTTTTTAGCCGCACAACGTTGGCGTGATGCAGAAAAGGGACGACCAGCAACTGGTCTTCACGAATTGCCATTTGATAGTAATAACAATCCCATCGAATCGGAAAAACTATTTTCTGAAGAATTACCAGCTGATGCAGATCCTGTAACGACAGAATTTTTTAATTATTACCGTGGAAGAGCATTTCATCCTCGTTCTATAAATTCTGCAGCAGCATGGACGGCAACGACACCACTTAGTTATTTTAATTTTCCACTGCAAGCTCATATTGATCAAATCTCACCTCGTCCAGTATTGATCGTGACTGGTGAAAAGGCTCATTCACGCTATATGGCAGAAGAATCATATGAACGTCTAAATGATCCTAAGGAATTAGTTATTGTTCCAGGTGCTACTCACACTGATTTGTATGATCAAATGAACTTGATCCCATTTGCTAAATTTACAGATTTTTTCAAGGATAATTTATAATCGGATTCAGAAATATATCGTAAGAGACTTTTAAAGAAGTCTCTTTTTATTTTGTGATTTTTTAAAGAACACTTGTAAATGAGAACGTATGTTCGTATAATGAAAAATAAAGGATGGTGATCGAGATGGAAAGGATCGTTCCACGCGATAAGTGGTTATACAACGACCGTGGTATGGCCAAGTGGATGGGCTGGTTATTAGCTGACCACAGCGCCTTTTTAGAAGAGCATCGATCGACACTATCACATCAAATTGGAGTGGAGATGGATACGCCAACTATTACTGATTCTTTGTGGCAATCATTCAATAATTCTCAGTACGTGACAATTCAACTAAATATTTTGAATAATAACAATTACGTTCCAGAACTCAGAGGGATTGTTGCTGGATTTGATGGCAGTCAAGTCTTTTTATATTTAGAAGATGATAAAATCAAGTCTTTTTTTATAGAAGAGGTACGCCATGTGGAATTATTAGAGGCTGAGAAGTGGTGGGATCAATGACAACTCCATTTGACGATCCTAGTCGTCTACCAGTTCGAGATATTTTGTGCATTGATTGCAAGTCTTTTTTTGCTAGTACTGAGGCGATTCGCAGGGCAGAATATCCACTAGCCTCTAAGATTGCTGTTATTTCACGTGAAGAATCTAATGGCGGACTAGTATTAGCAGCGTCTCCGGATACAAAGAGAGACTACGGTGTTAAGCTGGGAAGTAGGAAGTACGATATTCGTCCAGATATGGATATTGAGCTAGTTTCTCCACATATGAGCGACTATGTTGCGTTAAATTACCGAATCAATCAGATATTTCACCAATTCACTGACGAGGCACATTGCCTTATCTATAGCATTGATGAGGCTTTCTGTGATGTGACTAAGAGCCACAGCTTGTTTGGAAGCACTGAAGAAATCGCCGCTAAGATACAACGCAAGGTCTTCAACGAAACAGGGATCGTAACAACTATCGGCATGGGTCCTAACCCACTCATGGCAAAGTTGTCATTGGATAATGGCGCCAAGGAAAAAGCACCTTGGAGAGCCTATTGGGGATATGAAGATGTCCCTGAAAAAGTTTGGAAAATTAAAACATTGACTGATTTTTGGTCGATCGGTAGTAAAACGGCTGAAAAATTGGAACATTTAGGAATTCATTCGATCTATGACTTAGCTCATTCTGACAGGAAGGTTCTCAAAAAGAAATTTGGTGTGTTAGGGGATGCGCTATATTTTCACAGTTGGGGTATCGATTATTCTGATATAGCTAGACGATATGTCCCTAGAGCCGATAACAAAGGCTACGGTAATGGTCAAGTGTTGATGCGTGACTATGCAAAAAAAGATGACATTGAGGTTGTTTTGTGTGAAATTGCAGATCAAGTGGGAACGAGATTGAGAAAGCATAATGTTTTAGGCGAGGTGGTCGGAATACAAGTTGGATTCTCAAAAACCAACGCAGCTGGTCAAAAGGGTTGGGGCGCACAGACAACGATCGATCCGACTAATTCGACTGATGACTTGATTAGAACGGTCAAGTATTTGTTTGAAAAGAAATGGCAGGGTGAGGCGTTGCGTAATCTCAGTGTTCGTATTAATAAGATCAGCAAGATGAATAAACTTCAAATGTCGTTGTTTGAGGATGAAGCGAGAACTGAAGCTAACTTACGTTTGGAACATACTATTGACCAAATCAGAAGCCGATACGGATACAAAGCAATTGTCCGTGGATATAGTAAAAAAGAAGCTGGGACTGCGATTCGAAGATCATCCTTGGTCGGAGGACATCAGGCATAGGACAGTGATAATTTGTTAAAAGAATCGAGAGAGCTAATAAATAGATTTGATAAATTTTTTTTGAGAAAATATCATTGGCGTTATCATCTGATGATCGTCGATAACCATTTATTTGATTGTTATGGTTTCTTTTTGCAAGCGAAAAAGACCAACGAACAGTTAGTCCACAGTTATGATTTATTACAAATACCGCATGATAAAGAATTGTATCAACAGGTTTTAACTGACTTAAAAAATCACACTGAATTAAGAATAGTTTTTAGAGATACACATCATTTAGTACACCCCGGAGCAGATGTCACTGAGGATTTAACACATGGACACGGAAAAAGTACAAAATACAAGTAAACTGAAAATAAATAGACATATTATCATGTTAAATAGTTAACTTGCATCCGCTTCCATAATCACGAAGGTTATATTTAACTAGTTATTGCGCTTGTTAAGTTTATATAATTGTAACCGTTTTACCGAAAATTCGTTAAAATATTTGACAAATTTATGAAAACGGTTAATATTAAGAACTATTAACTATTAGAGGAGGTAAACAAGATGAAATATCAAGTAACTTTGAACACAGATACACAACTGTTTACCGTTTACGAGAAAAACAATACAAATGTTTTTGCTAGCGGTAAAACAATTGAAGAAGCTGTTGGCAAACTTCAAAAAGCTTAATTTTTAGTCTGCTAAAAGCATGTATATCAAGAAGTTGGAGGTTCTTACCTTCAATTTCTTTTTTTGTATTTATTAATGTGTGGCAAAGTTGTATCGGTTATCTTTATGATATTAGCTGAGTTTGTAGTTTTAATAACGAGTTTAGTTTTGTCATATAGACGCTATCATAGCTTTTCTGCTAAAATTTAATTATTGAATTAATGGCAGGTAATATCATGGAGAATATTGAGATTCGAAAATGCACGATCAATGATTTGGAAGAACTACAAAGTATAAGTCGGCAGACATTTACAGAGACTTTTGGTCCATACAACACATCTGAACATATCAGTGAATATCTGGAGAGAGCTTATAATTCAGAGGTTTTAATGGCTGAACTTCAAGATTCAACTTCAAAATTTTACTTTTTGATTTTTAATGATGAACCAGCAGCATACGTTAAATTAAATTTTGGTAATAATACATTAGGCTACGAAGCCGAGGCAGGTAGCATGGAATTGCAACGGATCTACGTCTTAAAAAAATATTATCGACATGGATTCGGCAAAATACTGTTTAACAAAGCTATTCAAGATGCTAGAGATAGGCATTCTACCAATGTCTGCCTAGGCGTGTGGGAACATAATGATCGCGCACTGGGATTTTATAAAAGCATGGGATTCCAAAAAGTCAGTTCACATACTTTTCATATGGGAAATGCTGACCAAACAGATTATGTGCTAAATATGAAATTAGATTGATTGTACTTATTGTGAATATCAATTCGTAATTTTTGACAAAAAAAAATAATGATAGTACCTTAATGACAGATAAATAAGTGATGACGTTCACTTATAATACGAAGGTATTGATGACGTCTGGAGTTCCTTAATGGGATTTCAGACGTCTTTTTTTGTACAAAACGGGAGGAGTGTTCACGATGTTCAACAGTATTCTGTTCACTAATATAGATAAACAACCTAAAGAATTATCAAAATCACAGGCACAATTTCAAGATTTGAATTTGGAAGATTTAATTAAATCAATTCAAGATAGCACACATTTTAAGATTCGACCTTTCTGCTACCAGCCGCTAACTAATCTAGGAGATTTGGAATATCGACAGGCTGTCTTTACGGATTTAAATAATCCAGAGATTTTAAAATCAATAGATAAATTCACCACAGTGATGATTTCACTAGAAAAAATCAGAGCCAAGATTGAACGCTTGGATCCTAAAGTCTACAAACAAGAACAATTATTTTCGCTGATATATCATCAGCAACAAGCAATAGACAAATTAGTGTCAGAATTAACACAGCAAAAACTGGATTCGCAAGCACTGCAAAAATTATTGAAGTATTTGAGCGATTATCAAGACCAACTCGATACTAAAAAATTACGTCAAAATTTAAAAATTATCGCTGATGATTTAAAAAAAGTTAATTATCGCTTAGAAATACAAGGACATCATGTTTTAGTACAGAGCAATCCTGAGATTAGGGAAACGATGACAAAACATTTTAATGACATCTTCAATGTTATTTTTGAAAATAAAGACCAAATCACAACACCAGTGGAATTAGAATCGATACAAGGTGAGTTTGGTATCAGCAATCTCCAATCGTCGATAATTCAGTCACTACCAAAAGTTTATCCAGAACAATTCACTAATCTAGCAAACTTTTATCATGATTATTCTAATTATCGAGTTGCACTGGTCGATCAAATCGTACAGGAATTAGAATTTTATTTAGCTTTCGTTAAGATAGAACAAAGTTTAAAACCGTTAAAATTTGTTTTGCCATATTTTATTAGTCACGGTGATGAAAAAATTACTAATAGTTTTGACTTTAATTTGGCATTAAAAGCCAAACAGATCGTAACTAATGATTACTGCTTACCAGCTGGCAGCAGGTTTCTAGTCATTTCCGGACCTAATCAAGGTGGAAAGACTACCTATGCTCGTATGATAGGGCTGGACTATTACTTAGCTTCGTTAGGAGTTCCGATTCCTGGTAGTAAAGCTCAAATTTTTCTAAAGAACAAATTACTGACACACTTTGAACGTCAAGAATCAGCTGAGAAATTAACTGGTCTATTAGAGGCAGATGTAGAACGAATCCATCAAATCGTAGAAGAGGCAGATACAAGAAGCTTTGTAATAATGAACGAGTTATTTTCATCTACAGCTGAAAAAGATGCAATCAAATTAGGTAATGAAGTGCTGAGTCGACTGATGGATAAGTCTTGCACTGGTATTTATATTACTTTTGTAGAGGAGTTGGGTAAGCATCCACAAGTCGTTCCCATGATGAGTCAAGTCGATTCTGATACTAAGCGAACTTACAAAATAATTCCGCAAGCTTTAAATAACAACGCCTATGCGGATACGCTATTACAAAAATATCATTTGAGTTGTCAGAAAATTGAAGGGAGGATATAACCATGAGAGTACAATTGATTTCGTCTAATAATTTAAAAATCCAAGAACTGACAAAGATTCAAAAAATGGTCTATGAGGATTTAGAGTTGGCCCCGATTATCAAAATAATGTCAAAAGATGATGAATACATTCGTCAAACGGTTTTAAGTGTTCTCTTTGATCCTATTCAAGATGAAACTGAATTGTTATTCCGCCAGACGGCAGTTAGGGATGCGATAAATCACCCAGGACTGATCAAGGAACTGTATCAATTGGCTAATGAGGTATATCGAGAGGCTAAGGAAGAGAGCTGGGGTTTTGTTACGGGTTCACCTTCATACCAAGTTTATAGCAAGGCTCGTCTCATCAAACTTTACCTGCAGAAGATAGATGAGTTAAAGAAATTAGCAAAACCTGATTTATCAGATAATTTCACACAATTCTTTCAGCGCCTACAAGCTATTTTCACTCCCGAAAGAGAACGTTCGATGGCAGAAATTTTATCAACGCTTTTGAGTCATGACAAATATTCATATCCGGCATCACTGAGCTATGACATGCTGGGTGAGATACACGAATTGGATTATCATAAACCTGAGAGTAAATTCCACGAGGCCTTCACTAATGTAGTCGCGCATTATCAGAAGGACATCGCTGATTTTACGATCGGAGATAGAGATGATAATAGCAGTCAAGCATTGGAGCGTAACGAGAATCATGCTGAATCGTCATTGGCCGTTTCATTGATCAATTCAGAATCAGAAATGTCCAACTTTTTTGAAGAACTACGGAGAGAAACATCGTTTTTGTTGGGAGTTATTAATCTTTATCAGGTCCTGCCAGATAGTATTTCTTTGAGTTATTTACGATTTACAGTATCCACAAATATCAGCGACTTGCGTAATTTGGTATTGGTAGTGAATCAAAACGATGTAGTGCCGAATGATTTCACAGATTCTAAATTACGATTGTTGATCATTTCTGGAGCTAATCAAGGAGGTAAGACGACTAGTTTACGTAGTCTAGGACAGGCTCAATTATTCGGCCAGGCGGGAGTATTTGTCACAGCCCGTACGTTTGAAACACCAGCCTATACTGCGATAATGACGCATTTCAAGCGAGAGGAAGACACTAGAGTTACTCATGGGAAGCTTGATGAAGAGTTGTCGCGAATGGATTTATTGATTCAAAATATCAAGCCTCAAGCGTTGATGTTGATGAATGAATCTTTTTCTTCTACTAATGAGCATGAAGGATCCATAATTAATGGACAGATCATGTCGGGTCTAGTTAATAGTGGCAATACCGTTATTGCTGTAACGCATCAGTATGAATTTTCTGAATATCTAAGACTGAATTCGGGGATAGTTCCTATTTATATGCGGGCACAGAGATCGGACGATGGGTCACGTAATTATAAGATTCTACTGGGCAAGCCTAGACAGACTAGTTACGGTCTGGATATTTTCAATCGTGTCTTCTATCAGGAATAATAGTTTTTATTAGATTATTTCCGATGAATTGTTGCAATTGCAACAGAACTACATTAGAATATATCTATTAATTTTCAAAGGTAGATAGAAGGTGGATTGTTGAGTGATATCTTGAGACCGATCGGAGTAATTGCGAGAGCGTTAGATTCAATAAGTAATATTGAATTCAAAGAGATTGATCTGACTCGAGGTCAGTATTTATACTTAGTCAGAATATATGAAAATCCTGGAATAATCTTGGAGCGGTTGGCAAATCTAATCAAAGTGGATAAAACAACAGCTGCTCGGGCAGTACAAAAATTGGAAAAGAATGGTATGATCGAGCGACGAAGTGATGAGACCAACAAAAAAATAAGGTTGATCTTTCCAACTGAAAGAGGTAAGAAAATTTATCCATTTATTATTAGGGAGAATGATTACTCTAATTCAGTTGCCCTTGAAGGATTGACTCTCGATGAACAGGATCAATTGAGAAAATTACTATTAAAGGTTGAATCGAATGTCGCATCAGACTGGAATTATGTGAAGACTGGTCATAAAAGGAATTATTAAATAATTGGAGGGTTTGTTTTGGAGAAACAAGTAATTGTAGATAAAGAATTTTGGGATTTATTTCCTGAAGGACAGATTAGTATTTTAACATTGAATCAGATCGATAATACGGTTGACGAGAGTGATGATCCATATTTTGCTGGATTATTGAAAGAAGCTTCAAAAGAATCACGCAAGTTTTTGCAGGAAGAGACCTTTAGATTGAACCCAGTCATTGATGAATGGCGTGAAGCATTGCGTAAGTTCAAGACTAAAAAAGGTGCTCGTTCGTCAATTGAGGCTTTGTTGAAACGTGTTGATAAGGGGAATGAATTTTCACCTATCAATCCGTTAGTTGACATCTATAATAGTGTTTCTTTGGAATTTGCTTCACCTTGTGGTGGTGAAGATTTAGAGAAGATGGATGGCGACTTGCATTTAGGAATGGCTAAAGGTGGAGAGTCATTTAAGCCGTTGGGAGCGGAAGAAGATTCACCTGCTCTTGAAGGCGAAATTATTTATTACGATAACACCGGTGCAATTTGTCGTTGCTTAAATTGGCGTGAAGCTCAAAGAACAATGTTGACAGAAGATACTAAGAACGCCGTCATGGTTATCGAGTCTATCAATGCTGTTCAAGCTAAGCGTGCTGATGAGGGCATTGAGAAGCTCAAGGAATTGGCTGATAATTATTTTAAGATTGATGGTAAGATTCAAAAATTAACAGCAGATAACCCTAATGCAACCGTAGAATACTAAGCTGATGATGGCATTATAAAAACTATAAATAGTTAAATATCCGTTTATGTCAAATTGCTAGTGGTTACGGTTTCAACTTTCCCGTATAGTTATTGCTTGTAAGGAATTCTTGATTATATAAATACCCCTAGGATCGTTTGTTTTCAGACGATTCTAGGGGTGTTTTTTTGTATTGAGGTGAATTACTGGATAAAAAAAGAACATCGATCCAATCGATGTTCGAATGCCATGCAATCTTAAATGTATTTTTTTCGTGGCTCACGTTGGCTCAACTTTTTTGTAAATTCGTGATAATCAATGATAAAACTAAAATCAATAATACTGATTTATCAACGATTTTGGCGCCTCGTGATACCTAGTGAAACTCTAAAAAGCGAACTACGAGGAAGATACCCTCAATGGTCAAAATGCCTTAATAGCAATAGGTACAAGGGCTACAGCCTGTTAAAATATATCCGTGACACACCCGTGACACACTTTAAAAATTCACAAACTTTGCGAGGTTGTTAACAGTATTCATTTGTGTTTTATTAGATATGTGCCAATAAACTTTCATGATTTGGGATGTATCGGAGTGTCCAAGTTGAAGTTGAACAGCTTTGATACTTGAACCAGATTCAAGCATGAGGGAACATGCTGTATGTCTGATTCCGTGAATGTTAATACGTTTTAACTTTTCGTCATGATTTTTATTGTATGTATTTATTATGACCTGTAACCATTTATTGATTTTAGTTAAGCTCAATAGTTCGTTGTGTGTGTTAGGGAACAATAATTGATCGTTTGAGCTATCAATATTATAACCAAGGACAAACATTTCTTTTCTCAATTCTTTAAGCCACTTTTTTAAAACTGAACAAGTTTGACTATCAAGACCGATAGTTCTAACAGACGTTTTAGTTTTAGGTGTAGAAATAATAGGTTTATTATCTATTCCACGACTTACAGTTTTATTGATGGTTAAAGTTTTATTATCAAAATCAATATCGTTGATCTGCAATGCTAAGAGTTCACCTTTTCTCATTCCGGAAAAAAATAAAAGTCTGAACATTGCTATGGCTTTTTGATTATGGTCGGAATAAGTTTTATATAGTTGGTCAAAGAACATAGCTGTTTCTTCCTTAGTCCAAAAATTAGCTGGTTTATTAACCACTTGTTGTTTTTTCTTTGGCATTACAATTAAGCTCATAGGGTTATCATAGATAATCTTTAATCTAATGGCTTCTTTAAATACAAGATTCGCATAGTATTTAACCATTTTGAATGATGATAGTTCATTAGACCACTTATTAACCGCTTCCTGACACATGGGAGTGGTTATTTTTTTTATCTTGAAACTTCCTAGTGAAGGCAAGATGTGGTGCTTAAAAAGCCCCTCAACACGGTTTAACGTACTTTCCTTGACAGTATTCTTATAGGACTCAAGAAAATACTGATAAACATCTTTATACCTTAGATTTTCATTACTAGAATATCCGTGATTATCAATTTCTGATAATTTGGCGTTAAGAAATTTTTGACATTCGGCTTTAGTTTTAAAGCCACGTTTAGTTGTTCTCTTAACCCTTTTAGTTAGTGGATCAATGCTGCTAGGATAAATACATCTCCACATTGACTTGCCATTTTTTAATGTATATTTTGTTATTGTTGCCATATTATTACTCCTCATTACAAGCGTGGGAGTGCAAATTATGAGAGTAAATCAGGCATCACCTCCTTAATTTTGGTAAAAATAAATAAGCCTACTTGAGACTTAATTTATTTTTGTGTTAATTACTGAATTTGACCCTTCCAAGTCAAGTCATTAAATTTAACTGTTACTTCATTGCCTGAATGTTTTAGTCCAACACCAATTCTTAAATCAGCGTTTTGTCCCTCTGAAAGGGTATCAGGTACACCATTATCTCTGTTAGATGATTGAGTGCCAATTGTTCCGTTGGAATCTGCAACAGATAATTCTGATCCATCAAAATCATCCAGTGGAATGTCTCCCTTAACAGAACTAACAGTATAATTAACAATTACATATTGTTGCATACCTTCGTAATTACTTGAAACGTCAACGACCATACTATCGCTTGGATCAACCTTTTGAACAGAATTAACAGTCACATCAGCGACCATATCACCATTTCCAACCATATCGCCTTTACCAAAATCCATTGGTTTAGAGCTTGAGGATTCAGATTTAGTAGATACTTTTTTATCCGCATAAGGATGAATAGTAAACTTTTTAGAAATCTTCTGATTATTAAAATATGAGATTATTTTAAATTTACCTGAATTATAAAGAGTCATATCTACGGAACCAGTTTCAGCTACTTTAGGTCCATAAACGGCACCATCAGAAATTCTAATGATTTTATATTTATTACCCTCATTGGTACTAAATTTAAACTTTGCCTTTCCGTCGGCTTGTTGGGTGATATTTTTAGTATCAATACTTAAAGTCGCCTGTTCCTTAGGTATCATTAGGTAGGCAATTGCAATAATAAACACGCCAAGTACAACCCAGAACCACCATTTTTTATATAGTGGCTTTTTTACCTTTTCTTTATCCATAATATAATTTCCTCCATAAATATATATTTAATGAGTTCAGTATATCAGAGGTTAGTAGTATAGCGAATGGCCTTACCTAAAATTCTTACGGGATTATCTGAAGTGATAATAATTGGACTGTAATCTTTATTATCAGGCATTAGCATAATCATATTGCCTTGGTGTTTTACTCTTTTCAAAGTTGCCTCAGTGTCACTATTAACTAGGACTGCAGCTATTTCATCGTCCTCAACTTCTGGTTGCTCTCTAATTAAGACATTGGAGCCATTAGGGATGGTAGGTTCCATTGAATGACCTTTAGCAACTAGATAGAATACGGTACCACTTGGGAGTGAGTCCTCAGGCTCCTCCAAATATCCTTCTATATTTTCTTCTGCAGTTATTGGATCTCCACATGCAATTTCGCCTAGTATAGGAATCATTACAGTTTTATGCTTAGGAGATTGAGAGTTATCGATATTCAATAAATAATCAGGTTCTATATGAAATGCTTTGGCAAAATCATTTACGCGATTTAAAGGGAATTCTCTTGTTCTATTAAAATATCTGGAAACAGCTGATTTAGCCATACCGGTTCTGCGTGCTATTTCACTTATAGATAAATTTTGTTTTGATTTTAAATCATCTAATATATTCATAATTTCATCGTTAGTTCTCATAATTTTCTCCTAAAACTATTTAAATACTATGTTTCCTTAACAGGTTTCTATTATATCATCGTTCCCAAAAGAATACAATATATAGGAATAAAACATCTTTATGTATTTAATTTAGTAAAAAAAGTTGACAAATGAGAACATACCCTTTATAGTAAGTATCGTACTCGAAAGAGAACGGAGGTGATTGACAATGACAATCAATTTGAGAAGATTAAAAGCAGAACGAATTGCAAAAGGAATCACACAAGATCAAATGGCGAGTCGCATGGGCTGGAGCACAAGAACACCCTATGCAAAACGTGAAAATGGTTTCGTATCGATTGGTGCTGATGAATTAGCTAAAATGGCCACTATCCTTGGATTCTCAAGGGATGAGCTCGGGATTTTTTTTACAAAGGACGTTCCCAATAAAGAACGGATTCATTGATTGAAAAATATAATTGCGAATCAAAAGTTTTAGGAAGGGAAAAATAAAAAATGAACAACTTACAAGAATTTACAAATGGTGATATCAAATTGCCAGTTCGTACTAATCAAAATGGTGACATTAAATTTGATGCTGAAAAAGCAGCCATTGGATTAGGAATCTTTGAAAATAAAAATAATAAAAAATATGTAATTTGGAAGCGTATCAGTAAATATCTTTCGACACAAGTGTCGAAGGGAGATTTTATCACTGAACCCCAATTTTATAAGTTGGCAATTAAAGCCAACAACCCAACAGCTGAGAAGTTTCAAGATTGGGTAACATCAGAAGTTCTACCAACAATTAGAAAACATGGTGCTTACTTAACTGATTCCGCAATTGAGCAAACGTTAACTGATCCTGATTACTTAATCAAATTAGCCACACAGCTCAAGACAGAGCGTGAAGGTAGATTGATTGCTGAACAACAAGTAGCAGAGGACAGACCAAAAGTTACTTATTATGACAAAGTTCTCGCTAATCCATCATTAGTAACTATAACTATCATTGCTAAAGATTACGGAATGAGTGGACAAACGTTAAACAAGAAACTTCATGAACTTGGAATTCAATATAAACAAGGTAAAACATGGTTGCTTTATTCTAAATATCAACATAATGGTTGGACTCATTCAGATACAACGATGGTTAAACGAAAAGATGGAACTGAAAAGGCTGTTTTAAACACTAAGTGGACTCAAAAAGGTCGTTTAGGACTATATGAAGTTCTTAAGCAGCACAATATTTATCCTATGATTGAACAACTTATGGAGGTCTAGCCATGCAAACAAAACCAATTGAAATGGTTCTAAGCGACCGACAGTTTCAAATTCTGCAAACATCGGTAACTCAAGCCGTAACGCGTAAATGGCTACGAACTAAAGACTTACCGAACTATTTAAGCATGGCTGACAGTACGATTCGTGAGAATTTACCAGGTCTTCCATTCCACATAGTAGGTGGCACCAAGCTTTATGATCCGAATGAAATAGACGATTACATTAAAGATTTATAAAAAAACAAGCGTGGGAGCAAAGTTTTATGAGAAGCATATCAATACCAGCAATTATATGGGTGCCAGCATTAGTGTGGGCAATTACATACTTACTAACTAAATATCACGGAGTCAGAAATTTCATAAAAGAGTGCTTTGACTTCGACTTGTAGGAGAAATTTAAATGGACAATTTAGAAATTAAAACGGATGCCGATTATGATCCAAATGGCGATTGTGAACCTTACGATGTCATGATTGATGACAAATTGACGGGAGATGAACCACGTGAATTCTAAAGAGTTTAGTGAATTACTATCCGAACACAAAAAGATAAATAGAACTATTGAATACACTGAAACCTTAATCGATGAACAAAGACAACTCCAGGCAAATGCTGAGAGTCGAGACGATGAGGAGGCATACAGCAATTGTATTTTAAGACTGCAAGTCACGAACAGCCGTTATAAATCTGAGAATGATGATATTGAAAGCAAGTTAATTAAAGCATTCCAGGAGGCAGCTAATGGCAATAAATAAAGACGTGACAGCGATTGAGAATGCCTTAGATGAGTTCGTTCGAATTGGCGAAGAGATTGGACGAACAGCTGAACAAATTGAATCATATGAAGCTGATCACTACGTGGAAAGTGTACAAGGAATTAATAACGAGTCGCTTCACTACCATATCGAGCGTTTAAAACATCATAGGGATGACTTGATGATTGATAAGGCTAGAGCTGAAACAGTAGTTAGAGAAGCTTTTGAACACTACTACGCTTGAGAGAAGGTGAAAGAGTGACTGAAATAGAGAAACTTGTAGATATAGCTGTTCAATTCGGACAGATGAGGGTTCTAGTTAATCGTGAACCGACTCACTGGCACGTACATGAATTTCTTAGATTAGCTGGCGAAATGAACGAACAAAAAAAGTCGCTCACCACAGCTATGGCAAACGACAAACTAGCTAATAACTATATTAATTAATAAGGTAATTATACCACGAGAGGGGAATGAGTTTAATGGCAACTTTATATGATCTAACAGGCAAGTATCTACAGTTAGCTGAGCTTGCAGAAGAAACAGACCCACAACTATTTAGCGACACGATGGACAGTATTACAGATGCAATCAAAGACAAGGCGGTTGGATATGCAAAAGTCGATAAAGAGTTAGCGAAGGACGAGAAAGCTCTTAAAGAAGAGGCTAAACGATTTTCGGCACGTGCTAAGACTATCGCTAACAATCGTAAGAACTTAAAGCAAAGCTTGCAAAACACAATGGAATTGACTGGAACAGAAAAGATTAAAACTCCTGAATTTACTATTTATATTCAAAATAATCCGCCAGCTCTTAAGATTCCTGATGAGAGTCAGATTCCAGCATATCTAACTAAAACTAATGTCGTTCCAGATACGGCTAGAATCAAAGAATTATTGAAGAAAGGAACCGAAGTCCCGGGAGCTGAGCTAGTAACTGGGTCATCGGTAAGGTTTAGATAAGTGACATTACATTCAATGAAAGATGTTTCTAAAACGGATAAATTTCGAGTCGCAATTTATGGAAAACCCGGAACAGGTAAGACATCAGCAGCTAAATATTTAACAGGCAAATCAATCATTGTCCCGTTTGATAATTCTGAAAAAGTCCTGGGTGGTTTAGATAATATCGAAGCAGAAACATTTGATAAATCGATTCCAACTAAAGAACTAGCAAGATTAGTAACAGAACTACCTAAGGAATTAACGGGATTCAACAACTTGATTTTGGATAACGTATCATCTTTGGAAAAAGCTTGGTTCATCGAACAAGGTCGAAACTCAAAAAGCGGCATTAGAAACGAATTACAAGATTACTCAGGATGGACAAATTTCTTCATTCGTGTAATCGATTCATTTTACAAGTTACCTATTAATATTCTGGTTACCGCTTGGGAAACTCAAAATGATTTCACTTCCATGACTGGGCAAACATTCGACCAATATAGTCCACAGCTGAGAGATTCAGTTAGAGATACATTCATGGGATTAACCGATGTAGTTGGTCGTGTGATGGTCAATCCTGATACTGGCAAGCGTGGAGTAATCCTAGAAGGTAACGATGGGATTTATGCCAAAAATCGATTAGATGATAGAAAAGCTTGTGCTATTGAAGACTTGTTTAAGTGGGGAACTAAGCCCACAGATGCCGAATGACATTCATTCTTAGAAACTATCAAAACAAGCTGATCAACGATTTAAAGAATTCCTTAGTTCAAGGCAATCACAATGTAGTAGTTCAATCCCCAGCTGGTTCAGGTAAGACGGTAACAATGGCGGCTATTGCCAAAGGTGCAACTGACAAGCAAAACAACGTTCTATTCATCGTTCACAGGCGTGAAATTGTTGAACAAGTTAAAAGTACGTTCAAAGCGTATGGAGTGAATATGAAACTCTGCTATGTGGGTATGGTCCAAACGGTAACGAGAAGACTGGAAAAATTAGACAAACCGCAGTTGATTCTTGTTGACGAATGCCACCATGCACTAGCTAAATCATATACTCGAATATTTGATTATTTTAAGCAAGCTAACGTTGTGGGATTCACAGCTACACCTATTAGATTATCCGGACAAGGACTATCAAAAGTATTTGATGATCTAATACTAGGTCCACAGATTGACTGGTTAATTGATAATAATTTCTTGGCGCCTTATGAATACTATTCAGTCAAGCTAATTGATGATAAGAAATTGAAGAAAAATTCAACTGGAGATTTTAGTTCTAAATCTATGGATAGTGCATCTAAAAATATTATCTATGGGGATGTTATTAAAACGTACAAACGAGTCGCTAGCAATACTAAAACTATCATCTATACACACAACGTTGAATCAAGTAAAAAGGTTTCTGATGAGTTCAATAAAGCTGGGTATAGTTCCTTACAAGTTGACGGAAAAACTCCTAAGAAACTTCGAGAACAGGCTATGAATGACTTCAAGACGGGTAAGGTAAAAATACTAGTCAATGCTGAGCTGTACGGTGAAGGTGTGGACGTTCCAGATTGTCAAACAGTAATAATGCTACGTCCCACCGAATCGCTATCACTATTCATCCAACAATCAATGCGTTGCATGAGATACAAGTCAAATAAGAAAGCTACGATTATTGATCACGTTGCTAATTATACAAGATTTGGATTGCCAGACCAGCCTAGAGAATGGTCACTTGATGATTGGAAAAATCAGAGTGAAGTAAAAATAAGTGTTTGCGAGTTTTGTTTTGCAACGTTTGAAACAAAGGAATGGATAAAAGTAGTAGATGAAAATGGCTCAGCTAGAAGAAAGTGTCCATTCTGTGGAAAATTAGCATTGCTAAATGTAAGAGGTGCCCCTAAAGAAAAGGAAATTGATACTTCAGCAGAACTTGTAGATATTAATAAGAAACAGGTCGAGCAAATGAAATTTGCTAGTCGGAATCCGTACAAATCGAAATCCATATCTAATATTTATAAAATACTTAAATCACAAAAAGATTTAGGAACTAGAAAAATTAAATATCCATTGCAAAGAACACTCCATATTCGTATGGACCAGTTGCATGGAAAGATACCAATGAAGGAATTAGAAAAATTATCTGATGTTTCAAAAGTACCTATGAATAGCATTCAAATATCGTACAGAACAGCATTTAGAAAACATAATTTTAAAAACGAAGGGGACGGAATAACAATCCGTTTTTAGGTAAAAGTAATGGCAGAAATTAAACTAGATTTTTCAGATGTAAGCGAAGGAAACCGAAAAATTGAGGATGGTACGTACGAAGCATTAATTTCAAGCGTGGGAGAAGATGCCACTAATAGTGGAGCACAATTCATGAACTTTAATATGGTTATCCGCAATGATATTGAACAGAAATTTCAAAATTTTCATGTATGGCAACGAGTATTTAAGAGTAAGAAAACAGACACATATCCAATGAGATGGATCAACCAAATCGCCAAAGCTTCAAATATGGAAAACGGTAAGAAATATCAAAGTTTTAAGGAATTGATGGATGATTTTTGGAAGCGACCAGTAAAGATCACTGTTAAAAATGAGAAATCCGAATATCAAGGAAAAACATACGAAAACTTAAATGTAAAAGCATGGATGCCAACTGATTTTCCTAATGTTCAACATAAATTTAAATCAGAAAATAAGGACAAAGACCCGTTTGCTGACAACGGTAAACCAATGGATATTAGTGATTCAGATTTGCCTTTCTAATTAAGGAGGAGACTAACGGAAGTATTCAAGCCAATACCAGAATACGAAGTAATTTATGAAGTGAGTAATAAAGGAACTATAAGAACGGATAAGGAGAAAAAATAATGAATTATGCAAATATTCCAAAAGAGCTTCGGCTCTTAAAACAATGGGGACTATTCAAACTTGTTTGGAAAGAAGAAAGAAATAAATATACCAAGATTCCATTTTCTATTGATGGAACTTCAGGACGTAGCAATGATCCAAATACTTGGTCAAATTTTGAAGATGCACTTGAAGCAAAAGAAAGGCTTGGGTTCGACGGATTAGCTTTCTATTTTGCAAATGGATATGTAGGTGTTGATGTAGATCATGTTAAAGGCGACATACAAAGATATTTAGACGGTGATGTAACAGATAACATTGTTTATGACTTTATCTCACACACACAGAGCTATACAGAAATATCGGTATCTGGAGAAGGACTACACATTATTGTCAAGGGTAGCATTCCTGGCGACAGAAGGCGTAAAGACAACGTTGAAATGTATGAATCTGGTAGATTCTTTGCATTAACAGGCAATTTCTTTGGAAACAATAAGCAGGTTGCAGATGCCGATTTAACACATCTTTACAAAACTTACATTGATAATCAAAAAATTGTTCAAATTCCTGTAAAAGAAAACAAAAGCTTCGGTATCAATGATCTATCCACGCAGGAAATTATCCGTGAAGCTATTAATTCTAAAGCTGGAGAACGTTTTAAAAAACTGTTGAATGGCAAGTGGGAAGGACTCTATACGTCGCAATCAGAGGCAGATATGGCCTTTGCTAATGATCTAGCATTCTGGACAGCCAAAGATTTTAACAAGATGGATGAAATATTTCGTTCATCTGGACTCATGCGAGATAAATATGACGAGAAACATGGGAAAGTAAATTATGGTGTCGGACTCCTCAATAAGGCCATAGCGGAAGTTTCAGAAACATTCGTACCTAAAGATGATAATGATTTTCAAATATATGTTGAAGATAATAATTCTGACGATAAGAAACAGAAGAAATTCTATTCTTATGATGATACTGGAAACTCAGAGCGTTTCATGGATAGCTATGGAAAGCTAGTCAAATATGATGATAAGAGAAAGAAGTTTCTATATTTTGACGGTCATGTTTGGACATATGACAAAACAATGATGGTCAGTAAACTTGTAAATCGTGTTGTAGATAATTTAAAGAACGAGCCTGTATTCGTTCCTGAAGATGGAGACGATGAGGAAGCAAAAAAGGCTCGTGGGAAGTTTATAAAAAGAAGCCGAAATCATGCTGGAAAAGATGGAATGATCAAAGAAATAAAGCCATTAATTTCAGACGATTTAACTAAGTATGACACAAAAACAAATGTGTTAAATACTCCATCTGGTTTCGTTGACCTG
Organism: Companilactobacillus sp. y65-5; assembly: GCF_057541095.1. NCBI lineage: Bacteria > Bacillati > Bacillota > Bacilli > Lactobacillales > Lactobacillaceae > Companilactobacillus > Companilactobacillus sp. y65-5. The sequence goes on from NZ_BAAJOA010000004.1 coordinate 71,129, forward strand.
TCCACGGGAGAATTGAATGAAACTAAACCGGATTGCAAATTTACAAGAATTACTAATGCTGAATATTCAGATACTCACGACGCACCAAAGTGGAATGAATTTTTAAACCAAATTTTTGACGGCAATAAAGAATTAATTAGATATATTCAAAAGTGTGTTGGCTATACATTAACTGGGACTACCGATGAACAATGTATGTTTTTTCTTCATGGTGACAAATTAAAAAATGGTTCAAATGGTAAATCGGTATTTGTAGAAACATTATCACAAGTTTTAGGAACATATTCAGAAACAATTTCCCCTGAAGTTTTAATGGTAAGTAAGTTTTCCGGAAACTCAAATGGACCAACTCCTGAAATTGCAAAAATGAAGGGTGCACGAATGATCATAACTTCTGAGCCCGATGAAGGAACACGATTATCTGAAGGAATTGTTAAGCGATTAACAGGTAACGAGAAAATAACTGCACGTGAGATGTATGGCGAATCGTTTACATTTATGCCTACCGGCGTTATCTGGATGTCTACTAACCACAAGCCAATTGTTAGGGGGACTGACGATGGTATTTGGAGAAGACTTGTATTTATACCATTCTTAGTTCAAATCCCTGACAGCAAGAAAGATTTGAATTTAAAGGATAAATTACTTCGTGAAGCTCCTGGAATCTTAAATTGGGCTGTTGACGGAGCATTAATGTGGCAGCAGGAGGGATTAAAAAATGATATTCCACAAATAGTTAAAGCATCTAATAAGAGCTATCGAAAGGAAATGGATGTTATCGGAAATTTCTTAGAAGATTGCTGTGATCTTGGCGATAATCAAAAAGATACATTCAAAGATATTTCAGCAGCTTTTATAGCTTGGGAAGACATTTATGGTTATAACATGTCAAAAAGAAAGTTGAGCAGAGAATTATCACAACGTTTTGACAAAATGAAATCAAACGGAGAGATCGTTTATAAAGGGATTTCAATAAAATCTCAAAATAAAGCATTTTCGATTTCTGTAATGGAGCAATAATTTCTTACGTCACTTTTAAGTTACTGTCATAAGCGTTGATATAACAGCGTTTATAACTTAAAAAGTGACGTAGTGACATAAGACTCTTATTGTTTATAAATATAAAAAATATATATTTTATATATATATATATAAGAGTTAGTATATGGGTCACTTACGTCACTTTTTATTATTTAAAAGCTCTGTAAGTCAATGATACCAACGGTTAAGCCAATAGTGACGTAAGTGACGTAAAAAAAGAAGGTATTTTTATCAGAGAACAAGATATTCAAAGTTTAATTAGAATTGCAGTTTCTAAAGATCACTGCAGAATCTTTCGTGGAAATGTTGGGAAGGTTAAAACAATTAATGGCAGATGGTTTGATACTGGATTACCACCAGGGTACCCAGACCTACATGGATACAAAATCTCTAACGGGAAAATGTTTTATATCGAAGTTAAGACACCAACCGGAAGACCTAGACCAGACCAAATACAATTTCATAATCAACTGATGACTGATCATATCATCCACGGCATAGCACGAAGTCCAGAAGACGCATTAAAAATAATTGATGAGGAGTTGGTTGGATATGGTTTCAAATCATAATGATTGTGGAGGAAATAAAAAATGACTGATTCAATATTGAAGATGGTTCAAGCAATTGAAAATGATTATGGAACAGACTATACACTTTGGCCCGAAAATGACACTAGATTAAAAAAAATACATGAATGGTATATAAATCATCCCGATAAACAAAAGAGAAATTTGTCAGAAACTGATATTCTAAGAATCCAAAAATTGTTGGATAAACAAATGCAGAAGAAAAAAATTTGTGAGATGTTTGAAATTAGCCCAGGAAAGTTAATACGCGAGATTAAGATGGGGATTTTAGATGACACAAAGTGGAAATCGGTAGGGAGGTAAAAAAATGACTAATTCAGTGATTAAAATGGTTCAAGCAATCGAACGAGATTACGGCACTGTTGCATGTAAAGAAGCTGCTAATGATCCTCGTTTGAAAGCCTTACAAAAACGTTTCTCTGATCCAGTTGGGCATCCCAAGAAGGAGTATCTATATAGGGGACAACAACCACGCAGGGAGCAAAAGCTACGTAAAGCACAACAACTACTCGATAATACCAACTTACCTAAATACAAAATTGCGGATCAAGTTGGTTATAACAAAGATTATTTTAGTGCATTATGTACAGATGGATATTTAGATGATAGCAAGTGGTATATCAGCCGGAAACATCTTCACAATTACGAATATTATTGCGATAACAAGCTAATTGCCAAGGGAACAATCAACCAGATAGCTATGAAACTAGGCAAAAGCCCCAGTTCAATTCGCGGATGTATGCTAAGCAGCTATAAGAAATATGAGCATAAGCATACCTATAGATTAGTGAAAGTTAGATGAGATAATCATGACAAGTAAAGAGATTTATTCAAAAATCGGGCGAATAAAATTTTTAAATTAATTGAATAGCAACACAAAACTACACCGCATCACAAATATACGTCATGACATATAGAGGAGAAAATTAACATGAGTAAAAGACACTTAAGCCGTAGATATAAGGATTTAGTAGATTGGGTAAAAGAAATGAAAGGTCAAGACGAAGCTACACGTTCATTAGCGTTCATACTTTTTGACATTTATGATTTGAGATATGAGGGCTCTATTGGTGATATTTTAAAAGACTTAAACGAAGATTTAAAACTTAACTCATCTAACCACTTAATTCCCATCATCGTAGACATCTATAACGATAACTATGAGATTGAAGAGCCTGAATACTATTGGAAATTTAATGAATTAAAAGGATTTAACAAACGTGATTTGTATTTTGGAATTACACTCGATATCGAATTGCTGCTTATTGATGTAGCAACTCATGGAACTGCTAAAAAATGTACTAAATCAGAGTTAAACGATTATTTGCTTGATACTAATTTAACGACTGATAATTTCACACCGACGGAGGTGCTTAATTGATGACTAATGTGGAGGGCTAATCATGGATAAATCAAGAATTATTGAACTAACTCAAGAATTAGCAAGCGTACCAGACACTGATACAGGCTATGCTAAACACTACATATTAGAGGAAATTGAATATGAGTTAAACGAAAAAATAACCATGCCAAAAGTGTTCGATGATTGGTACAAAGACATAACAGCGGAATCATCAGACATTCAAGGAATTGTTACTTCTTTTAATTCGACGATTGATGGAAAATACAATAATTTTGGACCAGAAAAAACATTATTTGATTGGGTGCATAGTGGCAAATACAACAGAGTTCTTGGCATGAATTTAGTTGATGAGAACAGATATAGAAAATGTTTAGAAGCTATTTTGTACGGTTATGAGGTGGAAGAATGAAGCAGGTCAAAACGTTTATTACTTATGTAGAAGAAAATAATGATAAACAAATTAATGAATTCATGAAGAATCATAAAGTCCTAAATGTTAGAAACCAAATCATGCAAGGCTTTACGTATAATAGTGAAACTAATTATGTAACTAACATTTACAAAACATTTAAACCATCAATTATTACAACGGTTATTTATGAGGTAGAGAAATGAAAAAATATAAATTAAAGCTAGATTACACAGCAGACGAATTAAAGGAACTTAAGGAACTCAGAAGACATTACGATAGTCCAATGGATGCAATACGTCAAATAGTCCTAGTAACAATTGGTGACGACCTATGCAGAAACTTGCGGGAAAAATATTTTGCAACGAGACCAGCAGACGAATTTGATTTTATGACAGATATTAATAATGTGGTAATGGGAACTGCTATTTTTCCGGAGGAAAAGTATGTTGTCCATGATAAAGCAACAGACCAGTATATTTACTACAATGTGACAGAGTAGAGATTGGGTTGGGGGCAACTTGAAAAAGAGATACCAGATATAAAGACTAAAGATGAATGGTTAGAAATTAACCCAGCATATGAATCAATGCTAGAAAGGGTAGAAGACTAATTAAATCATTATTAAGTGAGGGGATATAAAATGCAGTTTAGCGAACATACAGAAGATTTTCCAAAATCATCATTTGAAGATAAGCCAAGCATTAATGATGAAGCAAAAAGAGTAGTATTTCAAGTTGAATTTAAAGATTTAACGTTGGTATTTCGCAAACCTGATGATCCTCGTATAACTTTTTATAGAAGCGCTGGAATGATTGAGGTTGAAGCAAATAAAAGAAATTTCATTTTTAGTTTAAACAATATTTTATTCATGAAGTATGATCCAGAAAAATGTGTTATTTACTATGGATAGGGGAGAGTGAACACTATTAGATCAGACATCCGCATTAGAATAGAGGCAATCCTAAAAGATTATCCAGACCTCGAAAAATATATCAAAGACCGTAAACAGGAATTAATGATTCCACACCGTGAAGTTGATGAGAATGTGGGCGGTGGTAAGTCAAGTATTGTATCACGGCCACAAGAAACATTAATGGTTACCATTGACGCTGATAGACGTTTGAACATGCTTGAGCGTGAGAAGAGTGCCGTTGAAAAGTGTTTCTTTGAATCTGATACTGATACACAAATAATTATTAAAGAGCTATATTTTAGAAGATATCCAAAATATACTACTGAAGGATTATCATTAAATCATGTGGTAAATTGTTCAATTCGCACTATTAAAAGAATGAAAGGAGCTTTTTTAAGAAGACTAGCTAGTGAGTTAGATATTTATGAACCATAATTGGCACGATATTGGCACTTTTTACCATCAAAAAAAAAATAGAATAGTATTATAGCAAAGCTATGAAATCCAAAGGTGGATATAAATCATGAGCACGAATTATTGTTGGTATTGTAAAAAAGAAGTCAAAAACGCTTTATCCGAAGGCACTGACTATCACGGATTTTTGGTGCATCGAAAATGTTTAGAGCCATGTAAGAAATATGAGAATGATCTTTACGATGAATACAATCGAAATCGGATGGAAACTTTTTGGAACAAGGCACTCAGAAGCATTAAAAAGAAATATAACATTAATATGTATTTCGAAGAAGCACAAATTGTTTACGACAAGGCAATGAGTGATTATAAAAAATTTCAATCATCGCAAGAAATGATGGCGGCAATGGAGCTTATAAGAAAAAGAATACACACAAAGGTTCAATATCCAATATTAAATTATAAAGTTGATTTTTTATTGCCAGAATTAAAAGTAGCATTGGAAATTGACGGTGGACTGCATAAGTTCCAGATTGTTAAAGATTCAGCAAGAGAAATAGCGATTATGAATGAATTAAACAAAGAAGATACTGGCTGGGAGGTTATTAGGATTCCTACCAATATGATGGAAAAAGACATACAGAAGTTGGTTCCTGCAATAAAAATGCTTTATAAGAAAAGGCAAGAAACCCGAAGAAAAAATGGTGGGTTCTTACCAACCAATTGGAGTAGGACCAATAGAGATATGCAATTAGAAATTCTAAAAGAAGTTGATAAAACCACCGATTCCTATAAAGGTTTATTAACTGACGAAAAGAACCAACAGCTACATTAAAAAATATTACAGAGTGGTGTGGAAACCCTCTGCATTTTGTAAGAATGCTATGGTAGCAAGTTAATGAAGACCAAACAATATTATTAATACCAAAATAATTCCTTCCAAAATTATATGGATACAACGCTTAGATTAACTTCTGGTTCGATTCCAGATTCTTGCATTGTGGAGTTACAACACTCCACACATAGATTTTTCATACAAATCCTCATAAGATTTAATTAATGACTGATCATGATAACGTCAGTCATTACGTTTCGATAGCTCAACGGGTAGAGCAGTGGTATTCGGCCGCAGGTAATAGGTTCAACTCCTATTCGAAGCATTGATTGCTGGAAAGCAATCAAAAAATAAATAATTTAAAAGAAAGAGCTTTTAATTCTTTTAATTTGCCAATACAACAACGGTGGCTAGTGGTGCAAAGGGTAACACTAAATACAGATGATGGTGCATGGTTCGATTCCATGCCTAGCTATATGTGGAAGTATTTCCACAGTGTATGAAATAAAAGTTTAATACTAATCGAAGTGAGGTTGTCTCCCTCACTCTGGTAGCGTGAATGGCTGGGAAGCTAAGAGATCATATCTCTTGCGTTCAGGTTCGAACCCTGGACACGCTATAATCGTGGGCGGTGTGGAAAGTTATAGAAAGGTGCGAGGTAACGGCTCGTGGGACTTTCCAAATTAGTGTGAATGCAAATGGCGTGCACGTCGATAGGTTGGATTCCTATCCACACTTTATTATTAGCTTATAGATAATATCTATCTGCTTTTTATTTTGGAGGATAAGTAATGAATAACAACGATAGCAATACAACTAAAACAGGCTTAGGGTTTCTATCCATTCTCACTCTCATCTTTGTCGTGGCCAAGATTCTTGGTTTCCTATCCTGGTCATGGTGGTTAGTGTTCTTGCCTATCTGGAGTCCAATTCTTGCGCTCATCTTATTTATATTTATAGCTTGGATTGTGACGCTGATTACTAATGGCTAAGCCAAAGAAGCTAATGGTTATCAATGGAAGAAGGCAGTTAGTTCCTATTGATTACCAGACCAGAACTGAAACAGACAAGGCATACAATCAAAAGAGGAACCGTGAGAACAAAGAGTATGTATCCTTTTACAAGACCACAGCATGGAGACATACACGTGAACAAGTCCTGCTACGTGACTACTCTACATGCGTTAGATGTGGGCTAGAAGGAAACATAGTTGATCACATTATTCCAAGTGAAGATGATTGGGAAGACAGACTTAACATAGATAACTTAGAGACATTGTGCCAAAGATGTCACAACTTAAAGACTAAACGTGAATGGATAAAGAAACACAAAGGACGTGAACGAGCTATGCAAATACATGTAGTGATAGGCTATCCAGCTAGTGGCAAGTCAACCTATGTAGCTAGACATATGACATCACATGATTTGGTTTATGATTATGATTTAATTAGTTCATCTTTAGATGGTTCAATGCTAAACGTATTAAGAACGAATGACATTGAAGCTAATGACAAAGCTATTCATAAACACAACATTGATGTTAATGACTATGTTCAAATGATTTATGAAATGATTCTTCGAAAGATTAAATCGGAAAAGACATTTGAGAATGTTTGGCTGATCATGACTAAACCAGACGATAGGTTGACAACTCTCTTAGCATCTTATGATGTTGATTGGTTGATGTTAGATACAAGTAAAGAAGAATGTATCAACAGACTTCACAAGCAACACAGAGATACTACTAACTCATACAACTTGATGAACGAAGTTGATAGATTGATTGATGATTTAGATTTGAAAGTTAAATTAATAAAACAAAATTAAATAAAATTATTTTCTTTTCATTAATTAATAATGAATTGAATTTAGTTTTATTTTTTTGATTTAAATATATTTTGCAAAAACAATTGAACGACGTGTGATTTATATCCAATGTGGGTATCTTAAATTTCTGGACATACCCCCCTCAAAGTCAACGGGGGCGTACATTCCCCCTGCTTCTTGAACGCACGTCATCTTTTTTGCGTCCCAAATTCTATTAATTAAAAGGCCCAAAGTGGAGAATAGTACCCAATATTATAAGAAATAACATACAAAAGTGGCGATTGAGATTGGAGGTGGTGTAATGGCGGGCAAAGGTCGTAAATATAAGGTTTTGGAACAGTCTGAAGCTAACTTAACTAAGCAGCAGCAAGAAGCTAAATTCAATGCTGAAATATTAGCGAGTGATGGTTACAAGTTACTCCAAAATTCACCTCCTAATCGGCTCTCTGGAGTTGCAAAAGCGGAGTGGAAACGAATTATACCAGACCTTAAAAACTTGCCTGTAAGAGCAGTCGATAGGGCAATGGTTGAACAATATTGTTTTTGGTATTCTCAATTTGTAGATCTAAGTAAACGTCTTGAAGCTGTGAATGATATTGACGACCGAATGAAAATTTTGGGGACTCTAGATAAAGTTTCAAAAAACGTTCGTTCAGCTGCTAGTGAAATTGGTCTCACTGTAGATTCACGTATGCGTATGAATGTTCCAAAAAAGGAAGACAAGCCTAAATCGCTTGCCGACAAATTAGGATTTTAGGAGGTGATAGCATACAAAACTATATTAATAAAGTTTTAAGCGGTGAATATGTCACTTGCAAGGCCACGCTAAACGCCGTAAAACGTCACGAAAATGACTTGAAACGTACTAAAGACCCTGACTTTCCATATGAGTTTGACCAAGAACTTGGTAATAAAGCGGTTAAGTTTATCGAGATGTTGCCAGACCCTAAAGGTGGCACTCATAAATTAGCCGGTTTCCAGAAATTTATTATTGAAAACATATATGGCTGGGTTAGAAAAGATAATCATGGATTACGTCGCTATCACAAGGTGTTTGTTTCAATGGCAAGAAAACAGGGTAAAACCCTATTAATTGCTGGGATTATCCTGTATGAATTTCTATTTGGTAAGAATCCAGAACGTTCCAGACAGATATTTTGTACCGCTAATGACAAGGAACAAGCTAAGATTGCGTTTGAAATGGCAAGAAAACAATTAGATCAGTTGCGTGCTAGATATCCGGATGTTAAGAAGTCCACTAAGAGAATTCGCGAGTTACTTATTAACTTGGATGACGATTCATACGTTCGTCCTCTCTCTCGTGATACTGGAGCAATTGATGGATTTGAACCACAACTTGGAGTCCTGGATGAATACGGAGCAAGCAAGACAAATGAAATGATGGAACTACTCGAATCTGGTCAAGGTCAACTTGATAATCCTTTAATCGTTATTATTTCAACAGCCAATTTTAATATGAATGCACCCATGTTCACTGTTGAATATCCACGAGCTAAAGAGATTCTTGAAAATAAAATTGTTGATGATCAGTATTTTGCCTTTATTGCTGAACAAGAATCGATTGAAGAAATTGAGAATCCAGACATGTGGATTAAATCTAATCCATTACTTGAGGTTAAAGGATTGCGAAAGAAATTAAATAAGTATCTGGCTAAGCGTTGGGAAGTTGCTAAACAAACAGGCGAGAAGAACGCCGTATTAGTTAAGAATTTTAATATGTGGCGTCAAGCGGAAGAAAATTCATTTATCGATATTGAAGCGTGGAAGAATGCTGAGGTAGATATGCCAGACATAACAGGTAAAAGTGCCTGGATTGGCATTGACGTTGGTAAGAGTTCTGATTTATTTGCAGTTGATTGGCTGGTTCCAATTGATGGCGTTTGGTACTTGGATAATTACGATTTTGTTGGAACTAAATATGGATTAGATGCCAAAATCAAACGAGATAGAATGGACTATCGAAAGTTTGAAGAACTTGGATATTGTGAGATTACTAAGCTTGAGTCAGGAGTAATTGACCAGGATAGAGTTTACGAATGGCTAGAGAATTTCATAGCTAGAAATGATTTAGATGTCCAGGGTATTTACTTCGACCCTTACCAATATGGACCGTTGATGGCAAAAATTGAAAAAAATCATCCAGAATGGGAACAAGTTTCAATTAGACAAGGGACTATGACATTATCAGCACCAACTAAACAATTTAGAGATGATATTATTTCTGGCAAGATTAAGCATTCTAAGAATGCAATTCTTACTACTGCTGCTACTAATGCTGTGGTAATGACTGATAACAACGGTGTTCGTATTGACAAGAATAAATATTCAAATAAGATTGATCCGATTGATGCGGCTCTCAATCCTTATGCAATCTGCTTCACTGAAAATATAGATAATTACTTAACTGATGATTATGTTATGAGCAATGATTTTGGATTTTAGGAGATGAAAATGAAAAATATATTTAAATGGATAGCTTTGAACTTGCCACAAATTTTATTAATTTGCGGTTTTTTTGTATTTTCAACCGGTTGGTATTTTATTAATTTACCAATTGGATTGATTGTGACAGGCGTTTCATTGATTGTCCTAGCACTTCTAATAATGAAGTCTGACTAGAAGGGAGGTGAATAGATGAGCTTTTTTAGAAGTTTAAATGATTCTAGCAATGATTGGGCTATGGACTATTTGAATAACGGTATTTTGCCAAGCAATCGAAATTTTATGGGAATCGGTGCTTTGAATAATTCAGATGTATTGACCGCTGTCTCAATTGTAGCTGGCGATGTTGCAAGATTTCCTATCCTACAAATTAGAGATAGTGATGATTCAATTGTGGACGAGAATACCGTTACCTACCTATTAAATAAGAAATCTAATGATGATAGTTCCGCATACTTCTGGAAATTTGCCATGATGGTTAATGCGATTTTAACCGGTAATTCGTACACACGAATTATTCGCAACCCTACGACATACGGCAAGAATACTGGCAAAGCAATAGAATTAGAATTTTTCCCACCTTCACAAGTGGCGATTAACTATCGAGATAGACCAGGTGTAAAGCGCGAATATTACTATACGTTTTACCCGGAAGATGACAGAAAGCCGTTTGATTTAGAACCAGAAGATGTTATCCATTTTAAATTCTTTAGTTCCGACGGGATTGTTGGTAGGTCGCCGCTTTTATCGCTTGGAGACGAAATCAATTTACAAAAGTCTGGTGTTGATACGCTAGGACGATTCTTTAAGTCAGGTCTTAAAGGCTCAATTTTAAAGGTTAATGGAGCTAAGCTCAGCAAAGAAGCACGTAGAAAGATTAGAGCTGATTTTGAATATGCTCAAGAAGGCGATTCAAACGGTCCTATCGTTACTGATTCGACAATGGACTATCAACCATTAGAAGTAGATACAAGCGTTCTGAATTTAATTAATTCCAACAATTGGTCCACATCACAGATTGCTAAAGCAATGAGAATACCAGCCTATAAATTGGCAATTAATTCTCCTAACCAATCGGTGAATCAGTTAGCGGCTGGATATATCAGTAATGACTTGCCGTTTTACTTTGAGCCAATCGTTAGTGAATTTGAAATGAAATTACTGACTGATAAAGAACGTCACAAGTACCATTTCGAATTTGATACTCGTAAACAAACAGCAAGACCAGTCACTGAACTGATGGCGATGGTCGAACATAATGTCTTAACGCCTAATGAAGTTAGAGCCGAATTAGGTAAAAAAGCTGATGATAAAACTTCTGAAATGAATGAATATCAATCAACATTAAACACAGTTTCTTTGGGCTTGAAAGATGAATATCAAAAGAATAATAAGGCTCAACCGAAAGGAGGTGATGTTAATGGAACTAAGAACAACACAAACCAAAGTGGAGGTCAGAAGTGACGAAGAAAATTCACGAACAGTTGAAGGTTATGCACTTAAATTTGATACGCATTCACAACCTTTAGCTGACAACTATTTTATCGAAACATTAGATAAACGATGCCTTGATAATACCGATATGAGAAATGTAGTAGCCACTTTTAACCACGATCAATCCAGATTATTAGGCCGTTCAGGTGTCAATTTGACTTTGACTAAGGACGATACCGGATTGAGATTCAAAATTGATTTACCAAATACTACAACCGCAAACGACGTGTTAGAAGAAGTCAGAATGGGAATCTTATCTCAATGTTCTTTCGCATTCTCGTTGCCAGACGATGGTAGTGGTAGCGAATGGCATGAGTCAGATATTGATGGTGTGGAGTATGAAAGAACAATTCTCTCAATCGATAAATTGTACGATGTTTCAATTGTTACCACACCTGCTTATGCAGACACAAATGTGTCCGTAGATAAACGGTCAATGGAAGTAGTCAATAAGCTAAAAAAAGAACCGTTAATCAAAGCCAGAGAGCTTAAACGACAAGAAGCTTTAAGACAAATGAATATGAATTATTTGAAATAGGCCACCGATTAAGTTCAGTGACCTTTTTTAATACAAAAATTAAGGAGATTAGTTAATGCTAACAGAAATTATTAAAGAATTACGCAATAAAATTGCGGATCAAGAAGAAACAAGAGGCAAGAAAGCAGAAGAAACTCGCTCAATTCTTGAAAATAAGGAATCTACAGACGAAGAAATTGCTTCCGCTAATAAGGCTGCAAGCGAAATTCGTAAAATGGACGACCAAATCAAAGCTGACAAAGAAAAGCTTAGAAACTACGAAGCCACTGCCAAGACTCCCGACAACCACAAAGAACCAGAAGGTAGAAAACTTAGTGCAGAAGATGAAGAAAAGCGTTCATTGAATAACTTCTTGCATTCTAAGGGCGAAACCCGTGATGGTATCACAAGTCCTAATGTTGGTGTAACAATTCCAGAATCAATTGTTTATAGTCCTGAAAATGAAGTTAAAACAGCAACCGACTTATCTCAATTGGTTCAACACTTTGCAGCTACAACAGCAAGTGGTGAATATCCAATTTTGAAACGTGCAACAGCAACACTAAATACTGTTGAAGAATTGGCAAAGAATCCTGAACTAGCAAAGCCTGACTTTGAAAAGATTTCATGGAAGATTAATACGTATCGTGGTGCTATTCCAATTTCAAATGAAGCTATTCAAGATTCAGCTATTGATTTAACTGGATTGGTATCTAGAAACGCTCTAGAACAAAAGATCAATACAACTAATGTTGCTATTTCAACAATTCTTAAATCATTCACAGCAAAAACAGTGACCGGCGAGTCTGTAGACGATATTAAACATATTCTCAACGTTGACCTTGATCCTGCTTATAATAAGTCAATTGTTGCATCACAAAGCTTCTATAACTATCTAGACACTCTAAAGGACAAGAATGGCCAATATTTACTACATCAACCAATCGCTGACGGTTCACCAGTCACATTGCTAGGTGTTCCTGTGATTGTAGTTGAAGATACTGCCTTGGGTCTAGCTGGAGAAGCTCACGCTTGGATTGGTGATTTGCAACGTGCCGTTGTTATGGCTGACAGATTGGATATTCAAGTACGTTGGGTAGACAACGATATTTACGGTCAATATCTACAAGCAGTTACACGTTTCTGTGCTGTAAAAGCTGATGAAAACGCTGGTTACTTCTTAACACAAGGTGAAGCCCCAAAAGCGTAACGGGCGTGACATTGGATAATTCAAAACTAGTTTTAAAAGTAGGTGATATAGCCACTTTAAAGCCAAGCATTGAGCCATCTGATGCGGATAATTTGAATTATTCATTTAGTACGTCCGATTCTAAGGTTGCTACAGTGACACCAAAAGCTGGTAAGGTAACTGCTGTTTCTGCTGGTACAACAACTATAACAGTAACAACAGAAGACGGTAGTAAGACGGCAACTTGTGAAGTTACAGTAACAGCCACCGAATAGGAGGTTAGTTAATGGAAGAAAATACCAAACTTTTAACCGACCAGCAATTTAAAACACTAAAACTTTACTGCAAGATTGACCAGGACTTTGATGATGATGTTTTAAATGAACTTATCGAGTCCGCTGCTAGTGAAATTGCTCATGCTATTTCAAGCACAAAACAACCTAGTGATTTTATTTCTGATCATAGATTCTTTGTCGCTCTCATGAAATATGTTGAAGAGGATTACTACTATCGTGGTACTGGCTCAGAAGTCATGAGATTCCCATTACAAAACACAACAATCAACAATGTTATCAGTCAATTGCGTGCTGAGGAGGTCGATAGTAATGAGACTGACTCACATGACTGAGCGGATTGAATTTTTTGGAAGTAAAGAAGTTCAAAATAAATACGGCGTGATGGTTCCTCAAAAGGACGTACCACTATTTAGCTGTTGGGCAGAAGTTCTTAACACACCTATACGTGAGTTTAAAGACGCCATGACTAAAGTCGGTAATCGTAAGGAATCACCAAACTTTGCTATTAAGTTTGAGCCTCAAAGATTGATTGATTCATCTTGGAAAGTAAAGTGGCGTGGAAACATTTATCAAATAACCGGAATTGATGAGGATTTTGATAAACGGGATTTAACTAAATTGGAATGCAAGGCGGTGGACGGAAAATGACAGTAACTGGAGCTGAAGAACTTTTAAGTAACATTAAAATGCTTGAAGCAGGTTATGACCGCAAGGCTAGAAAAGCGGTACGGGATGGTGGTAAGTATTTTGGTGAAACATTGGCACAGAATACGCCTGTTAGCACCGAAGACCACTCTGGAAAAGGTCCATTACGTGATCATATGAAAGTTGGAAGTGTTTCAGTAAAAACTGGTGAATATGAAGTACCGGTTGGATATGACCGGACTAAAGGACCGATTGCTCACTTTCCAAATTCTGGAACGTCAAAGCAGGACCCACAGCATTTTATTGAAAAAACTCAAGACGGTACAAGAGACGCCGTGCTTCAAATATTTGTTGACAACTTAAAGGTTGGTGACTGATATGAACGAGTATGACGTTTTTGGGTTCTTAAATTCTGATGAGATCAATAATTATATGAATGAAATTCGTGGGAATGAAATCGATGTGCCTCAAATATATACAGGCACACCAGACCAGGGCTTTATCCAAAATAAAAACGCCCCTTGGATTCGAATTACTGCAATTCCAGGTGACGAGGTAACTTATGCCGATGATAAACGTTTGATTGAATATCCACGAGTTCAAATAGATTTTTGGATATTGAATTATAAGGTTGAAGAATTATTAAAGTTAGAACAAATGATTTACGATAAAATGTTTGCTCACGGATTCGAACGATATTACAAAAATCACAATCGTGATGTTGACATGACGGACCTAAAAATGGTCCAAGGAAACTTTGAATATCAAGGCTTTAGTCCAAACGAGGACTAAGGCTTTTTTAATACAAAAAAGCAAGGAGATTTATTAAATGGGAAAAGCAAAATTTGGTGCATCTAATTTTTATTATGGAATCGTAAAGGATGATTTAGTAGCCGATGGTCCTAAGAAAATGCCAGGACTAACTGAAGCAAAAATGGATTTAAAAAATGAAATGAAGGCTATTGCGGCAGATGATGGTCCATATGTAACTCTTTCTGGTGGTATTTCAGAAGCCACTTTGGACATCAAGCTATTAGATATCAATTCTGAAGCAAGAAAAGATTTCTTTGGAATCGAAGTTAAGAATGGCGTTGAACTTTATAACAAGAACCTAAAGCCTAACGATATTGCAATCATGTTTGACACAAAAATGGATGACGGTACAAAGATTCACGTAGCAATGCTTAAAGGCAAATTCTCACTACCTGGTGTTGATACTAAGACCGTAGACGGTACTCCTGATCCAAATGCTGATGAAACTACAGGTACATTTTCTCCTCGTGGAGATTCAGAAGATGGGATCATGGTTGCAATTGGTCGTGAAGACAATGCTGACTTTGACTTAGAAAAGTTTAAGAGCTTCGTATTTCCTAAGACGGCAGACGACTACACAGCTTTAGATACACCTGCACCTGAGGCGTAATTGATTAAGAGCATACTCCCTCTCTGGTAGCGGTGGCGGACGGAATTGAATTTAAAGGAGAAATATATATGGCTTATGAAGTTAACTTAATTATCAATGGAAAGAAAGAACAATTTAAACGTACTGAACCACCTTTTTTGAAGGAAATTACTAGAGCATTGGTATTACAACAGCATCAAGTTAGAATGTATGGCAAGAATGATGGTCCAACTGACAAAGACTTTGATAACAATTCAAAGGAAATCGCTAAATTTGCATCACAATTCTTTAAGGACCAATTCACACAAGAAGACTTCTTAAACGGGGCAGACGGTGAAAATGTAACTGTTATCTCAAATATTATTGATCAATGTTTAGGAGTTAAGAACCCGGATGATATCGATACTGATAAGAGCAAAGCAAAAAAATAACTGAGCAGACTTTAAAGGAATCGCTTAACAAACTCGATGAGTTTTATAAATCATTAATGGGTCAGGGTTATAAATTAGCTGATTTGGATTCTATGACCATGGATGACGTTAAACGGATTAATCATATATATGAAGAAAAGGAAACGACTATTGATAAAGCGTTTCCTTTTTTGTTTGCCTAAATTTCATAAGAAAGGGGATAAGATATGGCTGGATCATTAGGACATTTAGCAGCCACTGTTAGCTTAAATATTGACCCTTTTAAGCAATCATCAGCAGCTTTAATGTCCACGATTAAGAACACAAACACAGCGTTAAAACTGCAAGATAACTACGTAAAAGCCTATGGTAATGCACTTAATTCAATGAGAACTCATTATTCTACTCTCTCTCAACAAATGAGCAACTATAATGCAAGACTTAAAGAACAAGAAGCAACTTATCAAAAACTTAATTCTCAGACTGCTAAGACAGCCGGTGAACAAGAGAAGTTAACTCGTAGACAGCAAAACGCTGCTAGTCAAATCAATAGAACTAAAAGTGCTATGAACCAACTCGATTCCGAGATGGGACGTTTAGGACGTCAAATAGCACAACAAGAAACAAGTTGGTATAAAGCTGCTAACAATCTCAAGAAATTTAGTTCTGCGGCAACATCAGCTGGACAAAAAATGAGTTCAATGGGTTCAACTATGACCACGCGCGTTACAGCACCTATTGTGGCTGGTTTTGGTTATGCCGCTAAGTCTGCTATTGATTTTAATTCTCAAATTAAAAACATCGGTCCGCTATTACAAGCTAATGGCGAGAGTGCCGGACAAGTCAGACGTGAAATGACTCAAATGGCTGATGCTTCTAAGAAGTGGTCAGCGCAATACGGTATTTCTACTAAGTCAATTAATTCCGGACTTGAAGAGTTGGTCAAGCGTGGATATTCCGCTAAACAGGCACTTGGAGCTATGCCAAGTATTTTGAATGCGGCTAAAGCTTCTGGTGATGATTTCAATTCTGTTATGACCGTTTCAACATCAACACTTGAACAATTCGGATTGAAGTCTAAAACTACAGCTGGAATGCTCAAGAATACTCAACGTGTAACCGATAGTTTAACTTATACGGCTAATGCAACTGCTGCTGGTTTCCAAGATATGGGCGATGCTATGACTTATGTTGGTCCTACTGCTCACGCTGCTGGAATTAGTTTGGAAGAAACCGCTGCAGCAATTGGTTTAATGAGTAATCAAGGTATTGAAGGGTTAACGAGAATAATAAAAATCCTGCTCTCACTGGCCCGCTTAGAGAGTAATCTCTTTGAAAAAGAACTAATTCAATTCGGTTAACACTAAAATTATATATAAGAAACTAAGGTTAATATAGTACCAATATGTTATAATAATATTGGTGATAAAATGAAAAAGTTAACTTTAGATCAAGTTCAAAAACGAATAGATGATACAACAAATAATGCTTTCACAATTTTAGGAGATTTCAAAAGAGTTAAATCGCCTGCACACGTTAGGTGCAATCATTGTGGTAATGATTATTATGCATCGCCTTTTACTTTATATAATGGAACAAAATGTCCATATTGTGAGCGGAGAAGAACATTAACAATTGATGAATATAGAGTACGTTTGAGAAAAGAAGTTGGTAATGAGTATTCATTGATTGGCAAGTATTCAAAAAGCCACGATAAAGCACTTTTTAAACATAATAAATGCGGGACGATTTTTGAGATGTCTCCACACGCTTTCGATCAAGGTCAAAGATGTCCAAATGAAAAATATAAAAGGTCTGCAAAGGCAAATGGTTTTTCTATAGATAAAGTAAAAGAAAAAATTAAAGTTCAGACTAACGGAGAGTATGAAATAGTTTCTGGGTTTACATTTTCAAGCAAAAAATGTCAAATCCGACATATGAAATGTAATCGTATTTTTAGAGCAAGTCCAAGTTCTATTTATTCAAAAGCAAGTGGATGTCCATATTGCTATTCTTCGAAAGGTGAAGATGCAGTTCGGAGCTACTTGTTAAAGCGTGGTTTGAACTTTAAAGAACAATATAAAATACCAGAATGCAAAAACATTCGGCCATTACCTTTTGATTTTGCTGTTTTAAATTCAGATAATGAAGTTATTTATTTAGTTGAATATCAAGGAGAACAGCATTATAAACCTAAGTTTGGAAAAGACAACCTTATTAAGACACAGCAAAGGGACAAAATTAAATTTGACTTTTGTAAAAAGAATGATATTTCACTAATCAGAATTCCCTATAAAAGATTGCATTCCTATTCAAAACTAGAAATTTATGTTTTTGAATTTTTAGATAAATATATAATCATGTCAAGACCGAGCCAAGCCGTGTAGGAAACTCGCGGAAGGTGTAACGACTAGATAAATTATCCTAAGCAAGCACTACTATATAAATAGTAGTGTTTTTTGTATGGAAAAATATCCACGAAGAGTTAGCGCCAATTTTATATTGGACGAAAATATAGTCTGAACATTATGGAAACATAATGAAGTACGAGATAAAGAACTCGTACGATAACACATTGCAGTTGCAGGTACAGCTTTACGTTCAGCATTAACAAGGTTGATGAAACCATCGAAACAAAATGCAGCTGGTTTCAAGGAATTAGGCATTAACGTTGCTGACTTTAAGAAAGGTACGTTAACGTTACCAGAGATTCTTAACAAAATTAAGACGAATACGGCAGGATGGACTAAAGAGCAACGTGCAGCCGCTATTGCTACTGCATTTGGTACTGAGGCGCAAGCTGGTATGAATGCTTTAGTATCAGAAGGTGGAGATGCCTTGACTGAATTAACTAACAAAACCGAAAAGGCAACTGGTTCAACAAAGAAAATTGCTGATACTATGAATAGCACCAAAGCTGCTCAACTTGCTAAATTTAAAGAGTCACTGCACGTTTTAGCTATTACCATTGGTGATCAACTAACACCAACATTGATGCCACTTGTAAAAGATGCAACTCAAGTAGTTAAGGCGTTTGGTAATTTAAATAAGTCCACGCAACAGACTATTGTTAAAACAGCTGCATTTGCCGCTGCTATTGGACCATTATTATCAATTCTTGGTGGTGCAACTCGTGGACTAGGTGCATTATCTGGTGCATTCGTAGCTCCATTACTTGGAATGTCAAGAATGGTTGGTGCAAGTAAGCAAGGTGCAACTGGCTTAGGAATTTTAAAAGCTGGATTTAGTAAAACTGCTTATGAAAGTGGAAACTTTGCTACGAAAGTTGGAACTACTGCTACTAGCGTTGCTACAACCAGTGAAAAAGTAGCTGGTTCAGCTAATACGTTCACTACTTTTGGAAGTAAAGTTAAAACTGCTGGAACTGCTATATCGGCATTTGCTACTGCTAATCCTGTTGCAGCAGGAGCTATTCTATTAACCACTGCTGCATTAGTAGCTGGTGGAGTTTGGTGGGAGAACTATGGTAAGAAAGCCTATGAATCACAACAACGAATCAATCGCTGGGGTAGTGATGTTGGTGCTAGTGCCGATAAATCACTATCAAAGATGCAAGGATTTAACCAAAAGTCTAGTGCCGCATTAGATGATTTTGGCTCTAATGCAACTAAGAGTGCTGATTCTATTGGCAAGTCATTTAAAGGTATGAGTAAGACTATTGGAGATTCAGCCGATAAGGCCAATAAGAAGTTAAAAGATGGCCTTAAGAATATGCCTGATGATGTTGCCAATATTGTTAAATCTGCTGCCGCTAAACAGGAATCTGCTAATAATAAAATCAAAAGTAACGCTAAACAAACAGCGGATAACGTAAACGATATTGTTAAAAACGCTGCAAACAAGCACCGCAGTTTAACAGATGATGAGAACCAATATATTCTTAACTCCAGAAAGAAAATGAATAATGATGAAGTACAGCTAATTGGACTTTCTGGAAAGAAGAAGATACAAGTTGAAAAAGCCTTAAATTCAACTATGCGTTCTATGAGTGCAAACGAGGCTGCTAAAAATTATGATCTACTTAGTGAATCAATTAAAAAACAAAATGGTGTTTACAAGAAGAGTCAATCACAGCTAAAGGCTTTACGTAAAGGTGGTCTGATAACTGAAAAAACATATAATGCCGCAATGTCAAAACTAAGCAAAGAGCATACCAACGATATCATGGACGAAGGTAAAAAAATGATTGAGTACGGTAAAAAAGCTCATCTTGCTCAAGGCGGTGTTTCGGATGATTTGAAAAAGATTGGATTATCATACGATGAAGTGGCAAAGCATACTGACAAATCAGCTCAAAGTATGTCTACGGCGAATTCTCGTATTGCTGACACAGCTTCGAAAATGGGAACTGTTGCTCGTAAGGCTGGTGAGGATTGGAATTCTATGGTCCTTAATCCAAAAACTGGAAAGATTAAGACTAATGCACAAGAAACAATCAACGATACAGCTAAGACTGAACAAGGTTGGGCACGACTTAAATTTGATTTAAAGAATGCAAAAATTAACAGTAATGCTAAGTCAATGATTGGTGAAGCTGCTATTCAATCTGGAAGATGGGATAAGCTATCCTGGCGTGAAAAGAAAGCTATGATTCGTGTCCAAGGTGATAAGGAATTAACTGGAATCGTTAAGAAGGTTAAAGACTGGGATAAGTTAACACCTGAACAAAAGACGGCTATCGTTCGAGCCAAGGGTCAAAAAGAACTTGCTTTAGCCATGGCTGATGCTGGCGAATGGAACAAGCTTTCTCTTAAAGATAAAGAAGCTTTAGTTAAGACATCAGGCGAGAAAGACATGATTGACTTGCTCACTAAGACCGGTACTTGGAACAAACTAACAGTTAGCGCCAAGAAAGCTGTTATTGAAGGCAAGGGTAGTGCTGAATTAGTTGACCAACTCAATAATTTAGGTCAATGGAATAAATTAACCATGCAACAGAAATCACTAGTCATTAACAATAAGGCGACTGCTCCTATCGTGGATGCGATGATTAAGTCTGGTGATTGGAATACTTTAACGTTGAAGCAACAGGATGCAATTATTCATGATAAAGCAACCGCTAAACTGGTTCAGGCCATGCAGCAATCTGGTGTATGGAATCAATTAACTTTAAGAGAACAGGATGCTGTAGTTAATGACAAAGCTACAGGAAACATGGTTAACGCATTAGCGAGTGCAGGGAAGTGGCAAGGCTTAGATGTTCCGGCTAAAGATGCAATTGTTAATGACAAAGTTAGTGCTCCAATCATTGCTGCGTTAGTTCAAACTGGTCAATGGAATGTATTACCACTATCTGAAAAGAATGCAATTATTCATACTGGTAACAGTACTATGGATTTGGCTAACTTAGTAGTTGCTTATGGCAATTTCAATGCTTTATCTGATGTGCAAAAGACTTTAATTATTAATAATCAATCAGCTATGACTGCACTACAACAAGCAGGATACGGAATACAGAGCTACAATTTAACACCTACACAGCTTAAACAGTTGAAAGGTGATAATGCGGACATCCTAAATAAAACAAGCAACGGAAAAATTGCTGTTGTAAGTTTCAATGGACAATCGGTAGCTGTTAAGAAATTAAAGGGTGACAACGTTGATGTGCTTGGCAAAATTTCAACAAGTAAAGCCTCTATTGATAGTCATAATAGTAAGCCAGTTGACACCAAACACTTCAAAGGTGATTCAAGTGATGTAGTCAACAAATCTAATACTAGTAAGAATTCTGTTGGAACTTTTAATAGCAAGAGCGTAAGTACTAAGCATTTCAAAGGACAAGATCAAGCATCTGGCCCAGCCCACAATGCTACTAATGCTATTGGTGGATTCCAAGGCAAGCCTAACATCATTACTAAGACGCTTAGAACGGTTGTCGAAACTGTTAAGAAAACATTGCACTTAGAAAATGGTACTAGCGATTTTAATTCTAGTGAAATTGCAATGGTCAACGATCAAAAAGGTTCAACCTTCCGTGAGTTGATTCATCTACCAACCGGCGAAAGTTTCGTACCAACTGGTAGAAATATATTAATGGCACTTCCACGACATTCACAAGTTGTGCCAGCTAATCAAACTAACCGTTTGTTAGGTGGAATTAAGCAATATGCTAACGGTACTCCTGGATATTCAAGCGTTGTTAAAGACTTTACTGAATTAAGTCCAAGTCTTACTAATCAGACAACTCAATACTTTAATTCAAGTAACCCAGTCAATAACAGTCCTGTAAACAACCACAATGAATACACAATCAACATTCAAGCAGCTGTCTCAAGTGACATGGATATTAGAAAGTTAGCGGATAAGGTAATGAGAGAAATTAAGCGAAAAGATGATAGAAATATACTAGCTCAGGGAGGAGGAGTTAACTATTAAAGATGGAGAATTTGTAATCGATAATATTTCAAGCGTGGATGTATTAAATTCACGTATTACATCATTTGTTAAAATTCCACTTCCAAAACGAAAAGGGAGTTTGACAAGTATTGATGGTTCTAGCAAATCTTTAATTTCTGATGAAAATTCATACGAGAATCGTGAATTCGAATTAGAATTTGCAACCATGGCTAAGACCGAACAGGAACGATATAACTTAGAGGGTCAGCTATTTACATTGTTTGACGGATTTGATTATAAGCCATTTAGAATATATACAGACCCTAATTTTACATACTTTGTTAAGAACATCGATAATGTGGAAGTTGATAGAATTACACGTTTATCTAATGCTAGAATCTATAAATATAAATTGTCAGCAGCAGCGTTTAAATATTTTGAAATCGATAAAGAATTAGCTTTCTCAGAACCTTTTGAGCTAGTTAGTTCTTTTTTATTTGATGCGAAACCATATTTCAAAATTACTGGGAATGGTGCTGTTAAATTTCAAATTAATGATCGTACTTTTGATTTAAACATTGACGGTTTTATTGAGTTGGATTCAGCTGAAGAAAATCAAGATGCTTTTAAGACCAAAGACGATGGGAGCATCACATTCGTTAATGAGAATACGACTATTGATGAGTTTCCCTCTCTCTCTCGTGGGGTTAACAAAATATCCTGGGACGGGGATGTATCACAAGTAATCGTTAGACCAAGGTGGCGAACAATATGACACCAATTTTATACAAAGCAGATGAAACTGATTTCACTAGTAATGGATTAGGTAAGATAACTGGGATTATTCAAAAGAGTGCTATTGTTCAAAATACACTGAATGGTGCTTATACATTTGATTTTGAATTAGCTAAGAGTAGTCGATTTTACAACGTAGTCAAAGAAGAGATGATAGTTAAAGTTAAACCTGATTCAGTTCGAGATTATGACCTGTTTATGATTACTGACATTGATAAAGATTCTACATCAGGATATGTCAAAGTTTCGTGTAGTCATATTAGTGTGATTCTTAATAATTACATGGCTCAAAGTCAAATTCCAATTGATGGATTTACAGCATCATATATTTTGGATTACATCAAGAATGCCACTAATACTCCTGGTCAATTTAGTTTGACAACCGACATTGATGAACAGTTTGCAGGTACAAACGTTATTTTTGAACCTAATACTAACATCAATGAAATGGTTCTAGGATCAGCCAATTCAATTGCTAAAGTAACTGGTACATACGTGTTAAAAGATAAATTCAATATGAATTTAACTAAGGCCGATGATTTTAAGACAATTGTTTTGAGAAAAGGAAAGAATATCTCAAACATATCTGTTAAACGTTCACTCAATGGATTGGTAACAGCAATCATCCCTTACTACAAGCCTAAAGAGGGAGAAAACAAAGAACCTATATACGGAAGCAAAATAAAAAGTCCACTCTATTCAAAATACCAGCACGAGTACTTGAAAGCAGTGGACTTTTCTAGTGCAGTCGAAGGCGGAAAGGATTTCTCCGCGGAAGCAAACAATTATTTCAATAACAATCCAGGAATTGATGAGCCAGCTTATGATGTTGAAATCAATACATTTGAATATCGAAGTCTTAGAAAACAGAAGTTTGAACTTGCTGACTTTGCTAAGATTTATGATCCCGATTTTGATATCAATGTTCAACTAAGAATTTATGAAATGCAATTCGACCCTATTAATGAAAGTGCAACAGTCATTAAAGCAGGTACTCAAGCTACATCAGTATTTCATAACTTAGAAAAGAAAATTGATAACGTTTCCGGAGATGTATCTGATGTAAAAGAGGATGTTAAAGATACAAATGATGCAATCGACAACGTACAAGAAGACTTAGAAAGTACCGCAGCAGAAGCACAACGTCGAATTGATGCAGTTAAGCAGACAGTTGCTAACACTCAATCAGACATGACCAAAGTCATGAATAACGGCGGGAACAACAAAATCGAGTGGTCACCAAATTTAATGAATGCCACTCAAATGAAAATTCATACTTCCTACGGATACTGGCTTTTGGATGATGCCGGCGCTGGCTTTCACTCAAATAACGGCACGGTTATGAACGGTTTAAGTGCTGATGGTCGAATTTATGCTGACTCAATTACTGGTAATACTTTGACAGGTACTACCATCAATGGTGGAAACATTAATGGTGGAATTATTAATGGTGCTCAATTCGTAGCTGGGTCAATCAAAACCAAGTCACATGCTCAATTTCTTAACTCAGCAGGACATGTTTCTACTTCAATTGCCAGTTATGGTATCTCAACGCCAGCGCTAACTGTTGACGGCGATATCGATAGGGCCATTCATGCTAACATTCAATATTTGCATGTTAGTGGGAATATTTCAGGAAATGGTTCCGGTTTATACCTACAAGGACCCGTATATGTAGATGGGAGAAAAATTTAATTGAAAAAACTAGATGTAAAAAAAATAACTGCAATCAGTAGTGACGTAGTCATAGCTAAATATCAAGCAGAATACGCAAAGATTTTTCAACAGAATATTTTGCTATCTGCACAAATCGAGAATCAGCAGAGAATTATTGAATATCTTTTTAACAAGGCACCTGAGGCTTTTCCTGACAATTATATTTTGAAGGAGGAAAATAATGGCACTAAAAACAAGTAGAACCGTGTATCTTAACGGTACTTCAACAAATGAAAATAATGACGTGCTGGCAAACTTCAATGCAAACTTGAATGGCGCTGGCACTTTTAACATATCCGAAACGATTATTGACAGATCAGACATGGACACTATCGAAAAAGATTTCGAAGAATTTAGAACGCAAGCAAAAACACTAATGGAAAAGGAGGAAAACTAGATGTCACTACCATCCATTATTCTAGATACAGACAAGACAACTCCAATTTACGAGTTGCCCTTGAAGATTAGACAAGGCGATACAGGCGACGAGCTACAAGTTACACTTGGGAAGTCATTCGAAAAGTACACTGATTTATCTACGGTTGACGTTGAACTCATCGCCAAAACACCCGACCAACGACTGATTAAGCAGGCTGTGAGTGATAAGTCAGGAAATACGTTCAAGATTAAGTTTCCAGATGAAATGTACACAAATGTCGGCGTATTCAGAAACATGTATTTCAAAATCGGAGATGATTCCACATCAGATATTAAGTTAGTCGTGCTGCAAGGGATCGGATCAATAAAAGAAGCAGGCAGTTATATCGATGACTTTGAAACCTTAATCGAGGAAGCCGAATCTTATGTTTTAGCCTTAAAAGACTTTGCCGATAATGGAAATGCGAAGATTGATAGCAAAGTTGCAGAATTAACCGGTAAGATGACTGACTTCGTGGATAAGTCAAAGGAAGATTTAGATGCTGCTAAAAAAGCGTGGAGTAGTTTTCAAAGTAATTCAAAGACGGCATTCACAACCGCTCAAGACAAACGAGCAAGTGACTTTAATAGTCAAAAAAGCGGCTTTGAAACTGATTTTAATAGCCAAAAAGCAGACTTCGAAAATAGATTTAAAGCACTGTTGGCAACGTTGCAAGGCGACTATGACGACTTCAAGAATTTAATCAATAAAGACGTTGCAGATTTCAATACATCTTTAGATAGCTTAGATGCCCAAGCAAAAGACGTTAAAAATAAATTTGATGCTTTGAAAGCTCAATTAGATTTGGCTACTCAAAATATTAGTGGCGTCAGGACTAACTTGCTACTCAACACTAGCGATAATAATGATGTAGACCATCCGGTTAAACTGCCTAATACGGACATATCCGTGTATGGCTCCTTGTCCAGAATGGAAGATTATAGTCAGGTAACTGCTCCACCATCTGGTAGCGAAATGTACTACCGTTTCTGTAGACCTGACTCTAGTATGCACGGTTTAACACCCGGTCAAACGTATACTATTCAGGGTGATGTATCAATATCCAAAGGCGATGTGAAGTTTAAGTCACAGCATCAGTCATCTAATCATGGATGGGCAGATTATGATGGTTGCACATCTAAAAATCTAGTATCTGACAGTGATGGTTTTGTTCATGTCAGTTATACTTTTACGATTCCTAATAATGCCACAGCCATTTATATTGGTTGGCAAGTTTACGAATTTGATTCGACCACAATTTTGAGATTCAGAAGAATGAAACTTGAAAAAGGACCCACAGCAACTGATTACTCACTCAATCCATTAGATATTGCGACTGATGGAAGTGTTCAAACAGCTATCACAAATGCCTTAGACAAAGCCGACTATCCCACCTCTTCCGAGGTTGACAGCAAAATTTCTACTGGTGTTGGACAAGCAAAAACATACGCTGAACAAAGTATCAAGGATATTATCGGTGCTGCTCCCGATACGTTGGACACGATTGCAGAACTAGCTGATGCTGTGACTAAAAATAAAGACGGTGTTCAAGCTATCAATGACGGAATAACCAAAAAAGCCGATAAGACTGAGCTGGCTAACTATGAATCAAAAGCAGAAGTGATTAGTAAAACTGACTATGAAGCCAAGAAAACAGCCGGAACCTTGGAAAATAAGTTTTATATAGTAACCGATGATACGGAGGCAAGCTAATGGCGGAATTAAAAATTGGAGGTAGTGACGTGAAGAGTTTGATGTATAAAGATAAAGATGTATCTGGTAGTCAAATGTTGGAGAGCGGAACCATTTTGTATCTTGCTCCAGCGCGAGGGACGAAAGGAAATGTGAAGGCAAAGCTTCCTAGTGTTAAGAATGATTGGTCTAACATTAAATCAATTTTAATAAAAGTTCTTGAGAGCTATAATTATCTGGATGGTTTTAAGTACTATATTCAAAAGACAATAGATATCTCGACACTGAAAGAATTACAGACGATAACATACTCAAACATTACTGTTACAGTAATTCGAACGGATTCTGATGAAGGCGCGTATATTTTGCTTTCAAGTACACAATTTTATTTTATTGAAATCTCAGTAGCATAAAATTGGTATAGGAGATATAAAATCATGAAATTGATGATTAATAATCAATAAATCACGGTGGGTCAGGTAACTGACATAGAAATAACTAAAATCACAGCCTTATAGGCTTATTTTTTTACACAAAATTAAGGAGATGAAATATATATGTATGCACCATTACCAAACGTCGGTCCAATGAATTGGATCGATGCAATGGAACACTTAGACAAAAATCCGTTGCTATTCACACTGGCAGTTTTAATTTTTGCCGATGTGATTACAGGGATTTCAAAATCATTAGTAACATCTACTACCGACAGTTCAATCGGTAAGAAAGGATTTGCTATTCATATCACGATCATACTGCTAGTATGGCTATTATATCCGTGGTCAGTCGCCATTGGATATGAGTGGGTAGGAGACGCAGTTTTATGGCTGTGGATATTTATGTATGCTACGTCAATCACAGAGAACGTAGGACAGATGGGATTACCATTACCACACTTTATCAAGGATAGGCTTAATAAATTAAATGATTACGCTGAAAATGGCGAACCTAAGAAAGAAAATAAGGAGACAAAAAAATGAATTTCAATGTCGATAATACTTTTGCGTTAGGAGCTAATGAAGGCTCATCGGTACAAACAGCGAACAAATTTATTGTTTTGCATGAGACAACTAATATTGGTGCAGAAGCCAATGCAAGCTATTTTAAGCACAATTGGGCTACTACACAAACTTATGTCCAATACGTCATTGGTGACGGTGGAAAAATCTACCAAGTCGGTGCTGACGGATATCAAGCGTGGGGAGCTGGTAGCTATGCTAATGCCAATTCACCAGTACAAATCGAGCTTGCTCGTACGACCGATAAAGCAACGTTTAAGAAAGATTATGAAACGTTCGTTAACTTTGCCATCTATAAAGCTAAACAATATGGTATTCCGCAAGTTTTAGATGGTTCAGGTAATGGAATTAAGACTCATTATTGGGTATCACAAAATATCTGGGGTTCACATACTGATCCAGTTCAGAGCTATTTAGAACCGTTTTGGGGTATCACACAAGAACAATTGGCACATGATATTGCAGTTGGTATTGAAGATGTAGTAGAGCCTAAGAAGACATTTACAAATATCAATAATGTTGTAACCACTCTCAAGGGTAATGTGAAGGCTTATGCTACTTACAAGCTCGATGGTTCAGCTAACTCTACTACCGATATCGCACCAGGAACTGGTTGGATTTCAGCTGGTATTGAGATGATTAATAAAGAGCCTCATTACTTGATTGGTGGAAATATTTACATTCCACAGTCAATCACAACCTTTAAAGACAAAGTGCTAATTAATTCAGACATCCCTGTACATGTTGTTAACCTAAAAGGTGAAGTAGTAGGTGCTAGCTTAGATGGTGGTTCGGCTTGGAAGTATGCAGCAGTCGTAAATGTACCTAAAGTGGGATATTGCTACAAGATCGCCACGGATATGTATCTACCACTCAAATATGCTCAAGGTTCAGGATTTAAAGGATAGTTTCGACACTTTTAAAAGAGTGTATAAAACTTAACTTATACAGAATTAATGTATACACTAATGCACAAAGTAAAGTAAAGCAAAGTAAATAATAATCAAGATTCAGAACAATTAGTCCCCACTCAATATTGAGTGAGGACTTTTTTTATTTGTCTAAAAATAATCAAAAAAATCATTGCATGGTAGATTGCAAATTTAATTCAATTATTTTTATACAAAAAAATCGCTAGTCAATTAAGACTAACGATTATAATTTGCATTCCCACTTTATTTTTTTTCATGACACACTCGTGACACACTTTTTTCATAATTATCTGTAATACATCGAAACTTTTAAAAAATAAAACGTTGATTTATCAGCATTTCATAACATATCGAAACGCATCGAAACCTATATAAGCGAACTACGAGAATCGAACTCGCGACACTAGCTTGGGAAGCTGGTATTTTACCATTAAACTAAGTTCGCATTAATTAACAACTACTAATTATACAACAAATAAATTTGAAAAGATAAACTTTCTATAAATTTATTAGACAAACTTCCAATATAAATTGATTTTTTGCCGGGATTACCATAGAATCAATGATGTTAGTACATATTAAGAAAAGTTTTTCCAAGGAGATTGAAATATGAAAAAAGCACTAGTTACATTATTAGCGACAGTTTCATTAATGGGTGTCGCTACCGTAGCCACTGGTTGTTCAAATTCCAGCACCAGCCAAACTCAACAATATTCTGCTGATAAGATCACTAAGGCAGAAATCAAAGGTCATGACTATGTTGGTGTGAGTGATAACAATAAGAATGAATACGTTACATTCTTTACAGGCAAGGACAACAAGAAAGTTCAATACGTCCGTGTGAATAAAGACGGTTCAAAGAAGACAATTACTAACTTCCAAAAAGCCAAACTTGTTATGAATAAGAAGAATCCTAAGAAGTTCAAGATTGATGGTTTCAGAATTATCGCTGAACCTGATTTTGAATGGAACTTCGTTAAAGTTGGCAAGACAACAATCAAATCTCCTGATGGTAAAAAGTGGAAATTATATCAAGGCAGCCATAAAAAGGCTATAAAAGAAGTTCAAAAGAACGCAAAATAAGATAATTATATTAAAATGATCAAAAATATCGAAATTAATCGAATTTTTACGATCATTTTTTTATTTATCTATTTTTTTGAGAGATAATGATTGCTATTATTAGTTTTATGACGTATAGTTAATGCATTGTGTTAGTAGTTAAGTGTAGGTTTCATTTCACATTCATGGATGAATTTCTGAGCTTTACTTTAAATGCAAAAAAAATATAATGCGCATAGCGCGGAGGTTTCATTCATAATGGAAAACGGAACAGTTAAATGGTTTAACGCAGACAAAGGCTTTGGTTTTATTACTCGTGAAGATGGCAGTGATGTATTCGTACATTTCTCAGCTATCCAAGGTGACGGCTTCAAGACATTGGACGAAGGCCAACACGTAACATTCGACGTTGAAGACAGCGATCGTGGACCACAAGCTACAAACGTTGTTAAAGACTAATTATTAGTTTTTTAAGAGCAGTCCCTCAGGATTGCTCTTTTTTTGTGCTTAAAATTTGCCTTTGAGATCGATTCTCGCTAAGATGTAAGGGACATATAGAGTTTCATAAAATATATTTTGAGAGGGCGATTAGTCATGTTTAAGTTTCAAACTAAACTAGGATCATTGATTGGTTCAATTGGCGGCGACATCTTAGGCGAATTGTTCGTTCTACGTGATAAATTAATTAATAGTAAAAAATAAAGAAATCTTTCGATGGATATATCGAGAGGTTTCTTTTTTTGATTTATGACTGGAAATAGCAACTTTTTACAAAAAAACATCATTTCTGAAAACGCTTATAAAATTTTGCCATATTTTTTTGTAAGTAGGGAAAATTAAATATGGGTTAAGTACCTTCTAATTTTATGTACCTATTGTCACTGTTGGCGCCAATTATGGGGAGGTTAAAATATTAGAAAATAAAAAAATACATGAAAAAGTTGTGAAATCGCTTGCAAAGTACATCTTAGTATTATATTGTGGTTATTGGTAACGGAATACAAATAAGGAGTGATTATTTTATGACTAAACCAATTCATGTTACATCAGAGATTGGCAAACTAGATGTAGTAATGTTAAAACGTCCCGCTGAGGAAGTTGAAAATATTACACCCGACACAATGCCCCGACTATTGTTCGATGACATCCCATATTTGCCAATTGCTCAAAAAGAGCATGACAATTTCGCCCAAATTTTACGTGATAACGGAACAGAAGTTCTTTATCTAGAAAACTTGGCAGCTGAAGCTATCGATGCAGGAGATGTTAAAAACGCATTTCTTGACAAGATGCTAGCAGAATCAGGCTACGCAGTAGGATCAGATCATGACGCATTGAAGGAATACTTGATGAGTCTTGATACACAAGCAATGGTTAACAAGATCATGGCAGGTGTTCGTAAGAACGAACTTGACTTTACCCCGACAGACTTAGTAAGTGCTGCTGAAGATCCAGACTATCCATTCTTCATGGATCCTATGCCTAACCTATACTTTACACGTGACCCTGCAGCATCAATCGGTGACGGATTAAGTATTAACCGTATGACATTCGCTGCAAGACAACGTGAATCAATGTTTATGGAAACAATCATTGATCATCATCCACGTTTTGCAAACAAGGGTCTACATGTATGGCGTAACAGAGATCATACAAACCGTATCGAAGGTGGAGACGAACTTGTATTAAGCAACCACGTATTAGCAATTGGTGTTTCACAAAGAACATCAGCAACTGCTATTCAAGACATTGCTAGAAACTTGTTCAAGGAAGATAGTGGTTTCGATACAGTTATCGCTATTTCTATTCCACATAACCACGCTATGATGCATTTGGATACTGTATTCACAATGATCAATACTGATCAATTTACAGTTCACCCAGGAATTCTTGGCGAAGGTGGAAAGATCGATACATGGACAATTCACCCAGGTAAAGATGGCGAATTGACAATGGAACATAATCAAGACCTTAAGGCAGTTCTTAAGAGTGCCCTTGACCTTGATGACTTAGACTTGATCCCAACAGGTAACGGTGATCCAATCGTTGCTCCTAGAGAACAATGGAATGATGGTTCTAACACATTAGCAATCGCACCTGGTGTTGTTGTTACATATGATAGAAACTACGTATCAAATGAAATGTTAAGACAACACGGCTTGAAGGTATTGGAGACAATATCAAGTGAATTATCACGTGGTCGTGGGGGTCCTCGTTGCATGAGTATGCCATTAGTTCGTGAAGACTTAAAGTAATTAATTAAATTAAAATTATATATTCAACTGCAAACCTCATGCAGTTTAGGAGGACATTAATTTGGACTATCAAGGAAAAGAAACATCAGTATTTCAAGGCAGAAGCCTTTTAGCAGAAAAATACTTCACACCAGCTGAACTAGAATACTTAATCGACTTCAGTATTCACTTGAAAGCTCTTAAGAAGAAGGGTATTTCACATAAATACCTAGACGGCAAGAACATTGCACTTCTATTTGAAAAGAACTCAACACGTACACGTTCAGCATTTACAACAGCTGCAATCGACTTAGGTGCACACCCAGAATTCTTAGGTGCTAACGACATTCAACTTGGTAAAAAAGAAAGTGTTGAAGATACAGCTATTGTTCTTGGTAGCATGTTTGACGGAATCGAATTTAGAGGATTCAGTCAACAAGTTGTTGAAGATCTTGCTAAATATTCAGGCGTTCCAGTTTGGAATGGTTTAACTGATGAATGGCATCCAACACAAATGATTGCTGATTTCATGACAATGAAGGAAACATTCGGAACACTTAAAGGCAAGACATTGACATTCGTTGGTGATGGACGTAACAACATGGCCAACAGTTTCTTAGTAACAGGTTCAATGCTTGGTGTTAATATCCACATTGTTGCTCCTAAAGAACTCTTCCCAGAAGATGATGTTGTTAAGGCAGCTCAAGAATATGCTGACAAGTCTGGAAGCAAATTCTTGATCACTGACGACATCGACGAAGGTGTTAAAGGCTCAAATGTTATCTATACTGACGTATGGGTATCAATGGGTGAAGAAAGTCAATGGGACGAAAGAATCAAACTTCTAAAACCATATCAAGTAAACATGGATATGATGAAGAAGACTGGATTACCAGATGATCAAGTAATCTTTATGCACTGCTTACCAGCTTTCCACGATATCAAGACTGAATACGGCCAAGATATCAATAAGAAGTATGGTTTAACAGAAATGGAAGTAACTGATGAAGTATTCAGAAGCAAGTATGCTCGTCAATTTGAAGAAGCAGAAAACAGAATGCACTCCATCAAGGCCATTATGGCAGCCACTCTAGGTAACTTGTTCATTCCTAAGGTTTAATCAGTTATTGAAGAAGAGCTAATCTAATGGGTTGGCTCTTTTTTGCTTTAAGATACTAATGAAGAGAAACAGGGGGAACTGTTTCTCTTTAGTTAATTGTAGAGTGGAGAGAAAACCAATTTTCAAGACTCATTTAATAGAGTGAAACAAAGTGATTAGTCACGGATCATTACTCCGGTCAATCGTTGTTTCACATAGTGAAGCGATGATTATCGCAGTAAACGCAGTTGGCATGGCTTTGTGAACTCCTATTCCGATTCTAAAAATTAGAGAGAATGTATGATTATGGAAGAAAAAAAGGGATTATCACTAGGCGCTCTTACAGCTGCCGTAGTTACTAGTTCTATAGGTTCTGGTGTATTTACACTAACTAGCTCTTTGGCTGGAGGGGCCGCACCCGGTCCAGTTCTACTAGCATGGGTCGTAGTTGGTTTTGGTATTTTAATGCTAGCAATGGCATTAAATAATTTATTGTTAAAGAATCCTGAGGCCGAAGGTATTCACGCATATGCCCAAGCCGGATTCGGTAATTTTGCCGGATTTGTAAGTGGTTGGGGATACTGGTTAAGTGCCTGGCTAGGAAACGTTGCTTTCGCTACAGTTCTGATGAGTTCATTAGGTTACTTCTTCAAAGTATTTGCCGGTGGACAGAATTTACCATCAATTATAGTTGCAAGTATTGTTTCATGGATTTTGACATATATCGTTAACCGTGGTGTTGAATCAGCTGCGGCTATGAATACGATCATTACTATTTGTAAGTTGATTCCGTTGTTTGCTTTTATCGTTGTTGCTATTTTCGTCTTCAAGGGCGGAATGTTCACAGCTCACTTCTGGAGTAACGTTGCTTCTGGTGTTGCTGGTGGCGATAACTCATGGACACAATTCAAGTCATGTTTAATGATCATGATGTGGGTGTTCGTTGGTGTCGAAGGAGCAAGCATGCTTTCATCACGTGCCGAAAGTAAGAACGACGCTGGTAAGGCCACTATTATTGGTATTGTCAGTCTGTTAGTTATTTATGTTTTGGCTTCAGTATTGCCATATGGCTACATGTCACAAAATGCCTTAGCTAAGATCGATCAACCAGCTATGCTTTATATTTTCCAAGATATGGTTGGTAAATGGGGCGGTATCTTTATCGCCATTGGTTTGATCATTGCTATTTTAGGTTCATGGTTATCATGGACAATGTTACCAGCTGATACAACAATGTTGATGGCTGAAGAAAAGCTTCTACCTTCTTCGTTTGGTAAGAAAAACAAGAATGGTGCACCTACATTTTCACTTATTTTAACAGCATCACTTATCCAAATTTTCTTATTCGTTCTATTGTTCTCAGAGGAGGCTTATAACTTTGCCTTGTCACTATGTACAGCTGCTATCGTTGTTTGTTATATCTTCGTTGGTTTGTATCAAATCAAGTTTTCATATCAAAATAAAGATACAAAACAAATGTGGATCGGTATTTTTGCTGCAGGTTTCCAAATTTTTGCCATTATTTTGGCCGGTGTTCATTATTTAATGCTTGTATGTATCGGATATATTCCTGGAATTTACTTCTACTACAAGGCTAAGAAAGAATTTAATATTGACGGTGGAAAGTTGACAAGATCTGAAATCATTTATTCAATTCTTCTCGTTGTTTTTGCCGTTGCAAGTATTGTAATGGTCGCAACTGGAGCAATTTCAATTTAGGAGAGTGTGAAGAATGAAAATACCTGAATTTGGTGTTGAAGGCTGGCTAAATGTCTATGAACGTGAGGCTAAGTATGATTTAGCACAAAGTACAATTACTTCATTCACAATGAATGAATTAGTTAACTTAGCAGACTCAGACGTTTATGGCGAGCTGGATCAACAAAAAATGAACTACGGTTGGATCGAAGGTTCACCAACCTTTAAAAATGAAATAAGTAAGTTATACAAAAACGTTGACCCCGACAACGTTTTACAAACAAATGGTGCTACTGGAGCCAATATGTTGGCAATCTATTCGTTGATAGAACCAGGAGACCATGTGATCAGCGTATATCCAAGCTATCAACAACTCTATGACATCCCTAAGTCATTAGGTGCTGATGTTAGTTTTTGGAAGTTACGTGAAGAAGATAATTGGTACCCGGATATTGAGGAATTAAAACAAATGATCCGTCCAAATACTAAGATGATTTGTATTAATAACGCCAATAATCCAACAGGTACGATCTTGGATCGTAAATTTATGGAACAAGTAGTCGAAGTTGCTAAAACTGTCGGCGCATATGTTTTAGTGGATGAAGTTTATCTTCCATTCGATGATTCCGTAGATTTTGCGCCAATCATTGACTTGTACGATAAAGGTATCTCAACTAATTCATTATCAAAGACATACTCTATGCCTGGAATCCGTGTTGGTTGGACTGCAACTAATAGCGAACTTGCTGATATATTCAGAAAATATCGTGACTACACGATGATTTGTTCTGGAGTTTTCAGTGACCAAGCAGCATGTCTTGTTTTGCAAAACCGTGATAAGGTTCTTGCCCGCAACAAGAAGATCGTTCTTGATAATTTGAATATTTTCAAGGAATGGGTTGAACGCACTCCTAAGGTCAGCTGCGTGTTCCCTAACGGAGTTTCAACATCATTCATCAAAATGGATACAAAGAAGTCCAGTATAGACTTCTGTCGTGATTTATTGAAGGACACAGGTGTGCTATTAGTACCCGGTGAAGCCTTTGATGTGCCTGGTCATGCAAGATTAGGTTACTGTGCACCAACAGAAACACTTAAAAAAGGTTTGGAAGTTTTAGGAGACTACCTAGAAAAAAATTAAGTTTGAAAACTATATCATAAAAAATTAATTAATTTCTGAGGAGAGATTTTATAATGACAAAAGAACGTATAGTAGTAGCATTAGGTGGAAACGCAATTTTGAGTTCAGACGCTAGTGCTGAAGCACAACAAGCAGCTGTTAAGAAGACTTGTGAATCATTAGTAGAATTCGTTAAAAATGGTAAAGAATTGATCATCACTCACGGAAATGGTCCCCAAGTAGGTAATTTATTATTACAACAAGCAGCAGCAGATAGTGAAAAAAACCCAGCACTTCCACTAGATACATGTGGTGCCATGACAGAAGGTAGCATTGGTTATTGGTTCCAAAATGCTATGAAAGAAGTTATGTTGAAAAACGGAATTGACAAGCAAGTTGTAACATTAGTTACACAAACGATCGTCGACAAGGACGACCCTGCCTTTGGAGATCCAACAAAGCCAATCGGTCCTTTCTACAAAGAAGAAGAAGTTGAACAACTTCAAAAAGATCATCCAGACTGGACTATCATCGAAGATGCTGGTCGTGGATACAGACGTGTCGTTCCATCACCAAAACCTGTTGAAATCAACGAATATCCAGCTATCAAAGCAATCACTGAAGCCGGTGTAATTCCTATTGTTGCCGGTGGTGGTGGTATCCCTGTTGTTAAAGACGGAGATAGACTAGTTGGTAAAGAAGCTGTTATCGATAAAGACTTCGGTGCATCAAAGATCGCTCAACTTGTTAATGCTGATAAGTTAATCATTCTTACATCCGTTGGTGGTGTATTTTATAACTTTGGTAAACCAAATCAAGAAGAAATTTTTGATGTTACAGCTAGTGAAGTACAAGAACATATCGATCGTGATGAGTTTGCTAAAGGTAGCATGATGCCTAAGGTTAAGGCAGCTGTTAGCTTCGTAAATGCAACAGGCAAACCAGCTGTTATCGGTGCTTTAGATGATGTTAAAGAAATCATCGCTGGAGATAAAGGAACTGTTATTCACAAATAAGTATTGTTATTGTGAAAATTATGTGCTACCATATTTGTGCAAAAGAAGGAATAATTAGTCGGTAGATTCTAAGCGAGATCAGGCCTTGGTGAGAGCTGATCGATTCGATGATTAAGTCGCACTTTCTTTACAATTGAATAAATTTAATAATGAGTGGATATTAATCAATTAGAGTGGTACCGCGGGAAATCTCGTCTCTTTCAATAAGTGATCTTAGTGATCTTATTGAATGAGGCGTTTTTTTTATCCAGAGGAGGAAAATATGGATTCAAAGAAATTAGTTGTAGAGACATTACTCAAAGTTTTACCTGATGAAATTACGGAAGAGCAAGTACAAAAGTTAGTCGAGAAACCTAAGACATCAGATTTAGGTGATTATGCATTCCCAACATTTATTTTGGCAAAATCATTACACAAGGCACCAAATATGATTGCTGAAGACTTGGTTGGCGAGATCAATCAAGATGGATTTGAAAAAGTAGTCAATACTGGAGCATATATTAATTTCTTCTTGGATAAGAACGAGTTCTCAAACGACGTATTACACGCCGTAATCAACGGTAAATCAGATTATGGTGACCAAGACGAGGGTAAGGGTAGAAACGTCCCTATCGACATGTCATCGCCTAATATCGCTAAACCAATGTCAATGGGTCACCTACGTTCAACAGTTATTGGTAATTCAGTTGCTAAAATCGAAAAGAAATTGGGCTATCAACCAATTAAAATCAATCACTTGGGTGACTGGGGAACACAATTTGGTAAGTTGATCGTTGGATACAGGATGTGGGGCTCAGAAAAAGACGTTGAGGCAGATCCTATCAACAACTTGTTGAAGTATTACGTACGTTTCCATGAGGAAGCAGAAGACAATCCAGAACTTGATGACGAGGCACGTGCTTGGTTCAAGAAGATGGAAGATGGTGACGAAGAAGCTCTTAAATTATGGGCATGGTTCAAGGAATTGTCACTTAAAGAATTCGATCGTATCTACGACCGTCTAGGTGTTAAGTTTGATCACTATACTGGTGAATCATTCTACAATGACAAGATGGACGCTATCGTTGATACATTGAGAGAAAAAGGCTTGTTGATTGAGAGTCGTGGTGCTGAAATCGTTGACTTGTCAGAATATGACTTATCACCAGCTTTGATTCGAAAGACTGATGGCGCAACATTGTACATCACACGTGATTTGGCAGCCGCTAAGTATCGTAAAGATACATTTGACTTCGTTAAATCATTGTACGTTGTTGGTAGTGAACAAAGTGAACATTTCAAGAAGCTCAAGCTTGTATTAAAGAAAATGGGCTATGATTGGTCAGATGATATTACACATATCGAATTTGGACTTATCACAACAGGTGGTAAGAAGTTATCTACACGTAAAGGTAGAGTTATCTTACTAGAAGACGTATTGCAAGATGCTGTTGATCTAGCTAAGAAACAAATCAATGAAAAGAACCCAGATCTTAAGAATAAAGATGCAGTTGCTGAAGCAGTTGGTGTTGGTGCGGTAGTATTCCATGATCTTAAGAACGAAAGACGTGATAGCTTCGACTTTAATCTTGAAGAAGTTGTTCGTTTTGAAGGTGAAACTGGTCCTTACGTTCAATACACAAATGCTCGTGCATTGAGCATCCTAAGAAAAGCTGCCGACGTTGATTACTCAGGCGCAGACAACATGTCACTAGATGATCCTGAAGCATGGGATACAATTAAGTTACTTCAAGAATTCCCTGAAGTTATCAAACGTGCCGGTCGTGTCTACGAACCTTCAGTAATCGCTAAGTATTCATTGAAACTTGCTAAGAGCTTCAACCAATATTACGCACACAGCAAGATTCTTAACGATGACGAAGGACTAAAGGCAAGATTAGCTCTTGTTAAGTCAGTAACAACAGTATTACAAGAATCACTAGACTTGTTAGGTGTTAAGGCACCAGAAGAAATGTAGGTCGTCGTGACTTGAGTCGAAAACTATTCGTTGAATTATCAGAAGTAAAGACCACAGTTCTCGATGCAGCATGGTTCATCCTTGCTGTAAGTTATGCCTACATAAAATTCAATACCTATGATTTTATCAATGGGATACTTGGATTGGTTGCAGTATTGTTTTTTCACGTGATTATTAACTTTCACAATAATTATATGGATTACAAAAACTCAAAAGATCTGGAGTATCGAAAAAAGATAAGCACCATCGGTATTAATCGTGAATCACTGGCAACAGTCAAAAAATGGATGTACGGTTTGACCATTTTTCCATTAATAATTGGCGCTTTCCTAGTATACAGAACTGGATGGCCGACCTTGGTGATCGGGGTCATCTGCGTCGGTATCGGATTGTTATACTCAGGAGGTCCAAAGCCACTCAATTCAACAATGTTTGGAGAAATAGTGGTGGCTGTTGCCATATCCATTCTGATTCCGGTAACTTATTCATACATTGGATTAGTTGGAACTGGAAATTTTGATTCAAGTTCGGCAATCGATATTATCGTTATCTGTTTACCGAATACATTCGCAATTTTTGCCGCACAGTTGTGTAACGACACTTGCGATCTTGAGTCAGATATAAAAAATGGCCGTCATACGTTGGTTTACCACATTGGAAAGACCAATGCATTGAGTTTGTTTAAGGCAAGTTGGGCATTAACATTCCTGTTGATCCCTATCTTAGCCATTCTAAGGGTGGTACCTTACACAACCTTGATCGTGATACTACTCTATCCCACAATTTGGGATTTGTTCCATCCATATCTGAAAGGACAAGTCAAAACGCAGACATATCCTTCAGTTATCAAAGCTGTAACTCTATTAGTTGTCACATACATATTTTTAATTGCTGTCGGGGCGATTATTAATAAAATAATGTTATTACTGTAGTTGCAACTCCTCAGAAAGAGTCCTAAAAAATCACTCCTAAAACTTCTTTCTGAAATAAACAAAATAAAGAAGCCAACTGATCTGTCGGGGATCGGTTGGCTTCTTTTTTTTGGAAAGAGTTAAAAAATCACTCCTAAAACTTCTTATCGCTCAGAACATATTGGTAATGAAGTCGGTCATAAAGTCGGGTAGATCGGCTTCAACCGTTTGAATGTCGTCTGAAAAGGGCTTAATAAAATTTAACTCATGAGCGAACAACATTAGATTACCATTCTTTGGCTCATTATTGTAGAGTAAATCGTTAATTATTGGCCACTTTTTACTACTTAAGTGTACTCTTAGTTGATGTGTTCTTCCAGTCAGTAAGTTTAGTCTTAATAATGCATATTTTTTGTTTTGTTTTATGACTTCATACTCAGTGATAGCATCTTGACCATCCTGTCTGACCATCCGTTTTCGTTTGTCATTTGGATCCAATCCGATCGGCGATTTGATAATACCGCGCTTCTGATTTATTGGACTATTCAGATCAACTATTGCTAAATATTCACGATGCAATGACTTAGAACTCAATTGTTGATTAAAAATCGGAACTAAATATGGTGTTTTGCAGATCAATACTAAACCACTAGTCTCCATATCGATTCGATGGACCATATATGGATGTTGCGGTGTTAGATATGTTTCGACATCATTCATTAGTGAATCATTTTCAGTTTTCAAATTAGGATGAGATTTTATCCCAGCTCGCTTATTTACAACGATAATGTCGTCATTTTCATAACAAACTTCAACCTTGTGATGTCCTGGTAAGTATGTTTGGTCTTGCGAACGTGGTGGAAAGTTAAAATTCAGCGTGACTAAGTCGTTGTTTTTTACGATTGTATTGAAGGGATGATATTCTCCGTTGATCAATACGTCATGCTGAATTCTAAAAAAGTGTTGCCATTTTTTAGGAATCAACCATTTTTTTAATAATTCTCGAATGGTAATATCATGGTCATTTGAACTAGAATACTTGATTTGACGGTGATACATTAATTAATCTCTCCTTAAGAATTTTTTTGTAATTCAAAAACATAGCAATAATGTGATAAAATTTACCTTTATAGCAGAGGTATTAACAATGAATAATAATAATGGTTTTTGGGATTGGTTAAAACCAAAATTACAAATTGCTTGGGCCTTTATTAGGAAATACTGGCGAAGGTTCCAACTAACACGTTGGTTGATCTTGCTTTTCCTAATACTGGTTTTGGTTTTAAGTTCATTTTGGACTTATCAAGCCAAGACAGCAAATGTTGAAGATCTTAAATCATCGTTGCAGACTAAGACAACGGTACTAGATAAGGATAATGACGATGCTGGTGAGTTGTATGCCAGCAAAGGGACATATGTAAGTTTAGACAAGATTTCAAAAAATATCCAGAATGCAGTTATTTCTACCGAGGATAGGAGTTTTTGGACTAATCCCGGTTTCAGTATTAAAGGATACGCAAGATCAGCTCTTGGATACTTGATCTACCATCGGATCACTGGTGGTGGTAGTACGATCACGCAGCAATTGGCTAAGAACTCACTGTTGACGCAAAAGCAAACTTTATGGCGTAAGGGTGAAGAATTATTTTTATCAATTGAAATAAATCGAGTATATTCCAAGAAA
Organism: Companilactobacillus sp. y65-5; assembly: GCF_057541095.1. Lineage (NCBI taxonomy): Bacteria > Bacillati > Bacillota > Bacilli > Lactobacillales > Lactobacillaceae > Companilactobacillus > Companilactobacillus sp. y65-5. The sequence goes on from NZ_BAAJOA010000004.1 coordinate 112,647, forward strand.
AATATTTTGACGATGTATTTGAACAATGCATACTTTGGTAATGGTGTATGGGGAGTACAAGATGCTTCCGAAAAGTATTTTGGTAAGAATGCTAGTGAATTAGAAGCTGGGGATGCAGCAGTTCTGGCAGCTACTCTGAAGGGTTCTACGATGTATAACCCGATAGATAATATGAGTAATTCGAAGTCCCGTCGTAATCTGGTTTTAGACTTGATGGTGCAGAATAACAAATTAACTTCATCTCAAGCTAGTTATTATAAGGATCAACCAATTACGTTAGTTGATAATTACGATGGTGGTAATTCTTATAAATATCCATATTTCTTTGACGCCGTCATCGCTGAAGCTGTCAATAAGTACGGCATCAGTGAAGATGATATTTTGAACAAAGGCTATAAGATCTATACGACCTTGGATCAAAGTATCCAAAAATCAATGGAAAATACTTTTGATAATAGTTATTTGTTCCCAGCGAATGCGGCTGATGGGACAAATGTTCAAGGTGCATCAGTGGCAGTTAGTCCAACTAACGGTGGGGTACTTGCAATCGTTGGTGGACGTGGAGAGCATACATTTAGAGGCTTCAATCGTGGAACTCAGATGAAGCGGCAACCCGGGTCCACGATTAAGCCGTTAGCTGTTTATACGCCAGCTATTGAAAATGGATATAGCTACGATTCTGAACTGCCCGATCAGATAACCAGTTTTGGTAAGAACAAGTACACTCCTACTAACGCTGACGGGTTGTATCAAGATGAGATCCCGATGTATAAGGCATTGGCACAGAGTGAGAATGTTCCTGCCGTCGCCTTATTAGATAAGATCGGTGTTAAAAAAGGTGTCTCATCGGTTGAAAACTTCGGAATAAAAGTTCATAAGAATGACCGTAATTTGGCATTAGCACTCGGTGGGTTGGAAACAGGGGTGTCACCATTGCAGATGGCACGGGCTTACACTGCGTTTGCGAACGATGGAAAATTATCAGAAACACACTTTATCCGAAAAATCGTTGATTCAACTGGGACGGTGATCGTTGATAATACCAGTAATTCGACTAAACAGATCATCAGTAAGGATACGGCTAAGGAAATGACTAGTATGATGCTTGGAGTCTATAACGAGGGTACTGGTAAAACGGCTAAGCCTAGTGGTTATAAGATTGCTGGTAAGACTGGTAGTACTGAGGTACCGAGTTCATATGGTTATGCTGGGACCAAGGATCAATGGATGATAGGTTATACTCCTGATATCGTTGTAGCCAGCTGGATTGGTTTCGATCAAACTGACAAGGATCATTTCTTGTATGGTGTCAGTGAAACGGGAGTAGCGTCATTATTCAAATCTGAAATGACCAATATTTTACCTTATACTGATAACACGAGCTTTGGCGTCAAGGATGCAGCCACGATCGCAAATGAGGATCAAAACGATGATAGTGGCAGCGGAAATGATTTCGCTAAATCTTTTGAAGATGGTGTAAATAACATTAAAGACAAGGCTTCGGAATGGTATAATGATGTTAAGAATTTTTTTGGTCAGTAGGAGGACTGTATGAATATTTATGATAGCGCCAACCAACTAGAACAAGACTTGAGGAAGACAACAGAAGTAGCTGATCTCAAGCTTGCTTTTGAAGCTGTTAAAGCTAATGACTTGGCATTCAAGCTTTTTGATAAAGTACAAAACAAACAATTTGAACTTCAACAAAAACAAATGCAAGGTCAAGAAATCACTGATGACGATATCGAATCAATGCGTCAATTGACAGATCAACTTCAAAACTATGATGAAATCAAAAACTTGATGGATAAAGAACAAAAAATGAATTCTATGATGGAAGAATTGAACAAGATCATTTCTAAACCAATCGCAGAAATCTATCAAGACAATTAAACAATTACTTTTAAGAAGGAGCTGAGACAGTTAATGTCCCGGCTCTTTTTTATAATTTTTTAAGGATATTAATAGATACCTAAAGAGGGGATTCAATGAAATTTATACATGCCGCCGACCTACATTTGGATACGCCGTTTGCCAGTATCAGCAATTTTTCTAAGACACTTCAAGATCAGTTGAAGAAGTCCACTTATGCCGCTGCCGACAAAGTATTTGATGCCGCCATCTCTGAAAGTGTTGATTTTGTAATTCTTGCTGGTGATATTTTTGACAATACTGAACGTACTCTCCACGCACAAACATATTTGAAGAATCAATTTTTGAGATTAGCCGAGCAAAATATCCAAGTCTATCTAGTTTATGGTAATCATGATTATTATCGTAATGATTTTTCAGTTATTAATTTTCCTGATAATGTAACAGTCTTTGGACCAGATGTTTCGACTGTCGAATTAGTGTCTAGAGACGGTCAAAGAGTGGGCATCAGTGGATTCAGTTACCATCAAAACCATATTACTAATGATATGGTTAGTTCATATCCGTCTCGTGGTAACTTTGACTATCAGATTGGGATTTTGCATGCAGGAGTTGGTGATGGTAATTACGCTCCATTCACTGTGAAAGAATTATTGACGAAGGAATATGACTATTGGGCTTTGGGACATATCCATAAGCGTGAGATCCTACACAATAATCCACTGATCGTTTATTCCGGTGATACGCAAGGTCGTAATCAAAACGAAACGGAATCTAAGGGCTTTTATTTAGTCACGGTCAATAACAGATTGTCGCAGGCTGAGTTCATCCCAAGTTCGATTTATGTGTGGAAAACGGCTGAGATATCGGCTTATGAAAACGATACTATTGATGATTTATTTTCTAAAATATCCAACTTATTAAAATCGTTTTCTGAATACTCTGAAAAGTACTTATTAACGCTAACGATAGATGATGCTCAAAACCTGGATGAGAATGTAATCAAGGCAATCGATCGAGATGAAATTTTGCAACATTTTTCAAACAAAGATCCCAATGCATTTTTGTACAAGGTTTATACGAAGTTCAATCAGGATTCGCAACTTAAACAAATGGATCGATCGTATTGGGATGACAGTGAACAGGAGATTTTTAATTTAGATGACATCAAAGATCTTGATAATAGATTGTTTACAGAAGCTGTCATTCGTAATCACATGGATAGCCCGGAATTTATCGAGCACATCAAAGAATTAACTGTAAATCAAATCAATAAAAAAAATATCGGAGACTGATCGTGAAATTAGTAAAAGTTAAGATATATGGCTTCGGTAAATGGACCGACGTCGAATGGAATTTTAAAAAAGATTATCAAGTCATCTATGGACAAAATGAGGCTGGTAAAACTACATTGCTGACTTTTATCAAGAGTGTCTTGTTCGGTTTCGCTAATGCTCGCGGTGATGAGAAATATCAGCAATACAAACCCAAGTTAAGCAGTAGTTATGGTGGAGAATTACAATTTGTCGATACAGATGCTACTTTGTGGACGGTCAGACGGCTCGAAGGTAAGAGTGGTGGGGACTTGACGCTATATCGTGGTGATCAGCAGGTTCCAGATCCACTATTGGACAAGATAACTGGCGGTTTTACTAAGAATGATTTTGAAAGTAGTCACGTTCTGAATGACACTAGTATTATGTCGATTTATAGGTTGGACGAGGAACAGCTGGAAACAGAAATAATGGCAGTTGGAGCCGTGGGTAGCAAGGAATGGCTGCAGCATGCTGATGAGCTTGAAAAGGCTAGTGAAGGTATTTACAAGGCACGTGGAAGAAAACAACCACTGATTGAACGGATCGATGAACACGATAAGTTGATAAAGCGTAAATCGGCTCTTGAAAATCAGCAAGTTGCTTATAAACAAACGGAGCAGGAACTCTCTGAAATAGAAATAAAATATCAAACAAACAATCAAGAATTACAAAAAGTCACACAGCAGCGAGATAAATTAGCAAGGTTAGAAAAAAAATGGTCGAGATTTGCTACATATCGAGATTTGAAGCAAGTTGATGTTGATTTGGATCGGATTATTACCCAAGCTGACTGGGATCGAAGCTTGATGTTAAATCAAGAATTGGAAATATTAAAAAAGAATTTGAAACCTACCAACACTAGTCACTTGGAAGCTGATGAAGCAGATTTTTTGGATCATTATCATGCTAATAAAGACGACTTGGATTATTTGAACGCCCAAGAAGACACCATTCGTGATTTACAATTTCAGCAAAAAAATATCAATCAACAGTTGAATGATAATGATGTCAAAATCGATAGTCTCTATGCTTCTCATCCTAGTTTCAATGACAACATGGAACCACTGACAGCGAACGAGTTGATGAATTTGGATTCGAAACAAACTAACACTCCGCGTAATATTAATTGGCCAGTGGTGGGAGTTTCGGTCATATTCTTAGTCTTAGCATCGTTTTTATCAGGAGGCTTGCGTATTGGGGCTGGGTTATTGTTTGTGGCAGGGATTACTTATGTTTGGTATGGACAACAGAAAAATACCGTTTCTAGTCCAGAGAATAATGTTCTACAACAAAAAGGCTATGCTGATATATCAACATCGGAAGTGAGAGCGTTGCAAAATGTAATTGCCCAACTACACGATTTACGGGCCGAACAAGATAATTTAGAAAAAATGTTACAGACTAATCAAAACAATTTGGACAAATGGAAAGAACAACTTAAAAATTATCAGTTGTTAGACAATTCCGTAGATTTAGCTGAGAACATCAAACAGTATTTTTCACGGTTAGAGTCAATCAATCTAAAGTCAGATTTAATCCAAAAAAGTAATTTGGAAACTAAACAGATGCAACAAAGTGACTATGTTAAAGTCGCTCAATTACAAGAACAGCTTAAACAGATTTTGGCGAAGTATTCGTTGGATTCTATGGAACCATTCATGCGAATGCACAGTGAGCAAATGCAGAAACAAGGTGTCATCAATAAATTAGAACAAGATCAAGCAGTGCTTGGCGATGACATTGAGGCGCTGAATAATATTAACAGCGAAACACAGTTACAAGAACAATTGCAAATTATCAGTGGTGAATTAGCCTCTTTATCTCGACAAAGCAAAGAATTGAATCGTCAAATTGGCTCACTAAAAGCACGCAAGGAACAAATTTTTGATGATAGTGAGTATCAAAAACTAATTGATGATATTACTCAGAATGAATCTGATATGATAGAGTTATATGACGAGTGGTTGGCGGACAAATTAGCAAGTAAGTGGATCCATACGATGTTAAATTTAGCGACTGAGAAACGTTATCCGAAGATGTTGAAACGTGCGACACAGTATTTTTCTCTGCTGACAAATGGAAATTATATTGATATTTTATTTAATAATAATAATTTAAAATTAACTCGGAATGATAAAATTAAATTTGACGTTCATGAATTGTCAAAGGCTACAACGGTTCAGTTATATATTTCATTGCGATTGGCATTTATTATTGAGATTTCAGATTTGATCGATCTACCAATACTGATCGATGACTCATTCGTCGATTTTGATCAGACTAGAAAAAATAGTATTTTTAGATTGATTAAGGAAATATCACATAAAAATCAAATTATTTATGTTACCGCTGACTTAAACATAGATTTACCAAAAGATCATATTATTAACTTAGAGGAGGTAAGTGATGAGTAAAAAAATCATTGAGTATAAAAATGGCGAGCCAATGAGTTTGGAAGCTGTTATCAAGAAGTCAGATTTTAGATTAGCTAAGAATGGTAAGAACTTCCTTTCCTTGGTCTTCGAAGACAAGTCAGGACAGATTCCCGGCAAGTATTGGGATGCCAAAGAACTCGACGCCGAAACGTATAAAGTTGGAACAGTAGTACAACTAGACGGTAAGAGGGACGTGTACCAAGGCAAGCCACAAGTCATTATCAATCGTCTGGGAGTATTAGATCCAGCAACAGTTAATATGGCTCAATTCGTTCAGACAGCTCCAATCAAGCGAGTAGATATGGAGAATGAATTTGAAGATATTTTTCTTGAGATAACCAACGGTTCATGGAATAGAATCGTTAGATATTTATTTAAAAAGTATCATGATAGATTTTTTACCAGTGCTGCTGCCAAGAGTAATCATCATGATTTTCAAGGGGGATTAGCTTATCATACTTTGAGCATGATTCACTTAGCTCAAAAAATCTCCGATCAATATCCAGCGATAAATCGTCCACTGTTGATTGCTGGGGCGTGTCTTCATGATTTAGGTAAAACAATCGAGCTATCCGGTGGATTAGATATCGAATATACTTTTGAGGGGAACATGCTAGGTCATATCACGATCGTAGACGAGGAGATCGTCAAAGCGGCAGAAGATATGGATATTAGCTTAGAGTCAGAAGATATGATTTTGCTTAGACACATGGTATTGTCACATCACGGTTTATTAGAATATGGTTCGCCAGAGCGTCCTAAGATTCTAGAAGCCGAAATATTACATGATATCGACGAGATGGATGCGAGCATCAATATGATTACCAAAGCCTTGGATAAGACTGAGAATGGTAAGTTTTCAGAACGTATTTTTGGATTAGATAATCGCTCGTTCTACAAACACAATTAAATTTGGACAAAAAAAGTACCTCGATTATTTAAAAATCGAAGTACTTTTTATTTGGTGCTATTTATTTTTATTTACTTGAAGAACTTGATGATGAAACATATCCTGAAAGGACATCCTTCAAATCGCTATCCTTGATAGATACATCAGCCTTCTTCAATACCTTAGAGATAACCTTTTGCATTACAGTTGAGTCTTGCATCCAGCTAGCGTAAATCTTAGATTTAAGTTCAGCTGTATGATCGCTCATCTTACCCTTAGCAGGTTTCTTATCAAGCTTGATGATACTGTAACCATAGCTAGTCTTAACTGGTTCTGATGTGTAGTCGCCAACTTTTTCAAGTTTGTATGCGGCTGTCTTGAAGTCTGAGTCAACACTTGTACTGTCGTTGTCAAAGGCGTCCATCTTACCACCATTACTCTTTGTAGCAGTATCAGTTGAATACTTCTTAGCAAGTTTGGCAAAATCTTCACCATTTTGAAGTTTTCCAATAACTTCTGTAGCAGTGTCTTTCTTTGCAACTAAGATTTGAGAAACAGTGATCTTAGGTTGATATGATTTCCATTCTTTCTTGAGTTGAGCATCTGTAACTGTCTTGTTCTTCTTCAAAGCAACTTCTGTAAGAAGGTTGGTACGAATATTTTCTTTGAATTGAGCAGTTGTCATACCGTTTTGTGAAAGAATTGAACTGAATGAAGAACCGTATTGGCTCTTGTATTTGTTGTATTCTTTGTTAACTTTCTTCTCAGAAACATCTTTACCATATTGATTATCTAGAGCTTTGGTAATGATCATAGTTTGAAGTGTTTGTTTACCTGATGAAGATTCTTTCATTTTCTTGTAGTATTCTTCTTCGGTAATTCTTCCACCCTTAAGTGTAGCAACTGTCTTGTTACCAGAACAACCAGCAACAACTGTTACCATCAATAGGCCAGCCAAAGCTAGGACCCATTTTGTCAAACGTTTGTTCATCCTTTACACATCCTTATTTAATATGTCTTCAATTGACAAGATTACCATAAATCAAATGAAATAGTTAATTTATTGATGAAAAAATCACAAAAAATTCATAATTTAGTTACTTATGTCTTTAAATTTATCTATGTTTTCTTGCATTTCTGAAATTGAAGATTTTAGATTTTCAACGTCAGGAGTAATATCCTCTGTATAATTTTTCACATCAGATTGAAGACCAGACATTACTCCCGGCACTACGGAGGCATTATCTTTCAGTTCGATTAATGTATCCTTTAAATCTTTTATATTGTTGAATAAGTTGGTACTATTAACTGTAGATGCATTTTTTTGTGATTGGAACAATTCCAAGGCTACACCAGAGACTGCACCAATAATGAATCCGCCAAAAAATTTCATCTTAGTCCTCCAAGTTTTGTTTGATCTTGTCAGCACGTTCTTGCAATTCTTCGTTAGAAGCCTTGCCAGTATTGTCTGCCCAAGTCATTGAGAAGCCATCGTTACTTGAATAACGAGGCACTAGGTGAAAATGTGAGTGCATAACACTTTGGTATGCAATTTCACCGTTATTTTGGCAAATATTCATGCCAATGATGTCAGAATTAGAATCTTTGATCGCACGAGCAATCATCGGAATTTTCTTGAAGACCTTTTGAGCTAGTTCTTCGTCGTATTCAAAAATATTTTGGACATGTTTCTTAGGTACCACTAGAGTGTGACCAGGAGTTACTTGAGAAATATCAAAAAAAGCTTTGATATCGTCGTCCTCGTAAATAGTAGTGTTAGGAATCTCATTTTTGATTATTTTACAAAAAATGCAATCATCCATATAAAAATCTCCTTTCAAAAAACATTAATATTAATTAACATGCTATCATATTCAGGATAGTAAAAACAGAATAATAGGTGGTTTATCCATGACTTTAGAAATAAAAGAATTGACCGGAGGATACGGTCAAGTTTCAGTATTAAAAAAAGAAACCTTCACAGTTAAGGACGGTGAAGTAGTTGGTTTAATCGGCTTAAACGGTGCGGGTAAATCAACAACTATCAAGCATATCATCGGCTTGTTGACACCACGAGGTGGTCAAATATTGATCGATGGAATGAGCCTTCAGGATAACGTTGAAGCGTATCGCAAAAAAATCGCTTATGTTCCTGAAATGCCAATTTTATATCCAGAATTAACTTTGAGAGAACATATAGAGATAACGATCATGGCTTATGGTCTTGACCATGACAAAACCTGGGAACAAGCAAACGCACTGTTAAAGACGTTTAGACTCGATAACAAGTTAGATTGGTTCCCACAAAATTTCTCAAAAGGTATGAAACAAAAAGTAATGATCGTCTGCGCTTTTATGACTGATGCGAGATTATTTATCATTGATGAACCATTTACCGGACTAGACCCATTAGCGGTGAATGATTTACTTAATATCGTTGAGGCGAAGAAACAGTCAGGATGTTCAGTTTTGATGTCTACTCACATTTTGGCAACCGTCCAAGATCATGCTGACAAGTTCGTGCTGTTAAATCATGGACAAGTTCGTGCTGATGGTACCTTAGCTCAGTTGAAAGATAAGTTCGATATGAAAGATGCTAATCTTGATGATATCTACATTAAGATGTCAAATGAGGACTTATAATGAAAGAACTTTGGAAAGAACGATTAAGAAGACATCAACTTAATCAATTTAAATATTTAAGATTAATTTTTAACGATAATTTTGTGTTAGCGTTTATCGTACTAATCGGTGCATTAGGATTTTGGTATTCCAATTTTTTGGGAACAATCAAACACGAGTTGTTGCTGGGTAAACCAGCAGTAATTTTGATATTGTTGCTAGTAACACAAGTTGGTAAGATCGCTACGTTATTGGAAGAACCGGACAGTACCTTTTTATTAGTAAAAGAAAAAGAATTTTATCAATATTTCAAGTCGGCATTGAGTTACAGTATTGCTCTGCCGGTTGTGACGATTGTTATCGTTAATTTCTTATTATCACCATTCGCATTTACTGGTGCCGATATGAGTATTATTGATATTTGTCTGATAGCAGCGGGATTGGTATTGTTCAAGTTAGCGTTCTTGAATGCAGAATTATTCAAGCTCTATGGTCATAATAAAATTTTTGGTATCGATTTCAAATTAGCATTAAATATATTTTTACTGATTTCTTTGATAATTTCTGTATACTGGTTTAGTTCGGTAACTTTGGTATTTGGTCTAATCGCCTTTGTCGGAACGCAAATGAACACAAAAAAAGTGTCTGATGCTGGACAATTACAATGGCAAAACGCAATTGCTGATGAGAATCAAAGAATGTTCAGAGTCAAAAGATTTTATAATTTATTTACAGACGTTCCGGGAGTTAATAGCAAGATCAAACGTCGTAAATGGCTTGATTTTGTATTCAACGGTATTAAACCCATTCAAAAAAATACCTATTTGTACTTATTTGCTCGCGGGTTTGTCAGAAATAACGAATACATTGGACTATTCCTACGTTTGACGATCATTCAGGCAATCATGCTCGCTTTAATTGACAATTTTTATATCTCTTTGATAGTAGAAATGCTATTTATTTATTTAGTCGGTTTCCAATTGAAGCCGTATTTCAAAGAGGTAATGCTCAATATGATGCAGAGACTTTATCCAGTCAGCGTCAAAGATAAAATTAACGACTTTACAAAATTGAGCGTATTTGTATTAGTGATCCAGTGGATCATCAGTGCAATTGCAATTTTTTATAAATTTGGTTTTAATACTAATAGTTTGATTATTATCGTAGCGGGATTTGCGGTATTAGTATTTGTCGGTTATTTTTATATGCCAAGACAATTGAAAAAATATTTTAGATAATGGAGCGTATTAAATTTTATGAGACTTAGAAACAAACCTTGGGCAAAAGACATGATCAATGACAATTTGGATTTGATCGCTGTTCAACCTGAGAACATGGCTGGCAAGTGGCAAGATAGATTTGAAAAAAATCAGCCATTATTTCTAGAATTAGGTTCTGGAAAGGGTGGATTCATTACTGAATTAGCCAAGCAAAATCCTCAAAATAATTATATTGCGATGGAAGTTCAAGAGGGCGCTATTGCCTTGCTATTAAAAAAGCAAGTTGAGAATAAACTTCCCAACTTGCAATTATTGTTAGCTAATGGTGCCAATTTGACTGACTTGTTCGCAGATAGTGAAGTCAGTGGCATGTATTTGAACTTTTCTGATCCATGGCCTAAGACTCGTCACGAGAAGCGTCGCTTAACTTACAAGTCATTCTTAGATCAATATCGGTCTGTTTTAAAGGACGATGGGTATCTTCAGTTCAAGACAGATAATCAAGGATTATTTGAATACTCACTCTTGAGTATGAATAATTTTGGGATGAAATTCGACGAGATCTCACTGGATTTACATAATAATGAAGTCTTGAACGAGAGTAATATCGAAACAGAGTACGAAAAAAAGTTTTCAAAAAAAGGCTTCAGGATTAATTACCTGAGAGCCCATTTTGATTAATTTTGCTGTTATTGTACTTTTTTGATGTTTAGTAGTTCGCCAGTAACTGCATCAGCGATAAAGTGATATTGAGCTACATCGAAGTCGTCCATTGTTGTTACACCACCAACGATGCCCCATGAAGCTTGGCCGTTAACGTTTACGCGTTGATAAAATGGTTCAACCCATGAGCCGATGACTTTGCTGTCTTCGCCAAGAACGGATTTAACTTTGGCAATGATCTTTTCGCTATCTAGGTGATGCTTTACCAAAACTGTAGCAGCTACTCCTGCAGTAATTGCTGTACAAGCAACTAGTACTGAACCGATACCTTTTTTACTCATAATAAAATCACTCCTTGATGTTTGTTTTAATCATATATTAACACTATTATATATTAATTCCCTAACCAAGAACATTTAAATTGACCAGTTGAGTGATAAAAAGTATCTTAATACTGAGAGGGGATATGAATAATGAAAAATTTTGAAGATTATGAAACAAAAGATTGGCATGAAGTTACAAAAGAAGGTAAATTTATCTTGTTTTTCCACGCCGACTGGTGTCCAGATTGCAAGTTTATTGAACCTAAGTTACCTGAATTAGAAAAAGAATACCCAGATTTTGACTGGATCAGCTTTAATCGTGACAATAACATGGAAGTAGCACAAGAATTAGACATTATGGGCATTCCTAGCTTTGTTATTGTTGAAAATGGAAAAGAAATTGGTAGACTAGTAAATAAAGATCGCAAAACTAAAGAAGAAGTTGAGACCTTTGTTAATTCTGTAATAAATAAATAATCGAGTGAGGAAATAATGCTATTAAGTTTTTATAACCCAGATGTCTTAGGTGATGTCTTAATCGTTGAACTAGCAGATGATGCTGGTATTACACAAGCAGTAGACAAAAAAGATAAAGTTGTAAGAATCTATAATGATGAAACTAATGAAGCCATTGGTTTCAATTTTTTTGGACTAGCAAATGAATTAGGATTAGACTCAGTTGGACAAGTTGTACTTGATTCTGATCAAGTTTCATTGTTGAATCAAAAAATTTCTGCAGCCGGTTTTTCTGACAAACTTGAAGTTGATGACAAGCCAAAATTTGTTATCGGTCACGTTGAAGAAATGACAGAACATCCAGACTCAGATCACTTGCACATCACGCAAACAAATGTTGGCTTAGATAAGCCAGTACAAATTGTATGTGGTGCACCTAATATTGATCAAGGACAACTAGTTGTAGTAGCATTACCGGGTGCGGTTATGCCAACAGGTAGTGAGATTTGGCCAGGAGAATTGCGTGGAGTTGACAGTTATGGGATGATTTGCTCAGCTAAAGAGTTGGGAATCCCTAACGCACCTCAAAAACGTGGTATCTTGGTTCTTGATGAAGGTGCAGCTGGACAAGCATTTGATTTTGAAAAAGCAGAAAAAATGTTCAATTAGGAGTAATTATGGAAAAGACAGTTTATCATTTTGTTGGTATAAAAGGTACAGGGATGAGTGCTCTGGCACTTATCTTGAAAGATCTAGGATATGAAGTTCAAGGTTCTGATATTGATAAATATACATTTACTCAAAGAGGACTGGAACAAGCAGGCATTAAGATCATGCCATTCGACGAAAACAATGTTCATGAAGGTTTAACTATCATCAAGGGTAACGCTTTTGATGATGATCAAGTTGAAATCAAAAAAGCTAATGATTTACATTTACCAATTGTCACTTATCCGCAAATGGTCGGTAAACTAGTATCACAATATACTTCGATCGGTATAGCCGGTTCTCATGGTAAGACGAGTACAACAGGACTCTTGGCACATACTTTAAGTGGAATTGCTAAGACATCTTACTTGATCGGTGACGGTACTGGTAAAGGTGAAAAAGATGCAAAATTCTTTGTTTTTGAAGCTGACGAATACCGTCGTCACTTCTTGGACTATTCACCTGATTACTTGATCATTACTAATATTGACTTTGATCATCCAGATTATTTCTTCGGCGGTATCAACGATGTTGTTGATGCTTTTGAGTCAGAATCACGTAAGACTAAGAAGGGTATCTTTATCTGGGGTGAAGACAAGCACGCTAAGTCTATCAAAGCTGACGTTCCAATTTACTATTACGGATTAAATGAGTCTGATGATATTCGTGCGACAAATATCAAGAGAACGGTAAAAGGTTCTTCGTTTGATGTTTCTATCAAAGGCGAAAATATTGGTAATTTTGAAATCCCATTGTATGGTGAACACAACGTCTTGAATTCACTAGCCGTCATCGGTGTAGGTCATATGGAACATCTTGATCACGCATTGATCAATCGTGAACTACAAACTTTCGGTGGTGTTAAGAGACGTTTCAGTGAGAAAACTGTTGCTGATATGGTTATCATCGATGACTATGCTCACCATCCACAAGAAATCAAAGCTACGATTGATGCAGCTAGACAAAAGTATCCTGATCGTGAAGTTGTGGCAGTTTTCCAACCACATACATACACTAGAACATTGGCTCTAATGGATGACTTCGCTAAGTCACTTGATTTGGCTGATGAAGTTTACCTAACTAATATCTTCGGTTCAATTCGTGAAAAACACGGAGATATTACAAGTAAAGACTTAGGTGATAAGATTCATAAGGGTGGACAAGTTCTTACACTTGAGGATATGTCACCATTATTGGACTATCACAATGCTGTTATCATCTTTATGGGTGCTGGAGACGTTCAAAAGTATGAGACTGCTTATGAACAAGTTTTGAGCACTTTAAATCCTAACCAACAATAAGGTTCTTGAATTAGACTTTATAATTGATTTGAGATAAAATTATTAGATAAACTGTAACGGAGATATCGTTGAAATGACGATGTCTCTTTTTTTTGACTTTATAGAAGTGAGGAATTGACGTGGAAAAAGAAGTAAGTACACGTGTAAAATTATCAATATTAGCAGTTGGATTATTATCGTTCGTGAGTGTATTAGTGGAAACATCAATGAACGTTACCTTTCCAACTTTGACTAAAGATTTAAATGTTAACTTAGGAACAGTACAGTGGTTGACGACTGGATACTTGTTACTAACGACAATTATTATGAGTACGACAGCTTATGTATTAAAAAGATTTGACCCTTTAAAAATATTCACTTTTGCCGCTACATTCTGTTTTATCGGATCAATTACCTGTTTATTCGCACCAACCTTTCCGATTTTACTGACAGGTAGATTATTGCAAGCAGTATCAGCTGGATTATCTACACCGTTGATGTTCAATTTGATTTTTGAGGAAGTTCCCGGCTCAAAGATCGGTCTTTACACTGGATTCGCCAGTATCATAATTTCGCTAGCACCGGCACTTGGACCAACATATGGCGGGTTAGTCAGTGGGATTTGGTCATGGCGTGCAATTTTTATGGGAATAATACCCCTGATAATTATCGTCGCCGTTCTCGGATTATTTACTGTTAGGGGATCGGCACGAGGCGTTAAGGGGATAAATTTTGACTACCTGAGTGTACTAGGATTGGCAGTTATTTTTTCAATGATCTTATTCACCTTTGATCAAGCAGGTACACACGGATGGCTGTCCAGTAAATTTTTAATTTGGATCGTAGATACGTTAGTTCTGTTTGCAATGTTTTGTTGGTATAATTCCAAGACTACACGTCAACTGATTGATTTCTCGATTTTAAAAAATTCTGTGCTGAGTTTTAGATTATTTCATTATTTTGGTTTGCAGTTTATTAATATCGGTTTATCGTTCTTGCTTCCGATTTTTGCTCAAACCGTTTTGAAATTAGATTCAAGTCATGCTGGAATCATGCTTTTGCCAGGTTCTTTGTTAGGTGCTGTGGTTGGACCCATTGCGGGATCGTTATATGACAAAAGAGGTTCGACGATTCCAATGATCACAAGTGGAGTATTAGTTACTCTTGGTGCAGGAATGCTTTATGTATTTAGTGATAATTTATCGTTCATATTAATTATTTTATTATATTCATTATTGAGAATGGGCTTCAATTTCGGCTTTGGAACGGCACTGTCTGATGGTAGTATGCAAGTTCATGGTCGTAAAAAATCCGATCAAAATTCATTATTTAGTATGATGCAACAATATGCTGGTTCCTTGGGTACCAATGTGTTGTCTGTGATCATCTCAGCAGTGGCAATTACTAGCGGAACTAATAGTAATGTTGCGAATACCTTGGCAGGTGCCAAAATTGACTTTGCAGTATTGACAATTTTGGCGTCAGCAATATTAATTACAATTATTTATGTAGCAGTTAAACATCCTGATAATAAAAGTCTAGATTGATTCTAGGCTTTTTTGTTGCCACAAACTCAACAACTGTTACAGACGCAGTTAATTTGTTAAAATAATAGTGGTTAACTTCGTTTCAAATGGGAGAAAAAATGACGGAAAATAAAAAGTTACTTTTAATTGATGGAAATAGTGTTTCATTTAGAGCATTCTTTGCCATGCATAATGTTTTAGATAAATTTGTTTCGGGTGATGGTATCCATACTAACGCGCTGTATGCATTCAACAATATGCTGGATATTATTTTGAAGGATGAGAAACCGACTCATGCTCTCGTAGCCTTTGATGCTGGTAAAACTACTTTTAGAACTGAAATGTTTTCAGAGTATAAAGGTACACGTGCTAAAACTCCACCAGAATTGATGGAGCAACTGCCGCTTATTCAGGAACTATTAAATTTACGTGGCATCAAAACTTACGAACTCAAAAATTATGAAGCTGATGACATAATCGGGACGATGTCACGTAACGGACAATCTGAGGGCATGGATGTCACGGTTATCACAGGCGATCGAGATTTGACACAGTTGACGACTGACAAGGTGACTGTTCGAGTTAACGTCAAGGGTGTTACTGAAACGGAAGCCTATACGCCCGAACACGTTAAAGAAAAACTCGGTATTGACCCACAACAGATCATCGACATGAAGGGATTGATGGGAGATACTTCTGATCATTATCCAGGTGTTGAAAAAGTCGGTGAAAAAACAGCTATCAAATTATTAAATGAATATGGATCAATCGAGAACTTATATGACCACGTTGATGAAATGAAAAAAAGCAAACTTAAAGAGCATTTGATCAATGATAAGGATCAGGCATTTTTGAGTAAAAAACTAGCTACTATCAATTGCGAAGCACCAGTTGAGTTAGCTTTAGGAGATCTGGAATACCACGGTGACAATCAAGAACAATTGATCAAATTCTATCAGCGTATGGATTTTAATTCGTTCCTTGAGAGAATGAACGTTGATACTGGTGAATCTAAAGAAGAACTGGCAGACATTAAGTTCTCTGAGTTAAATTCCGAAGCAATTGAGATGATTACTTCAAGCAATAAACCACAAACAGTCATAGTTGAGAGCTTTGGGGATAATTATCATATTTCACCTATTATTGGACTGGCAGTTGCAAGTGAGGGCAGTTACTACGCTACGACTGATGTTTCTATTTTAGAAAATGATAAATTTAAAAATTGGTTAGCAAACCCTGATCAGGAAAAATATGTTTTTGATAACAAAAAAACCATAGCGTTATTGCATCGTTATGGTTGTGATTTCGTAGGCGTAAGCTTTGATATGTTGCTAGTTTCTTATTTGTTAGATACTAACGATAATAAGACTGACATAGGTATAGTCGCACAAAACTACGGACATAATTTACCAACTGAAGAAGAATTCTATGGCAAGGGTGTCAAAAAAGCCGTCCCTGATGATGATCAAATACTACTTAATTTCTTATGCCAAAAGGCAAATGTCATTGGTGAGCTACGCGATAAAATGCTAGTTGAGTTGAAGCAGAATGATCAAGATAGTCTGTACGACGAGATCGAACTGCCATTGTCAAATGTGTTGGCAAGCATGGAAATAAAAGGTGTCAAGGTTGATGCCAGCCGTTTACAGGAGATGCAAAATGATTTTGCCAAACGATTGGGCGATATTGAGCAGCAAATATATCAAGAGGCTGGTGAAGAGTTTAATATTAATTCACCAAAACAATTAGGTGTTATCTTATTTGAAAAACTAAAATTACCTGTTATCAAAAAAACAAAGACGGGCTATTCAACTGCGGTCGATGTCCTTGAAAAATTGAAGAGCGAATCACCAGTAGTACAAAAGATATTGGACTATCGTCAAATATCAAAGATAAACTCTACTTATGCAGTTGGTCTTCAAAAGTTCATTCAACCAGATAATCGAATCCATACGATTTACCAACAGACCTTAACTCAGACTGGTCGCTTGTCATCAATCGAACCTAATTTACAAAACATACCGATCAGAATCGATGAAGGTCGTCAGATCAGAAAAGCCTTTGTACCTCAAGATGACGATTGGGAAATGTTCTCGGCTGATTATTCACAAGTTGAATTGCGGGTCTTGGCACATATTTCTGGCGATGAAAATATGCAGGAAGCATTTAAAGAAGACTATGACATCCATGCTCATACTGCTATGAGAATCTTTGGATTGGATAGTACTGATGAAGTCACACCTGATATGCGACGTAAAGCTAAGGCGACGAATTTCGGTATCGTCTACGGTATTAGTGACTATGGTCTATCACAAAATATCGGTATTACTCGTAAAGAGGCCGCTAGATTTATTGATTCATATTTTGAACAATATCCCGGAGTTAAGAAGTACATGAGTGACATCGTTAAATTTGCTCGTGAAAATGGCTACGTTGAGACGATCATGCACCGCCGTAGATATCTGCCAGATATCCATTCTAAGAACTTTAATATTAGAAACTTCGCCCAACGAACGGCTATGAACACACCGATTCAAGGTAGTGCCGCCGATATTATCAAAGTTGCGATGATCAATATGCAAAAGATGATTGAAAAAGAAAACCTTCAGACTAACTTGTTACTACAAGTACATGATGAGATGATTTTTGAAGCTCCAAAATCAGAAATTCCTATTTTGGAAAAATTAGTTCCTAGCGTCATGGATTCAGCTGTCAAACTTGATGTTCCATTAAAAGTTGGTTCAGCCCATGGTGAAAGTTGGTATGAAGCTAAATAATAAAAATAAATAGAAATGAGTGAATAGTATGCCTGAAATGCCAGAAGTGGAAACTGTTAGACGTGGTTTGATCTCTCAGATCAAAGGCAAAGAGATTGTTAATGTAGAAATCAGATATCAAAATTTAATTACGGGGGATGTTCAACAATTCATTGATATGGTTACTGGTACTAGAATCTCAGATATCGGTCGCCGAGCAAAGTTTTTGTTGATCCATCTTGATAGTGGATTTACGATCATTAGTCACTTGCGTATGGAAGGTAAGTATCGAGTATCAGCCGATCCAGCCATGATTGACAAACATTCTCACGCTATCTTCACCCTAGATGATGGTCAAAAACTTATTTACAATGATGTGCGTAAATTTGGACGCATGCAAATTTGGCGGACAGCCGATCTTTCCACAAATAAATCAATTTCTAAATTAGGTCCAGAACCGTTATCAGCTGATTTTACATTTGACAACGTAAAACCTAGGATTATGCGACATCGTAAGGATATTAAAACGGTTTTGTTAGATCAGTCGGTAATGAGCGGGTTAGGGAATATTTATGTTGATGAAGTTTTGTGGAATGCTAAGATTCATCCCGAAACCCCTGCTAATCACATGAGTGATGAAGACATTGATAATATTATTAAATACTCTAACGAAGAAATGAAAATGGGTATTGAATCCGGCGGTTCGACTGTCAGATCATATCTCGATTCAACTGGCCATGCCGGGCACATGCAAGACTTCTTACACGCGTATGGCAAAGAAGGAACTCCATGCGATCGTTGTGGTACGACAATCGAAAAAATTAAAGTTGGTGGTCGTGGCACGCATTTCTGTCCAACTTGTCAGGTACTCAAATGAGCAAAATCTATGGATTAACAGGTGGCATCGCTGCTGGAAAATCAACGGTTCGGGATTTATTAAGAAAAAATGGATGTATAGTGTACGATGCTGATCAAGTCGCAAGAGATGTCGTTCAGCCAGGGACAGAGGGTTTGGCTAGTATCGTGCGGACATTCGGTGAAGATATTTTGGAGTCAGATGGTACGTTAAATCGAAAAAAATTGGGTTCGATTGTTTTCAGTGATAAAAATCAACTTAAAAAGCTAACTAATATCACTGGACCATTGATTCGCGAGCGTATTATTCATACAATGGAACAAGCTCGTAAATCAAGTGATAAAAAAATTGTTATATTTGAAATTCAATTATTATTCGAATCAAATTATCAAGGTTTTTTTGATGGCGTTATCTGTATATATTTGCCACAAGAAATTCAATTAAAGCGCTTGATGGAACGTGATAGAATTAGTGAAGAAGCTGCTATGAAGAAAATAAAATCACAAATGTCGATGGATGATAAGCGGCAGCAGGCAGATTATGTGATTGATAATTCAGGTAGCATTAATATTTTACAAACGGAAATTTATAACTTGATAAAAAAATTGTAATACGGAAAAGAGGCTGATGATATGATTTGTCCACATTGTCATCATGATTCGTCAAAAGTCGTCGACAGTCGCCCTAGTGATGAAGGTCGTGCTATTAGACGTAGAAGAGAATGCGAGTACTGCGGGACACGTTTTACGACATTTGAAAGAATTGAAAAATCACCATTGTTAGTGATCAAAAAGAATGGCAACCGTGAAGAGTTCAGTCGTGAAAAGCTGTTACGCGGTTTAGTTCGTGCAGCAGAAAAACGTCCAGTGACCATTGACCAAATGAACGAAATCGTCGATAAGGTCGAAAATCAAATTCGTGCGACTGGCGAAAACGAAGTGGGATCACAGACTATTGGCGAGTATGTTATGAAGATACTTGCTGATGTTGATGATGTCAGCTATATTCGTTTTGCCAGTGTTTATCGAGAATTCAAAGATATGAATGGCTTCATGAAGGAAGTTCAAGAGATGATGGCCAATGATGGATCAGAAGATAAATCTGAGAAAGATTAGGGAGTGCTCAATTGGCAAAAGAATTTAATTATGATCCGACAAAATTTACACCTTTGACGGGTTATTGGTGTTTGCCACACGGGCAAATAAATGATTATGATCGTCACGTTTTGACTGATCTTTATTTGCCGTTACTTGGCACACGTGCTTATAGCATTTATTTGTTACTATGGGAAAAAATCCCTAATAAGGAATTGATCAGTGAGCGTCAAAGTCACGCGGAACTCATGAGTTTGTTGGATATTGACCTCAAAACTTTTTACAATGAACGTATCAAGGCAGAAGCACTGGGATTGATCAGAGCCTACGAAAAACATGACGACATTGGTGATTACTGTGTATATCAGTTATTCGAACCTCTGTCGCCGCATGAGTTTTTTAATGATGACTTGATGAGCATTTTTTTATACGAACAAATTGGTGAAAATAACTATCACAAAATGGTACAAAAATATTCTCAATCAAATGATATTTTGAATGATGCTAAGGAAGTCAGCAAAGATTTCTTAGAAGTATTCCAACTCAGCAATGATGACTTGATAAATACGCCGTCTGAAGTTAAATCAGCACAGTCTGAATTTGATGATGTCGAGGAGCAACAACCGACTGTCAAAATATCCGCTAATGAGCAATTGGATTGGGAGTTGATTGTTGAAAGAATTGAACAGTTATTTAAAATTTCGAGAAACGACTTATTAGAGAATCAGGATTTGATCATCAGTTTGCATGCCTTCTATGGCATCGATGAAATGGCAATCATTAATTTGATTGGGCAAACCTGCGATATTGTCAATAACAAAATCGATCCCGTACGCCTAAAAAAAGTCGTCCAAGATAGATTTGAAAAAAATGCTAACATTGCGGTAAAGACTGCGAATAATCAAACTACAACCGATAACAATCAGTCTCCAATCGTGACTAGATTTAATCGTGCTGATGACTTGCTTTTACAACAAGCGAAGTCACTAGCACCGGCTGATTTTTTGGCAGCTGAGAAGAAGAAGAGTGGTGGATTCACAGGTACGGTGGAATCCAGAGCTCTACGTGATATGGCTATGAAAACCTACTTGTCACCGGCGGTATTGAACATCATGGTGGACTATATCTTACAAAACTCACCAACGTTGACGCTACCGTTGATGGAAACCATGGCTAATGATTGGCAGCAAAATAACGTTGAAACTCCAGAACAAGCTTTGCAGAGGTTACATGATTTCAAAACTAAATCTCGCAATCCTAAGCGGAGATATTCGAATAATCGAACTCCACGTAAAACAGAACAAGGTACTGATTGGAGCAAGGTTACCTCCAAGCCGATCAATGATAAGGATGCGCAACAAAAGCAGCAAGAATTACAAGAGAGACTCAGAAAATTGAGAAATAAGGATAATTAATCATGGAAAATTTAGGATCAAAACTAGCTGAATATTTAAATTCAAAAAATCTAACTGATGATTATCGTCGTTTGATGAGTCAAGCCATGAATGATCCTGACGTGCAAAAGTTTCTAAAGGAAAATACTGAACGCATTAGCTCAGAAGCAATAGATGTCAGTGCGGCTAGTATTTATGAGTTTTATAATCATAAAACACATCAAAATGAATTGTCGAAGGGATACTATCCACGACTAGTTGTCAGCAACCACAATATCGAGGTCGTCTACGTTCCTAATGTGAGAACTCAAGATGAGGAACGTAAGTCAAATTATGAATCCAAATTCGTGTTGCTTAATATGCCTAGTGATATTCGTAAGGCAACACTGGATGATTATGATGGTGCTGGTAGGACTCAAGCCTTGTCTGAAGCAATCAATTTCATCGAAAACTATTCTAATGACAAAATATTTACACCGGGATTGTACTTAGCAGGTGATTTTGGAGTAGGTAAAACTTATTTACTTGGGGCAATTGCAAATGAGTTGTTCAAGCAAGATGTCAGAACGACTATTATGCATTTTCCAACGTTTGCTATTGATATGAAAAATGCTATCGGACAAAATAATGTTTTGGAACGAGTTAACAAGATCAAAGGTTCTGAAATCTTGATGTTGGATGATATCGGGGCTGACTCAATGTCCAGTTGGATCAGGGATGAGGTATTGGGAGTTATCTTGCAGTATCGAATGCAGGAAAACATGCCAACATTTTTCTCGTCGAATTTTTCAATGTCTGAGTTGGAAGAACACTTGTCTACAAATCAGCGTGGAGAAGAAGAGCCTGTAAAGGCAAAGCGAATCATGGAGCGGGTAAAATACCTTTCCAAAGAGGTCATAGTAAGCGGACCAAATCGCCGCTTTTCAAAATAGATTTCCTATTTCGCTTGCAAAATCAATTCATAAATGTTTCAATAAGTGCATGAAAGACAACACTTCGGTTCTATTCAGGGAGGGTACGTATACTGAAAGCTTACCCATTACTGGAGCTACCACTTTCACTAACAACTGTATAATTGTCGGTTACTTTATAACCAAAAGAGTGAAAACTGTTTTTGTGCAGTTTTAAAGTGGGTGGAACCGCGTAGAAATGCGTCCCTGAAGTATGTATACATTTTAGTGTGTATATACTTCAGGGACGCATTTTTGTTGCCCAAAAATTAGGAGGAAACCACATGTCAAAAATCAAATTAACATTTCCAGATGATTCTGTTAGAGAGTTTGATGAAGGCACAACTGTCTTAGATGTTGCAAAATCAATTAGTACTTCATTAGGTAAAAAAGCTGTCGCTGGTAAGCTTAATGACACATTAATTGATGTAGAACGTCCAATAAGCCAAGATGGCAAAATTGAAATTATTGCTGGTGAAGATGATGAAGATTCACTTAAGGTTTTGAGAAACACCGCAAGTTTGGTATTCGGTGCTGCTGCCAGTGAATTCAAGAAGGATATTCACTTTGGCGAAAAAGAATCAAATGATGATGGTTTCTTTGTTGATACAGATGACAAAAATGGTCAAATCAGCGTTGATGAACTAGAAGATATCGTTGCTATTATGCACAAAATCGTTAAGAACAATGACAAAGTTGAACGTGTCTTGATGGATAAGTCAGAACTTGTTGAAATGTTCAAAGATGATCCATTCAAGTCATCATTGATCAGTGCAATCGACTCAGTTCAAATCCCAGTATATAAATTAGATGATTTCGTTGACTTCGGTTACGATGCTATTCTACCAAGTATGAAAGATTTGAAACACTTTAATTTGCTATCAGTTGCCGGTGCATATTGGCAAGGTAAGTCAAGTAATCCAATGCTACAAAGAATCTATGGTACAGCCTTCTATAACGAAGCAGACCTTGAAAAAGATGCAAAACGCCGTGCTGAAATCAAAGAGCGTGATCACAGAACAATTGGTCGTGATTTAGATCTATTCTTCGTTGATCCCGAAGTTGGTGCAGGACTACCATACTGGATGCCAAATGGTGCAACAATCCGTCGTGTCATCGAAAGATATATTATTGACAAGGAAGTTGCATGGGGTTACCAACACGTGTATACACCAGTTCTAATGAACTTGAATGCTTATAAGACTTCAGGTCACTGGGAACACTACCGTGAAGACATGTTCCCACCAATGGATATGGGTGATGGCGAAATGCTTGAACTTCGTCCAATGAACTGTCCTTCACATATTCAAATTTATAACCATCACAAACGTTCATATCGTGAATTACCAGTTCGTATCGCTGAATTAGGTATGATGCATAGATATGAAAAATCAGGTGCCTTGAGTGGTTTGCAACGTGTTCGTGAAATGACACTTAACGATGGTCATACATTCGTTGCACTAGATCAAATCCAAGCTGAATTTAAGCGTACACTTCAATTGATGGTTGAAGTATATAAGGACTTTGATATTACTGACTACTCATTCCGTCTAAGTTACAGAGATCCTGCTAATACAGAAAAATACTTCGATGATAATGAAATGTGGGACAAGTCACAATCAATGCTTAAGGGTGCCATGGACGAACTAGGTCTTGACTACTATGAAGCAGAGGGTGAAGCTGCATTCTATGGTCCAAAGTTAGATGTTCAAACCAAGACAGCTTTGGGTAACGAAGAGACATTGTCAACTATCCAATTAGACTTCATGCAACCAGAGAAATTCCAACTAACATATGTTGGTTCAGATGGTGAAGACCACAGACCAGTTATGATTCACCGTGGAATCGTTTCAACAATGGAAAGATTTATTGCATATCTAATTGAAATGTACAAGGGTGCATTCCCAACATGGTTGGCTCCAACACAAGTACGTATTATTCCAGTTAACCAAAAACTTCATGGTTCTTATGCAGAAAATCTACTTAAAGAACTACGTTCTAAAAATATTCGTGCAGAAATAGATACACGTGATGAGAAGATGGGTTACAAGATCCGTGATTCTCAAACAATGAAGATCCCATATACAGCCGTTGTTGGTGACCAAGAAATGGCCGACGCTACTGTTTCAGTTAGAAAATATGGAGAAGAACATTCAGAGTCAGAAAACTTACCAATGTTTGTTGGTGCAGTTGTTGCAGATAACAATAACTTTAGTCGTAGAAACGGCTAATTATAAAAATAGTATTTAAACGTGTTGACAGTTCACGAGTTATCATGTATTATATTTAACTGTTGAGATTAAGCAGAAGCGCCCGCTTCTCACCTAAGCTTTATGGCCTCTAGGTTAATACGATTATGTAGATAATAGTGGGCGTGCGTATGCGCCCACTTTTTTTGTGGGATCAGATTTTTCGGAGGTGACTACTCATAGCAAGAGATCTATTAATAAACGATCAAATCCGTGCTAAAGAAGTACGATTAATTTCAGAAAATGGAGATCAAGTTGGTGTTAAACCAACAGCAGAAGCCCAACGTTTGGCTGATGCAGCTAATATGGACCTTGTCCTAATGTCCCCAGGCGCAAAACCCCCAGTGGCAAGAATCATGGACTATGGTAAATATAAGTTTGAACTTCAAAAGAAGAATCGTGAAGCACGTAAGAAACAAAAAACCGTTAGTTTGAAAGAAGTTCGACTAAGTCCTACCATTGAGGCCAATGACTTCAATACGAAGGTGAACAACGCTCGTAAGTTCTTGGCTAAAGGTGATAAGGTCAAAGTATCTCTTCGTTTTAAGGGTAGAGCAATTACTCATAAAGAGATAGGTAAAGAAGTTTTAGATCGTGTAGCTGAAGAGACTAAGGATGTTGCAACAGTGACAACTAAGCCTAAGATGGACGGTCGTAACATGTTCTTGATGCTTGATCCAATTAGTTCTAAAGACAATAAGAAAAAATAGTGGAGGGGTTTCTAATGCCTAAACAAAAAACACACCGTGCATCAGCAAAGAGATTCAAGAAAACTGCTAATGGTGGTTGGAAGAGAAGCCATGCTTATACAAGTCACCGTTTCCACGGTAAGACAAAGAAGCAACGTCGTCAATTGGCTAAACCAGGAATGGTTAACGCAAGTGATATGAAACGTATCAAACAAATGCTAGCTACATACTAATTATTTATTTGTAATTTAAAGGAGGAGTCATTATGCCACGTGTAAAAGGTGGAACAGTAACTCGTAAACGTCGTAAGAAAATATTAAAATTAGCTAAGGGATATCGTGGTTCAAAACATATCACTTTCAAGGCAGCACATACGCAAGTAATGGTTTCATACCGTTATGCATTCCGTGATCGCCGTCAAAGAAAACGTGATTTCCGTAAGCTATGGATTGCTAGAATTAATGCTGCTGCAAGAATGAACGAAATCAGCTACAGCAAATTAATGCATGGTTTGAAGTTAGCAAACGTTGATATCAACCGTAAGATGTTGGCTCAATTAGCTATTGAAGATCCAAAAGCATTTACAAGTTTAGTAGATACAGCTAAAAAAGCTTTAGCTTAATGATGAAAACGTAATTTGGATATTCCAAATTACGTTTTTTTACTAAGTATAAAAGAGGACTAAAAATGTTTAAACCATATGTTATGCTCAATAGAATTACTGACTTAGACGTTAGTAGTTTGAAAGAAATGAATATTACCACCATAATGACAGATTTGGACAATACACTTTTACCGTGGAATAGCAATAAGTATGAACTAACGTTGCGCAAATGGCTAAACCAAATGAATAGAGCTAATATTGAAGTTTTGATAGTATCAAATAACAGTTACGAGCGTGTTGAGAAGGCAGTGACTGATTTGCCGGTATCAATAGTTGCTCGTGCTGCAAAACCACTACCATTCGCAATTATTCACCATTTAAGGGAAGAAAACATCGCTCCCAAAAATGTGTTATTTGTGGGTGACCAAGTGATGACAGATGTTCTAGCAGGTAACATGGCTGGATTAAAAACGGTGCTTGTAAAGCCAATTGTAAAAACAGATGCTAAGAAAACCCGTGTGAATAGATTTTTTGAGCGTCCTATTTTAAAATTTATACAGAAACATGATTCAAATATGAATTGGAAGGACTCATTAAATGACAGAGATTAATGAAAAGTTGTATTGTATTGGTTGTGGGGCTGAACTTCAAACAGAAGATTCAACCAAACCGGGATTCATCCAAAACTCTACATTGAATAAGTATCTGGAATCAGACGATGACTCCAGAGAACTTCTATGTAAGAGATGCTTCCGTCTACGTAATTATAATGAGATTACCGATGTGAATGTTGATGATGATGACTTCTTAAAATTACTAGATTCAATTGCCCAAAAAGACGGTTTGATCGTAAATGTTATTGATATCTTTGACTATGAGGGTAGTGTTATCCCCGGACTACAAAGATTCGTCGGCGACAAAGATATATTAGTCGTGGGTAATAAAGTTGATCTATTACCAAAATCAGTAAATCAAAATCGATTGTTGAATTGGTTACAACAGAAGAGTAAAGAAAATGGTATCAAATCTGTTGATCAATTAATGGTTTCTGCAGAAAAAGGAACTAATATCGATGCATTGATGAAGATGATCGATAAATATCGTAAGGGTCAAGATGTATACGTAGTAGGTACAACTAATACAGGTAAATCAACTTTGATTAATCGTATCATTGCTCAAAGTTCTGATGTCAAAAACTTAATAACTACTTCTCGTTTTCCCGGTACTACACTTGATAGAATTGATATCCCATTGGACGATGGGCATAATTTAGTAGATACACCAGGTATTATTCATAAATACCAATTAGCACATGTTCTGAATGATAAAGATTTGAAGACTATTACACCTAAGAAACCATTGCGACCTGCCACATTCCAATTGCGCGATGGTCAATCGATTTTTGTTTCAGGATTAGCAAGATTCGACTTCTTGGATGAAAAAACTAATGTTGTTTTTTATGTAAATCAAAATCTATTATTGCATCGTACTAAGACTGTCAATGCCGAAGAATTCTATGAGAAACATGTTGGTAAGGACTTGACTCCACCAACTGAGATCGAAAGTTTCCCAGAATTACAAAAGCACGAATTTACATCGCACAGCAAGTCCGATATCGTCGTTTATGGATTAGGTTGGGTAACTATCCCTGAAAACTGTAAAGTACGTGTATATGTACCAGAAGGCGTCAGTGTTTCAATTCGCGATGCTATTATTTAAGGAGAATATATGATAATTAAAGGAAAAAAGAATAGTTTTTTAAGAGGTAAAGCTCAAACTATCAAACCATTGATTCAAATTGGTAGAGAAGGCCTGAGTGATAATCTTCTTGATCAAATAGAATTACAGGTTAATAAGAATGAATTGATCAAGATATCATTATTACAAAACACGATGGTTGAAGCTCATGACTTGATCGAGGCCCTTGCAGAGTTCGATGATCAAATCGTACCGATTCAAACTATCGGTTCAAAGATCATTATTTACAAGAAAGCCCCAAAAATTAAAAATCGTAAAATTTCTTTGGAATTAGAAAAAATTTAGTATTAGTGAACGTAGTGAAAAATAATGAATACAAAAAGTCAATTATTAACTAAAGTGAAACCACAATTTAATACCAATCGGACTAGAAGACATGTAGGGATTTTGGGTGGCACCTTTAACCCGATCCATATGGGTCATTTGGTGATTGCTGAACAAGTATATGAGCAACTGTGTTTAAATAAAATTTTATTTCTACCGGACAAGATTCCGCCACACAAAAATGTGAAAAAGGAAAAACCTTCAATAAGTAGTGAAGATCGTATCGAGATGCTCAAAATGGCCATTCGTGATAATATGCATTTTGATCTTGATTTAACAGATATCAATCGTGGTGGTGTCAGTTATACATACGAAACTATCAAGTTATTGAAGCAGTATAACCCTGATACTGAGTATTATTTCATCATTGGTGGCGACATGGTCAAAAATCTGCCTGATTGGGATCATATTGATGAGTTGATCAATATGGTACATTTTGTAGGTGTTTGTCGTAAAGGCTTTGAGAAAAAGTCAAAATATCCTATACTTTGGGTAAATACTCCGGAACTGGAAATTAGTTCAAGTATGATTCGTGACCGTATCAAAAAAGGTCAATCGATCAAATATTTGGTTCCAGATGAAGTAGAAGAATATATTAAAGACAAGGGGCTATATCATGACTAATTTTAACTATGATGAAGTAAAATATGGTTTTGATCGTGAATCATTAGTCAATCGAATGCAAGCGCAAATGAGTGACTTTCGGTTCACACATTGTTTACGAGTTGAGCGTGTATCGCGCGGGTTAGCTGCAGAATACGGTGCCGACGTACAAAAGGCTGGCCTAGGTGGATTATTGCATGATTATACTAAGGAGAGACCTGATGAGGAATTTATTCAAGTAATAAAATCCAAAAATTTGGATCCTGATTTATTAAATTATAATAACGCTATCTGGCATGGTATCGTTGGTGCCGAGATCATCAAAGATGAATTAGGTATTTATGATGAGGACGTACTAAATTCTGTCAGACGTCATACAGTTGGTTCTACTAATATGACACAGGTAGATAAGTGTGTCTTTGTTGGTGATTTTATCGAACCTAAACGTGATTTTCCCGGTATTGAGATAGCGCGTGAGTACGCAAAAGAATCATTGGATGCGGCGGTCGCCTACGAACTTAAACATTCAGTAGCACATTTAGTTGATAAGAATAGAAAAATTTATCCAGCTACATTTGATAGCTATAATTATTGGATGGCAAAAGGAGAACTGTAATTGAATTCAAAGGAAATTATGGAAACAGCAGTAAAAGCAGCAGATAGCAAACATGCAAATGATATTCAAGTTTTAAATATTAGTGAAGTAAGCATCATGGCGGATTATTTCGTCATCATGGATGCTAGTTCACAACGTCAAGTTGACGCTATCGTGCAAGAAGTTTTGGACCAAATGGGTAAGAATGGTGTCGATGTAGGACATGTGGAAGGTAAACGTGACTCTAAGTGGATCCTTATCGACTTACATGATGTAGTTGTTCATGTGTTCGTATCTGAAGAACGTGACTTCTATAACCTTGAAAAACTATGGTCAGATGCACCAGAAGTTGATATTTCAGATTTGGTAACTGAATAATGATCTACAATTCTTTTGCACGGGTCTACAATGAATTGATGGATGATGACCTATATAATGATTGGGCTAATTATGTCAAGTTACGTGCAGGTGGTGCCGAGACGCTACTAGATGTAGCGTGTGGTGCTGGTGATTTAACAGTCTTGTTAGCCAATGAATATCAAGTCACTGGTACGGATTTGTCTGAGGAAATGTTAAAAATTGCTCAAGAAAAAGCCGATGATGCTCATGTATCGATTCCATTCGTACAGAGTAATATGATGGATCTATTTGAGCTTGGCAACTATGACCTGATTACTTGTTTTGATGATTCGATCTGCTATCTTAAGGATGAAGATGAATTAGCTATTGCCTTCAATCAGGCATACCAACATTTGAACAGAGGCGGCAAGTATTTATTTGATGCGCACTCACTGTATCAGATGGATGAAGTCTTTCCAGGATATATGTTCAATCATAAAGAAGAAGATTCAGCATTCATGTGGAGTAGCTTTGAAGGCGAATATCCACACAGTATCGAGCATGAATTGACATTTTTTAACTGGGATGACAGTATCAATGGCTATAATGCTAGTACTGAGCTCCATTATGAGAGAACCTATCCGATTACAACATTTGTTGAAATCCTAGAAGATATTGGATTCAAGCATATTAAAGTAAGTGCTGATTTTGGTCGCTCTGAGCCTAAGCAAGATTCTAATCGTTGGTTCTTTGAGGCTGAGAAATAGAGGTTTCTATGGCGAAAATTTATGGATTTGTAGCAGAATTTAATCCATTTCACGATGGTCATAGTCTTTTTATTGAAGAAATCAAAAAAAAATATCACCCTGACGTCTTGATTGCTGTAGTATCTGGCAATTTTGTACAGCGGGGTGATTTTGCCATTGTTGATAAGTGGAATCGCGCTCAAGTAGCAATTAATAGTGGGGTCGATCTAGTCGTTGAATTACCTTTTGCCTACGCTGTTGAGCCAGCGAGTTTGTTTGCCCAAGGGAGTATCGGACTTTTAAATGGACTAGGCGTGAATAATTTGGTATTCGGAACAGAGACGGATTTAGATTTTAAATCCCTTTCAAGAAAATTATTACAATTAGATACTAACTTTGAACAAAACTACAGTAGTAGTTTTGCTCAAAATTTGAATCAAGTATATAAAAATGCTGGTCTGGATGTTATGAATCATCCAAACCAGTTGTTAGGCTTGAACTATGTTCAAGAAATTTTGAAGAATTCATACGATATGCAGGTTCAAGCGATCCTGCGTGAAAGCCATGGGATCAGTGCAACTAAGATTCGTAAGATGATAATCAATAGTGAAAATATAACGACACTAGTACCTGAAAAAATGCAAAAATATATCGCAAACTCTGAAAACGTTCATTGGGATGATTATTTTGGACTATTAAAATATCGGATCCAAAGTAGCTCAATTGATGAACTGCATGAAATCTATCAGATGGTTGAAGGTTTAGAATATAAATTTATAAAAGAAATCGATCACAGCAATACGTTTGATGAATTTTTGATGAATGTAAAATCTAAACGTTATACATTAGCAAGATTGAGAAGATTGGCTCTGTACACATTGTTTAATGTGAAAAAATCCGAAGTAGAAGCAGTGTTTCAAAATCCCTATTTAAGGATTCTAGGCTTTAATACTAATGGTAAACAGTATCTCAATGAATTGAAAAAAAATGCCAGTATGCCGCTGATAACTCGTATCGGTAAAAAAGAGCGAGATATTTTGTCACTTGAGTTAAAAGTTGATAAAATTAGAGGGTTAATTGCGAATGAAGAGCAAAATTTTGGAAGAATACCGATCATAGAGGGGGAAAATTAATGTTAAACTGGGATGTTCAAGACGTACGTAAGTACAAAGACAAACCCTTTGCTTTTAATGAAAAATTAGATTTAGAAAAAGAATTAATGGAACGTTCAACTGATATTATCAAAGTTGAGTCTGTAAACGTTGATGGTCAACTATTCAACGATAATGGTTTGGTTATTTCAGACGTTAAGGTAGAAACAAGTATTACCTTACCATCTACTAGAAGTTTAGAACCAGTTGAAGTACCAATGAAAATTAGAATTAATGAGGCCTACAATATCGACAATATTGATACCGAAGAGATCGATGAGAATACAATTATCATACCAATTGATGAAGAACATCCAACGATTGATGTTTATGAATCCATTTTAGACAATATTTTGTTGAATATTCCGAGTCAAATCCTGACTGCTGATGAAGAGAACGGTGAAAATATGCCATCAGGAAAAAATTGGGAAGTCATCTCTGAAGAGGATTACCAAAGGCAAAAAGAAGAGGATAAGCAGATTAATCCTGAATTTGCAAAATTAAAAAATTTATTTAAAGATAACGATGAAAAGAAGTGATTTTATACACTTCTTTTTTATTTTTTTGTTATGATATTTATGTTATGTAATAAAAGTTGGAGGTAAAAGTATGGCAAAACCACAAATTGGTGTTATTGGTATGGCTGTTATGGGTAAGAACTTAGCCCTAAATATTGAAAGCCGTGGTTATGATGTTGCAATTTTTAACAGAACTGGTTCAAAGACTGAAGCTGTTGTTAAGGAACATCCTGATAAAAAATTATATCCAAGTTATACAATTGAGGATTTCGTAGATTCACTTGAAAAACCTCGTCGTATTCTTATGATGGTGAAGGCCGGAGCTGGTACAGATGCTGTTATCAACGAACTGATTCCTTTGCTTGATAAAGGAGACGTCCTGATTGATGGTGGTAATACATTCTTTGAAGATACTATTGCAAGAAACAAACGTCTTGATGAATCAGGTATTAACTTCATCGGAATGGGTGTATCTGGTGGTGAATTAGGTGCTTTGCAAGGACCTTCATTGATGCCAGGCGGTCAAAAAGAAGCTTATGACTTAGTTGCTCCAATTTTGGAACAAATTTCTGCAAAAGCAGATGAAGATGGTGCCCCATGTGTATCATATATTGGACCCAATGGTGCTGGTCACTATGTAAAGATGGTTCATAATGGTATTGAATATGGTGATATGGAATTGATTTCTGAAAGTTTCAACTTGTTGAAGCATTTGTACAACAATGATTTGAACAAAGTTGCTGACGTATTCAATGACTGGAACAAGGGTGAACTTTCAAGTTATTTAATTGAGATCACTGCTGAAATTTTGACAAGAAAAGACGACGAAGGTACCGATGACTTTATTGTAAATAAAATCATGGATAAAGCTGGTAACAAAGGTACTGGTAAGTGGAGTTCACAAAGTGCGCTTGAGCTTGGTGTTCCTCAATCACTTATCACTGAAGCTGTTTATTCACGTTATATTTCTGCATATAAAGATGAACGTGTTAAGGCAAGCAAGGTCTTGTCAGGTCCTGTATCTAAACCAGATGTAAATGTTGATGAATTAGTTGAAAAGATCCGTAAGGCTTTGTACTTCAGTAAAATCATGAGTTATGCTCAAGGATTTGCCCAAATGAAAGCTGCATCAGATCACTATGACTGGGACTTACAATACGGTGAAATTGCACAAATCTGGCGTGCTGGTTGTATCATCCGTGCTCAATTCCTACAAAAGATCACAGACGCATATGATAAGGATGATAAACTTGATAACTTAT
Organism: Companilactobacillus sp. y65-5; assembly: GCF_057541095.1. Lineage (NCBI taxonomy): Bacteria > Bacillati > Bacillota > Bacilli > Lactobacillales > Lactobacillaceae > Companilactobacillus > Companilactobacillus sp. y65-5. The sequence continues at coordinate 145,845 of NZ_BAAJOA010000004.1, forward strand.
TGTTAGATGATTACTTTAAGAATATCGTTGGTCAATATCAAGCTGCTGTTCGTGACGTTGTAAGTTATGCTGTACAAGCAGGAATTCCTATTGCTGGCTTCATGTCAGCTGTAACGTATTACGATCAATATCGTTCAGAAGTATTACCAGCCAACTTAGTACAAGCTCAAAGAGATTACTTCGGAGCACATACGTACGAAAGAACTGATAAGCCAGGAATTTTCCACTATTCTTGGTACGAAGAACAATAATTTTTAAATAAATATAAAAAATTATTTGTATCGTAAGTGTCACAAAAAATAATAAGAGTCCAGTTGTCGATTTTTTTGTTCGATAGCAGGGCTCTTTTTATTTTGGGAAAATGTATTAAAAAACCTGTAATTTCACAGGTATTTTAACAATTAAAGAAAGATTCACTTCGTAAAATATTCTCTAATTTAACAAAGAAATTAGAGAATATCGTATAATTTTTCATATCAAAATAAAAAACTTGTCTTCTTTTAATTTTTGCTATATGTTAAAATCATTAGTGCATTGCCTATAGAGGGCACAATCCACTTAATGTATTAAGTGATAATTAAAAAAATTTAATATACGGGAGAATGGTATGGCTAAGATACTGGTTATTGAAGATGAAGAAAACATGGCCAAATTTGTTCAACTAGAACTTCAGCATGAAAACTATGATGTTAGTGTTGAACGAGATGGTCGAACTGGCCTTGATGCTGCATTGAATGAGGAATGGGATTTGATTTTGCTTGATCTAATGCTTCCAGAGTTGAACGGAATCGAAGTTTGTCGTCGTATTCGTCAAGAGAAGAATACGCCAATTATTATGATGACTGCACGAGATTCAATTATCGATCGTGTATCTGGATTAGATCACGGTGCTGATGATTATATCGTCAAGCCTTTTGCGATTGAGGAATTATTAGCGCGAATTCGGGCATTGTTAAGACGTATCGACTTGGATATCGATGTTACTCGTAACAACGATCAAGTTTTGAAATACAAGAATCTAGTGATCGATAAGACTACTCAAACATTAAAACGTAATGGTGAAGTGATTGACTTGACTAGACGTGAATATGATCTATTGAGTGCTTTGATGGAAAATGTTGGCACAGTCTTGAGTCGTGATGACTTGTTAGAGCGTGTCTGGGGGACCGGCAGCAGCACTGAAACAAATGTTGTCGATGTTTATATCAAGTACTTGAGAAACAAGATCGACCGTGGTGGAGCACCAAGCTATATCTCAACTGTTCGTGGTAAAGGATACGTGATGAGACGATGAGAACCTCGATCAGATTTAAATGGACCGCAATGATTTCTATTATCATCTTGTTAGCATATATTGCGGTTGCTGCGATAGCTATGAATACAGTTGATAGTATTGCTACACCGAGTGTAATCCACGCGTTTAAAGTACGACTCATAATTGCTGGGATCATTGTATTTGTTATAGGGGTGGTAGTCAGTTATTTTGCAGTCACACAAGTGTTAAAGAACATTAAGGTCATCAACAAGACGATCGATGATCTTAACAAGAAGCCTGATTCGGACTCTCGTATCAAGATTCGTAAACGTAATGATGAAATCTATGATCTGACTGTTAATATCAATAAAATGCTCGATCGCATGCAGGCATATACTAATCAACAAAAAGAGTTTGTTGAGGATGTGTCACATGAGTTGAGAACTCCCGTTGCAGTACTTGAAGGACATTTGAGCATGTTACAGCGTTGGGGTAAGGATGATCCTGAGGTCTTGAATGACTCGATCAATTCTTCATTACAAGAATTGAAACGTATGCAATCATTGATTCAGGAAATGCTTGATTTAACTAGAGTTGAACAGATCGACAGTGACTATCTAGATCAGACAACGGAAGTAAAGCCATTGTTTACACAAGTTTACAATGATTTTAAGATGTTACATTCTGATTTTGTCATCAACTTTGATGATGATATTCGTGATGGTAGCGTTGTTAAGATTTACCGGAATCATTTAGAGCAAGTTCTAGTTATTTTATTAGACAATGCTTTCAAATATTCAACAGATCGAAAAGAAATCAGTTTATCTGCATCGACTAATTCGACCTTGCTAGAGATTGCCGTTCAAGATTATGGCTTAGGAATCTCTAAAAATGACCTCAAACGAATTTTCAATCGTTTCTACAGAGTTGACAAGGCACGCTCCAGAAAACGTGGAGGGAACGGTTTAGGACTGTCTATTGCCAAAAGATTGATTGAGATATATCACGGTACGTTAGAAGTTGAAAGTGTCGTTGGATCTGGAACTGTTTTTAGGATCGAATTGCCATTAGCTCAAGCACATAATGACGCTAGTGATGATAGTAAGACTAACTCCAAAAAAAATAAAAATGATGACAAATAAAAAGTACTCCGAATTTCAAAATCGGAGTACTTTTTATTATTTCTTATGTATATTTTGTTTACCCTTATTTAGTTCACGGATATTCTTGTGCAAGTTCTTTGAATCATCATCGTCATCTTCATTGTTGTTAGATGCCGCGCTATTATTAGAACTATTTGAAGAGCTTTGTGAACCTAGAATCTTATTCAGAGATTCTTCAGTTACAACAACAGTAACTGGGTTTTTCTTCAGACGTTCATCTGCTTCACGTTTTATCTTAGGCATGATAATGTAATTTGTAATTACTTGTTGAATTACGATTACGACACCACCAACCAAGAAGTACAATGCTAGAGCTGCTGACGAAACTACTGAAATGAAGAATGTCATCAATGGACTCATCCACAGCATAGTTTGCATTTGCTTTCGTTGTTCTTGAGGGACTATTTGAAGTGACATGAAGCCTTGGACAACGTAGAACAATGTGGCAACAATCGTAATGACCATACTTGAATGACCAAGTGGAATCGACCAGAAAGTAGCACTACCAATTTCTTTTGAATATTGCACGGCTTGATAAATACCGATCAAGACAGGCATTTGAAGAAGTAGTGGTAAACAGCCTAAACCACCTGTTAAACTCAAGTTGTTCTTTTTGTAGACTTCCATCATTAAGGCACTGATTCTTTGTTGTGTTTCAGGATCCTTAGCTTTTTTTTGCTTTTCTTGGATTAATTTCAACTGTGGCTGAACGGCACGCATTTTTTCTTGTTGAGCTGTTGATTTGTATTGTTGATTCAAGGAAAGCGGTAATAGTAGCAATCTAACTACGAAGGAGATGATGACGATACCCCAAGCGTAACCGTTAGTACCACCGATGATTTTAGCAGTAGCTAAAATCATATTTTGGAACGGAGTACCGATCCACTTGTAGATTACACTGTATGGTCCACTAGTCGGTGCATGTAAATTAGCACCGGTTTGTTGAGCACAACCAGTAACTACTAAGGCCAGCACTATCGCAAGTGATAGCACTGAAATATATTTGACAATTTTTTTATTCACTTATAAACCACCCTTTTAGTCATATAAAAGTAATATACGTTAAGTTAATTGACGTTTCAACCAATGACAGTGAATTTTCTATAAGATTTCACGTCATCGGAAAAAGTATAGTCCATTTTATCAACTCTGCCAAAGGGTGAAGGCGAAGCTTTTACTTTACTTAAAAAAATATATAAAATACGTTCATCAGCTTCAGCTTCGATCGATACTGATCCGTCTATTTCGTTTCTGACTGTACCAACGATATCTAATTCGTTAGCGAGTTGAACAACCGAGTAACGAAAACCGACACCTTGAACCAATCCTGAAACATTAATAGAAAGATGTTTCATACATATCACCTCAATCTTTGAATATGTTAACATTATATAATAGAAAATAAGAGGGATGAATTTAATGAAATATATTGAATCGAAAAAAAATGACGAAATCAAACAATTAGCTAAACTATCTTCTACAAAATACATTAAAAAAACTGGCACTTACTTGATTGAGGGCTTTCATTTAGTTCGTGAAGCTGATGCCAATGACCAGAGAATCGTTAAACTACTAGTTACTGAAAAAAATGAAAATGATCGTCTAGTTAAAAAATATCATGATGTTGCAACAGGTATTTCTGAAGATGTTGCTCAATCATTGTCAGATACCAAAACTCCACAAGGAATTTTTGCAGTCATCAAGATTCAAGCTAACGATGAATTAACTGAGATGAAGGGTCAATGGATTATTTTAGATGATGTACAAGATCCCGGTAACGTTGGTACAATAGTACGTACAGCTGATGCAGCTGGTTATGCTGGTGTAGTTACTAGCTTGAATTCTGCAGATTTTTATCAACCTAAGGTACAGAGATCTATGCAAGGAAGCCAATTCCACTTGCCGATCTATCGGATGGATCTAAATAAATCAATCGAGATTGCCAAAAAATCTGGATTGAAAGTTTATGGTTCAGAAGTGAATCATAATGCTATGCCATACAATAAATTAACCAAAACAGATGACTTCGTACTTATCATGGGAAATGAGGCACATGGATTGGATGAGGATGTTTTGTCCGTTACTGACCAAAATATTTATATACCTATTCTTGGAAAAGCCGAATCACTTAATGTTGCAGTTGCAGCCGGAGTTTTGATGTATGGCTTAAAAACTATTTAAGGCTTGCTAAACTTTTCAATTTTTGTATAATCGAAAGTATAAATAAATGTAAAACTTTGACGAAAAATAGTAATTATCGAATTTGTTTCAGAAAAGGTCGTTTGCTGAGAAGGCCTAACAAATAAAATAATGAATTCACTTTCTGAGTTTTAAATGCTTGGTTTACTATATAAAACCCTTGAGTGCATGCTTTTTTAGCGTGAACTAGGGTGGTACCGCGAGTCCTCGTCCCTTTTTTGGAACGAGGACTTTTTTTGTTTAAGAGTTATTTTAGGAGGAACTAGCAGATGTCATTGAATGATAAATTAAAAGATTTGCGTGCGAGTGGTATTGCTGATGCCAAACGTGCTGAAAGAATGCAAGAATTAAATGATCTAAGGGTCAATTTATTAGGTAAGAAGGGACCAATTACTAAAGCACTCCGTGGAATGAAAGATGTTCCAGTTGAAGAACGTCCTGAAATCGGTACGCTGGCAAATAATGTAAAAAAGGATATTCAAATCGCCATTGAAGAAAAAATGGAAGAATTGAATAAAAAAATGGTCGCCAAACAACTAGAGGAAGAAACGATCGATGTTACTTTACCTGCGCAACCCCACAAGTATGGGACTGAGCATATCTTGAATCAAACGATCGAAGACATCGAAGAGTTCTTCATTGGCCTTGGTTATCGAGTGGATTCAGGTCATGAAGTCGAAGAAGATCATTACAATTTTGAGCGTTTAAATATCCCACAAAATCACCCTGCACGTGATATGCAAGATACTTTTTATTTGACAGATGAATTATTGATGCGTACTCAAACATCAGCTCAAGAGGGTCGGGATATGGAGTCACATGACTTTTCTAAGGGACCTTTGAAGGTTATCTCACCCGGCGTCGTATATCGTCGTGATGATGATGATGCAACGCACTCACATCAATTCCATCAAATTGAAGGATTGGTCGTAGATAAGAATATTTCGATGGCAGACTTAAAGGGAACGCTGGAAGCACTATGTCGCCACGTCTTTGGTCCAGAACGTGAAATTCGTTTCCGCCCTAGTTACTTCCCATTTACCGAACCAAGTGTTGAAGTTGACGTGTCATGTTTCAACTGTGGCGGTAAAGGATGCCGAATCTGTAAATATACTGGCTGGATCGAAGTTTTAGGTGCTGGATTAAGTCATCCTAATGTTCTAGAAATGTCAGGTATTGATTCAACCGTTTATAGTGGTTTTGCTTTTGGTCTTGGACCTGAAAGATTCGCTATGTTGAAGTATGGAATCAATGATATTCGTGATTTCTACTTAAATGACGTAAGATTCCTAGAACAATTCAAAGGAGTAAATTAAAATAATGAAAATTTCCGTTAATTGGTTAAAAGAGTTCATCCCCGTTACACATAGTGTTGATGAGATGGCAAATAAAGTCTCATTGACAGGTATTGAATCAAGCCCAGTTCACAATGGTGAGGGATTAGACAAGTTAGTTGTAGGTCATATTACTAGCATTAAGTCGCATCCAGATTCAGACCATTTGAATGTAACTACTGTCGATATTGGTCAAGATGAGGATGTACAGATTGTTTGTGGTGCTCCTAATGTTGCCAATGACCAGTATGTTATCGTTGCTTTGCACAATGCGCGCTTACCTGAAGGCAAGCGTATCAAACGTGGAAAGATACGTGGTCAAGAATCAAATGGGATGATCTGTGGATTAGATGAAATTGGTGTTCCTTCAAAATATGTACCTGCAGCTTACCAGAATGGTATTTATGTATTTTCTGAACCGATCACTCCCGGTACAGACGCACTTGAAGTCCTCGGTTTGAATGATGATATGGTTGATCTTGATATCACACCCAATCGTGCCGATACTCTCGGTATGCGTGGTGCCGCTTGGGAAATCGGTGCAACTTACGATGAAAAGCCTAAGTTCACTGCTCCTAAGATCGATGAAACAAAAGTGGTCGATTCGAATGATTTGACAATTGACGTCGAGAATAAAGAGTTAGTGCCTGACTTTTTAGTTAGAACTATCAAGGATGTCACTGTCGGAGAAAGTCCACTCTGGATGCAACGTCGTTTATGGAATCAAAATATTCAACCGGTGAACAATATTATTGATGCCGCAAATTATGTCATGATCGAATATGGTCAACCTATCCAAGCCTATGACCTTGATAAATTACAAGAAAAAAATATTACGGTTCGTAACGCTCGATCAGGTGAGAAGTTCTCAACTGAGTTGAACAACGAAGATGACGATAAAAATACTAATACTATCTTAAATAAAAATGACCTCGTTGTGGCAGCAGGAGATCAAATCTTAGGATTAGCAGGTGTTGCGGGAAGTATCAGTGCACGTGTTACCAGTGAAACTAAAAATATCGTCCTTGAAAGTGCCGTTTATGATGGTTCTACTGTTCGTAAAGCCGCTCAAAGACATGACTTACGTGGTGATGCCTCGAATAGATTTGAAAAGGGTATTGATAACGGAGCCGTTTCAGAAGCCCTATTACGAGTAACACAACTGGTCGATGAAAATGCACATGCAAGTGAAATTTCTGACGAATTAATTGGAACTGAAACTAAAGCCAAACCTACGATTATTAAGGGAAGAATTTCTCATATTAACCACTTGATGGGTCTTGAACTTTCGGCTGATGAAATTTTGAATATCTTTGATCGACTTGGTTTTGAAACTGAGTTGGATGGTGATGACGTTACGGTCACTATTCCTACAAGACGTTGGGATATGAGTATCGAGGCTGACCTTGTCGAAGAAGTAATTCGTATTTATGGTTACGAAAATCTCAAAGGTACGTTACCATCAGGAATGGAAACATCTGGTGGATATTCTCCAAAACGTGAATTCAGTAATAAGTTACGCAATGTTTTGTTAGGTCAAGGAATGGACGAAGTAACTAACTTCTCATTGATGAACAAGAAAGAGTCTGAAGACTTCAACGTAATCGACACCAATTACACTAAACTATTGCATCCTATGACGGAAGATCATGAATATTTGAGAACCAGTTTGATTCCTGGATTGGTCAATAATGTTGCCTATAACCAAGCCAGAAATAATAATGATCTCAGTATCTTTGAACAAGCTAGAATTTTTGATCGTGCAAATGGCGTCGATCGTCCAGAAGAAATCGAATATATTTCAGGCGCAGTTAGTGGCAATATTCGGATGGATACTTGGAATACTGATTCTAAAAAAGTTGATTTTTATGACGTAAAAGGTATTGTTGAAGAGTTGTTATCATTGACTAATGTTGATACGAACTTTGAATACAAGGCAACGGATAAAATATCGAATTTGCATCCTGGCCAGACAGCTGAAATAATAGCAGATGGACAATCTATTGGTTTTATTGGTAAACTACATCCAGACTACCAAAAAGAACACAATATTGATGAAACATTTGTCTTTGAATTAAACGTCGACAGATTATTTGGATTGGAAAAACGCAATGTGCAAGCTAAGGCTGCTCCGAAGTATCCAAGTATCAGTCGTGACTTAGCTATTTTAGTTGATAAGGACATCGAAAGCGGATCGATCGTGAGTGATATTTTCGCTAACGGTGGTGAGTATCTGACAGAAGTTAATATCTTCGACGTCTATCAAGGTGTGAATATTAAATCTAATCACAAATCATTAGGTTATCATTTAGTGTTCCAGAATCTTGAAGATACGTTAACAGATGACACTGTTGAGAAGGCATTCGATGTTGTCAAGGAAAGTTTGATTCAAAAATTTAATGTTGAAATTAGATAATTGGGTTCAAACTAATGGTATAATTCTAATTAAATTAACTCGGGAGGCTGTGTCTTGAGCCAAAAGGATGAAAAAAAAGAAGCATTAAAACAAGAGTCTGAAGAAAAAATTGAGACTCGTGCTAAGGAGCGTTCAGTCGCTAATCATATTGCTTACTGGATTGTTGGGGTTATCGCCGTACTGGCGGTCGTTGTAGCTATTATCGGTTTTAACTACGTCAATAGCTCTTTGCAGCCGTATGACTCTAGCAGTAAGTCAGATGTTGTTGTTAAGATTCCGATCGGTTCTTCTAGTAAGCAAATTGCTAAAAAACTAGAACAAGATAAGGTTATCAAGAGTGCAACCGTCTTTAATTTTTATATCAAAGCTCAGAATTATACTGATTTCCAAGCTGGTTATTATACATTTAAACAATCAATGCCATTAAGTGACATTGTTAAGCAGTTGCAAAAGGGTGGGAGTTCTGAGCCCACTGGAACGGCAGCGGATACCGTCTTAGTACGTGAAGGTGTAACCATTGACCAAATTGGTGATCAAATTCAAAAGAGTACTAACTTTAAGAAGAAAGACTTCTTGAAGTTGATGAAGGATAAGAGTTATCTCAAATCACTTCAAGATAAATATCCGCAGTTGTTGAACTCAACTATGAAAAAGGAAAACGTCAGATACCATCTAGAAGGATATTTATTCCCTGCAACTTATGGAGTATACAAAGGCTTAACATTAAAAGAATTAGTTAACCAAATGGTTCAAAAAGAAAATGAAGAAATGACGCCTTATTTTGCATCTATAAAAGAAAAGGGGCTCTCTGTCCAAGAGGTTCTAACGCTAGCTTCATTGGTTGAACGTGAAGGTGTGACAAATAAAGACCGTAAGAAGATTGCAGGAGTATTCTTTAATCGACTAGATATTGATATGCCAATTCAATCAGATATTTCGGTAATGTATGCGCTGAACACACATAAGACTAAGCTTAGTAATAAAGATACGAGTGTGAAGTCACCGTATAACTTATATAAGAATGCTGGTTATGGTCCTGGACCATTCAATCAACCTAGTTTACAATCGATTGAGGCAGTCTTAAATCCATCAGATAGAGATCAGAATTACTTGTACTTTGTTGCTGACTTGAAGACTGGAAAAGTTTATTATTCACATACTCTTGATGAGCATGAGGCTAAGAATTCTTCTCTAGGACAATAGCTGAAAATTGTATATAATGGCAAATGTCATCTAATCTAACGGTTAGATGACATTTTGAGATTAATAATAAAGATTATAAAAAAAGCGAGGATTTTAATAATGGCAGAAAAAAGTTACCAAATGACAGCAGAAGGTAAGACAAAGTTAGAAGAAGAACTGGAAGATTTAAAGAAAGTTAAACGTCCAGAAGTTATCAATCGTATTAAAATCGCCAGAGGTTTTGGCGACTTGTCAGAAAACTCTGAATATTCTTCAGCCAAAGATGAACAAAGTATAGTTGAATCACGTATTTCACAAGTTACTGAAATGCTACAATATGCAGATGTTATAGATACAGATGACATTGCACATGATGAGGTTTCTGTTGGTAAAAAAGTAACCGTTCAAGAAGACGGCGAAGATCCTGATGAATACACTATCGTTGGATCGGCTGAATCTGATCCTGACAGTGGCAAGATCTCAAATGATTCACCAATCGCTAAGGCATTGATGGGTAAACATATCGGGGATGTCGTTACGGTTGATACACCAGTTGGAAGTTACGAAATCACAATCAAAGCCGTAGAAGTTGCATAATGCAACCGGTTTCTGCTATGTTTATCTCAGACTTTAAATGAGGTGAACAAGTAATGAAGATTGAATTAACAGAAAAAGCACACAATTGGTTCAAAAATGAGATGGACTTGGTACCCGGTGATGGTGTACATTTCTATGGTAAGGTATACGGAAAGACAATGGTTCATGAGGGATTTTCAATCGCAATGCGTAAGGAAAAACCAGTAAAACCTGAGTCCAGTACAGTCATTGATGGAATCACATATTACATTACTGATGGTGATACATGGTTTTTTGCCCGTTATGATCTATTAGTAGAGTATGATCCTGACATTGATGGACCAAAGTATATTTTTAAATCTAATGAATAATGCTTTATAGTATTTTGAAGGGAAACCTATGAGAAGAGTACTGGATATAATAAAGAAAAGAACAGGTAGTCAAGCTAAGTCTACTATCCCATTTCGACTAAACCTGCTTTTTTTTATTGTCTTTGCATTGTTTGCTCTACTAGTTGCACAGTTGGCATATTTACAGATCGTTTACGGTGGTAAGTTTGAGGCTGAAGTAGATCGCACAGATAAGACAGTAATGACAGGAAGCGTACCGCGTGGGATGATTTATGACTCAAAAGGTCGCTTATTAGTAGGTAACTCGACAGAAAATGCAATTACTTATACAAAGAGTTCTGGAGTCAAAGCCAGCGATATTTATACGATCGTTAATCGATTAACGAAATATGTTTCGATCGAAAAGGAAACATTATCAAATCGTGACATGGCAGATTATATTTTGTCTGCTCCCGGTAAGGAAGCTAAAGTTGCAAAGCAAATGCCTAAGTCAGATCGTGTAGATTCGAATGGAGATTCTTTGTCTAATACTCAAATTTACAATAATGAAATCAAGTACCTTAATAAAATGGGAATTCACCTGAGTGACGAAGAGAAATCAAAGGCTACGTTATTTAAAAAAATGAGCGCGGCATATTCTCTTTCGACGGTATTCTTAAAAGATAAAAACTTAACTTCTAGAGAAATCGCTGAAGTTAGTGAACATCTGACGGAACTACCTGGTATCAGTGTTGGTACTAACTGGAATCGTGAATATCCACAAGGTAAGTCGATTGCAAGTATCATCGGTGGAGTGTCAACTGAGCAACAAGGTATTCCAGACGATGAGCTTAATACGATGTTAGCCTACGGATATTCTCGTAATGACCGTGTTGGTACTAGTTACCTGGAAAAGAGTTATGAAACAATTCTTTCAGGTACGAAGAGTCAGCGTGAAGTTCAGATAGGATCCAACAACCAAATCAAGCAGAGCAAGCTGATTTATAAGGGACAAAAAGGTGGCAATCTTAATTTGACGATTGACTCCAAGTTCCAGAAAAAAGTTCAAAGTGCCTTAGAGACACAGTATAGTTCTGCCCAAGCTGCTGGTATCACGCAATACTCCGATGGTGCCTATGTTGTGATAGAGAATCCTAAGACGGGTGCCATTTTAGCAATGGCTGGTATCAGAAATAACCCTCAGACTGGTAAGACTAGTGAGGATGCCTTAGGCGTTATCAACAGAACTTTCGTTATGGGTTCTGCCGTTAAGGGTGCTACTGTTCTTGGAGCTTTGATGGATGGAGTTATCACACCAACTAATAATGTTTTAGCTGATAATCCAGTTTATTTGCCAGGTAGTGCCGTTAAGAAGTCAGTCTATCCAATTGGTACTTATAGCAGTATGAACGCCGAAAAAGCTCTAGAGGTATCTTCTAATGAGTATATGATGGCATTGGCAATGAAAGAAGCCAACGCTAAATATGTTCCTGAGGTATCAATGGTCATGGATCCTGATATTTTCTCAAAAATGAGAGGCTACTTTAATCAATTTGGTTTAGGTGTTAAAACCGGTATTGACATTTCTGGTGAAACTGCCGGTATTGAAGGTACCATAAAAAATAGTCAAGGTCTGTTGAAGACGGGTTCAGCACTGGATTTGTCCTATGGTAACTACGATTCATACACACTGATTGAAATGGCACAATATATTTCTACGATTGCTAATGGTGGTTATAGATTGAAGCCATATATCGTTCAATCTATTCAAAAAACTAAGAATGATGGTTCAAAGGGTGCACTAGAGTCGGTTACGAGCCCTTCGATCCTAAACAAGGTTGATTTCACTCAGTCTGAATTGAACGTTGTTAGAAAGGGTATGTACGCCGCTGTTCACGGAACAGATGCATGGACGACCGCTACAAGATTGAAGGACTTAAGTCCTTCAGTTGCCGCTAAGACTGGTACTGCCCAATCGTTCTACTATAATCCTGACGATCCTAATAATCAGGATCCACCAGAAACAATTACAACTAGTTTGGTTTCATTTGGACCATACGAAGACCCTAATATTGCTATGGCGATCGTATTTCCAAACCTAACGAGTGAGACGGGTAGTTACCCACAATTACTTGCCAAACAGATTTATACAGATTATTATAAGTTGACTGGTCAAGATTAATCTTAAATTAACACTTTAAAAAAGTTGGTAATAATGGTATATTTGACTAGTTGAATTTTAGTAAGGATTTTATGAAAGGATGTTCCAAACATGAGAGTAAATATAACTATGGAATGTACATCATGCCATGAACGTACATATCTAACAAACAAAAGCAAACGTAACAGCCCTGATCGTCTAGAACTTAAAAAATATTGCCCACGTGAGCGTGTTGTTACATTGCATCGCGAAACAAAATAAACAACAGGTTAAAATTCCTGTTGTTTTTTTTTACTAGGGAGGTAACTTTTGGATAAAGTCAGCTTCAGAAAAAAACAGATCGACATCATGGAGGAATTCATGAAGTCAGATCAAGCACAAAAAGAAATAAACGAAGTTTATCTTAAACTTTTTAATGATAATGGATTTAAATCCGCAAAGAGTATTGGTATCACTTTGAGTATGGGGACTGAAATTCCGACGTTCCCGATTATCAAAGAGTGCTGGGATCTAGGAAAAGAAGTCTATATTCCTAAAACATTCAAAGATTATTCGATGACCTTTGTTCAATATACCAAGGATACGGAACTAGAGACTAGTTCCTTTGGTGTTAGAGAACCTAAGGATTATCAACTTAATGTTATGAATCCCCCCGACTTGATCATTGCGCCGGGATTAGCTTTTTCTGAAGACAAGAAAGCACGATTAGGCTTTGGGGCTGGATATTATGATCGTTATTTATCACAATACCCAACAAAAACCGTTGCACTGGCATTGTCACGTCAGTATTATTTACAGACACAGTGGCCAGTCTATGTTTTGGACAAGCCGATTGACCAAATTATCTCAGTATCAAAGGACGTATAATGAATTATCAACAAGAGAAACCATATGTAACTTGGACGCTATTAATTATTACACTTGGTATTTTTGTCGCAGAGACGATTTCAGGTGGTTCACAAAATATTAATACACTGTTGGTATTCGGTGCTAAAGTCAATGGTCTAGTACAAGAAGGACAATGGTGGCGACTTATCACGCCAATGTTTGTTCACATTGGTGTATTGCATATTATGATGAATGGCTTCACAATTTACTATGTTGGTCAGATTCTAGAGCCGATGGTAGGACATGTTAGGTTTCTTATTATTTACTTCATTAGTGGAATAATGGGAAATCTAGCAAGTTTTGCATTTGGATCAAGCAATGTTATTTCTGCAGGTGCTAGTACTTCCCTGTTTGGGATGTTTGCTGCATTTCTCGCTTTAGCAGTTATCTACAAAGAAAATCGTTTTTTGTCAGAATTAGGCAAGAGCTTCCTTGGATTGATCGTCATCAACTTGATCCTTGATTTAACAATGTCAGGAATCGATATTTGGGGACACGTTGGTGGAGCCATTGGCGGTTTTCTAGTTGGACTTGCACTAGGATTACCTGGGATAAAACGTCCAAAAATGATTATTAGAATACTTGTTCTAGTAGTCGTTGCTGTTATTTCTTATTATATGTATATAAAGGGTATGATAGTTTATGGATGATATGAGTTTTAGAACCCTCTATGACGTACAACAATTACTCAAAAAATTCGGTACTTACGTACACTTAGGTAAGCGGATGTGGGATATTGAATTGATGTCGATTGAGGTGAAACGATTGTACGAAAATGGAATGATTGAAAAAAAAGCATTTATTAACGCTCAAATGGTCTTGAAGGCCGAGCACAGAAAAGAAGAGAAAAAAGAAAAGGACAGATCAAAGTGACAGATAAGAAATTAATCGGTGTTGACCTAGGTGGTACAACAATTAAATTTGCAATTTTAACTACTGAAGGAGATATTCAACAAAAGTGGAGTATTGAAACAAATATTCTATCCGATGGTCAATTAATTATTCCTGATATTATTGATTCTATTAACCATCATATTAAGATGTATGATATGAATGCTGATCAATTCAGTGGTATTGGCTTAGGCTCACCGGGTACGATCAATATTGAAGAAGGTACGATCAAGGGAGCGTTTAACCTTAATTGGACTGATTCTGTTTATCCAGTGCGTGATATTGAAGCGGGTACAGGTATTCCTGTAACAATCGAAAATGACGCTAATGTCGCTGCTCTTGGTGAGAGATGGAAGGGTGCAGGTAACAACGCTAACGATGTTGTTTTTGTTACTCTTGGAACTGGTGTTGGTGGTGGTGTAATCGCTAACGGCCAATTACTTCACGGTGCTAACGGAGCCGCTGGTGAAATTGGACATATCACAGTAGACCCACATGGCTTCATGTGTACATGTGGTAAGAGAGGCTGTCTTGAAACAATCGCTTCCGCAACTGGTATCGTTCATGTTGCTCGTGACCGCGCTTCTGAATATGCTGGAAGTTCAGAATTAAAGGCAATGCTTGATGATGGTCAAGATATCTCAGCTAAGGATGTGTTCGAATTAGCTAAGACAGGCGATGACTTAGCGTTGATCGTTGTCGATTATGTTTGTGATTCATTAGGATTTGCTTTGGCAAATATTGCAAATACATTGAATCCTAGATACATCGTTATTGGTGGCGGAGTTTCTGCTGCTGGCGATTTCTTGTTGAACAAGGTTGAAAAAGCTGTACGTACCAATGAATTTGCTACGATCAAGGATTCAACTGAAGTCAGATTAGCAAGTCTTGGTAATGGTGCAGGTGTCATTGGTGCTGCATCGTTGATCAAAGTTGATTAAAAGTTAGTAAGGGGTTTTATTAATGCAAATTATTAATGCGATTTTGTACATCATTGTAATTGGATTCTTAATCTATTGGGTTGGCTCATGGGCTTATTTTCAATACAAAGGTAGAAAACTGGGCGGTGCAATCAGCGCAGAAGAATTCGAATCAACAATGAGAAAGGCTCAAATCGTTGATTTAAGAGAGAAAAAAAGTTTTGACTCAAAGCATATTTTAGGTGCTCGCAATTTGCCTTATTCTCAATTAAAGTACAATGAAGGTGAATTAAGACCAGACTTACCAGTTTACCTTTATGAAGACCGTAAGGCTGTCAGTGTGCGTGCAGCTGTTAAGATGCAAAAATGGGGCTTTACGAATGTTAAATGGTTGGACGAACGTTTTTCTGATTGGGAAGGAAAGACTAAAAAAACTACTAAACTTTAAAATCTATGAATTTGAGATACTAAAAAGGAGACTGACATTAGCAGTCTCCTTTTTTATAGTCTATGATTGATAAGATTCTTTATTAACCTTGGTGAGCTTGAAGACTCTTACGGTTAGCGCGACGACGATTATCTTCAATACGTTCGTTTTCAGCATCTTCTGGTTCAATAACAGTCTTCTTAAATGCATGAAGTGCACCATAAACTGCAGTTGCCGTAGTAACTGAACCAATCAAGAACCCTTTTACAAAACGAAAGTGTTTTTGTTTTTTTGCCATAATAAATACCTCCTAATCTTTAATTCTCATTATGGCTTATTTCTTGTAAAATATCTATAAAATACGATGTAGAGAGGCGATTTTTTGAAAAAAATTGTTGCAGTGGTAGGACCAACGGCTGTTGGAAAGAGTGCGCTTGGTCTGAAATTAGCACAAAATTTCAACGGTGAGATCATTTCCGGAGATTCTATGCAAATCTATCGTGGATTAGACATAGGGACGGCCAAAGACAGTCCTGATGAATTAGCAGCTGTTAAGCATCATCTGGTCGATATCAGTGACGTAACTGAACGTTATACGGTCAAAGATTTTCAACAAAGGTCTAAAGAAGTAGTTGAGGAACTATCTTCTACTGGCAAAAATCCTTTCATAGTTGGTGGGACCGGCTTTTATCTCAATTCCCTGATTCAGAATCTACACTTAGGTGGGGATGCTGAAGGAAATGATGGATTAAGAACTGATTTACTGAAAGTCGAACGAGAATCTGGAATTGATGGTTTGGTTCAGATATTGCGTGAAGAAGATCCTGAGGTCCTTGATGTAATTGATATTTCTAACGCCAGACGTGTTATACGGGCGATTGAGGTTCATCGTGAGACTGGGAAATCTATCATCGATCAAAATAACGGTAGTCAGTGGGCAGATTTTTATTTGATCGGATTAACCGATGATCGTGCCAAATTATACGATCGTATCAACAAGCGAGTGGATAGAATGGTTGAAATGGGCTTGTTAGACGAAGTGAGGCCGATTTATGACAATCGTGATAAAATACCCCAGGCTAAGAATGGAATAGGCTACAAGGAGTTATTTCCATATTTTGAGGGTACGGCTACACTTGAGTCATGTCTGGATGAAATCAAAAAAAACTCAAGACATTTTGCAAAACGTCAACTCACTTATTTTCGTAATCAAATGGATGTGGATTGGTATAATATTAGTGATGACCCGAATTATCAAACAAAAGTTGAAAATCGGATCAAGGAATTTTTAGGAGGGCATAATGGCTAGATGGAATGAGAATTTCCCAGTTGAATTGAAGGAAGCAATCAAACAAGTTGATAATGAAATTGCGGGTAAACTTGCTGAGATAGATGAGCAAGTATTAGATAATCAGGATAAAGTCTTGAGGGCTTTCAGAGAAGAGAGCATTGACGAGAGCAGTTTGTTGGGAACGACTGGTTATGGGGATGATGATCGTGGCCGTGATCAACTTGAAGCGGTCTATTCTGATGTTTTCAAAACTGAAGCGGCTTTGGTTAGACCGCAATTTTTTTCTGGCACACACACGTTAGCAACGGCATTGTTTGGGATCCTCAGACCTGGGGATAATCTATTGTACGTTACAGGCGAACCATACGACACGATGCAAGAAGTGATCGGTACAGCAGGAAATAAACGAGGTTCGCTGATCGATTATCAAATTGGATTTGATTCGGTTGACATGATCGGTGATAAGGTTGACTTTGAAACCATGAAAAACAAGATTAGAGAGCAAAACCCTAAGGTGGTTGCAATCCAACGTTCACGTGGTTATTCGACTCGTAAGAGCCTAACAGTGGCTGAAATAGCCGAAATAATTAAAGAGGTCCGCTCAGTTTCACCAGAGGTAGTTATTTTTGTTGATAATTGTTATGGTGAGTTCTCAGAGACGATCGAACCAACAGAAGTCGGGGCCGACTTGATGGCAGGATCATTGATCAAGAATGCTGGTGGTGGATTAGCCAAAACTGGTGGTTATATCGTTGGTAAGTCAGATTTAGTCGAGTTAGCAAGTTATCGATTGACTGCCCCTGGTATTGGGGCATCAGAAGGTGCTACGATCGATCGTATGGACGAAATGTATCAAGGATTCTTTTTAGCTCCAAGAGTGACAGGTAACGCTATCAAAGGGGCAATTTTTGAGGCAGCACTATTTGAAAAAATGGGTCTGAATGTTTCACCTAAGTGGAGCGATGATAGGACTGACTTGATACAGACGATTATCTTTAATGATCCAGATAAGATGGTCAAATTTGCTAAATTAGTTCAACAATTTTCGCCTATCGACTCTAATGTGGTTCCAGAGGCTAGTGAGATGTCCGGTTATGAAGATCAAGTAGTGATGGCGGCAGGTACATTCGTTTCAGGCGCAAGTATTGAATTTTCAGCTGATGGACCAATGCGTGATCCGTATATTATTTATATCCAAGGTGGATTAACTTATGAGCATGTAAAAATTGCTATTTCTAATGCTTGTAAAGAATTGTTTTATTAAAATAGTCTTGCCAATTAGAACGTATGTTCGTATAATGATTTATGAGGTGAGATCATGCAAAGTGTAATTCTAAAGAATTTTATAGGTGAGTTTAATAAACGATATGATAAAGATACGTATAGAAGTTTGGTCTTAGTGAATAATAGTTTGTTAGACCAATCTTCAATTGTAATGCGCAGTTTTGATGAGTCTCTAAGCACTACAATTGAAAAACAAATATTTGGGATTTCACCAATGAACTCCCATCTGATCCGTGATTTGGTTAAAGATGCCGAAAAATCCTTGCCAATTGACGGTGATCAGGTGCAATTACGTAGCGTGTAATAAACACAGAAGTCTTCAATTACTTAAATTGGAGGCTTTTTTGCTGGCTTTAACAGATAAATTGTATTTAATAATAAAAAAATAAAACTTTTTAAATTTTGCCATTGCATTTTTTTCAGTCATTCTCTATAATAAAACAAGTGATGTCACAGTGGCTCAGTTGGATAGAGCAACGGTCTTCTAAACCGTAGGTCGTGAGTTCGAATCTCACCTGTGACACTAATAGCATATGTAAACCATATGTATAGTGAATTAATTAATACCCGTAGATGTTGTTAAATCAACATTTACGGGTATTTTTTTCGTAAAAGTGTATGCAAACATATGCACGATATTTTGCATCTATGATAGTAGACATGTGAAATTAGCTTCCTGTTTTTGATTTAGTTAAATTATTTAACACGTTAGTTGTGATTTTTTTACGTCCTTTAGTTTCGTATCGTTAAAAAATTTTCATACACTATATTTCAGAAGTCGAGTTGCTCGACTACAGGGATTAGAAAAACAACTACAATCAATTACTGCCAATTTTGCCGTTAGACAAACAGCTGGACTAAGTCAGGCATTGATAGATCAATACCAAGATACATACATGCATAATATTTATTTAACACAAATAGAAACAGTTAACTTAACTTCTGACTTTGCTAACTTCAATGAAGATGAATTAAGAGTTATTTTATCAAAACCTTGGGCAGAAGACGGTAAAATTTTTTCTGAACGTATTTGGCAGACCTATCAAAAGGACTTGCCTAATACACTGATGGATGTGATGTTGAAGGCCACAGTTTTAGGATATAGCACACAGCGGGTGTCTAATATGTTGCAGGAACGATTCCAGAGAATTCGCCGTAATGATATTCATCGTTTAGTGATTACTGAAATGGCTCAGGCGGCAGAAGAGGCATATGCTACTGCTTATGAAGAATCTGGTATTGAGCAGTATAAATACCTAGCCACGTTGGAATCTAACACTTGCGTAGTCTGTGGTCATATGGATGGTGAAATATTTAACCTTAGTGAACGTAAGCCAGGCACTAATGCTCCGCTACTTCATCCGCGTTGTCGATACACAACAGTTCCATATATTGAAGGTTTATTGAAATCTAAAAGCCGTTGGATGCGGGATCCTGGGACTGGTAAGGGCAGACGTATTGATAATATGTCTTTTGATGATTGGAAAAAGAAATATTCCAATGGTAGTAAATCAGGTGCAGTTAATCATGATTGGGATATTAAGCCAGCCTATGGAGATCATGACAAGTCAGCCTATAAATTGTATGAAGAATTTACTAATCGTAAAAAGTTACCACAAGTTAGAATGGCTTCTAAGAATACTGGCTATTCAGTTAGTGCTATTTCAGAAGTATTTGATCATGTATTTGTTAATAAGCATTATTTTGATAATGGAAAATATCAACAATTTGATCCAGATTATGATATGTCACAATCATGGCAACACTTAATAACAAACGGTAGAAATAGTATTACAAATGCTGATATAATAATGTTGGAACATGAATTGTATGAATCTATTTTAATGAATGATGGTTTGACTTATGAAACAGCCCATAGAGAGACTGATAAAATTTACAACTATCGGAATCAATTAATAAAGGAGGGAAGAGTATATGATTAAACTATGGTTAGACAGTGAAAAGGACGATATAGTGACTTATATTTATCAAGCTGAAGATTCAGATAAAGGCACCATTTTATATAGTAAAAAACGTCAAGCTACCAAAATTGATGATGATATACTAGGAGACGTCCCTAAGATGTATTACAATCACTTACATTCAAGAATTATGAAATTTGGTGAAAATAATAAATTTCCCAAAGAAGATACAATTGCCTGGTATTAATTTATAAATAAAAGCACCCAACAATTAAGTTGAGTGCTATTTTTATACCTAAAATTATGGAGGAATATAGATATGACATTTGGAGAAGCGTTTGAGGAGGTTAAAAAAGGTAAGGCCATGAGATTACCTTATTGGAAAAAGGATGTAGCAATTAGAGCTTGCTATCCAGATTTAAATAGTGAAATGACCGCACCGTACTTGTATGTTGAATCAAGACTTGGGCGTGTGCCTTGGAAAGAAACCGATATTGAACTATTTAGTAAGGAATGGGAAACATTTTAGAAATTATTGACCTAGGCAAGTCGTAAAACTGCTTTTTGTTTTGCCTTGATGGTGGTCGCCCCACGTAAATAAAGCGAGAGAGGATGTTACAAAATGAAACGAGAATTTTTGAAACAGATGAACTTATCAGAAGAACAAATCAACCAAATTATAAGCGAAAATGGCTCTGATATTGAGAATGCTAAGAAGTCTCTTGGTGATGTTGAGTCTATCAAGACGGAGAACGAGTCGTTAAAAACTCAAATGACAGAGCGTGACAAGGATATTAAATCACTTAAAAAGTAGGTGTCAGATAATGAGGATTTATCAAAACAGTTTACTGACTTACAAGATAAATATAAAACTGATACTCAACGACTCAATGATCAACTTGGTCAGACTAAACTCAATTCAGCACTCGATACCGCCTTAACTGGTGCCAAGGTTCGCAATACTAAGGCCATCAAAGGTCCTTTAGATATGAATACCATTAAACTCAATGATAAAGATGAACTGACAGGGCTAAACGATCAGCTAACAACTTTAAAAGAGTCTGATGGTTATCTATTTGATGAAGGCCAAAAAGGCGGTTATGAACCTAAGGGTGGCAATGGTTCAAATGATAAGAACGATGTTCAAACACTAACTAATATATTTAAAGGAGAGTAATAAATAATGGCAACAATTAATTATGCTGATACATATCAACAAGCTATTTGAGTGCTGTTAATATATTAACAACTAATAATGTAGAAATATAATCTAGGTGCCAGCGATAAGGTGGGGATACTTACACGCATGTTATAGGTTCCTTGATTAACATCTATATACGATGAATCATTTTTAACTTCAATACTATTTTTCAATATAATCACTTTTCTAACAATTTATTTTAATTAAAAATTGAGGCAAAAATCTCCTGATCTTAATCAGGTAGATGAATGCTTGATAATTAACGCCGTGAGGCGTTTTTTTGATTCTCGATATACAGCTCTACAACATCTTGCGTGTGACGTGATTTGGTATTACTCATATATTATAATAATAAAATACAAGTAAGGAGGTTAAGCGATATGAGTAAAACGATGGCACAACTTCCGTATCACTATGGTGTTAAAGTGCGGATCTTTCCATCGACTGCACAGAAGCGACTAATCAAACGAAATAGTGACGCTAGCCGATTTATTTATAATGAAATGAACGGTATGAACAAAGAACTGTTCGCCCTTCGTCAAGTCAAAATACCAATTGAAGTCGTTCAAAAACGTATAGAAACATTGGAACAAAGATTGAAGACACCCTCCACTGGAATATCAAACATTCATGGTTGGCTCAACGATAGTGATCTAGACAGTTTGATGAAAGCTAATGCGATCAAGAATTATCGTGATGCTTGGAATCTTTTTTGTAAGGTGCATCGTTCTGGTACACCAGTTTTTCATAAGAAAACTACTGAACAAAAATACCAAACTTCATGCTTGTATTCGACAAAGGTAAAAGTATCCAACATGTTGACGGGTAGTGTCCGATTATTAGATAAAAGTCGGATACACTTGCCTAAAATTGGACGGGTACGTTTTAGTGGTATGCCGACTAAATTGTGGAAAAAAGCTGATATTATTCATATCGGTACAGTCACGATCTCAATGGACTCTAACGAACATTATTATGTTTCACTTCAACTTGCTTCTGAACAACCTTTCGTTACCATTGCAAAAAACTCAGGCAAGTCTTCTATTGGAATCGACTTGAATACTGACAACTTCCTGACTGATTCAAACGGTAAAGTGATAGCTAATCCACGTTACTATCGTTCTATCAAAGGTAAATTAGCTAGGGAGCAACGGAAGTTGTCCAGAAAAGCCACAAGAGCCAAAAAGGAACACCGCAAACTGATCAGCTCTAAGAACTACCAGAAACAACGTAGAGTAGTTGCCGCACTTCATATCAAGATAGCCAATCAACGTAAAAACTTCTTACATCAAACCTCAACGGCACTGGTCAAGAACCACGACTTAGTCGTTGCGGAAGAATTGAGAAGTAAAAACCTATTAAAAAATCACGCTCTAGCGATGAGTATCGCTGATGTCGGTTGGCGGACATTCTTAGATATGCTTGGCTATAAAGCTGACCTTTACGGAAAAAAGTTTGTCACGGTTGATCCTAGGAATACCACACAAACATGTCATGCTTGTGGTTTTATCATGGGTACTGAGACAACTAACAAACTTACCCTAGCTGACCGAGAGTGGATGTGTCCTAACTGTGATACATTTCATGTTCGTGATCATAACGCCGCTCAAAACATCTTAATTAAAGGCTCAGCTTAAAAAAACAACAGTCCATCGGCAACCTGTGGACTAAAAAGGCTTTGGTAATTAGCACGTAAGACCCATTGGGCGATCGCTGTATCTAAGCTAATTGTGGTCGTACCGCTATTGAGTGGTATTCTCACAAACTTCCTACTTTAGTGGGGAGTGGTTGATGAGTATCGATTAAGTGACGATTCTTGGGGCTATTTTGAGGCCACGTATAGCCCGAAACACTGCTGTATAAGTAAACGCATGTCCACCTAGACACTAATCAAGGGCAACATCGGTTATCGGCGTTGCCCTTTTTTTATACTCTATATAATTATTTATTGCTGAACAAAAATGCTTTATTCTCATTTTGTAGTTCAGAAAGTATTTCTTTTTCTTGGACAGACAATTCTATTTTTTCTTGGGGATTGAAAACTAAATTGATCCATTTAATAAATTTCATAGCCATACCTCCAATTTACCAAAAAATTTTAGAAGATATTCAATAGTTGTTTAAACATCTATTGATAATAGGAGTATAACAAATTTAAATAATAATACAAAAATTTAGATTCACTAGGTTGATGAGTTTTCAGTCATAAAAAAATAGACTATAAAAATAGTCTATAGTGAATCATTATTCAATTGTTTCTTTCTCTGACTAATGATATGTTCTAGTTCCTCTAGATCATCTGTGGTAGATTTGTTACGAATGAAACTACGCGCTGACGAGCGCATGGCAATGTAGTTTGCCCGTTCGCGGTTATTCTTGTGCCATTTCTTATTAGCACGTTTCTGTGCATCTGTTAAAACCATATTTCCTTCTCCCTTAAAAAATATACTCAGAAATTATATACATGGACTAAAAAATAAACAAGTTCATACTTTAAATTGAATAAAAAAATAAAAATGATTTAGTGAAAACCTATTCTTGTTCAATAGTTTCTATTAGTCTACAATGTTAGACAATATAAAATTATTTTATAATTCCAAAACAGGGGGTTGATTGTGAATGAAGAAGATAATCGAAACTACAACTGGCATATATCAAGGATTTGAAGAACACAATCATGTGAACTTCCTAGGGATACCATTTGGACATACGCGTAGATTCAAACGTGCTGACCGATACGAAATTGATGATCCTAAAAAAATTAATTTAGCAGTTCGTCCAGGGACACAACCCATGCAAGACAATGCTTTCAAAAATAATGAGATTCATTTTGGTGAAAGCTGTTTGAATTTGGATATTTCCACACCTGATGTTGATGGCAAGTTTCCGATAGTAATCGAATTTTTCGGCGGTAGATTTTTGCACGGTGGCAACGCTGTTAAAAAGTTATCATGGCTGGACGAACAACCATTAGTCCATATCATGCCAAACTATCGTCTAGGGCTTTTTGGATGGGGAAATATATCTGGTGGTGACACTAATGTTGGATTGTCCGATCAGTTAATGAGTATTCAGTGGGTCATCGACAATGCTGTAAAATTTGGTGGCGATGTGAATAATATTATTCTAGTCGGACTATCAGCTGGAGCTAAGTCGGTCGCAGCATTGATGGCATCTAACTCTTCATTGCTAGATAAGGTCAAAAAAGTTATTTTGTTTAGTGGAGCATTCCAAACTATCAGGAATCTAGAAACCTCACAGATGGTCATTGAGAGATTTTGTAAAACTAATAATATTTCCAGCGATAAGGACTTATTGAATTTAACCGACGATGGCTTGTTGACGGTTCAAAAAAACACGATTGGGGATCATATTGCGACTAATTGGTTTGGCCCCATCGTTGATAATGACTTGATTTCTGACAACTGGTTGAGTGTTTTGGCACAACGGGTTCAACGGACTGACTTTCAGTCGTTGATCAGTGCCGGAAGTAATGAGCAGGCTCTGTTGAACAAATATAACTTATCGAAATTAAAAAATAATGTTGTGCCGGACTTGTTTGGGAAAAATGCTGATGTAATACTTAGACAGTTACCGGCTGAGGGTGATCAGAAGGAAGCACTAGTTAAGTTGATCAGCGAAGCAATGTATAGCTTCCCAGCATATCGATCACAAAAATTCTTATCTGAAAATGGTGCGGAAGTTTACGGGAATTACTTCACAGTTCTCGATGGTCGTCATGCCGGGAATATCGAATATTTGAATACACCAACTCAGGACTTGGACATCGAGTATCGTAAAAATAGAGAATATTATCGTCAATTAGTTATTGATTTTATTTTGAGTGATAAACCTTATAATGATCAGATTAAATATGAATGGCCCTTGTTTGATGAAAATCAATTAGTTATGAAATTAGATCCGAATGATTTGAGTAGCACGTCGATGATCAATCATCAGTGGATCAAGAACATGCCGTGGCAAAACTATAAGCTATAATGTTTTTCATACGTGTTAATGAGATTTCTTTAAGTTGCTACAAAAAAATAATATTGCAATGTTAAAAAATTTATTTTACAATAACACCGTTGTGCTTAAAGTTTAAGAACTATCTCATGCTATTTGAGGTTATTTCTTAGGATTTTAGAGGTGGGATGCTTGAAAAGGGAGTATTCGTTTTTTATAACAGTTGCATTTATAATCATCGATTTAATTGTTTCTGTATTAACTCAACTCAACGTGCTTAGCAATACTGTGGGTATTGCTACGGGGATTGTGTTGATCGCTTTATTAATCTTGATAACTAAGATACTTAGAAGACTGGACTGGAAAAAGGGCAACACTGTTTTTTCATTTACAGTCGCTGTCTTTATCTTTTTGATCTTTGGTCCTTTGGTGCTTGCATCATCATTGGCAATTTAAAACTGAATATTGATTAAGGATTGAGAAAGTTTTTTGTCTCAATCCTTTTTTAGTATAATTAAGAAGTATATTTTTATGTGAGGTATCGGGATGTCCAGCACAACATGGAAAAAAGTGATTTTAGGCTCAATATTTGTGATTTTAAGCTTTTTTTATACGTTTTTGTTAATGAATCATGGGAATTCTAATTGGAATTTATTATTTGATGTTGAACGCATCAAAAGTTTAGGTAACATTTTAGTTTCTCCGACTAATTTTGATTACTGGGGTTCCTCTGGTAGCCCGGTTAATTTGTTTATGCCATGGCTAACGTTACTTCCAACTTGGGCCTTGTTTCAATTGGGTGGAGGTACGTTCAATTATTTAGTGATATTCTTCATCATCAATTTAATAACTTTTATTAGTGCATATTATTTCAGCCAAAAATTATTTGATAATACTTTACAGTCATTTTTGTTTTCGGTTATTTATACTTTGTCGTCAATAAGAGCTAGTCTGGTATTTGATAATCAAATTTCTAGTTATTTATTATTGTCAATGTTACCGATCGTCTTTTGTGGCTTATTCAAACTAATCACAGGTGAGTTTAAGTACTGGCCAGTGTTCACTGTTGGAATCATTCTGGTCATATTCACTAAACCATGGATGGCGATAGGATTAAGTGCGATATCAGTCAGCTTGATCTTATTGAGTATTTTTTCAAGGAAGACTCACAGTTGGAAACACTGGGGGATGATTATTTTAACTCTGTTTGAATCAAGTTTACTGATACTTATCTCGACCTTAGGATTTACACTACCGTTGGTAGAGCAAATGCTAGGACAAAATGATTTTTATCAAGATAAGATTGATTCAGCATATGTCAGGATTGGCAACTTTGATTTAACAAATTATTACAGTAGTGATCAAAATAAATATTTGATTATTTCGGCAGTATTTATCATCTTGGCAGTGATTATCTTATTTTTTATCAAGAGTAATCTGATCATCAAACTGTCAATTTTTGGAGTTATCATTTCAGGGTTGCTGTCTACCGATCTTGTGAGTTGGAGCAAATTTGAAGTTGTCGATCTTACACGACTTTCGTACTGCTTTGGGATTATTTGTATTTATTTGTTATTGCAAGTTGTCAGCTACCTCCTGACTGAGATAGTTCGCAATAAGTCTTCGATAGCAAAGCTATTTTTACTTTTGATGGTGATCATTTTAAGTTGTGTGCCACTTTATTTCACTGCTAATGGTATGAAAGGTGGATCACTCAACGTCAATAGTTCTAGTAGTAATCAAGTTCTAGTTCATGCGCCGCAACGTGTCAGACAAACTAAGTCGGATTTGAATAAGTTTGTAGTAGGCGGTGAAAAGAGAGAGCTTAGGACACAGACGACGCCAGATACATTTGAATTCAAGTTTTACAGTCCTAAGTCAACGGTCATCGATACGCCGGTTTGGGCATATAAGGGACGTCATGCGCAAATCAATAATGAAACTGTACCAACGACCATGTCAGCGAGAGGAACAATAAAAATTCATACGCAACCGGGCGCTAATATCGTGAAAATTGAGTATCAATATACTACGTTAGCTAAGATATCTTTGTTGATCAGTGGGCTGGGAATTTTAATACTTTGTTGGCTCGTATTGAACAAAGGACGATGGACAATTAGAAAAATTGTTTATAACAGTTGAAAAAGATTGTGATATTTGCTATATTTTATAAGTTGCAATCACTATTGCATCTACAACCGCTCAAAATTAGGTTTAAGCTTCGGCACCTAACTGGCGAGTCTTAGAAAGGAGTGTACACACTATGTACGCAATTATTAAAACTGGTGGTAAGCAATATAAGGTTGAAGAAAACGACTCAATCTTTATTGAAAAACTTGATGTTAACGAAGGAGACGCAGTTACATTTGACGATGTAATCCTTGTTTCTGACGGAGACAGTGTTAAAGTTGGAGACCCTGTAGTAAAGGGTGCTTCAGTTACAGGTAAAGTTGAAAAACAAGGTAAGGACAAGAAAGTTGTTACTTACAAATACAAACCTAAGAAGCATTCACATACTAAGACAGGTCACCGCCAACCATATACTAAGGTACTTATCGACAGTATCAAAGGTTAATTATGATTAGAGCAAGTTTTCACCAGAATGATAAACAACAGATTGATTCGTTTCTAATTAGTGGGCATGCTGACTCAGGACCTTATGGTCAAGATTTGGTTTGCGCAGCTGTTTCGGCAGTAACGATTGGAACAATCAACAATCTGGAGAAGCTTACTAAGGCCAGTCCTCAGGTTGTTATTGATGAGGTCAACGGTGGTCATTTAGGCTGTCGCTTAAACGAAGAGGTATCACACGATGCAGCTTTATTACTGGATAACTTATTTTATATTCTTAAGGATATTCAAGATAGTTATTCAGAGAACATTAATGTTCAAACAACAAATAAATTTATAGATCTTGCTTAAGGAGGTAAATCTCATGCTTAAAATGAATTTACAATTTTTCTCTCACCATAAGGGTGGTGGATCAACTTCTAACGGCCGTGATTCAGCTGGTCGTAGATTAGGTGCAAAACGTGCTGATGGACAATCTGTATCAACAGGTTCAATTATCTACAGACAACGTGGAACAAAGATTCATCCAGGTGAAGGTGTTGGCCGCGGTGGCGACGATACATTGTTCGCACTTAAAGATGGTGTTGTTAAGTTTGAAAGACTTGGCAAAGATAGAAAGAAAGTTTCTGTATACTAATTCTTATATCTTACTTGAAAGAGGACAATGTCCTCTTTTTTTTATATAATTGGCTAGAAATATTGCCATCAATAGAGAAATATTGGTAAGATAATGTATAAAGTGTTTTTTAAACGTTTAATCAATCGAGGAGAATAAAAATGTCAATTTCAGTTAATGATTTTAAGAACGGCTTGACTATTGAAGTTAAAGATGGAATCTGGCGTGTTATCGAATTTCAACACGTTAAACCAGGTAAGGGTAGTGCGTTTGTTCGTTCTAAGTTAAAGAACTTGAGAACAGGTGCTGTTCAAGAAATGACTTTTAGATCAACTGCCAAAGTTGAAAAAGCAACAATTGAAAACAAGAAAATGCAATATCTATATGCGGATGGTACAAACCACGTATTTATGGATATGAACACTTACGAACAACTATCACTTCCACAAGAGCAAATTACTGAACAATTGAAGTATTTGAAAGAAAATATGGAAGTAAACGTGTTAATGTATGGTGGTGAAACACTTGGTGTTGATCTTCCTAATACAGTTGATTTAAAGGTTGAATCTACAGAAGCTTCAATCAAGGGTGATACACAATCAGGTGGTTCAAAACCAGCTACTATGGAAACTGGTGTCGTTGTTCAAGTACCATTCTTCGTCAGCGAAGGTGATATGTTAACAATTAATACAACAGATGGTACATATATTTCACGTGCCAACTAATTTTTGATTATGGAGATAAGTTTATGGCTGAACAAAAATATGTTTCTCTACAACAAGATAGTGGAAAAGTAAAAGGTAGTGTTGAAATCTCACATCAAGTTATTGAGATCCTTTTAGGCATTGCCACTAACCAAGTAGAAGGTGTCTATGAAATGCGTGGGACACTTTCCAACATAGTTGATTCACTTTTTGGTAGAATCAACCATGGTAAGGGTGTTGATGTAGTTTTTGATGATGACAAGATTTCTGCGGATGTATTTGTCTATTTAGAATATGGCGTATCAATTCCTAAAGTATCATTGGAAATTCAAAAGTCAGCCATTGAACAACTTGAATTCATGACCGATTTAGATTTAAAAGAAATCAACGTGCATGTTGTAGGCTTGATCGCTAAGAAAGAATCTGGCGAAGTAGAACGTGTAACAACGGATAAAAAGGAATAATACAAGTGAGTATAAATAGACATGAGATAAGAGAACTTGCTGTTCAAACTCTTTTTTCCACTGAGACTACTAAAGATGATCCAGACACAGCTATTGCGTCAGTAATGGAACTGTCAGACTTAGCGGAGCAAAATGTGCCTGATTATTTGAACTTCTTAGTTTCTGGAACCATTGAAAAGCAAGATGAATTAGATACACAAATATCTAAATATTTGAAGAACAAATGGACTATTGGACGTTTATCCAGAATTGATCGATCAATTTTGCGCATCGGTTTGTTTGAAATGGAAAATAGCCTAGAAGTTCCTAAAAAAGTTGCAATTGATGAAGCTATTGAACTTGCTGGTGAGTATGGCGATAAAGATTCAAAGGCTTTCATAAATGGAATTCTATCTAACTTTGTTGAAGGGTAAAGGCTGGTCTTTTTGACCAGTCTTTTTATATGGTGAATTATAAATGAAATTATTAGACGGAAAAGTAGTAGCAGCAGCCTTAGATGAGTCGATGGGTAAGCGCGTCGAAGCATTGAAAAAAGAAAATATCATTCCCGGACTAGCGGTAATATTTGTCGGAGAGAATAGTGCTAGCACTGTGTACGTTAGAAATAAAAAACGTCGCGCCGAACGATTGGGTTTTAATTTTCAATTGTTCCATTATGATGAATCTGTGACTGAGACTGAGTTATTGAATAAAATTGATGAATTAAATCATGATGATAATATAGATGGATTTATAGTACAATTACCTTTGCCAGATCAAATCGATGAAGACAAAGTCATTCAAGCGATTGATCCGAAAAAAGACGTTGATGGATTTTCTCCAATCAATGTGGGTAATTTATGGATCGGTGATTCGACGATAAAACCAGCAACAGCTGATGGTATTATCAAAATGTTGGATTATTACAATGTCAGATTAAAGGGTAAGAACGCGTTAGTGATCGGCAGAAGTAATATAGTTGGTAAACCAGTCGCTGCCTTATTATTAGAGCGTAACGCAACCGTAACGATCTCACATATCTTCACTAAGAATTTACCTGAAATTGCAAGTAGAGCCGATGTCGTGGTAGTGGCGATCGGCGTTCCCAAATTTATTAAGCGAAATTATATCAAGAAGGGTGCAATCGTTGTCGATGTTGGTATGAATCGTGATGAAGACGGTAAATTATGCGGTGATGTTGACTTTGATAATGTTCAAGATAAGGTCAGCATGATTACGCCCGTGCCTGGTGGCGTTGGACCGATGACAATTACCTCTTTGATGGATATGACAATTGTATTAGCCGAAGAAAGAGCAAAAAGAATAAATGGATCAAAAGGATAATTCACAATATTTAACAGTTACTGCACTGACGCAATATTTAAAAAGAAAATTTGACGTTGATCCTTATTTGGGACACGTCTATTTGATGGGCGAAATATCTAATTACCGCCCGCGGCCTAACTCACATCAATATTTTTCACTAAAAGACAACAATTCAAAAATATCTGCGATCATGTTTAAGTCAGCTTTTAGTAAAGTTAAATTCGTACCAGAAGAAGGGATGAAAGTCCTTGTCAGAGGTAGGATTTCACTCTATGAAACTAGTGGTACATATCAGATATACGTTGATTCAATGGAACCTGATGGATTGGGTGCCTTGTATTTAGCGTTGGAACAGTTGAAGAAAAAGTTGGCTCAACAAGGTGTATTTGATTTACCAAAAAAAGAAATACCACAATTCCCTAAGCGTATTGCAGTAGTTACTAGCCAATCAGGAGCAGTAATTCACGATATTATGACAACTGCCCAACGACGCTATCCTATCGTCCAATTAGTTTTGTTTCCGGCGCAAGTACAAGGTGATAATGCTGCCAAAACTATCGTGGGTCAATTAAAGCGTATCAACGAGATGGGAAACTTTGACACGATCATCATCGGTCGTGGTGGTGGTTCGATCGAAGACTTATGGCCTTTTAATGAAGAAATAGTTGCGCAGGCGATCGTATCTAGTCAGATACCAGTGATATCTTCAGTAGGTCATGAGACTGATACGACAATTGCCGATATGGTTGCCGACCTACGTGCAGCCACACCCACCGCTGCAGCCGAATTAGCGACTCCAGTGTTAAGAGATGTGTTACTTCACCTTCAAGATTTGAATATGCGAATGTACAATGCTCAAAATCAAATAATTCAAAACTATCGTGATCAAGTAACTAATTATTCCCAAAATGTCTTTTTACAGCATCCTGAGCGTATCTACGAGGTATATCTCCAAAAAGTGGACAGTCTATCTAATAGGCTGAAACAGTCCATGTCGACGACAATAAGTACCTCTAAGCAAGGACTATATGACGTTGAGAATAAATTAGTCAGGAATTCACCTAGAGAGCAACTTCATTATTTTGATACTACGGTTAAAAATTTGGATCAACGAATGTGGACGTCTGTTAGACAGCTTATCAATAGTAAAAGAAATTTATTCGGTAACAAAGTGGCCGCGCTGGATTCGCTAAGCCCATTGAAGACTTTAAGTCGTGGTTATGCAATTCCGACCGATGATAATGATAAAATTTTAGGACAAATAAGTGATTATAAAATTAATAATAAGGTTAATTTGAAAGTAATTGACGGGACTGTTAGTTTAGTAACTAAAGAAATAAGTGAGGATAATAATGGCTGAGAAAAAGAAGACATTTGAGGAAAACTTGGCGGATTTAGAACAAATTGTTACAAATCTGGAATCAGGTAATGTTCCACTGGAAGAAGCAATGGAGAAATTTAAAAAAGGCGTAGCCTTGAGTAAAAGTCTCGAGAAAACGTTGAATAACGCCGAAAGTACTGTTACCAAGATCATGCAGGAAGATGGATCTGAACAGCCACTTGAAGATAAGACTGAAGGTAACGAATAATAATGGATATTAAGGACTTTAAAGAATTTCATGAAAAGGTTTTACCAGATTTCAATGAATTTTTAACTAACAAATTAACTTCTGAAATCAAACAGTCTACTTTAAGAGATGCAATGCTTTATTCATTAAACGCCGGTGGTAAGAGAGTTCGACCAATGTTGATGTTGGCGGTCGTATATTCGTGTGGGATTCAACTGGATAAATTATCAGATTATTACGACATCGCTGGTGCGATTGAATTGATACATACATATTCACTGATTCATGATGATTTACCGGAAATGGATAATGATGATTATCGTCGTGGTCAACTGTCTAACCACAAAAAATTTGGTGTGGGTCCAGCTGTTTTAGCCGGTGACGGCTTGTTGACGCAAGCATTTTATTGGATCGCAAAGTCAAATCTTGACACTAGCAAGCGAATGGCGGCCGTAAGAATATTAGCTCACAATGCCGGACCAATGGGCATGGTTGCTGGTCAAATGACTGATATCACCAAAGAAAATCGTCAGTTGAACGAAGACGAACTTACTAAACTTCATAAACAAAAGACCGCCGATCTAATCACTGCAGCAATTACGATTGGAGCATTTTGTGCAGACCATGATCTGTCAACTAATCTAGTGGAATATGCTAATAATGTAGGATTAGCATTTCAGGTAAAAGATGATTTAGATGACTTAGGTAGCACTGAAGATGCTGATAAGAATACTTTTCCTAACTTGATCGGTAAGGATGCGACAGAAGAAAAATTGAACAGTTTAGTAAAAGATGCATTCAATGCAGTATTAAAAGAGGAAAAATTCGATAAAAATTTAATGGTAAGCTTTTTGAATTATTTTAAGGATTAGGTGAAATCGATTGGCAAAAAAAAGAGTAGATGTTTTATTAGTCGAGCAAAATTTATTTGAATCACGTGAACAAGCTAAACGTTCAATTATGGCAGGTGAAGTATACAACCAGGATAATTTGCGTTTTGATAAACCGGGCGAAAAAATCGATTCTGACACGATTCTGCACGTTGTTCAAGGTGCACACAGTAAGTATGTCAGCCGTGGTGGTTATAAATTAGAAAAGGCCGTTGAGTCATTTGGTATTGATCTAACTGATAAAATCTGTCTGGATATCGGTTCATCAACTGGTGGATTCACTGATGTAGCATTGCAAAATGGTGCTAAGTTAGTTTACGCCTTAGATGTTGGCTACAATCAATTAGCATGGAAACTCAGAAGTGATGATAGAGTCGTCGTCATGGAACGAGTAAATTTCCGATACAGTAAACCTGAAGATTTTCATGAAGGCTTACCACAATTTGCGATGACCGATGTTTCGTTTATTTCTTTGGAATTGATTTTGCCACCCATGTTCAATATCATCGTACCCGGATCTGAGGCTGCCTGTTTGATCAAGCCACAATTTGAAGCTGGACCAGAGAATGTTGGTAAGCATGGAATTGTTCGTGATCACAAGGTTCATCAAATGGTCTTAGAAAAGATCTTGAGCTTCGCAAAGGAGACAGGTTTTATCGTTAAAGGGTTAGATTTTTCACCTATCAAAGGTGGAGAAGGAAATATTGAATTCTTGATGCACATTCAAAAACCAGAAGATGGCCAAGAGGGCAAAATTTTAGACAACGTTTCGATTAGTGATACTATGGAAGCTGCTTATTCAAGTTTGAACAAATAGGTGAAAATATAAATGCTGAAAGAATTAATAATTAATAATTTTGCTATTATTAGTGAGTTACAAATTAATTTTAAAAACGGAATGACGGCTTTGACGGGTGAGACCGGTGCGGGTAAATCTATCATTATTGATGCTTTAGGATTGTTAGTGGGAAGCAGATCATCAGTTGATTTTATTCGTACTGGCCAAGACAGTTTAAAGGTGCAAGGATTATTTGAGGTAAAGGCGAATAGTCCTATTTTTGACGTTTTGGATAAGTATGGGGTCGATCATGCAGATAAGTCTATTATCATTAAGCGCGAGATCAATCGGAAAGGTCGCAATGTTTGTCGGTTAAACGATGAGCTCGTGAATACTGCAACTTTGAAAGAAGTTGGCAAGTACTTAGTTGAGATTCACGGCCAAAATCAACAACAAGAATTACTGGACGAGGATAATCACATTGATATTTTAGATAGATTTGCGGATGACAAGTTGACCGAAATGTTGATAAACTACCGTGATCTATTTGAAGATTATCAAGCAAAAAAAGCTAGACTTCGTGCAATCCAAAAGGATTCACAAAATTTAGCTCAAAGAATTGACATGTTGAAATTTCAGACTGAAGAGATTGATAGTACACAAATCAAGAAGGGTGAGGATGACGATCTCGAAGAGGAGAAAAATCATCTTGCTAATTTTGAAAAAATCAGTAGTTCATTGCAAGAAAGTTATCGAGTTTTGTCGGAAAACAATATCGGGGTCGTCGATGCGCTGGGTAACGTCCGCGAACAGTTAGACGATATTAGTGGTTATGACAAGGTATATAAGGAACTCTATGATTCTATCAATGGTGCGTATTATCAGATTCAAGATGACATGTCGACAATTTCCGATCAACTGGAAGGCTTAGACTTTGATGAGAGTCGCTTAGATGACATCCAAAAACGATTGATAGTACTAGACAATTTAAAAAAGAAATACGGTCCGACTTTGGATGAAGTCATTGAATTCGGTGTTAACGCTTATGATGAGTTGTCCAAAATAGATATCGATGATTCCACTGAAGCCAGATTGATCCAAGAGATTCAAGATGAACAAGATCAATTGATGCAACTCGGTAAGCAGTTATCCGATGAACGTCATCAGGTTGCTACTGGGCTTGAGAAGGCGATCAATTACCAACTCAAAGAATTGTATATGAAAAATGCAAGATTCGATGTTGGATTCAAGACTTTGGACGAGACTGCAATCACAGAAAAGGGTATCGATCAAATCAGATTCAATCTGAAGACCAACATTGGTGAGGACTTTAAACCACTTGCTAAAGTTGCGTCTGGTGGTGAGTTATCTCGTGTGATTTTAGCTTTTGAAGCCATCATCGCTGAAAAAATGAATGTCGAAACTATTATTTTTGATGAAATCGACACCGGAGTGAGTGGCCGTGTGGCACAAGCCATTGGAGATAAGATCTATCGAGTAGCTCAAGCTGTCCAAGTGCTATGTATCACACACCTGCCACAAGTTGCTGCAATGAGTGATCGTCAATTCCAAATCGAAAAAAAGATCACTAAGAACAAAACTAGTACTTCAGTTTCGTTACTTAGTGATCATGAAAGAATAGATGCAATATCATTGATGCTGGCCGGTACTAAGGTGACTGATCTAACCAAAGAACATGCGCAAGAATTACTTGAACTTGCACAAGGCGAACAAAAAAGATTAGACTAGATTGATAGATTTTATTTGGTTTAATTCGACAATTTTGAAGAATGAATTATTTATTTCTAAAATATATTTATTTTGATTGATTCGTCTTATCAGCTTGCCATGATACTGTTCATCGTTTACCATAGTTACAATAATAGAATATTGTTTATCGAAACTTTGTTCAGCGAAGATATCGAGTTGCTTAAAGGGCATTTGCTTGAGGTGTGTGTATCCTAGTTTAAAATCAAAATTCTTATCAATGAATGTAGCAGTATTGGAAAGGATTGTTTTGGCTAATGTATTGTTGGCATGTGATTGTTTTACTTGCATATTTGGAACCCCCCGAACACTTGTTTGTGTCTTTATTATACGAACCCCTGTTCGTTTAAGCAACCATATTTTAATTTTTCTTAATTATTTTTTCTTCCGAATGCCGCAAAGCCTTGAAAACACAATAAATCTATTGCATTATAGATATCATAATATAGATAAGTAGGGATAGTTAAATGTCAACAAGGGGAATGTTAATCGTATTGTCAGGTCCTTCCGGTGTGGGTAAAGGAACTGTTAGAAAAGCTATGTTAAAGAAGTCGTCGATCAGATTTGATTACTCAGTCTCGATGACTACTCGTAATATGCGACCTGGAGAAGTTGATGGGGTTGATTATTATTTCCGAACAAATGAAGAGTTCGAAGAAGAAATCGCTAATGATGGAATGTTGGAATATGCCAAGTACGTTGACCATTATTATGGAACACCATTGAAGTATGTAAATGAAAAATTAGATGCTGGAACTGATGTTTTACTTGAAATCGAAGTTAATGGTGCCATGCAAGTTCGAGAAAAAATGCCTGATGGTGTTTTTATTTTCTTAACACCACCAGATCTTCCTAGTTTACGTCGTCGAATCACACATCGCGGAACAGATGATGTTAATACGATCGATAAACGTATGGAACAAGCAAAAAGAGAAATTGAAATGATGTCAAACTATGACTATGCCGTAGTTAATGATAAAATACCTAATGCAGTCAAAAAAATCGAAGGTATAATTAGAAGTGAACACTTAAGAGTGCCACGTGTAATTGATAAATACAAAAAAATAATAGGAGAATGATAGTATGATTATTTATCCATCAATTGATAAATTATTAGATAGAGTGGACTCACGTTACTCATTAGCTGTTTTAGCAGCCAAAAGAGCTCATGAATTAGAAAATGGTGACATTGAATTGTTAAGCAAGTACGAATCACCAAGAACTATTGGTAAAGCGTTTGAAGAAATTGCTGATGACAAAATTGAGATCGATCCAGATTCAATCTTGCTTGAAAAAGAAGCAGAAAAGATTGAAGAAGAGAAAAAAGAAGAAGAATAATCATTTCCTTCACTGATTGTCGACAAGATAATAGTGGAGGATTTTTTATTATTAGGTTAAGTTTACAAATTGAGAAATGGTGGTGAAAAGTTATGTCAGTTGCAGAAGTAATTGTAGATGTTCCAACTATGCAAACAAATCGGCCATTTGAATATGCGATCCCCGAACAATTACTGGATATCATCGTACCTGGCATGCGAGTTGAAGTGCCATTTGGTCGTGGTAAACGAAAGATCCAAGGTTTCGTGATGAAAACAAAAGACACGAGTAACTTTTCTGGAAAATTAAAACCAATCAGCAGAGTGATTGATTTGAGGCCCGTTTTGACACCAGAAATGTTGGATCTATCTTATTGGCTCGCTGACCAAACGTATTCATTTCAAATATCTTGCTTACAGACTATGTTGCCCAGTGTGATGAGGGCTAAGTATAAGCAATTTGTTGAACCGATAACAGAATATGCTAATGACCAAGAGGTACGTGAATTGTTAGGTGACGAAGATGCCTTAGAAGTTAAGTCTGAGATGCCAGATGAAACGATTCGTTTGATCAATCGATTGAGACGCCAGAATAAAATTGAAATTAATTACGTAGTTGAGAATCAAGCTAGACAATTGAAGCGACAGGCTATCACTACAGAATTGAATCCAATTCAATTGCGTGAAAAAAGAAACAACTTACGTAGTAATGCTAAGTCACAATTAAAGTTAGTTAATTATTTGATTGATAATATTGATAATCTACCAATTGAAATGAGTGAGGTGGAGAATACCGAAGATATTTCTAGATCAACAATTAAGACAGCTGAAAAAAACGATATCTTAAAAGTGATTGAAATTACCAAGCGTCGTAAACCTACCGGTATCATCGCAGATAAAACTGTAAATTTAGATTTAACTGATGAACAGCAACAAGCTGTTAATCAAATAACTACTGCAATCGATGAGTCACAGGCTGAAACTTTTTTGATTGAGGGTGTGACAGGCAGTGGTAAAACAGAGGTCTATCTACAATCAATAGAACGGGCCTTGAACCAAGGACGATCAGCTTTGATGTTAGTGCCTGAAATATCTCTGACGCCACAGATGGTCAATCGTGTTACTGGTAGATTTGGTGACAAAGTAGCTGTGCTACATAGTGGATTATCCAGTGGTGAGCGTTATGACGAGTGGACTCGAATTGAAAATGGTAGTGTAAAAGTCGTTGTTGGTGCTCGTAGCGCTGTTTTCGCTCCACTAAAGAATATCGGTCTGATCATTATTGATGAAGAGCATGAAGCAAGTTATAAGCAAGATGACAATCCCCGTTATCATGCACGTGATGTTGCGTTGTGGCGCGCTAAGCAACATAAATGCCCAGTTGTATTAGGTAGCGCAACGCCCAGTCTTGAATCTCGTGCGCGAGCCCAAAAGGGTGTTTATCAAATGATTCATATGACGAAGCGTGTTAATGATCATCCGTTACCACATGTTCAAATAATTGATATGCGAGATGCTGAAAATTCTGCTGTCAAAGGTGATATCTCACCGCTGTTACAAGATAATTTGTATCGTGCCGTCAAGCGCAATGAGCAAGCTATCATATTACTTAATCGTCGCGGTTACTCGTCATTTATGATGTGTCGAGAATGCGGATTGACTCTTAAATGTCCTAACTGTGATGTGTCGCTGACCTATCACAAAGACTTATCGCGAATGAAATGTCATTATTGTGGTCATGAAGAACCCGTGCCCCAATTTTGTCCCAATTGCCACAGCAAAAAAATCGGTTTTTATGGAACCGGGACTCAAAACATTGAACAACAATTGAATGATTTATTGCCAGATGCACGCGTCTTGAGGATGGATGTTGATACAACGAGACGAAAAGGAGCACATGCTAAAATTATCAAAGCTTTTGGTGAGCACAAAGCTGATATCTTGTTAGGAACACAAATGATTGCTAAGGGTCTAGATTTTCCAAACGTTACGTTAGTCGGAGTTATTAATGCGGATACGACTTTGAGTATTTCGGACTATCGTGCCAGTGAGAGGACATTTCAATTATTAACACAAGTCAGTGGTCGAGCTGGTCGAGCTGATAAAGAAGGACATGTCATTATCCAAACGTATAATCCAGATCATTATGCGATCAGAGATGCCGCTATTCAAGACTATGAAACCTTCTATAAACAAGAGATGTACTTGCGTCATCAATCTAATTACACGCCTTACTACTTCACAACATTAGTGAGTGTCGCACATCAAGATGAAGGACAGGCATTGAAACAGTGTTATTGGCTGAAACGTCAATTACAATCAGCTTTGTCAGAGCAAGCTATTTTGTTAGGACCTAGTCCAACGATGATTTCTCGTAAACAAAATAAATATTATTATCAAATTATTGTAAAATATAAGAATGAACCGCAATTGCATCAAAAATTATTAGATATTTTGAACGATACACAGGCGGATACAAAAAAAGGATTCACTATCGCAATCGATAACGAACCGCAACATATTGATTAATGAAAGATCAATGATGGATTAATGTTAATAAAGTGAGGATTAATAAATGACGAATGTTATATTTTTAGGAACACCAGAATTCGCCGCAACGGTTTTGAAGGGATTATTGAGAGAAGATTACAACGTTATTGCCGTCGTCACTCAACCAGATAAGCCAGTTGGTCGTAAACAAAAGTTACAAAAGAGCCCAGTTAAGTTGATCGCAGAAGATGAAAATATTAAGTTGTATCAACCGGAGAAACTACCCGGTAGTCCAGAAATAGCTGAATTGATCGAACTTAATGCAGATTTGATAATCACTGCTGCATATGGTCAATTTTTACCTACGAGATTCTTGGATTCCGCAAAAGTTGCAGCAATAAATGTACACGGTTCGTTATTACCGAGGTATCGTGGTGGGGCACCGATCCAATACTCTCTACTCAATGGAGACAAGGAGACAGGCGTAACCATAATGTATATGGTCAAGGCCATGGATGCTGGAGACATCATCAGCCAAGAAAAGCTTTCGATTGAACCTACCGATGACAACGGATCATTGTTTGAAAAGTTAGCTGTTGTTGGTCAAGGTTTGTTATTGGATACTATTCCGAAGATTTTAAGTGGTGACATTCATCCGATCGAACAAGATGAGTCCAAAGTGGTTTTCTCACCAACGATTTCAAAAGAACAAGAACAATTAGATTTCAGCCAGGGTGCTGAACAGATTTTTGATCACATCCGTGCGCTAAGTCCAGATCCCGGTGCATGGTCTACCTTTAATGGTCAGAGGACTAAGTTTTATGGTAGCCAAGTAGTAGATATTTCGACGGATCAAGCTGCAGGAACGATATTTGATATTTCTAAGAAAAAACTAATAGTAGTTGCTGGGGATGGTAAGGGATTGTCGATCAAGAAAATTCAACCAGCCGGCAAAAAAATTATGGATATTGCCAATTACATCAATGGAATGGGCAAGAATCTAGAAAAAGGGCAAAGAGTGGTCGAAGTAAATGATAAATAATAATCCACGAGATTTAGCAGTAGAAACATTAACTAGAGTTTTACAAAACAAAGCATATTCCAATATTGAAATAAATAATATTTTGAAAAATGCCGACTTGTCGGATCCTGATTCTAGATTGATGACAAATATCGTTTATGGTGTTTTACAACACAAAATGACACTTGAATATCAATTGCAACCTTATATCACAGGCAAGAATTTGGATCATTGGGTCAGAATACTACTGATGACTGCCATTTATCAGATGCAATACTTGGATAAGATTCCTGATCATGCGATTCTTAATGAGTCAGTTGAAATTGCTAAGCGTAGAGGCAATCAAGGATTAGGTAATTTAATCACAGCGGTTTTAAGAAACTATCAACGCCACGGTGTCCGTCCGATTCCTGAGGACGATAGCGTTAAGTCGATGAGTATTCGTTATAGTATCCCTGAGTGGTTAGTTGAATTGCTCGTTAAACAACAAGGATTGAATAAGACCAAGGAAATATTGAATACCATCAATGAGCCTTCACATATTTCGATTCGGGTTAATATCAACAAGACCACGCCAGAAGAATTATCAGAACGTTTGTCTGCTCAAGGATTTGAAATGAAAGCTAGTGCTATTTCAC
Source organism: Companilactobacillus sp. y65-5 (assembly GCF_057541095.1). Lineage (NCBI taxonomy): Bacteria > Bacillati > Bacillota > Bacilli > Lactobacillales > Lactobacillaceae > Companilactobacillus > Companilactobacillus sp. y65-5. The sequence continues at coordinate 187,378 of NZ_BAAJOA010000004.1, forward strand.
CAGTCGGATTGACTTGTCAGAGTGGAAATTTAGTAGATACTGAGGAATTCCGTGAAGGATTGTTCACTATACAAGATGAAAGTTCAATGATGGTAGCACCGGCTTTGGAAGTTCAACCAGATGACAAAGTATTGGATACTTGTGCTGCACCGGGTGGTAAGACGACTCATATTGCTAGTTATTTAAAAACCGGTTCAGTCATGGCGTTAGATATTCATAAGCGAAAAACAAAATTAATTCTAGAAAATGGTCAAAGATTAGGATACGGCGATATAATAAAAACAAGAGCGCTTGATGCTAGGAAGGCAAAAGATGAATTCGATGAGAAATTCGATCGAATCCTAGTGGATGCACCATGCTCTGGTCTAGGCCTTATTCGCCGTAAACCAGAACTGAAATATTTTAGAGAACCTGAAGATATAATGAATCTTCAACGGATACAACTCTCTATTTTGGATAGTATCACTGGTTTGTTAAAAGTTGGTGGGCAGTTAGTATTCAGCACTTGTACTTTCGATGCAGAAGAGAATGAAGATGTAGTTATGAAGTTCTTGGATGCACATGAAAATTATGAATTAGTTCCTGTTAAACATGAAAAATCTCTTGATAAAAATGTAAATGATGGTGTCTTGAAATTGCTACCTAGTGATTACTTCACAGATGGATTTTTTGTAGCCGCATTTAGACGAAAAAAATAATGAGGTAAGGTTTAGAAATATGGACTATGCATTATTAACTGATGTAGGAAAATTGCGAGAAAACAATCAAGATTATGTCAATGTCTTTAAAAATAAAAAAGGGATCGTCTTCGGAATCGTAGCTGATGGTATGGGTGGACATCGTGGGGGCGATGTTGCATCTGACATGGCCGTGTCTCATTTGGGACATAATTTTGAAGAATCAGAGATTTCTGATTTAGAGAATCTGCGAGAATGGATCCTAAAAGAAATAAGTAAGGAAAATGACCGCATCGTTTCTGTTTCAAATCAATTTGATGACTTGAACGGAATGGGTACAACCATGGTCGGAGTCTTTTTTGTAGGGACAAAAATGATGGTTGTTAATGTCGGTGATTCTCGTTGCTATATTTATCATGACGGTGATTTGGATCAACTCAGTGTTGATCATTCGCTTGTTCACGAACTCTTAGAGACAGGGCAGATCAGTCCAGAGGAGGCCGAGAATCATCCTCAAAAAAATATCATTACACAGACGCTAGGTGTGTCACAGACAGTTCAACCTAGAGTTAAGAATTTTGATGTCATTGATGATTCGATCATCTTACTGTGTACTGATGGATTGACTAATATGGTTCCAGATGACGAAATAAAATCCGTACTCTCGCAAAAAATAGGCTTGGAAGCCAAGTGCCATATTTTGATTGATAAAGCTAATCAAGCAGGCGGTCGAGATAATATCACAGCCTTGCTTTTTGCCTCAGGAAATGGGGGTAAAGAGTAGATGGACAAAGGTTACCTAGTTGGTGGTCGTTATCGGATCCTAGGTACTCTTGGTGAAGGTGGAATGGCTAATGTTTATTTAGCTAATGACACCAAACTGAATCGTAAAGTTGCAGTAAAAGCTTTAAGATATGATCTTCAAGATGACGAATCTGTCAAAAGGAGATTTGGACGTGAAGCCAAGGCTACTAGTGGTCTCTCAAATCCTAATATTGTTAACGTATTAGACGTAGGCAATGATAACGGATTGCAATATATCATAATCGAATATGTTGACGGTCCTAACTTAAAAAAATATATAAAAACACATTTTCCGATCCCGTATCATGAAGTCGTTGATATCATGGAACAAATATGTCTGGCGGTGGCAGATGCACATGATCATGGAATTATTCATCGGGACTTGAAACCTGAGAATATTCTGGTCGACACTTCAAAAGATCCGATCCAAGTGAAAGTATCTGACTTTGGTATTGCGTTGGCGTTAAGTGATCGTTCAATAACAAGAACTAATTCACTGTTAGGCTCAGTACACTATATGTCCCCGGAACAGATCAGAGGTAATTCGGCGACCGCCCTGTCGGATATTTACGCTTTAGGGATTATTTTATTTGAGTTATTGACTCAGCATGTGCCATTCACAGGCGATACTGCCGTGTCAGTCGCTCTCAAGCATTCTAAGGAAGATATACCTGATCTGAAGGCAATTGACCCCAACATTCCCCAACCGCTGGAGAATGCTGTTTTAAAGGCAACAGCGAAAGATCCAGAGCAGAGATATCAATCAGTTAGAGAGATGCGAGATGATCTGAGTACATGCTTGTTACCAGAACGTGAGCATGAAACTAAGTTCATTCCTCAACCGCTAAATGATTTAGACGAAACCAAGGTCATTGAACCGATCAATAATGATGAAGACGAAAATGTACCTCAACACAAGAAGAACAACCGGCGGCGGAATATCATTCTGGCATCGTTGATTCCATTAGCGTTAGTGTTGTTCCTAGTCTTCATGATAGTAAAAGGTAATGAGGAAACTACCGTTCCTGATTTACAAAATCTGACAGTCAAGCAGGCTGATGTGATGCTCAGAGGTTCTAATCTACAAGTTGGTACGATCTCAAAGGAAAACAACGATGAGGTCGAAGTAGGTCACGTTATCAAGTCAATTCCGGCAAAAGGGCTCAAACTCAAGAACAATGCAAAAGTAAATCTAGTCATGAGTTTGGGCGCAACCTACTATAAGATGCCGAAGCTGATCGGTAAAGAATATGATGACGTGTCGGATAACTTGAAGAAGCGAGGCTTTGACGTCACTATCAGGCGTGTTGCTACTGACGAGTATGAATCGGGAGTAATCACCAAGCAGAGTATCAAGGCTGGCAAAAAGGTTGTGTCAAAGAATAAGAAATTAACTTTGACAGTTGCGAAGACACCGACCGTGAAACACAAAGTAACAAAAATACGTGATCTGTCAGGATACAATCTCAAGAGTATTCAAGACTATGCCAGTGAGATCGGAGCAACATTGAATGTAAGTTACGCCTATTCTGATACAATTGAAGAAGGCGTTATGATCAGTCAAAACCCTGAAGCTGGTAGTGTTATTAGCCAAGGTGGTGCGTTGGCGGTAGTCATCTCTAAAGGTAAGGATCCAGATGCCGATTCAAAAAATAACCAAAACGATGATGAAGATAACTCGTCAGAGACCAAGACGGTCACTAAAGATGTAACGATACCATTTGATTCTAGTAGTAACAATAATACGATAACTATTTATATTTCTGATGCAACGCACAATATCAATACTGTCTACAAGTCATTGGGAATTACGCAGGATACAAATCAAACCTTAGTGTTTAATCTAAAGAGTGGACAGACGGGTACTTATAACATCGAACGTGATGGTAAACAAATCCTGTCTGGTTCAGTAAGTGGGTAATATGGAAAAAACAGGAAGAATTATCAAATCGATCAGCGGATTCTATGATGTTTTGGATCAAGAAAGCCATGAATTAATTCGTACTAGAGCACGAGGAAACTTTCGTAAACGCGGGATCAAACCAGTTGTAGGCGATTTTGTCCACTACGATTTCAATGGGGACTTAGGCTATATATTGGAGATATTACCGAGGACGAATAGTTTAGTTCGTCCACCAATCGCAAATGTAGATCAGGCTATCGCCGTTACATCATCCGTTGAACCGAATTTTTCCAGTAACTTATTGGACAAAATTTTAGTAAACATCGAACATAATGGTATTGAACCACTGATTTATTTGACTAAAACTGACTTATTAGACGATGAGAAGTATCAAGAACTGAAACAAATTTTTGATGGCTATCATCGTGCCGGTTATGTCGTTTTTACTGATCGTGACGCTTATAATTCAGAACAAGTATCTCGTTTGAAGGGACACTTCGCTGACAAGGTAACGGTCTTTACTGGACAATCAGGTGCTGGTAAATCAACTTTGCTCAATCACATCGATCCAGAATTAGGCTTAGCAACTGCGGCAATTTCGCAGACACTTAATCGTGGTAAACATACGACGAGACAAGTTTCATTATTTGAGATTTCCGATGGATTAGTTGCAGATACACCGGGCTTTTCTTCAATCGAACTGATCAGTATCGAAAAAGAAGAATTGCCAACATTGTTCCCAGAATTTGTTGAATTCAGTAGCGGTTGTAAGTTTCGTGGTTGTAATCACGTTAATGAACCGGGATGTGTAGTCAAAGAAAAAGTTGCCGACGGAACGATTATGAAGAGTCGTTATGACAATTATCTGTATTTTTTAAATGAAATAAATTCTTACAAAAAAAGATATTAAGGAAATTTGAGGAGTGGTTATATGACAACAAAAAAAATTGCACCATCAATCTTATCAGCAGATATTATGAACCTAGAACGCGACGTTAAGATGGCTGAAGCCGCTGGAGCCGACTTATTCCATATCGATATTATGGATGGACATTTTGTTCCTAACATGTCATTTAGTCCAAGTATCGTGGCAGGGATGAGACGTGTTACAGACAAGCCATTAGACGTTCATTTGATGATTGATAATCCTGATGAGTATATCAAGCCGATCGTTGAAGCTGGGGCTGATACTGTGATGATTCATACTGAAAGTACTAAGCACATTTATCGTTCGATCGAGCTTGCCAAGAGCTTAGGTGCAAAAGCCGGTGTCGTTGTCAATCCCGGTACACCTCTAGAGAACGTAAAGGAATTATTCCCTATCATCGACCAAATTTTAGTCATGACGGTTAATCCTGGATTTGGTGGACAAAAGTTCATTCCAGGAATGATAAAGAAAATCCAAAGATTGGATCAACTTCGTCAGACTTCAGCCGATGATAAGTTCGAGATCGAGGTTGACGGTGGGATCAATGACGAGACTATTGCTCAATGCTCAAAGGCTGGTGCTGATATTTTTGTTGCTGGTTCATATTTATTCAACGGTCAAGATGGTTTTCAAGACCGTGTTAACACCCTCAAAAAATTAACGGAAGAATAAAATGAAACGAGTAAATATTTTGTTGGGCGGACCAAAGAGTGAATATCCTGATGAGTTGTCAAAGAGTATTAAGGCGATTCCGGGGCCATGGGTCGGAGCAGATCGAGGGAGCTTATATTTAATTTCTCATGGTGTGTTACCAGAAATCGCTATTGGTGATTTTGATTCGATCAACAAAAAAGAACAGAGACTTTTGAAGGAGAATATTCATGATTTCAAGAAATTTCCTCCTGAAAAAGACGATACTGATTCACAATTATGTATTTTAGCGGCAAAAGAAAAATTTAACGCATCTGAGTACTATATTTATGGTGCGACGGGTGGTCGGATAGATCATTTCCTAGTTAATTTATTTTTACCGTATGATAAGAGATTTTTAAGTTTTTACGATAAGTTGTATTTTAAGGCAGCTACCAATACCATCAGGTTCTTCAGACCGGGTAGATATACTATTTATCACGAACAAGGGATGAAGTATGTGGGATTCGTCAATCTGGGACCCGTAACTCACTTTAATATTATTGATGCCAAGTACAAGTTGGACGATTTCACTGCGATGCACCCAGTTAGTTGGGCTAGTAATGAATTTGTTGATGATACTATTAACTTTGGCTTTGAGAGTGGGATAATTGCTGTTATACAATCTAAAGATCAGAAGTAGGAGGAGCTCTTAATAGAGCTTCTTTTATTTTTGAACACAAAAAAAACTAGCAACGAATTGCTAGTCTTTTTTAGTTAATTATTATGATATATATAATTATACTCTAGTAACTTTTCCTGACTTCAAAGCTCTAGCTGAAACCCAAACGCGTTTAGGCTTACCATCAACCATGATACGAACTTTTTGCAAGTTTGGCTTCCAAGAACGTTTTGATTGATTAAGAGCGTGAGAACGTTTGTTACCAAACACTGTCTTACGGCCTGTAATAATATCTTTTGCCATGGGACCGACCTCCTTTGGCTACATGTTTTCTTTAAAATATCACCTGACTAATTTACCATAAACTCAAAATAAAAACAATAGTTGAATAATAATGTGTCATAAATCTTTAATTCAAAAACTTGCTATGATAGAATTTTAATGTTTATGATAGTCTGATCCAAGATAGGAGGATCCTAAATGGCAGTTACAATAAAAACAAAACATGGTGAAATTGATGTATCGACTAACACCGTTTCAACAATTGTTGGCGGTGCCGCATTGGATATCTACGGGATTGTAGGTATGGCAAGTAAAAATCAACTACGTGATGGAATGAATACGATCTTAAATCGTGAAGATTTCTCTCGTGGAGTGGTAATTCATCAAGAAGATGATAAGATTGCCGTTGATGTCTACATAATCGTTGGATATGGAATCAAGATATCTGAAGTTGCTAAGAATTTAAAAGAAAAAGTAAAATACAACCTAGAAACAATGCTTGGAACGCCAGCTGGCACTGTTAATGTGTATGTTCAAGGAATCAAGGTTCTAGATGACATTAAATAGGTATTACGCTAGTTGGAGGGGAAACTTTTGAGCAAAGAACTTATTACCAAAAATGAATTTTCCGATATGATCCGTGTGGCTTCACACAGACTTGAGAAAAATGCAAAATTCGTTAATTCACTAAACGTCTTTCCGGTACCAGATGGCGATACTGGAACGAATATGAGCTTGACCGTTCAAAGCGGATTTAAGGCCGTAAATGAATCTGAGAGTACACATGTCGGAACATTAGGCAAAGCGCTCGCTAAGGGCCTGCTAATGGGAGCACGTGGTAATTCAGGTGTTATTACTTCGCAATTGTTTAGAGGATTTTCTAAAAGTATCGAATCAAAAGAAACTTTGAATTCAGATGATCTGGCAAAGGCCTTTGATGATGGTGTCAAAACTGCTTATAAAGCGGTTATGAAGCCTGTCGAAGGTACTATTTTGACTGTCGCTCGTTTTGGTGCGGAAGCTGGTATCGAAAAGTCGAAACAGACTAAAGATGCCGTGGAAGTTATGAAAGCGGTCGTTAAAGGAGCCAAAGTCGGTCTTGAGAAGACACCTTCACTACTTCCAGTTTTGAAAGAAGTTGGAGTAGTGGATTCTGGTGGACAAGGACTAGTCTTTATTTACGAAGGCTTTCTTGAAGGATTGTCCGGAGAAGCTAGTGACGAAGAATATACACCTGACGAAACAGAAATGAACGAAATGATCAATGCCACTCATCATCAGTCAGCACAAGGTCAATTCAATACTGATGAGATCGAAAATGGTTATTGTACTGAAATGATGGTTGAATTAGGTGAAGACCCAACTTCTGATGAAAAGTTCGATTACGATAAGTTTCGCAATTATTTGAGTGAGATCGGTGATTCTCTATTAGTCGTATCTGACGATGAGGTTGTTAAGGTTCACGTTCATACAAATTATCCACGAAAGGTCTGGGCAGCAGGAAGAAAATTCGGTGCCTTAACAAAAATCAAAATCGACAATATGAAAATTCAACATGAAACAATTGTTGAGGATGAGGGAGAGACAGCCACTGCCAATAACAGCAAACAACCTGTTGATTATGCAGTGATCGCAGTTTCTTCTGGTGAAGGCTTATCAAAACTATTCCAAAGCCTTGGTGTAACTAATATTATTAGTGGTGGACAAACTATGAATCCATCTACTAACGATATTGTTGATGCCATCAACAGTGCCAATGCTAAACGTGCTTTGATTTTGCCAAACAATGGAAATATTGTTATGGCTGCTAAGCAAGCGGCTGAATTAGTTAATATTCCAGTTGCTATCGTGGCATCTAAGACCATTTCTCAAGGTATGACTGCTATGTTGTCATTCAACCCAGAAGCGGACTTAGACGATAATAAGGACAACATGGAAGACTCACTTGACACAGTTAAGAGTGGTCAAATAACCCAAGCAATTCGTGATACTGAGATCGATGGATTGAAGATCACAAAGGGCCATTACATGGGTATCGTTGACGGTAATATCTTAGTGGATGATGCTGACATAATTTCTGGAACTGAAAAGATGCTAGATAAGATGATCGATGATGATAGTGAAGTTATCACTATTTTGGTCGGTGAAGATGGTAATCTTGAAGATGCTCAGAAATTTGCTGACTACTTGGATGAAAACTATGCCGATTTGGAAACAGAAATTCATCAAGGTGATCAACCAGTATACCCATACATGATCGCAGTTGAATAATCAAAAATTATCTAACAAAATGAGGCTGGGAATTGTACTAGTCTCTTTTTTGTATCAAGGAGGGGAAAATGGATTTAAGAAAAGTTTCAGTCGCTGAATTACCGGGAGTAGGTCCTAAAAGATTTGATGCAATTCAATCCCTAGGTATCAACAGCGTATATGACTTGTTGTTTTATTTCCCCTTTCGATACGAGGACATGGAAGTTAAGTCATTAGATGATGCAGTTGATCAGGAAAAAATCCTGCTGAAGGGAATTGTCGCAAGTGATCCAGTCGTTGCCAGATTTGGATACAAGAAGAACCGTCTGAATGTCAGAATATTAGTTGAAAATGAGTCGATCATGGTGACGTTCTTTAATCAACCCTGGTTGAAGGATAAATTTGAAACTGGTAATGATGTTGCAGTTTATGGCAAGTGGAATGAGAATCGGCGTTCGTTAACTGGTATCAAGGTGATTGGTGGTAATCAAGAAGGCGCGATAGATTCGGTTTATTCGGTCAATAAGAATATTCACCAAAAAACATTGATCAATCTGATCAAAATGGCCTTTGATAAATATCAAAATGAGATTGAATCGATCATTCCTAGTTATTTGCAGGAAAAATATCAATTGCTTAATGACCATGATATTGTCAAAGGCATGCATTTTCCCAATGATGATAATGAAAATGAAGCAGCAAGAAGAAGTGCAAAATTTCGTGAATTTTTCTTATTTGAATGTGGTATTCAAAGCGTCAAAGCTAAGGATCAGCGCGAAAATGATGGATTAGTTCAAGAATATGACGAAAATTATGTCAGCGAATTCAGAAAGTCGCTACCATTTGAATTAACTAAGGCACAAGATCGAGTAGTCAATGAAATATTAGCCGATATGAAATCCAATCATCATATGAATCGACTTCTACAAGGTGATGTGGGCTCTGGAAAAACTATTGTGGCGGTAATTGCGATGTTGGCTGCAGTCACGGCGGGATATCAGGCAGCAATCATGGCTCCAACTGAAATATTGGCTCAGCAACACTTTGAAAAGATCGGTGATCTACTGGAAAAATGGCATATTCGAACTGCTATTTTGACCGGTTCTCAAACAAAAAAAGAGCATGATACGATTGCTGAAAATATCAAAGAAGGACGAACCAATGTGATCGTGGGGACACATGCATTGATTCAAGACAGTGTTGATTTCAAAAACTTAGGTTTGATAGTGATCGATGAGCAACATCGTTTTGGAGTTAATCAACGTAAGACCTTACGAGAAAAGGGTAATAATCCTGATGTATTAGCGATGACAGCAACACCGATCCCTAGAACCTTGGCGATTACAACATATGGAGATATGGATGTCTCTCGGATCGATGAACTACCTTCCGGACGAAAGAAAATCGAAACATACTGGATCAGAAGTCAAAAAGTTGAACAAATGTATAAGTTTGTTTCAAAGCAGTTGGCAGATAAGGCACAAGTATATGTTGTCACACCTTTGATCTCGGAGTCAGAAAAAATCGATTTAAAAAATGCGGAATTGATTTATGACAAATTTAATGAATTATATTCACCAAAGTATAAAATTGGTATTTTACATGGTAAAATGTCTAACGATGAAAAAGAAGAGATCATGAATAAATTCAGCCACCAAGAAATCGACGTGCTAGTTTCAACGACGGTAATTGAGGTTGGTGTCGATGTTCCGAATGCTTCAGTGATGGTGATTTACGATGCCAATCGTTTTGGATTATCTCAACTTCATCAGTTGCGCGGTCGTGTCGGTCGTGGTGAGAAGCAATCATACTGTATTTTGATTGCCGATCCCAAGAATGATGTAGCATTAGAACGAATGAAAATCCTAACCTCGACTACTGATGGTTTTGTTCTAGCAGAAGAAGACCTCAAAATGCGTGGTTCGGGTGATTTGTTGGGAAACAAGCAATCTGGTTTGCCAGATTTCAAGGTTGGGAACCCTATCGCTGATTTTAATATTTTACAGACGGCTCAAATCGAAGCTGAACAAATCTTTAAGGATGAACAGTCCATGGATAATCCTGAAAACAAAGTGTTAAAATTATTCTTGAGTGATGAATTTGATCAATTAAATAACTTCGACTAAAAATTTGTGAGGAATTAATTAATGAAAATTGCAGTAGATGCCATGGGTGGAGATAATGCACCTCAAGTCATTGTTGAGGGAATTGAACAAGCTCGTGATGAATGGTCAGACTTAGAGTTTGTCCTATATGGCGATGAAGATAAAATTAAAAAATATTTAAAAAATAGTGACCGCGTTTCAATCGTACACACAGATGAGGAGATTCTAGGAACAGATGAGCCAGTTAAAGCAATTCGTTCTAAGAAAAATTCTTCTATGGTGTTGGCAGCTAAGTCCGTTAAAGCAAAAGAAGCTGATGCCATGTTGTCATTGGGTAATACGGGTGCCTTGTTAGCATCAGGAATATTTATTGTTGGTAGAATCAAGCAAGTTGAGAGACCAGCATTGATGCCAACGCTCCCTGTAACAAATTCGCCGTTAGGTGTTAATGTTTTGGACGTTGGTGCCAATGCAGAAGCTAAGCCGGCTTATTTGCAACAATGGGCTGTAATGGGCTCGATCTACGCTCGTGATGTTAAGCAAATAAAAGAACCTCGTATCGGCCTTCTGAATAACGGTACTGAGCCAGATAAAGGAGACACGTTACACAAAGAAGCCTTTGAATTATTGTCAAATACAGATGGCATCAACTTTATTGGTAATGTAGAGTCAAATAATATTTTGAATGGTGTAGCTGATGTCATCGTTACTGATGGATTCACAGGTAATGCTGCCTTGAAGGCAACTGAAGGCACGGCGACTGTATTACTCAAGGAAATGAAACATGCCTTGCTAAACAATGGATTCTTTACTAAAATGGGTGCAGCTATTGTTGCCCCATCATTAAAGGGACTTCGTGATATGTTCGATACCTCTAAGGCCGGTGGAGCGGTATTATTGGGTCTCAAATCACCAGTTGTTAAGGCGCATGGATCAGCTGATAGTAAGGCTGTTTTCTATACAGTAAAACAGATTTATGATATGTTGCTAAACGACACTATTAACAAAGCTAATACTTACTTTGAACAAATGAACAAAAAAGAAGATTAAAAATAGGGAGAACCTTTAAATGTCAGAACAAGAAATTTACGATAAGATAGTTGCATTGATTGCAGATAAATTTGAAGTTGAAACTAGTACTATCAAGAAAGAAACATCATTTACAGAAGATTTAGATGCAGATTCAATCGATTTAGTTGAATTCGTTTTGGAACTAGAAGAAGAATTTGATTCTGAAATCCCAGATGAAGACGCTGAGAAGATTACAACTGTTGGTGAAGCAGTAGATTACATTGAGAGTCATCAAAAATAAGACCTTGTGGTCTTATTTTTTTCGCCATTTAATTATTTAGTGCAAAAGTTTAGTATAATTAAGGTTATTGGAAAGGGGACGCGTTATGCTAGATCAGAAATTCTTAGATTATTTAGAAAAGAATTACGGTATTACTTTTAACAACAAGAAGTTGATTGAGCGAGCTATGACTCATTCTTCTTTTGACAATGAACACAAAGAGTTAGGAATAGGTAACTACGAAAGACTTGAATTCTTAGGAGATGCAGTCTTGGAGATTAATATTTCAAGATACCTATTTGAAAAATATCCCCAACTTCCTGAAGGTAAATTAACGAGATTAAGATCAGATATTGTTCGAACAGATAGTTTTGCTAGATTCGCCAAACAAATTCAAATCGACAAGTATTTGTTGATCGGTAAGGGAGAAGAAAAGCAAGGTGCACGTCAAAGACACACGTTACTCGAAGACATCTTCGAGGCATTTAATGGCGCCTTGTATTTGGATCAAGGAAATGATGCCGTTGAAAAATTCCTTGAAGATGTTGTCTATCCACACATTGATTCAGGTGAATTTTCTGAAGATACTGATTTTAAAACTCATTTGCAAGAAAAATTACAACAATCAGGTGAAGTTGAAATCGACTACAAGGTAATCGATGAGGAAGGTCCAGACCACGATAAAAAGTTCGAAATTGAATTGATCGTAGATGGCAAAGTTCTGTCTAAAGGGTTTGGATTTAGTAAAAAACATGCTGAGCAAATGGCTGCCAAAAAAGCGTTAGAAGAATTATAGGAGTTGTTTTATGCCATTAAAATCATTAACGATAAATGGGTTTAAATCTTTTGCTGACAAGACAAAGATTGATTTTACAAGTGGAATCACAGGTATTGTAGGACCCAATGGAAGTGGAAAATCAAATATTACAGAAGCAATTCGTTGGGTAATGGGTGAGCAATCAGCTAAGAGCCTACGTGGTGATAAAATGGTAGATGTCATTTTTGCCGGTAGTGCAACACGAGCACAAATGAATCATGCAGAAGTTACACTAGAATTTGATAATTCCAACGGAGAATTAAAATCCGATCAGACTAATATCACGATAAAACGCAAGTTGTTTAGAAATGGTGATACTGAGTTTTCAATTAATAACAAATCTTGTCGTTTGAAGGATATCACTGAAATGTTTATGGGTTCAGGGATGGGCAAACAATCATTTTCGATTATCTCTCAAGGTCGAGTGGAAGAAATCTTCAATAGCAAGCCCGTAGAACGTCGCTCGATCATTGAAGAGTCTGCCGGAATCGCACTTTTTAAACAAAAGAAAATCCAAGCTGAGAGCCGACTCACAGAAACAACTGATAATTTGCATCGTGTTTCAGATATTGTTTCGGAGCTATCCAAGCAAGTTGAACCTTTAAAAAAACAAGCGAGCATTGCACGTGATTATAAAGAGCAAAAAAGTAAATATGATAATATTTATCAACAAATATTAACCATTGAGATAAAAGATTTATCTAAAGAAAAACGACAAACTGAATCTGAACTACGCAAAGTTAAGATGAGTTTGCGTAATATTGAACAACAAGTAAAAATTTCAAATGAGAAAGTCACCAATAATCGTGATGAGATCACTGAATTGACGACTAAGATCGACGCTAGTCAAGCCAACTTAGTAAAGAAGACACAGGCTCTGGAAATTTTGAACGGACAAATTGCTGTTTCGGATGAAAGAAATGGTTTCAATACTACTAACCGCACTTCTTTAAATGAACAATTACAAAAGATAAAAACTGACAAAAAAATTCATGAGAATAAGTTGGACGAGTGTAACGAAAAGATCCAGGGTTATCAGCAACAAATCGCCAAGTTTGAAAATAGACTTAAAGAAATAACTCAGCTTCAAAAGAAAACTCCCCAACAGATTCAAGATAATATTGCAGAGTTACGTGATCGTTACGTCAACTTGCTACAAGAGCAAGTTTCTACGGGTAATGACCAAAAGTATACTCAACGTCAATTAGATCGTATTGAATCGTCGGACCAAGATACTAAAACACAACTTGATGATGTCAAAGGTAATCTGGATAGTACAAATCTCAAAATTACCGATGTAGGTTCTAAACTTCAAACTTTGATTGATGACAATCAGGGGCTGATCAAGAAGAATGATGAGATTACCGAAAATATCAAACAAGTCACGGAAATGGGTACAACTGAGAATCAGGAGTACTTGAAGTTGCTGGAAATTCTTCAAGAAACTAAGGCACGTAAGACTGTTTTGGAAAATATGCAGCAGGAACATGCTGGTTTCTTTGAAGGTGCCAAAAATGTTTTGAACAATCAAGAGGCTATTGGTGGCATTATCGGGGCGATAGCTGAATTGATCGAAGTTCCTAGTGAATATAGATTGGCAATCGAGACAGTAGTCAGTAATCAGTTACAATCGATCGTGACGAGTGATGAAGCAGCAGCTAAGAAGGCGATCGCCTATTTGCGAAAACGTAATGGCGGTAGAGCGACATTCTTGCCGATAAATATCATCAAACCTCGAGTGATTTATTCAACTGATTTGAATAATGCTAAGGGAGTCAGTGGATATATCGGTGTTGCTAGTGACTTGGTCAAGTTCGATGATAAGGTAGCTAATATAGCCAAAAATATTTTGGGTAACTTATTGATTGCTGAAAACATTGATGCTGCAACAAAGGTTTCGGCAGCCGTTGCTCGAAAATACCGTGTCGTAACCTTGGATGGTAATGTCGTCAATGCCGGTGGTTCTATGACCGGTGGGCAACAACGTCGTATGAATTCGAGTATTTTGACACGTGAAGATGAACTAAAAACTTTGAAATTAAAACTCTCAAAGCAAGAGATCACGTTGGACCAAAAACAAAACAGTGTTCAAGACTTACGTCAAGAATTGCTCGATTTGCGCGATGAAAAGAAAAAAATCGAAGAAAAATTGAACGGATTTAATCAAGAAAAAAATCAATTAAGCAATACTTTGTCCACTTATAACAGTGAAAAAGAACATTTAACTGAACAATATGACGCACTGAAATATAATTCAAATAAAAATAGCCAAGAGAAGGCACAGCTAAAAAAAGATCTCAAACTTCAAATTGAAGGTGCGAAGAATCTCGAACAGCAAGTCGTAAATATTCAAAAGGAAATCGAAGATAAACAAAAATTACTCGAAGATTTTGATTCGGAATTAGTTCAAATAAATGATGAAATTCAAAAGAATAAGACCGATCTTGCAGTTGTTAAGAGCAATCACGACAATGAACAGATACAAAAAGATCGGCTAGTAGAAGAAATTTCAGCAGCAGATGAACAAATCAAAGAATTGAATATTCGCTTGGATCAACTTAATTCTGAACAAGATCAATTGAGTATGACTAACGCTGAAATAAAATCTAAAACTGGTCAATATGAAGCAGATATCAAACAACTTCAGGACGAGTTGACGGATTTAAAAAATCAACGTGAAGTTAAAAATCAATTTGCAGCGACTTTGAATGATGAAGCTCAGCGCAATTTTGATTTACAAAAATCAGCTTCCGATGAACAAGAGGGATTGGCGATAAAAGTTACTAAGTTGACCAATAAGATCGACAGTCGTTTGAATGCTTTGTCAGAAGACTATCAACTCACCTATGAAGCGGCGATGAAGAACTTAAAACAACAAGATTCTGATCCAGATGAATTAAAACGTGAAGCAAGATTGTTGAAGATGGGCATCGACGAATTGGGAACCGTTAATTTATCGGCGATTGAAGAATATGACAAGGTCAAAGATCGTTACGAGTTTTTAACGACACAACAAAATGACTTGTTGCAGGCTAGACAACAGCTTTTGGCCACGATGTCCGAGATGGATCGAGAAGTAACAACACGATTCAAGCGAACTTTTGATGAAATTAGTGCTGCCTTTGAAGTCATCTTCCCAGAAATGTTTGCTGGCGGGAGAGCTAAGTTGGTACTAACAGATCCTAGCAATCTATTAGATACTGGAATCGAGATCATTGCTCAACCACCAGGGAAGAAATTCCAACGTTTGAGTTTGTTATCAGGTGGCGAAAAGGCATTGACTGCGATAACTTTACTGTTTGCAATCATCAAAGCACACCCTGTACCATTTTGCATACTGGATGAGGTAGAAGCGTCATTAGATGATGCAAATGTTTATCGTTTCGCAAACTACTTGAATCGATATGACGACAATACTGAATTTATTGTTATTACACACCGAAAGGGTACAATGATGAATGTAAATCGACTCTATGGCGTAGCTATGGAAGAATCCGGTGTATCAAAAATGCTTTCAGTGTCTGTCAAAGATGTGAATAAGACGCTTAAAAAGGAGAATTAATAAATGGGACTTTTTGATCGAATAAAAAAAGCTTTTACTGGTAAAGACGATAGCGATAATGATAATAATGAAGAAAAAGAGCAACAAACAACCGAAGCGGTAGAGAATCAAAAAGAGTCTGATCAAGATACCGATCAAGCTTCACAAGATGACTTAGAAACTACTCCGAGCGAAGAGACAGAGAATGGACAAGCTGAAGATCAATCTGTTTCAAACGTGGACGCCAAAAATGAAGATGAAGAAAGTGCTGATGTTGAGGCTCAAGATATACCTGTGGAACCACAATCGGTGCAAGATGAACCGGAACCAACTACTTCTGAAGAGGAAGCTTCAACAGAGCCAGAGCCAGAAACTGAAGTTGATGAACGTGACGAAGAACAGCCTGAAGTAACTGAAGAGACTGCCGATACTGAGATACAAGAATCAGAGGAAGTAAAACCTGCCACTGAATCAGAATCTGATAGCGAAGAAACCGAAACGACTGAAGAAACTGAGCAAGAGGACGACATCAAGGAGTACGATGAAGGTCTCAAAAAAAGTCGTAATTCATTTGGCGCTCGCTTCAATCGTTTCTTGGCTAATTTCCGAAGTGTCGACGAAGATTTCTTTGATGACTTGGAAGAATTGCTAATTGAATCAGATGTCGGATATGAGACGGCATTGAAAATTTCTGATGAATTACGAGAAGAAGTTAAATTAGAAAATGTAAAAAAACGTTCTGATGTTTCTGAAGTTATCGTTAGAAAATTAGTTGATATGTATGACGAAGAAGGTAAGGATGAGAACAATTCCTTACGATTTAGTAGTGATAAAACTCCAACGGTTTTCTTATTTGTAGGTGTTAATGGTGCCGGTAAAACTACTACGATCGGTAAATTAGCTCATAGGTATCAGCAAGAAGGTAAAAAAGTTCTCTTGGCTGCTGGGGATACATTTAGAGCTGGAGCTATCGAACAACTTCAAGAGTGGGGTCGTCGGGTCAATGTTCCAGTTGAAGCAAATAAACCACAAACTGATCCAGCTTCAGTAGTCTATGATGCGGTCCAACGGACCATCAAAGAGGATTTTGATATTTTGTTAGTTGATACAGCCGGCCGTCTCCAAAATAAAGAAGGCTTGATGCGTGAACTAGAAAAAATCAAACGAGTTATTACTCGTGAACTACCAGACGCCCCACAGGAAGTATTGTTAGTCCTTGATGGTTCTACTGGGCAAAATGCATTAAGCCAGGCTAAACAGTTTAATGAAACAACAAATGTTACCGGGATCGTTTTGACTAAGATCGACGGTAGTTCTCAAGGTGGAATCGTATTGCCTATCCGTAATGAATTACACATTCCTGTTAAGCTAGTAGGATTGGGTGAGAAGATGGATGATCTGCGTGATTTCGATCCAGAGAAATTTATTTACGGCATGTTCAAGGAATTAATTGTCGGTTCTGGTAAATAATCATGAAAATTGACGAGACAACTAAAATTAATTTGTTGTATAATTTTTATCATTCTTTATTAACTAAAAAACAAGCTCAATATATGAGCTTATATTATGTTGAAGATTTTTCTTTGAGTGAGATTGCTGAACAATTAGAGGTTTCTCGTCAGGCTGTAATGGATAATCTACACCGGTCCGTTAGTTTACTAGAATCGTTTGAACGAGAACTAAAGCTAGTTGAGAAAACTCAAGAGATTGATGATATAGCGGGTCAGTTAAATAAAATTGTCTTAAAAAACTACCCAAATGATAAAGAATTGGTAGAATTAGTAAAACGTATTTCAAAAATAAATGAAAATTAATGGGAGTAAGAGATGGCTTTTGAAGGATTAAGTGAACGGCTACAAAAAGTTTTTTCTTCACTGAAAGGTAAAGGAAAACTATCAGAAGATGATGTCCGGACAGTAATGCGTGAAGTTAGAATGGCTTTGCTTGAAGCCGATGTTAACTTCGACGTTGTTAAAGGCTTCGTCAAGCAAGTTAGAGAACGTGCTTTAGGTTCCGAAGTAATGGACAGTTTGACACCATCACAACAAGTAATAAAGATTGTTAACGATGAGTTGACTAAGTTGATGGGTGAGGAAGCAGTTCCGTTAAATAAGGCTCCACATATCCCAACAATCATCATGATGGTTGGTTTACAAGGTGCTGGTAAAACTACAACTGCAGGTAAACTGGCTAAATATTTGATGGCGAACGATAAGGCTCGTCCATTGTTTATCGCTGGAGACGTTTATCGTCCAGCTGCCATCGAGCAATTGAAAGTTGTTGGTGAGCAAGTTGGTGCTCCTGTTTATGAAGAAGGCACCGATAAGGATCCAGTTGAAATTGTTCGCGCAGGTTTGAAAAAGGCCGAAGAAAACAAAAATGATTATGTGATTATTGATACGGCTGGACGTTTGGAAATTGACGACAAGCTGATGGATGAATTGGCTCGAATCAAAGAATTAGCACATCCAAATGAAATTTTATTTGTTGCTGATGCAATGACCGGTCAAGTCGCAGCCAAAGTTGCCCACGGTTTTGATGAGCAATTAGATATCACTGGTGTTGTATTGACCAAGTTAGATGGTGACACTCGTGGTGGTGCTGCACTTTCTATCCGTTCGGTCACTGGTAAGCCTATCAAGTTCATTGGACAAGGTGAAAAACTGGATCAGTTGGATGTCTTCCATCCTGATCGTATGGCTAACCGTATCTTAGGTATGGGCGATATGATGACGTTGATCGAAAAAGCCCAGACGGATTATGATACTAAACAAGCTGAAGAAATGGCTGAAAAGATCAAAGAGAATAGCTTTGACTTCAACGATTTCATCGATCAAATGGATCAAATTCAAAAAATGGGACCACTTGATGAGATCATGAAGATGATTCCAGGGATGGCTAATAATCCCGCTCTCGCTAATGCAAGTATCGGCGAGAAAGATATCGATCATCTGAAGGCTATCGTTTATTCAATGACCCCTCAAGAACGTGAAGATCCTAGTTTACTGAATCCCTCACGTAGACGCAGAATTGCCAGTGGTTCTGGACGTAGTGTCCAAGAAGTTAACCGTATGATCAAGCAGTTCAAACAATCACGTGATATGATGAAGCAAATGACTAAGGGTAATATGTCAGGACTTGACCAAATGATGGGCGGAGGTATGTCCGGAAAAATTGGTAAAATGGCAATGCGTTCCATGGCTAAGAAGCAAAAGAAGAACAAAAAGAAACGTTTGAAGAAGGTTAAGCGTTACAAGTCAAAATAAAAATAGAAGTGTAAAGAAAAAAACTTTACACTTCTATTTTTTTTGTGTATACTAACAAAGTTAAGTATTTAGGAGGAAACAAAATGGCAGTTAAAATTAGAATGAAACGTATGGGTAGTAAGTTAAGACCTTTTTATAGAATCGTTGTTGCTGATTCACGTGCACCACGTGATGGCCGCTTCATCGAACAAGTAGGTTACTACAACCCAATTTCACAACCAGAAGAGATCAAGTTAGATGATGACAAGATCATGGAATGGTTACAAAAAGGTGCACAACCTTCAGACACAGTTCGTAACTTGCTTAAGACACATGGTATTATGCAAAAGTATCATGAAAGCAAATATTCAAAATAATGAATAAAAAAGTGGGATCAGATAAAACTTAGTTTTGTCAGGTCCTATTTATTTATCATGGAGGAGCCAATGGCTGAAGAATTATACAGGGTGGGTACAATAGTGAATACTCACGGGATCAAAGGTGAATTGAGGATTGTACCGATAACCGATTTTCCAGAAGAAAGATTTAAATCAGGTGCAAAGTTATTTTTGCACAAATCAGATAGTAGTGAAAAACAATTGATCGTTGAATCCTCACGCAGGCATAAGAACTTTGTCTTAGTAAAATTCAAGGATTATGATAACATCAACGACGTTGAACAATTTGTGAAATCAGAACTATTTGCCGATAATGAAATCAAGCCCAAACTTTCCGAAGGTGAATTTCTTTACAGTCAAATAATTGGTTTGGATGTAATTGATCCAGTCTTAGGTAATATTGGTAAAGTTAAAGAAATAATTGAATTAGGCCCGAATGATGTTTGGGTCGTTAAGGGTACTAAGTATAGGGAAGTATTGATTCCATATATTGATGATGTTGTAAAAAAAGTGGATCTCGATAATCAAAAAATCGATGTTGAGATTCCGGATGGATTGATAGACTAATGGATATTACAATTTTAAGTATTTTCCCAAGGATGTTTCAGTCCTTGGATGAATCACTGATCGGTAAGGCTCAAGAGAAAGATCTTGTAAACATTGATATTGTTGACTTCAGAGATTTTACTACTGATAAACAAAATCACGTTGATGATGCACCGTATGGTGGTGGAGCGGGGATGCTACTTCAAGCACAACCTATCTACGATGCTATGGATTATGTTGATAAGCAAAAACCGGGAAAAAAGCGTGTGATCTTATTAGACCCTGCTGGTAAAACTTTCAATACCAGTATGGCACGCGATTTTGCTCAAGAGGACCAACTAGTGTTTATTTGCGGGCATTATGAAGGGTTTGATGAGAGAATCAAGGACTTAGTGACGGATGAGGTTTCAATCGGAGATTATATTTTGACGGGTGGAGAACTGCCGACCATGAGTATGATCGATGCAACTTTGAGATTTGTACCTGGAGTCCTTGGTAATTCTGTCTCAGCTGAAGATGAGTCCTTCTCCAATGGTTTGTTGGAGTACCCACAATATTCTCGTCCAGCTGATTTCCGAGGCAAAAAAGTCCCGGAAGTACTTACTAGTGGTAACCATGAAAAGATTCGCTTATGGCGCCTAAAAGAAGCCTTAAAAAAGACATTGGATCGCCGTCCGGATTTGTTGGATACAGTTGAACTATCTGATGAAGAGAAAAAACTGTTAAGAGAAATAAAATCAGAAAGTGGTTTACACTGAAATACAATTAATGTATTATTGTAAGAGTGTTTGAACACATATATTAACGATATTCCGCTGTATACAAATGATATATAAGAGTGTCGAACAGGGAGAAATTTTTATGAATAAGTTAATTCAAGATATTACATCTGAACAATTACGTTCTGATATTCCTGACTTCCGCGCTGGTGACACTGTTCGTGTCCATGCTAAGGTTGTTGAAGGTACACGTGAACGTATCCAATTGTTTGAAGGTGTTGTAATTAAGAGACATGGAACAGGTGTTAGTGCAACATATACTGTTCGTAAGATGAGTAGTGGTGTTGGTGTTGAAAGAACATTCCCACTAAACACACCTCGTGTTGAAAAAATCGAAGTTATCAGATTCGGTCGTGTACGTCGTAGCAAGCTATACTATCTACGTGATCGTCATGGTAAAGCTGCACGTATCAAGGAACGTCGTCGCGATATCTAGTATTGTGATTAAAATGAAGCGCACCCCTAAAGTTGGAGAAATCCAAACCTTAGGGGTGTTTTTCTATGCTCTCAAAAAAATCCAAACAATACTCATGCAACTTCGGATTAGGACTGACTGATATCAAAATTATTTATTCAAAAAACCAGCCTTTTTAACGAAATCAGATACTTCATAACGAGGCTTCATCTCGAGTGCATGACTGCAACGTTCGACCCAGTTGTATTGATCAGCGCCATTGGTTGCCTGATTGAAAAAGGCACTGACAGTTTGGTTATAAGTGTCGATACTCGTCTTTTCATTTGGATAACTATCTTTGCCTACTACGAATTCTCTAGGCAAACGTGGTTTTGTAGTGGCAGGTTCTGCAGGATAACCGATGCATAGAACAAAGAGTGGCATGACTCTTTTTGGTAAATCAAACAGTGTCGCCAAGCGCTCCATGTCATTTCTGATGCCACCGACGGTGATCCCACCTAAGCCCATACTTTGAGCAGCAATCAACGCCTTTTGGGCAGCCAATGAAGCATCGATTACTGCTACAGTGTAAAGCTCGGTATTCTCAAAAACATTAGAATCGGGGACATTTAATAATGTTTCACTACGGTGTAGGTCAGCACAAAAAAGTAGGGCGAGGGGGGCTGCTTTTACCCATGGTTGTCCACCAGAAATTTCACTTAGCGTCTGACGCTTTTGCAAGTCAGTAACCTCAATAATCGAATAAGCTTGAAGATAACTGGAAGTCGGTGCCATTTGGGCGCAATCAAGAATGGTTCGTTTTGTTTGTTCATCAATCGCTTGATCTGTGTAGCTTCGAATAGAGCTGTGGTTCATTAATGTTTTGATTGTATCGTTTTGTTCATCCATGGTCAGTAAGACTCCTTCAAAAAATAATTTTATAAATAAAACTGCTTGATTATTCGTCCGTTAGTCAAGACGTCTTTACAGAGCTTTCAACAACAATATCTACTGTAATGATCAACCACTCCCCACTAAAGTAGGAAGTTTGTGAGAATACCACTCAATAGTGATACGACCACAATTAGCTTAGATACAGCGATCGCCCAATGGGTCTTACGTGCTAATTACCAAAGCCTTTTTAGTCCACAGGTTGCCGATGGACTGTTGTTTTTTAAGCTGAGCCTTTGATCAAAATGTTTTGAGCGGCGTTATGATCACGCATATGGAAGGTATCGCAGTTAGGACACGTCCACTCTCGGTCAGATAGGGTTAGCCTTCTTGTATCACTTGTACCCATGACAAAACCACAAGCATGACATGTTTGCGTGGTATTTCTAGGATCAACTGTGACAAACTTTTTTCCGTAAAGGTCAGCTTTATAGCTAAGCATATCTAAGAATGTCCGCCAACCGACATCAGCGATACTCATCGCCAGTGCGTGATTTTTTAATAAGTTTTTACTTCTCAATTCTTCCGCAACGACCAAGTCGTGGTTCTTGACCAGTGCCGTTGAGGTTTGATGTAAGAAGTTTTTACGTTGATTGGCGATCTTGATATGGAGTGCGGCAACTACTCTACGTTGTTTCTGGTAGTTCTTAGAATCGATCAGTTTGCGGTGTTCCTTTTTGGCTCTTGTAGCTCTTCTGGACAACTTCCGTTGCTCTCGAGCTAATTTACCTTTGATCGAACGATAGTAACGTGGATTAGCTATCACGTTACCGTCTGAATCAGTCAGGAAGTTGTCAGTATTTAGATCGATCCCAACTGGAGACCGAACTTGTTTTTCTGAAATGATCACAAAAGGCTGTTCAGAAGCAAGTTGAAGTGAAACATAATAATGTTCGTTAGAGTCCATTGAGATCGTGACTGTACCGATACGAATAATATCAGCTTTTTTCCACAATTTAGCTGGCATACCACTAAAGCGTACCCGTCCAATTTTAGGCAAGTGTATCCTACTCTTATCTAATAATCGGACACTACCCGTCAACATGTTGGATACTTTTACCTTTGTCGAATACAAGCATGAAGTTTGGTATTTTTGTTCAGTAGTTTTTTTATGAAAAACGGGTGTACCAGAACGATGCACCTTACAAAAAAGATTCCAAGCCGCACGATAATTCTTGATCGCATTAGCTTTCATCAAACTGTCTAGATCACTATCGTTGAGCCAACCATGAATGTTCGATATCCCGGTAGAAGGTCTCTTCAATCTTTGTTCTAATGTCTCTATACGTTTTTGAACGACTTCAATTGGTATTTTAACTTGACGAAGGGTGAACAATTCTTTGTTCATGCCGTTCATCTCATTATAAATAAATCGACTAGCGTCACTATTTCGTTTGATTAGTCGCTTCTGTGCAGTCGATGGAAAGATCCGAACTTTAACACCATAGTGATACGGAAGTTGTGCCATCGTTTTGCCCACACTGCTTAACCTCCTTACTTGTATTTTATTTATTATAATATATGAGTAATACCAAATCACGTCACACGCAATATGTTGTAGAACATTATATCGAGAATCAAAAAAACGCCTCACGGTGTTAATTATCAAGCATTCATCTGCCTGATTAAAATCAGGAGATTTCTGCCTCAATTTTTAATTAAAGTAAAAGAAAGACATTTAGAAAATCGTGAGTCATCATTTTTACCTATTTTTATGAATCATTTGTCATCTTTAAAATAATTTTTCCCTTAGCTCTTCCTTTATGTGAGTAGGTCAGAGCCTCCTCAATATCTGAAAAAGGTAAAACTCGGTCGATAACAGGTTTTATGGCCTCTGCTTCAATCAATTGACCTAAAATATCGAGTTGAGTACCACTAGGCTTCATAAATAAGAAGGTGTAAGAAGCTCCTGTTTTATTTTCTAAATGGGCTAATTTACCGGTAATAAACCCAAAGATCCATTGTTTCCAGCGTGGTACGCCGTATTCTTTACCAAATCGTTTGTTTGGTAGTCCGGCGATACTTACAATTTTGCCGCCAGGCTTCACAATTTTAAAAGCATCTTCGAGCGTCTTGCCGCCGCGAGTGTCAAATACATAATCATAATCAGAAAGAATCTCAGAGAAATTAGTTTTGCGATAATCAATGATGAAATCTGCACCTAGTGATTGAACTAGGTCAAAATTTTCAGCTGAGGTTGTGGTAGAAACATAAGCACCTAGGTATTTGGCGATTTGAATAGCGATGGTCCCGATACCCCCTGAGCCACCTTGAATCAAGACCTTTTGTCCTGGATGAATTTGCATAATGTCGTGGAGTGCCTGATAGCTGGTCAATCCGACAAGAGGGATCGAGGCAGCTTCCTCAAAATTAATGTTTTGTGGTTTTAATGCAATATCTGCTTGATCTACGGCAATGTATTCCGCGAATGTTCCAATACGATCTTTTTGTACTCGTCCATAAACGGCATCACCCATGTGATAATTAGTGATATTTGATCCGATCTTCTCAATAATTCCTGAAAAATCACTTCCCATAATCATAGGCATGTCATACTTGAGCAGCATTTTTAGTCCACCATCTTTAGTTTTGAGATCAATGGGATTGATGCTGGAAGCCACAATTCTTATCAATACGTCATTAGGTCGAGGAGTAGGAATCTCAACTTCTTTTAAGATTGGCATCGGTTGTTTGTATGTGTCGATTACAGCAGCCTTCATTTTTGCTTTCATGAGATGTCCTCTATTTCAATTTATAGTTTAACAGTTTAATCATTTGGACCTTACCGTACAGAGATTAGTTTATTCGTTTAAGAATGTCAACCAATAATTATTGACATCCTTAAATAAATATCGTTTAATAGTTTAAGAACATGAACGTAAAGGGAAGGAGAAATAAATAATGGCTGAACAAACATTAGAAATTTTTAAAAACGGTATCCCTATTTTCACTATGTTACAAGATGAAAACCGCCAACAGATTTTGGTTATGCTTTGCAAAACCGATCGCATGACGGTTAATCAAATCACAGATAAATTATCTTTATCAAGACCTGCCGTTTCACATCATCTAAAATTGATGCTGAATGCAGGAATATTATCGGTAAGTCAAGTTGGAACTGAACGTTACTATAGTGCCGATATGACTAGTACCTTGGAACTTTTAAAAGCGTTAACTAAGTCTTTAGAAAATGATATGGGAAATAAGAGTGATCAATAAACTCTTATTTTTAATTTTAATGTTCAAATGTTTAAACCTAAAATCAAAAGAAATTAGAGGATGAATGTAAATGTCAAAAAAAATGTTGTTTCAACCGCTTAAACTTAAGAATGGCGTAGTTTTGAAGAATCGTTTTGTTAAACCAGCTATGAGCGAAGTACTGGGAGATAAAAATTGTCGGCCTACAGATGAAATTGTCAATTTGTATCGTAATTGGGCAAAAGGTGGAGCGGGATTACTGATTACTGGAAATGTAATGATCGATTCCACCGCACTTGGAGAAAAAGGAAATGTCGTGATTGAAGATGAACGAGGTTTAGAAATGTTATCGCGCTGGGCCGATGCCGGGAAAATTAATAGTACTCAAACATGGATTCAATTAAATCATCCAGGTAGACAGTCTCCAAAACATGTCAGCTCGCAACCAGTAGGTCCCAGTGCAGTCGCATTGGAAGGTCCAAATGCTTTTGCATTTAATAAACCAAGGTCATTGACCGTATCTGAAATAAACGCAATCGTTCAACGCTTTGCTAATTCAGCAGCGATCGTTAAAAAAGCCGGATTCGGTGGTGTTGAGATCCATGCAGCCCATGGGTACTTGTTGAGCCAGTTCTTATCTCCAATTTCAAACATTCGAACCGACCAATATGGTGGTTCATTGGAAAATCGTATGCGTATAATCGTAGAAGTCTATCAAGCGATTCGGGAGAAAGTCGGGCAAATATTTCCAATTGCATTGAAAATTAATTCATCTGATTTTAAAGCAGGAGGATTTAGTGAGGGTGACTCGATCGAGGTGATTCACAAAATGGCTGATTTAGGTGTTGACTTAATCGAAATTTCTGGTGGCAATTACGAAAATACGATGGTTCAAGGTAGCAATAAACAAGGCGCATTTTTCATTGATTATGCTGCAAAGGCAAAAGAAGGCATCGATACGCCTATCATCGTAACCGGTGGCTTTCGAAGTATCGATGGTATGGAACGGGCACTTGTTAACCATGAGACCGATATGATCGGATTAGCCAGAGCCATTGCCTTGATTCCAGACCTGCCAAATCAAGCTGAGAATGGAACTTTCAAGTCGATCGACATTGAGATGTTAAGCACTGGTATCATGTCTTTGGATAAAAAAGCTGGTTCCTATATAGGTTTAAGCTATTACGAGATGCAAATGAGGCGGATTGCGTCAGGTAAGTCTGTAAAACGTACCAAAAATGCTTGGATATCACTTTGGTTTGCTTTTAAGACTCAAGGGCTTTCGATGTTATTGCCGCAGAGGGCGTAGAGATAATAAGATCGAGGTCGTCAAATTGTTATTTTTGAGACAAAAAAAGATGATCATGAGATCATCTTAGAATTAAAATATTTGTGAACGATATAATCCAACAACCTTACCAAGGACTTCGACATTGTCAAGGATGATTGGATCCATAGTGTCGTTTTCAGGTTGTAGACGATAATGTCCATTTTCACTGTAAAATCTCTTGCAAGTTGCTTCAATATCTTCATTCATTGCAATGACGATTTCACCATTATTAGCAGTATTTTGTTCGTGAACAATCACTTGGTCACCATCAAAGATACCGGCATTTATCATACTTTCACCGTGAATATCTAGCATGAATAATTCGCCAGAGTTACGATTCAAGTCAGGTGGGATTGGGAAGTAACCTTCAGGGTTACGCTCAGCAGTAATTGGTTGACCAGCTGCAACAGCACCCAAAATTGGAATTTGCTTTGATTTAACACCGATAGAGTTTAATCCAGCAACTGTTAATTCAATTGCTCTAGGCTTAGTAGGATCGCGTTGTAAATAACCTTTTTTTTCAAGACGAGATAAATGTCCATGAACGGTTGATGTAGATGATAGGTCAACTGCTTCACAGATTTCTCTGACTGTTGGTGGATATCCATGGTCGTCTAAATAATCATGGATGCACTGTAAAATTTGGGATTGTTTAGAGCCCTCAACTTTTGACATTAGAACACCTCATTGTTAGTATCTTATTTAGATTGTATCAGAATGATGATATAAATTCAAACAAGTGTTCGGTATAATTAGGAGATTGGTAAGAATGAAAGAACAAGAAGAACTTATTGCTAAAATTAACAAACTAGCAAAGAAATCCAAAGAAGAAGGATTGACTCACGAAGAGGAAGAACAACAAGCTGTACTTCGTAAAGAATATTTAGAAAATTTTCGTGCCAGCTTTAGATCACAAATTGAATTGATGCGTGTTTATGATAAAGAGGGAAAGGAAGTTACTCCAAACAAAGTTAAAGAAATTCAACGCAAAAAGGGATTACGTGACGATTAGTCTTTTAATTGCATTAATTTTTTTGTATCATTATAAGATGTATGGAAAGGGTGAAAATTAGATATGGGAATAACAATCGCAGTTGGAGTTTTGGCTTTGTTAGTTGGATTGATTATCGGTTTCTTTGCCGCAAGATGGTATATGAAGAAATACTTCGAAGATAATCCACCAATTAGCCCTGATATGATTAAACAAATGATGGCGCAAATGGGACAAAAGCCTTCACAAAAGAAGTTAAATCAATTGATGAGCTCAATGAAAGCACAACAAAAGAAAGAAAACAGCAAAAAATAAAGTTATCACTTTTAATTTTGAAATAGATAGAGCAAAACTACTCATTAGTTTTGCTCTATCTATTTTTTTGTATTCAATACAAAATGTATAATATATGCCGAACTTTTGGATTGATATTATTTAAAATTTTATTTTTCAAAACGAATTCACGAATATTTATTAAATTAATAGATAATAATGTACGTCTTTAGCTTGAAAAAAGAAAAAATAGCTGATAAACTTTGATTACTACTTGGAAAGGGTAAATAAACAATGAATGATGTTGCAGTAATTATGGGTTCTATTTCAGATATGAGTACAATGAAAAAAACTATTGAGACATTGGAACAATTGGAAGTCAGCTATGAAGTAAAAGTTATTTCCGCTCATAGAATGCCTCAAGAGATGCTCGATTTTGCGACTGGGGCTGCTAAGAATCATTTTAAGGTTATTATCGCAGGAGCTGGTGGAGCAGCCCATTTACCGGGTATGGTTGCCTCATCGACCATTCTTCCAGTAATCGGCGTACCAGTTAAATCTAAGGCGTTGAAAGGCATGGATTCCCTCTTATCAATAGTGCAAATGCCGAGTGGTGTACCTGTTGCTACGGTGGCAATTGGTGATGCGGGTGCTACCAACGCAGCCATTTTAGCTACGAAGATCTGTGCATTACAAAATGAACAATATGCTAGTAACTTGTTAGCTTATCAAAAACAAATGCACGATAAATCAGTAGAAAGTGGGAAGAATCTTGAATAATCAATCTCTTTCAGGCTCAACGATAGGAATTATCGGTGGTGGTCAATTAGGACAGATGATGGCATTTTCTGCTAAAGAGATGGGATACAAGGTAATTATTCTTGATCCACAAGAAAATTGTTCTGCCGCTCAAGTTTCAGATGATCAAATCGTAGCACGGTATGATGATCTTCAATCATTGATCGAACTTGCCAAGAGAGTTGATGTATTGACGTATGAGTTTGAAAATGTTGATGCTGAAACGATCGAGGAGGTTTCAAAGTATACATACGTTCCACAGGGCACCAAAGCATTGATTGTGACACAAAACAGGATTTTTGAAAAAAAATTCTTAGAAGAAAATCATTTCCCGGTCGTGCCACATGCCATCGTCAATTCAGAAAAGAAATTGTCTCAAGGATTGGACAAGGTCGGTGTCCCATCGATCATAAAAACGATTCGTGGTGGTTATGATGGTAAAGGTCAAATAAGAATTACTGACAAAGTGGATGAAAGTATCAATGAACTGATTGCATCTGGGGAATGTATCTTGGAGAAGACGATCGATCTCGACAAGGAAGTTTCAGTTGTCATCGCTAGAAATATTGATGGTCAAACCTCAGTTTTTCCAGTTATCGAGAACATCCATCGAAACAATATTCTTCATTTGAGTCTCTGTCCCGCAAGAATCAGTCCTGAATTGAGTAATAAGATTCATGAGATAGCTATTGGGATATCTGAAAAATTAGAATTAGTTGGAACTATGTGCGTTGAATTCTTTATCTCAAATCAAGAGGAATTGTTCGTCAATGAAATTGCCCCACGTCCACATAATTCCGGACATTTGACAATTGAATCATGCAATATATCACAATTTGATGCACACATTAGAGGTATTTGTAATTTACCAATGCCAAAGATATCTCAATTTAAACCAGCAATCATGGTTAATCTATTAGGACAACATCTAGAAAATGCTCGTAAAGAAGTATTTGTTCACGATGACTGGCATCTGCATGATTATGGAAAAGACGAAATCAAACATGATCGCAAGATGGGACATATCACCATACTTACGGATGACCTGGATGTAGCAAAGAAAAATATTGATGATAATCCAATTTGGAATGTATAGGAGAAATTATGACGAACGAATTGATTTATTCTGGAAAAGCGAAAGACTTATTCAAAACCGATGATGAAAATGAATTATTGGTAGTTTATAAAGATCAAGCAACTGCCCTCAATGGTAAAAGAAAAGAATTATTTCCCGGTAAAGGTATTCTGAACTGTCAAATATCTTCGTTAGTCTTTGATTATTTAGCAGATAAGGGTATCGAAACACACGTGATCAAGAATCTTTCTGACCACGAGCAATTGATCAGAAAAACCGAAGTCATTCCATTAGAAGTTGTTTTACGAAATCGAGTTTCAGGCAGTTTGGCAAAAAAATTCGACTTGATCGAAGGAGAAATGCTAGACATTCCGATAATTGAATTTTATTTCAAGAGTGACCGATTAGATGATCCGTTCATCAATGATTCACAAGTTATCTCATTAGAAATAGCTACTCAAGAAGAAATTGATTATGTTAAAAAACAAGCTTTGGAAGTGAATCACCTATTGATTAAATTCTTCGGTGATAGGCATCTTGATTTGATTGATTTCAAACTGGAATTTGGCCGTGTAGATGACAAGATCATACTCGTGGATGAATTTTCACCTGATAATTGTCGATTATGGGATCAATCTAGCCATACTTCACTCGATAAAGACATTTTTAGACAACAAAAGGGCGACCTAGTAGAAACATATCAAAAAGTGCTGGATAGATTAACAGCTAAATAAGGAGAGAAAACATGATTCTTGTAAAAATTTATGTAACTTTGAAAGATTCAGTTGTTGACGTACAGGGAGAAGCAATCAAGGACGCAACTCATACGATGGGTTATCCAAACGTTTCAGAAGTGAGAATGGGTAAGTACTTCGAATTAAAGTTTGATGAGAATAGTGATCATTTAGAAAAAGACGTAGACGAAATTTGTGATGAACTATTAGCTAATCCTAATATTGAAAGTTATCATTATGAAATCATGGAGGAGGTCTAATGAAATTCGCAGTTATTGTATTCCCCGGTTCTAATTGCGATATGGATCTTTATTACGCAATTCGTGATGGGATTAACCAAGATGTAGATTTGGTCAGCTATAAGAAAAAATCATTAGCCGGTTATGACGGTGTCTTGATACCCGGAGGATTTTCATATGGTGACTACTTGAGAAGTGGTGCAATTGCCAGTCACGCACCGATCATTAGTGAAGTGATCAATTTTGCTGAACAAGGTAAACCGGTTTTAGGAATTTGTAATGGATTCCAAATTTTAACTGAAATCGGACTGTTACCAGGAACTTTAACAAATAATCGACAAAATCGTTTTATTTGTAAACAAGCTGAATTAACAGTGGTGAATAATCAAACCATATTTACAAACAAGTATGAATCAAATGAACAAATCGTAGTACCGATTGCTCACGGTGAAGGTAGATATTATTGTGATAATGCCACCCTGAAGGAATTAAAAGAAAATAATCAAATTGTTTTTAAATATAATCAAGATGTTAATGGTAGCGTGGAAGAAATTGCCGGTATTACTAATAAACAAAAAAACGTATTAGGCATGATGCCCCATCCAGAAAGAGCTATTGAATCTATATTAGGTTCAGATGATGGATTGAAATTGTTCGAGTCAATATTAGAAACTCAGAAGAATGAGGTGCAGCAATAGTGATTGAACCAACATCGAAACAAATCAAAGAAGAAAAGATTTATCAAACTTGGGGATTGAGTGATGCTGAATATGAATTGATCAGTGATAAAATATTAGGTCGTTTACCTAACTATACTGAAACAGGCCTGTATTCAGTAATGTGGAGTGAACATTGTTCCTACAAAAATTCCAAACACGTATTACGTAAATTGCCTAACGACAGTGCGCGCGTTATCGCAGGTCCTGGTGAAGATGCTGGTATCATTGATATCGGTGACAATCAGGCAGTCGTATTCAAGGCAGAAAGTCATAATCATCCCTCAGCTGTTGAACCTTATCAAGGTGCAGCAACTGGAGTAGGTGGAATAATTAGAGATATTTTTTCAATGGGTGCAACACCAATTGCACTTTTAGATAGTTTGAAATTTGGTCCATTAGATAACAAAAAGACAAAACATTTAGTAAGAGAAGTGGTATCTGGTATCGGCGGATATGGTAACTGTATCGGAATTCCAACCATTGGTGGAGAGATTTCGTTTGAGAATTGTTACGAAAAAAACCCATTAGTAAACGCCATGTGTATAGGTTTGCTGGACAATACACAATTCAAACACGGTCAAGCTAGCGGTAATAATAATTTGATTATTTATGTCGGTTCAACCACCGGTCGTGATGGGATCCATGGTGCGACATTTGCTTCTGATGAATTTTCGAATAAGAAAAAGAAGCAGCGTTCAGCCGTTCAAGTTGGTAATCCCTTTATGGAAAAATTACTGATGGATGCTTGTGTAGAAATTATTCAAGAACACTCTAATTGGATATTGGGCGTTCAAGATATGGGAGCAGCTGGATTAGTTTCTTCAACTGCAGAAATGGCTTCGAAAGCCAACAGTGGCTTAATGTTGAATTTAGACAATGTGCCACAACGTGAATCAAACATGAGTGCTTATGAAATGATGTTATCTGAATCACAGGAACGAATGGTTTTATGTATTAAACCAGAGTTTGAGAGCGAAGTTTTAAACTTTTTTGAAAATTATAATTTAGATGCTGTAACTATTGGAAAGGTAACCTCTGATAAGCAATATAAAATTTATCATAATAGCGAATTAGTCGTTGATATTCCGGTCGATAGTTTAACGGAGGATGTACCAGAATATGTCCACCAAGGTGTAAGACCGGCAAGACTTAGTGATGACAAAACACAATTTGATCCAGAAATCGAATCATTTAAAGGCTCGTGGTTAAATATCCTCAACAGTCCTTCAATTGCTTCTAAGTCATACTTGTATGAAACATATGATTCGCAAGTAAAGAGTAATACGATTGTTAGACCAGGCAGTGATGCAGGAATTGTCAGAATTAGAGGTACTAAGAAGGCTATTGCCGCCACAAACGATAGCAATTCTAGATACGTCTTTGTGGATCCTTATATTGGTGGACAAATCACGGTTCTGGAAGCGGCCAGAAATATTGTCTCCAGCGGTGCCATTCCAGTTGGGATAACTGACTGTTTGAATTACGGAAATCCTGAGGATCCTGAGATATTCTGGGAATTAGATCAGAGTGTTCAAGGTATCGCAGATGTATGTAATAAGTTCGACGTGCCAGTTATTTCAGGTAATGTGTCGTTATATAACGAATTTAATAAAGAAGCCATCTATCCAAGTCCAATGATCGGAATGGTAGGTCTGATCGAAGATATTGAAGATATCACTACATCGTCATTCAAAGATTCTGGCGATTTGATTTATTTATTGGGCGATACAAATGATGATTTCAATGGTTCTGAAATTCAAAACCAACAGTTGGGATTAGTTGAGGGTGGATTGAACAAAATTGATTTAGATGTTGAATTAAGTAATCAACAAAAAATTCTGACTGCAATCAAGCATAAATTACTCAAGAGCTGTCACGACTTATCAGATGGTGGATTAGTTGCTGCAATTTCAGAATCAGCTTTTGAAAATGAATTAGGTTTTAACATTCATACAAAATTAACAACTAAACAAATGTTCTCAGAAACTCAGTCCAGATACTTGGTAACGATCGAGAGCAAGGATAAAGAAGCATTAGAAAATATATTCAAAGATAATTTTGAATGTCTAGGATTTGTTACTAACGATTCCGCATTCTCTGTACAAACTGCTGATGGAGAATTGGATATTGAATTGAATGAAGCTCTGAATAGCTGGAAAGAGGCAATCCCATGTTTAATGAAGTAAGAAGCTTGAATGAAGAATGTGGATTATTTGGTGTTTGGGGTGCTAAGGATGCCAACTACCTCACATATCTAGGACTTCACAGTTTACAACACCGCGGTCAAGAGGGTGCTGGGATAGTTACTAATGATAATGGCAAACTTTTGGGTTACCGCAATTTAGGATTAGTATCACATGTGTTCTCAGATAAAAATAACCTCTATGCACTAACTGGTGATGCGGCAATTGGCCACGTTAGGTATTCAACAGCTGGTGAAAATAAAATCGAAAATGTCCAACCACTTTTATTCGATTTCACTGATGATCAACTGGCGTTAGCACACAATGGTAATCTGACAAATGCAATCACATTGAAGAAAGAACTTGAACAAACTGGTCATATTTTTAAATCAAGTTCAGATTCTGAAATACTGATGCATCTAATCAGGAGATCAAAGAAAGATCATTTCATCGACAAAGTCAAAGAGTCACTGAATATAATTCAAGGTGGATTCGCTTATTTATTGATGACACAAGATGCATTGATCGTAGCTCTAGATAGTAATGGCTTCAGACCGTTATCAATTGGTCAATTGGACAATGGTGCCTACACCGTTGCAAGTGAAACCTGTGCGCTAGATGCTGTCGGTGCCAAGTTCGTTCGTGATGTCTTGCCAGGTGAACTGATCATCATTAATGATGACGGATTAAAGATCGATCATTGGACTACTGACACTAAGTTAGCCTTTTGTGCCATGGAATTTGTATATTTCGCAAGAGCAGATTCTGACTTACTTGGTGTGAATGTTCATTCAGCTAGAAAACGGATGGGACGAAATCTGGCAAAAGAACAACCGATCGAAGGAGATATCGTCGTCGGAGTACCTAACTCATCTTTATCTGCCGCAAGCGGATATGCGGAAGCAATTAAACTTCCATATGAAATGGGTCTGATCAAGAATCAATATATGGGTCGTGAATTCATTCAGCCGACACAGGAATTAAGAGAAAAAAGCGTTCGTCAGAAATTGGCTGCCGTAAAAGGTGTTGTCAAAGGCAAACGTGTTATTTTAGTTGATGATTCAATCGTCAGAGGGACAACTTGTGCATATATCGTCGGGTTATTGCGTGATGCCGGTGCTAAGGAAGTTCACTTGAGAATTGCCTCACCACAATTCAAATATCCTTGCTTCTTCGGAATAGATATTTCTAAGAAGAGTGAATTGATTGCTTCACACAAATCAATCGAAGAAATGCGAGAAATCTTTGATGCTGATAGTCTAGCCTTTTTGAGTGAAGAAGGACTGGTGGACGCAATTGGTTTGAGTGCTAGTACACCAGATGATTCTCATCTAGATTTGTCGTATTTTAATGGTCAATATCCAACTTATTTGTATGATTATGCGAAACAAGATCAGTAAAGGAGATTAAGATGGCAAATCCTTATAGAGATGCAGGAGTTAATGTTGAATCTGGATATAAAATTTCTAAGTTTGTTAAACAAAAGACTGCAGATGCAACAGCAAACATTGGTAGTTTTGGTGGCATGTACGAAATCCCTGAGGGATATCGCAAGCCGGTTTTGATTTCTAGTAATGATGGTGTGGGGACAAAATTATTACTTACAGAAAACGGAAAACTTGATACGATCGGAATCGACTGTGTTGCAATGTGTGTAAACGACATCTTAGCACAAGGAGCTAAGCCGGTTTATTTTTTGGATTATATTTCAACTGGAAAAGTTGACGACAAGATCCAAGAAATTTTGACGGGTGTTATCGAGGGCTGTAATCAAGCAGAGGCACAGTTGATTGGTGGCGAAACCGCTGAAATGCCTGATGTTTATTCTGAAACAAGTTATGATATTGCTGGCTTTTCGGTAGGTATTTGTGAAAAAGAAAATATTCTGACTAAAGCAAATGTTAAAAAAGACGATGAACTCATTGGAATTGCTTCAAGTGGCTTGCATTCAAATGGATATTCGCTGATAAGAAAAATCTTTTTCAAGGATAATAATTTTGAGATGAGTTCGAAATTACCAGAGTTATCGAATGGTTTGCTGGGAGAATATTTGTTAGAACCAACAAAGATTTATGTAAAAGATGTTCTACCATTACTGGACAAGAAATTAATTCATGGAATTGCCCATATTACTGGTGGAGGTTTCTACGAAAATATCCCTCGAATGCTGACTGATGATCTGGCGGTTCGTATCGATGTCAATAGTTGGTCGAAGAATGAGATTTTCACAGCTGTTCAAAAATATGGAAAACTCGAATCAGACGACATGTATCACATTTTTAATATGGGGCTTGGGATGGTATTGGCAGTTGATCCTAAGGACAAAGATTCCGTCTTATCAGAATTAAATAAGTCAGCAGTACAAGCATGGTCAGTTGGTAAAGTTATTTCTAAAAAAGAAAATAGTGTGGAATTAACGGGGGTGGATGCATGAGAGTAGCCATCTTTGCTTCGGGAAATGGTACGAACTTTGAAGCCATTGCAAATTCAGATGAATTGAAGAAAGCGGGTTTGGAAATTGAAATTTTGGTGTGTGATCACAAAAATGCTCCAGTAATTCAAAAAGCTGAAAAACTTAATATTCCAGTATTTATCAACGAACTTGCAGATTTTTCTAATAGAACTGAATACGAAAGAGCAATCGTTCAAAAATTACAGCCTTTAAAAATCGAGTATATTTTTTTAGCAGGGTATATGCGTGTAGTGACCAGTGAATTGCTGAACCAATATAAAGGTAAAATAATTAATATTCACCCATCATTACTTCCTAAATATTCAGGACTGGATGCTATCCAACGTGCATTTGATTCTGGTGATAAACAAACCGGTGTGACGATACATTATATTGATGAGAACGTTGATACAGGACCAGTGATTTGTCAAAATGTCATACCAATTTTGGACACTGACAGTGTTGAAACTCTGGAAGCGCGTATTCATAATAAAGAGCATGACATGTATGTCAAAGTAATAGCTGACTTGATAATAAATGAAAGTGGGAAAAACAATTTTGAAAAAGGCGTTAATTAGTGTTTCGGATAAAAGTGGTATTGTTGAATTCGCAAAAAAGTTAATCGAAAATGATTATGAAATTATTTCTACTGGTGGCACATACCAGAAATTACAATCCAACGACGTTCCTGTAACTGAAATCGACGAAATAACCGGTTTTCCAGAAATTTTGGACGGTCGTGTCAAGACACTGCATCCTAAGGTTCACGCCGGTTTATTGGCTAAAAGGGATAACGCAGAACATATGGAGACTTTGAAGGAGTTAAACATTGATACGATCGACCTAATATGTGTCAATCTGTATCCTTTTAAAGAAACTATTTCTAAACCAGATGTTACTTTGGATCAAGCAATTGAACAAATTGATATCGGTGGTCCCTCAATGATTCGTTCCGCATCAAAGAATTATAAGAGTGTATATGTAGTTGTTGACCGTGATGACTATGATGATGTGATCGAACAACTCAATCAAGTAGATAATTTGAGTTTTAGACAAAAATTAGCTGCTAAAGCTTTCAGACATACGGCACAGTACGACAGTATCATTGCCAGATACTTATCAGATCTTAATGGGGAGGAATTCCCTGACGTCGAAACATTATCATATGATTTCAAGCAATCATTACGCTATGGTGAAAACTCTCATCAAAAGGCAGCATTTTATCAAAGTTCATTGCCAAGCAAGTATTCGATTGCTTCCGCAGAACAACTGCACGGTAAGGAATTATCATTCAACAACATCAAAGATGCTGATGCGGCTCTAAGAATTGTTGCAGATTTTGACAAACCATGTGTAGCTGCATTGAAACATATGAATCCATGTGGTGTTGGTGTAGATGAAGAATGTATCTATAAGGCTTGGCAAAAAGCATATAGTGCTGATAAAATTTCGATTTTTGGTGGAATTATTGCGTTTAATCGTGAGGTTACCGCCAATGTGGCAGAGGAGTTACACAGTATCTTTCTTGAAATCGTCATTGCTCCTAGTTTTACAGATGAAGCGTTAGAAATTCTCGAAAAGAAGAAAAATATCAGACTGTTGACAGTTGACTTCGCTGAAATCAAAAATGCTGATAAGTATGAATATGTATCAGTTATGGGCGGACTCTTAGTCCAAGAAAGAGATACAACTGTAGATAGTGTTGATGAGTTCGAAGTAGTTACTGAAAAGAAGCCTACTGATGAAGAAATTAAGGCCTTACTCTTTGGTCAAAAAGTCGTTAAGCACGTTAAGAGCAATGCAATTATTATTTCTACAACTGACAAAACTCTAGGGGTTGGAGCTGGACAAATGAATCGTATCGGTTCAGTTAAGATTGCGCTAGAACAAGAAGAGTTGGGTGACACACATACACCATTGGTTATGGCGTCGGATGCATTTTTCCCAATGGACGATTGTGTTGAATATGCTGCCAAGCATGACGTCACAGCAATCATCCAACCGGGCGGTTCAATCCATGATCAAGATTCCATTGACATGGCTAACAAGTACGGAATTTCCATGATCTGTACAGGCAGACGTCACTTTAGACATTAAAGAGGTGGATTATGAAAATACTTGTAATTGGGTCTGGAGCTCGCGAACATGCAATTTGTGAGGCATTATCGTCAGAGAATAATCAAATTTTTTGTGCTCCGGGTAATGATGGTATGAAGCTATCCGGCATTGAGACAGTTTCAATCGCCGAGAGTGATTTTACTGAATTGGTTAATTTTGCAATCAAGGAGAATGTCGCGTATACGATTGTTGGTCCTGAGGAGCCGTTAGTTAATGGTGTCGTTGATTTCTTTGAGGCACGTGGGTTAAAAATTTTTGGTCCCAACAAAAAGGCGGCTCAAATTGAAGGTTCAAAAGTATTTACCAAGTCACTTTTGAAACTATCCAATGTGCCGACCGCAACATATTTAGAATTCAATGACTACAAGTCGGCTGAAGAATATTTGAACCACCTGACTGAATATCCAGTTGTTATTAAAGCTGATGGGTTAGCAGCTGGTAAGGGTGTGTATATTGTCAAAAGTCTTGATGGAGCAATTGAAATTGCTTCTGAACTTCTCAATGGTCACAAGTTTCATACGGACAAGATCATTATTGAAGAATTTTTGGATGGCGAAGAATTTTCCTTGATGGCATTTGTTAATAACGGGAAGTTTTATCCAATGCCAGCTGCACAGGATTATAAGAGACTAGGAGAGAACGATCGTGGGCCTAATACTGGCGGTATGGGTGCCGTCTCTCCTGTTAAAAATATTTCTAGTTCTGTCTATAAGCAGGCCGTTGACAAGGTTTTACGCCCGTTCATCGAAATTTTAGCTGAAGAAAATATCAAGTACACTGGAATCTTGTATGCAGGACTGATTCTAACTTCTAAAGGCATTAGAGTTATTGAATTCAACGTAAGATTTGGGGATCCGGAAACTGAGGTCGTGTTACCTCGGCTAAAGAACAATCTAGCTGAAGTAATATTTGCAATCCTAAATGACGCTAACCCTGAGATAAATTGGGAGACTTCAGGTGTTGATTTGGGAGTGTTCGTCTCCGTTGACGGTTACCCTGATGCGCCCGTTAAGGGGGCTGATCTGGGAGATGTTGATTCATTCCGAAATATTGATTGTCCCATCAACTATGCTGGTGTAAAGCAAGAGGAAGATTCGTTTATCTCCAGTGGCGGTAGATTGTTTGTTGTAAAAACTCATGCAGAGGATTTAGAGAGTGCTCGTCAAGAAATTTATCAAGAGATAAGCAAGTTAAAGCAAAAAAATATTTATTATCGAAAAGATATTGGTAATAATTCAATCTAATATCAAAAGTCGGTGATTATGAACATTTACGTTCACAATCACCGACTTTTTTGTTTATACTTTAAATTAGTTATTCTTGACAGGTGGAATGTACTTGAAATCGGGATTTATTTTTTGATCAATCTGGTTCCAGGCTTCCTCCATATCTTCATTTACTTGTTTTGTTTGTGCTTCATCAAGTTTTGCTTTGAAATCAAAGTCTATTTCTGGTCCCACACCAATGGTTACTTGTTGATGTTTCAATAGCCCAGAAAGTTTCAGTGGTCCTTGATAAACGAATGGGACTAACGGAGCTTTTGACATTTTTGCGATCAGTGATGCGCCACCTTTCAAGTCCTCTGAATATCGAGTACCTGATGGGAACATTATCAAAATCTGTCCCTTCTTTTTTAATGCCTTAACCGGAGTTTTGATCACTGATGGTCCGGGATGCTTACGGTCGACCGGAAACGCATGGGCATGAACCAAGATGTATCTCAGAATTGGATTTTTGAATAACTCGATTTTTGCCATGAAAGTTGCTTCGCGGGGTGCGATAACCAATGCAAAAAAAATTGGTTCCCACCATGTTCTGTGTGGGGCAACGATGATGAATGGTTTATCGGGCAAGTTTTCCTCGCCCTCGATTTTATATCTACCATTCAGTATAAAAACAACTATTCTAGCAACAACACGGATGAATTTATAAAACATTAATTATCATTCTCCCAAAAAATAATTTTTTAATAAAATACCATAAAGCAGGTGTAACATGTCTAATCTTTCTCAAGACGTCATTTCAAATAGCGGGATTAAAATCTTTCAAGATAAGGATCTATATTCATTTAACCTAGATACTATTTTACTTTATAATTTTGCAAAAACCGTAAAAAAAGGCAAAATTGTTGATTTATGCGCGGGTAATGGTGCGATTGGTCTGAGTTTAGCACCGGAGACTAAGGCATCCATCTACTTGGTAGAACTGCAAGAACCCTTGGCAGCACTCGCACAAAAAAGTATTACTAACAATGGACTGGACGATCAAGTCGAAGTTATCAATGATGATATTAAAAACATCCAACAGCATCTGGAACATGATTCGATCGACATGATAGTTTGTAATCCGCCTTATTTTACTTCAAAGGAAACTACACAAATTAAGAATAATCAAGTTTTAGCAATTGCCAGACATGAATTAAAAACAAATCTGAATGAAGTTTTGTATACTATCAAAATATTATTAAAAGAAAATTCACATGCTTATATTGTTTATCGCCCGGATAGACTAAGCGAATTACTTTCGACGATGCTGGCGAATAGATTGCAAGCTAAGCGAATCAGATTTGTGAGGTCGCACTTGAATAATAATGCTAATTTGGTCTTAGTTGATGCAATCAAGACAGTTAAATCGGCTTCGTTGATCATCGAACCAGATTTGATCATGTACGATGGCAGTGAGTTAAGCGAAGAGGGAAGAGAAATAATTGACGGAAAATAAAAATTATTTTGTTTACATATTATTATGTGCTGATAGAACATTTTACATCGGTACTAGCAATGATGTCGAGAAAAGAGTCGCCACTCACAATGCAGGTAAGGGTGCAAAATATACGAAAATACGGCGGCCAGTCAAACTTCTTTATCAAGAAAATTTACACGGAAAATCGAATGCACTTAAACGAGAAATAGAATTAAAAAAACTCAATCGTAAAAAAAAGGAAGATTTTTTACAAAGTAAAGGAATTAATTGGCACGAATTCTTGATTTAATGATTATTTTCCCTTATAATATTTCCTTGTATTGAATACACACACTTAACGATTCAGTTGTTGGTGCGCAAACGCGTGTCAACTGAACACGACTTAAGTGGAGGTAAAAACCAGGAGGAATTTTTTTATGTCAGTTATTTCTATGAAACAACTACTTGAAGCCGGTGTACATTTTGGACACCAAACAAGACGTTGGAACCCTAAGATGAAGCCATTTATTTTTACACAAAGAAATGGTATTTACATCATTGATTTACAAAAAACAGTTCGCATGATCGACGATGCTTACAATTACATGAAGGCAGTTGCCGGTGATGACGGTATCTTCTTATTCGTTGGTACTAAGAAACAAGCACAAGATGCTATTGAAGAAGAAGCTACACGTGCTGGTCAATACTACGTTAACCATCGTTGGTTAGGTGGTACTTTGACTAACTGGAACACAATCCAAAAACGTATTAAGAGATTAAAGGATATTAAAGCAATGTCAGAAGACGGTACTTTCGAACGTCTTCCTAAGAAAGAAGTTGCTTTACTTACAAAACAACAAGCTAAGTTAGAGAAGTTCCTTGGTGGTATCGAAGATATGCCAAGAATTCCAGATGTTATGTTTATTGTTGATCCTCATAAGGAAAACATTGCTGTTAACGAAGCTAAGAAACTTAACATTCCTATCGTAGCTATGGTTGATACAAATACTGATCCAGATGACATTGATGTTATCATCCCATCAAATGATGATGCTATCCGTGCCGTTCGCCTAATCGTTTCTAAGATGGCAGATGCTATCGTTGAAGGTAAACAAGGTGAAGAATCAGTATCTACTGATGATTTTGCTAAGAATGATGCTGCTGCATCTGATGACAAGTCAATCGAAGATGTTGCAGAATCAGCTGATAATGGTAACGAAGAATAATAAAGATTATAGTTATAGATAGAGCCATCTGAACAAGATGGCTTTATTTATACGACTGGAGGATATTTCATGGCTAAAATTACTGCTGCTCAAGTTAAAGAATTACGTGATAAGACAAGCGTTGGTATGATGGATGCTAAAAAAGCATTAGTTGCCACTGATGGTGACATGCAAAAGGCTATTGATGAACTTCGTGAAAAGGGTATCGCTAAGGCTGCTAAAAAGAACGACCGTATTGCTGCTGAAGGTTTAGCAGAAATCGTTGTTTCTGGTAACAAAGCTGCTATCTACGAAGTAAACTCAGAAACTGACTTTGTTTCATCAAATGACAAGTTTAAAGATCTTGTTGCTAAGATCGGTAAAGCACTTGTTGAAGGTGAACCAAAATCAATGGAAGAAGCTTTGGCACTTAAAGCTGGTGACGAAACAATCAACGAAGCAATCACTGGTTTAACTGCTGTTATTGGTGAAAAGATCACTTTGAGACGTTTCCATATCGTTGAAAAGAGTGATTCACAAGTATTCGGTTCATACCTACACAATGGTGGCTTGATCGCTGCACTTACAGTTCTTGAAGGTTCTGATGCAGATGTTGCTAAAGATGTAGCTATGCACGTTGCTGCTATCAACCCAACATATCTTAACCGTGATTCAGTGCCTGCAGATGTTTTGGAACACGAAAAGAAAGTATTTACTGAAGAAACAAAAGCTGAAGGTAAGCCTGAAAAGATCATCCCAAGAATCGTTGAAGGACGTCTTAACAAGTATCTTTCAGATATTAGTTTGGCAGATCAAGAATTCGTTAAGGATTCTGACATGACTGTTCAACAATATGTTGAATCAAAGAAGAGTGCACTAGTTTCATACTTCCGCTTTGAAGTTGGCGAAGGTATCGAAAAGGCTCAAGACAACTTTGTTGACGAAGTTATGAACCAAATTAAGTAATTAATTAGTATTTTTTAAAGGGGATCGCTTAATTCATCTGAATTAAACGGTCTTTTCTTGTATATAAGCTATATTTCGTCCAATTTTTGCTTAAAATTGGCTATTAATTCAATTTACGGTAATTGATTATGTTAAAATATTTAGTAGCAAATTTAAAGGAGAGTACTTATGCCTGATATCAAGTATAAAAGAATTATTTTAAAAGTTTCTGGTGAAGCGTTGGCCGGAGAAAAGGGATTTGGAATCAACCCTCCAGTTATTAAGAGAATCGCTGAACAAATTAAGAGTGTTCATGAACTTGGCGTTCAAGTAGCCATTGTCTGTGGTGGTGGTAACATTTGGCGTGGTGAAACTGGTGCCGAAATGGGTATGGATCGCGCCCAAGCTGATTACATGGGTATGATGGCAACAGTGATGAATGGATTGGCTCTACAAGATGGTTTAGAACAATTAGATGTACCTACACGTGTTCAAACATCAATTGAAATGAGACAAGTTGCAGAACCTTACATCAGAAGAAAGGCTGTTAGACACCTTGAAAAGGGTCGTGTAGTGATTTTTGCTGGTGGAACAGGTAATCCTTACTTCTCAACAGATACTACTTCTGTATTGCGTGCAGCCGAAATCGAAGCTGATGTTATTTTGATGGCAAAGAATAATGTAGATGGAGTATATTCTGCTGATCCTAAGAAGGATCCACATGCTAAGAAATTTGATGAACTGACTCAACTTGATATCATTAACAAGAACTTGGGTGTAATGGACTCAACAGCTTCATCATTATCAATGGATAACAATATCCCATTAATAGTGTTTAATTTAGATGAACCAGAAAATATTAAAAAGGTTGTTCAAGGTGAAAACATCGGAACAATCATAAAGGGTGGTAGTAATGACTGAGAATAGTGCAATTTCAAAAGCTAGAGAAAATATGTCGATATCGATTGAGGTTTTAAGAAAAGAACTAGCTAATATTCGTGCAGGAAAAGCTAATGCTTCAATTCTTAACAACATCAAAGTGGAATATTATGGTACAGAAGTACCATTGAACCAAGTTGCTTCGATCAATGTACCAGAGGCACGTGTATTGTTGATCTCGCCTTATGACAAGTCATCATTAGATGCAATCGAACATTCGATCAATTCATCTGACCTTGGTTTGAATCCAGCTAATGATGGGGATGTTATTCGTTTAGTTATCCCTCAACTAACTGGTGAACGTCGTAAAGAGATCGCTAAGCAAGTGGGTAAAGAAGCCGAAGAGACTCGTATCGCTATTCGTAACGTAAGACGTGACGCAATGGATGATATTAAGAAACAAGAAAAAAATAGTGAAATTACAGAAGATGACCTACACGATCTAGAAGGTCAAATTCAAAAAGTCACTGACAAAGCAG
This sequence comes from Companilactobacillus sp. y65-5, assembly GCF_057541095.1. Lineage (NCBI taxonomy): Bacteria > Bacillati > Bacillota > Bacilli > Lactobacillales > Lactobacillaceae > Companilactobacillus > Companilactobacillus sp. y65-5. The sequence continues at coordinate 231,961 of NZ_BAAJOA010000004.1, forward strand.
TTGCTGACATCAATCAAATCGCTGCAGACAAAGAAAAGGAAATCACTGAAGGGTAACCTTTGGAGTGATGGTTTATGACAGATATTAATAATAGTGAATTAAGTTCGGAATTAAGAGTTCCAGAGCATATAGCTATCATAATGGATGGTAATGGTAGATGGGCTAAGCGTAGCGGTCAACCGCGCATTGCAGGTCACAAAGAAGGCATGAATAATGTTAAGCGTATCGCCACAGCAGCTAGTCATATGGGAGTTAAGGTCTTGAGCCTTTACGCCTTTTCTACGGAAAACTGGAGTAGACCAAGCAAAGAAGTTAGTTTTTTAATGCGTCTGCCAGTGGACTTTTTTGGAACATTTATGCCAGACTTAATAAAAGAAAATATAAAAGTTTTAGTAACTGGATTCACTGAACATTTGCCTGAAAAAACAAAGAAGGTCGTCTTCAAAGCTATGGAAGATACAAAGGACAATACTGGTATGGTATTAAACTTTGCATTCAATTATGGTGGACGAGCTGAAATTGTTAATGCTGCAAAAAATTTGGCAAAAGCAGCAGTTAATGGTTCAATAAGTCCAGACGACATTGATGATAAATTATTTGCGGATCAGCTATTAACTAGTCCTTTGGGAAGTTTAGCTGATCCTGATTTGTTAATCAGAACTAGTGGAGAAGAGAGAATCTCCAATTTCTTATTATGGCAACTTGCATACTCCGAAATGGTCTTTGACGAGACCTACTGGCCTGATTTTACGTCGGATAATTTAGCCGAAGATATTAGAATTTATAATAAACGAGATCGTCGATTTGGTTCTGTTTAATTTGGGGGAAGATTATGAGACAACGTGTAATTACAGCCGTAATCGCTCTAGCAATTTTTATTCCAATTCTACTTGCGGGTGGAGTATGGCTTGAAGTTGCAGCAGCAGCCTTAGCAGTTGTAGGTATATTTGAAATTTATATTATGCGGAAACGAATCATTGTTTCTATTGATTTTATAGTTACAGTGTTAGGTACTCTGGCGATAGCCGTACCATTGAACTTTTACAAGGGATGGTTGCCAGATAGTTTTACACGCTTAGATGTATTTTATGTTTTTGCGGTATTACTTCTAATAATTACTGTGCTAACAAAAAACAAATTTAATTTTGAAGACGTAGGTGTTTCTGTTGTATCAATGATATACATTGGTACAGGATTCCATTACTTAGCTTCAGTTAGAAACTCTGAAGGTGGCCTAGCACTATTAATGTATGCATTGATAGTCGTTTGGTCGACCGATATTTTCGCATATACATTTGGACGCAAGATCGGTAAGCATAAGTTGTGGCCTGCTATCAGTCCAAACAAGACGTGGGAAGGTACTATTGGCGGAATCTTATCTGCATTAGTTCTTTCTGCAGTATACATGTACTTTGTACCACAAGAGTATTCGATGACATCAATGCTAATGATTGCATTTGTTCTATCGGTTTTTGGACAGATGGGAGATCTCATCGAATCCGCTTATAAGAGATATTATAAGGTGAAGGATTCTGGAAATATTTTACCTGGTCATGGTGGAATACTAGATAGATTCGATAGCATGTTGATCGTGCTACCTTTGTTACACATTTTTGGCCTAGTATAGGCGATTCGTGGAGGTTAAAATGACCGCGATAATAACATTTATAATTGTTTTTGGAATCTTAGTAATCGTTCATGAGTTTGGACATTACTATGCAGCAAAAAAATCAGGAATTTTAGTACGGGAATTTTCAGTAGGAATGGGTCCCAAAATATTTGCGTACCGAAAAAATAGCACTACATATACATTGAGACTGCTGCCACTTGGTGGTTACGTGCGAATGGCAGGAGCTCAAGAAGATGATTCAGAGATTCAACCAGGTACGATGGCCTCTCTGGTATTAGGTGATGATCAGAAAGTCCAAAAGATCATTACTTCCAGTAAAGTTTATGATCCTAATGGTATTCCAGTACAAATATCAAAAGCCGACTTAGTCGATGATTTGACAATTGAAGGATATGAAAATGGTGATGAAACTGTTATCAAAAATTATTCAGTTGATCACGATGCTACTATCGTCGAAGAAGATGGAACAGAGGTTCAAATAGCACCACGTGATGTTCAACTTCAATCAGTATCAGTTTGGAAACGAATGATCACTAATTTTGCTGGTCCATTTAATAATTTTATCTTGGCAATCGTCTGTGCTATTTTAGCAGCGTTCATGATGAATGGAGTAGTTGAGAACAGTAATCAACTAGGTGAAATTCAAAAGGGCAGTGTTGCTGAACAAGCTGGACTCAAAGCCAATGATAAAATTTTGGCGGTCAACGGTCACACGACTAAAGATTGGAATGACTTGTCTTTAACTATTCAAAAATATCCAGGGAAAAAGACTACGCTAAAGATCAAGTCAGGCAATAAGATTTCAAATATTTCATTAACTCCGAAAACAATTAAATCATCGGGTCAAAAATATGGACAGATCGGTATCATGCCAAAACGAGATTACAGTTTCGGTGCCAAAATAAAATATGGATTTACGTATAGTTGGCAGACGACCGTACAGATCCTAAAAGTATTGGGGAAGATGGTAACTGGTGGTTTTAGTATCAATCAGTTATCAGGTCCAGTTGGAATTTATTCAATGACATCGCAGGTTTCATCACAGGGGTTATTGAGCATTATTTTATTCATGTCTATGTTGTCAATGAACTTAGGTATCGTCAATTTGATTCCGATACCGGCACTTGATGGTGGTAAAATTTTACTCAATATTGTTGAAGCCATTAGAAGAAAACCACTCCCAGAAGAGTATGAAAATGTTATAACCTTAGTTGGGGTCGGTATCTTGGTGCTATTAATGGTTGCTGTGACTTGGAATGATATCCAACGCTTTTTCATAAAATAGGGGGATAAAAAATTGAAGCAATCAAAATTGTATATTCCAACACTAAAACAAACTCCATCAGATGCTGAGGCGATCAGCCATCAGTTAATGTTGAGAGCAGGGTATATTAGACAAGTTTCTGCAGGTATTTACAGCTATTTGCCACTCGCGTGGTCAGTAGTTCGTAAACTTGAAGCGCTAATTCGCAAAGAAAATGAAGCAATGGGTGCAGCAGAGATGCATATGCCAGCAATTATTCCTGCGGATTTGTGGAGAGAGAGCGGTCGCTACGCTACATACGGCGAAAACTTATTCAAAGTAACCGATCGTCACGACCGTGAATTGATCCTCGGCCCAACTCATGAAGAAACGTTTACTAGTGTTGTTAAAGAGAATTTGAATACTTACAAAAAATTGCCTTTGATTTTATTCCAAATGCAGATGAAATATCGGGATGAGGAACGACCACGTTATGGGCTACTACGTAGTCGAGAATTTGACATGTACGATGCATATTCCTTCACTGCAAATAACGAACAATTAGATGTCATCTTTAACCAGATGGAACAAGCCTACCGTAAGATTTTTGATATTTGTGGATTGGATTACCGCGTAAATGTTGGTGATGCCGGTGCCATGGGTGGAACTGATGCCAAGGAATTTTCAGTAATTGCTGATATCGGTGAAGATACGATTGCTTACTCAGATGAAAGTGATTATTCCGCTAATTTAAATATGGCAACTAGTAAGCTACCGGATAATCCTCAAATCGAGCATCAAAAGGCGGAATTGGTAGACACACCAGACGTTCATACGATTGATACTCTTGCCGCGTTATTAAAAGTTGAATCATCGATCATCATGAAGGCAGTTGCCTATATGGCTGATGAAAAACCAGTTTTGGTAATGATTCGTGGTGATTATCAGGTTAATGACGTAAAAGTTAAGGATTATTTGGGAGCTGACTTTTTAGTCGAAGCAACTCCGGAAGAAGTACGTGACGTCTTCAAGAGTGTACCTGGATTCATCGGACCTAAGGGTATTTCGGATCAAGTTCAAGTATTATATGATAGTTCACTTGAAGGACTATCTAACTTTGCTGTCGGTCCTAATATTGAAAATAAACACTTGATCAACGCTAACTTTGAGGATATTACGGATGAAGCACCGACATTTAGAGATTTTCGTGTCGTCAAAGAAGGAGAAGTCTCTCCTGATGGGCATGGACATATTAAATTTACACGTGGTATTGAAATCGGTCATATTTTCAGGCTAGGGACTAATTTTTCTAAATCATTGGGAGCAAATTTCCTTGATGAGAATGGAAAATCAAATCCCTTGGTCATGGGGAGTTACGGGATAGGTATTTCGCGTTTGTTGTCTGCTATCATTGAGCAACATAATGACGAGAATGGTATCATTTGGCCAGTAGCTCTGGCACCATATCAAATCCACGTAGTTCCTATCAAATACAGTAACGATGATCAAGGTAAGCTCAGCGATGAAATCGTGAAACTACTTGAAGATGAAGGATTTGACGTATTACTAGATGATCGTAAAGAACGTCCGGGTGTTAAATTCGCAGATTCAGACTTAATCGGTATGCCGATTCGAATCACTGTTGGTAAAAAAGCCGCAGATAATATTGTTGAATTAAAGATCAGAAGTACTGGTGAAACAATCGAAGTAAATAAAGATGAATTAGTAAATTCAGTAAAAATATTGCTTAAGAATCAGTAATGAGGCTTAAGCCTTTTTTATTTTTTGAAAGGTAAGATATGTCAGATAAAAATCAACTTTTTAAAATTTTAATTAAACAAATCAATTTAGATAATTTAATAGAATCTGACCCACTGTTTGATACCGCGAAGTTGGACAAATTGGAAGTGCATAAAAAATCGAGACGCTGGACGTTCTATTTCAATTTCGATGATGTACTACCGTTTAATGATTTTCAAAGTTTTGTCAGTGGATTGAAGCAAACTTTTGAGGGCATTGCAGCGATCGACTTCAATATCCATGCCGATAATCAGCAACTGGATGAAAATAATATTCGGGATTATTGGACGTATGTTTTGGAAAACTGTGAAGAAAGATCACCGGTGGTTTCGCAATTGATGAGCCAAAATCCTCCTATTTGTGAGAATGATCAAGTTTTTTTGACGGTTTCAAGTGGCTTTCTCGCTGACTTCATGGATGGAAAGTTGATCAGTAGTATTCAAGACGCATACTTGGATCTAGGGTTCCCACCATTTAAAATTCGAGTAAATGTTGATGAGGCCAAGGGTCAAGAAGACGCTCAAGCGCTCGAAGTTGCTAAGCAGGAAGAAACTAAACATTTTCAAGATAAAGTTCAGGAAGTTGCTCAGAAAAAAGCTAAAAAACCAGCTAATGTTTCTAAAGTAGGACGTAAGATACCAGATGATTCTGATGTTATACAAATGATCGATATCAATGAAGAAGATCGAAACAAAGTGGTTGAAGGTAATATTTTTGATATCGATGTTAGAAAATTAAAGTCTGGTCGCTCACTTTTGATCCTAAAGGTGACGGACTATACTTCTTCATTCAGTATTAAAAAATTCTCAAATGGTGAAGAAGACGAAGCCTTCTTTGAAAGTCTGTCAAAGGGTGCTTGGATTAGGGTTCGTGGAAATATACAAGAAGATAGTTTCTCCCGAGAATTGGTCATCATGGCAAATGACATTAACGTCATAAAACATGCTGAACGTCAGGACAAAGCCCCAGAAGATAATAAAAGAATCGAATTACACTCTCATACTAATATGAGCCAAATGGATGCAATACCAAGTGCAACTGACTTAGTAAAACGTGCTAGTGACTGGGGACAACCGGCAATTGCTATTACAGATCATCGTGCTTTGCAGGCATTCCCTGAAGCGTACAGTGCCGGTAAAAAATTTGGAGTGAAAATCGGATACGGTGTCGAGATAGATTTGGTCGATGAAGGAAATCCGATCGCTTATAATTTGCGGGATGAGGAATTGAATCCGGCAGAATATGTTATTTTCGACGTGGAAACTACTGGTCTATCCGCTGTTTACGACAGTATCATTGAGTTGGCGGCGACTAAGATGAAGGATGGCGAGATTATCGCATCATTTGATGAGTTCATCAATCCTGGACATCCATTATCTGAATTTACAACTAGCTTAACTAGTATCACTGATGCAATGGTTGAGAACGCGCCGGATGAAAAAACAATCATTCAGAAATTTATCGACTTCGTAGGCAATGACATACTTGTCGGACATAACGTTACTTTTGATATTGGTTTCATAAATTCAGCTTTAACACGCATGGGACATGATCGAGTATCTGTTCCAGTGATCGATACACTAGAAATGTCACGAACACTTCATTCGGAATATCGTAATCATAAGCTCGATTCTCTAGCCAAGCGATACAACATAGTCTTGGAGCACCATCATCGTGCTAACGCTGATGCTGAAACAACAGGATACTTGATGTATAAATTGTTCGAAGAAATGGAAGATAAATTTTCCATTACCAATGTGTCACAGTTGAATGACCATGTGGGTGGGGATGAAGCATACAAGCAGGCACGTCCTAGCCACGCAATTTTATTGGCTCAAACTCAAGAGGGCTTGAAGAATATGTTCAAGATAGTTTCATATTCAATGACACAATATTATTATCGAACTGCTCGTGTTCCACGCCGATTATTGAATAAGTATCGTAAGGGTATTTTAGTTGGTTCGGCCTGCAAAGATGGTGAAGTATTCAATACCATGATGCAAAAAGGGTATGAAGATACTAGGGAGCTAGCACAATACTATGATTACTTAGAAGTAATGCCAAAGCCAGTTTATCAACACTTGCTTGATGCAAAGTTGATCAAGGATGAGGCTGGACTAGAAGAAATATTGAAGAACATTATCAAATTAGGTAAGGAAATAAATAAGCCGGTCGTAGCTACTGGTGATGTTCATTATCTTGATCCACACGATAAAATTTATCGTGAGATCGTCATCAAGGCTGTCAAGAGTAACATTCTAGCACGTCAAACATTACCTGACGTGCAGTTTAGGACGACTGATGAAATGTTTGATGCATTTGATTTCTTAGATGATCAAACTCAACAAGAGATTATCGTTGATAATCCTAAATTGATCATGGATCAGATAGATGAAATATCACCGGTTAAAGACAAACTTTATACTCCTAAGATGGAAGGCGCTGAGGACGAAATTCGTAGTTTGACTATGAATCAGGCGCACGAATTATACGGTGAGAACCTTCCCGAGATTGTTCAAGAACGAATGGATAAGGAACTTAAAAGTATCATCGGTAATGGTTTCTCAGTTATTTACTTGATTTCTCAAAGGTTGGTTTATAAATCAAATAAAGACGGATACTTGGTTGGCTCTCGTGGTTCTGTCGGTTCCAGTTTCGTTGCCACGATGACCGGTATTACCGAAGTTAATCCATTGCCGCCGCATTATCGTTGTCCTAAATGTAAATATTCTGAATTCTTTACTAAAGGTGAAGTCGGTTCGGGATTTGATTTACCTGATAAAAAATGCCCTAAATGTGGTACCGAGTTGAAAAAAGATGGTCAGGATATTCCTTTTGAAACTTTCCTAGGCTTTAAGGGTGATAAGGTTCCTGATATCGATCTGAACTTCTCGGGAGATTATCAGCCGGTTGCCCACAATTATACTAAGGTACTTTTCGGTGAGGACCATGTATTTAGAGCCGGAACTATCGGTACGATTGCGGACAGAACGGCCTTCGGGTATGTTAAGAACTACGAAGAACTGACTGGACAACAGTTGCGAAATGCCGAAGAAGAACGACTTGCCGTAGGATCGACGGGTGTCAAGCGAACTACCGGACAGCATCCAGCGGGTATTATCGTAGTACCTGATTATATGGATATTTTTGATTTCACGCCGATTCAGTATCCGGCTGATGATCAGAATGCTGCTTGGAAGACGACTCACTTTGATTTCCATTCAATTCACGATAATATTTTGAAATTAGATATTCTAGGTCATGATGATCCGACGATGATTCGTACGTTACAAGATTTATCTGGCATAGATCCTAAGACGATTCCTGTTGATGATCCAGAAGTTATGGAGTTGTTTAGAAGCACGGATTCACTAGGTGTCACCCCGGAACAAATTTTTTCTAAGACTGGAACATTGGGTGTTCCCGAATTTGGAACGAGATTTGTACGTGGAATGTTAGAAAAAACTCATCCCACTACATTTGCCGAATTATTACAAATTTCTGGTTTATCACACGGGACTGATGTTTGGTTGGGAAATGCTGAAGAATTGATCGATCAGGGTGTTGTCACGTTGAAGGAAGTTATCGGTTGTCGTGATAATATCATGATGGATTTGATTCACTGGGGTATGAAATCACAGACAGCCTTTCAGATCATGGAGCATGTTCGTAAGGGACGTGGTATTCCTGATGAATGGCAACAAGAAATGAAAGATGCCGATGTCCCGGAATGGTATATTCAATCTTGTCTCAAAATTAAATATATGTTCCCTAAGGCCCATGCGACCGCCTATATTTTGATGGCGCTACGTATCGCTTATTTCAAAGTTCATTATCCACTCTATTATTACAGTGCCTATTTCTCAGTTCGTGCTGATGATTTCAATCTAGTTGCGATGACAACTGGTAAGGATGCCGTTAAGTCCGCAATGAAAGAAATCAACGATAAAGGGATGGATGCATCGACTAAAGAAAAAAATTTATTGACCGTTTTGGAACTGGCAAATGAGTGTTTGGAACGTGAATTTAAAATTAATATGGTCGATCTTGATAAATCAGACGCCTTTGAATTTAAGATAATCGATGACAAGACATTGCTCGCACCGTTCAATGCCATCCCCGGTCTGGGCGATAACGTTGCTAAGCAAATCGTTGCGGCACGTGAGGAACAGCCATTCTTGTCTAAGGAAGATCTGTCAACTCGTGGTAAAGTATCAAAGACTATCATCGAATATATGACCGAAAATCATGTTTTGGATGGAATGCCGGACGAGAATCAACTCTCGCTCTTTTAGTGTCAAGCGTTGAAGGTTGATTTAATTGTGAAAGTATGTTAAATTACCTATTAGTTAATTATTGATTAATGAGTGAGCAGAAATGCTCACTCTTTTTATTGCCGATTACTTTGGAGGATTATTTTTGAATACAAAAGTTGATGAATTAAAAGCCATCTTACAACCAATTCTAGAAAAGCATGATTTCTTTCTGGCTGATTTAGAGTTCGTTCGCGAACGTGGAGATTGGTATTTACGAGTATATGCTGATAAGAAGGGCGGCATCAGTATTGATGACTGTGCTCTGATCAGTGAAGAGTATGGTGAAAAATTGGACGAATTAGATCCAATCGAACCAGCTTATTATTTAGAAGTTTCTTCACCCGGTGCAGAACGTCCATTGGAAAACGATGACAGTTTACTCAATTATGAAGATGCATATGTTAATGTTTCGCTGTACAAAAAACAAGACGGTGATAAGGTTTTTGAAGGTAGAATGACCAAAGTAACTAATACACAAATAACTTTGAATATAAAAGTGAAAAATCTTAAGAAGACAATCGTAATCGACAGAGATAAGATTGCAAAGATTAGACTCGCAATTGAATTCTAGAGAACTTCTAGGAACTCATTTAAGGAGAATAGTATGAGTAAAGAAATGGTTGACGCACTCGATGCGTTGGAGAATGAAAAAGGTATCAAAAAAGAATATGTAATTGAGTCACTAGAAGCTGCATTAGTTGCAGCCTATAAACGTAATTACAACCAAGCTCAAAACGTTGAAGTTGAATTTGACGCAAAAAAGGGTAATATACATGTCTATGCGGTTAAAGAAATCGTTGATGAAGTTATCGATGATAGACTAGAGATTTCACTTGAAGATGCTTTGAAAAAAAGCAAGGGTTATGAATTAGGTGATCACGTCCGTGAAGAGGTCACACCTAAAGATTTCGGAAGAATTGCTGCTCAAACTGCTAAGCAAGTAATCATGCAACGTGTCCGCGAAGCTGAACGTGATATCATCTATAATGAATATAGTCAATATGAACACGAAATTATTCAAGGTATAGTTGAACGTAGTGATAGTAGATTTGTATACATAAACTTTGGTAAGATTGAGGCAGTTATGTCTAAGTCTGACCAAATGCCCGGTGAAACCTATAATTCACGTGATAGAATTCGTGTATATGTTACAAAAGTTGAAAATGCTACAAAGGGTCCACAAGTTTTTGTATCTAGAACCGATCCGGGCTTAGTCAAAAGATTATTTGAACAAGAAGTGCCAGAAATATATGATGGAACTGTAGAAATTGTTTCGATCGCGCGTGAGGCTGGAGACAGAACTAAGATTGCTGTTAAGTCAGATAACCCTGATATCGACCCAGTTGGTACTTGTGTTGGTCCTAAGGGTTCACGTGTCCAAGCAGTAGTTGATGAATTAAATGGTGAAAACATTGATGTTGTACCTTATGTTGATGATCCAGTCGACTTCATTGCAAATGCCTTAAATCCAGCAGAAGTAATTGCTGTGCAATTCGATGATACAGATAAGAAACAATGTATCGTCATCGTTCCAGATTATCATTTGTCATTGGCAATTGGTAAAAAGGGTCAAAATGCAAGATTAGCCGCTAAATTAACTGGATATAAGATTGATATTAAACCAGAATCACAAGTCGAATTTGTTGATGATAATGATGAGGATGTTGATATTGAAAACATTGACGAAAAATTAGACTCAGAGCCAAAGACAGATAGTGATTCAAATGCAGAGTCAAACGAAGATTCAGATACAGATTCTCAAGAATAAGGGGGTGATGGGATTGGCAACACGTAAGATACCCATGAGAAAAGATGTTCTAACTAACGAAATGTTTCCTAAAAGAGAACTAGTTAGAATCGTCAGAGACAAAGAAGGAAACGTTTCAATAGATCCCACTGGTAAGAAGTCTGGACGTGGCGCTTATGTAGGGCTTGATCCTGACGCCATTAAAGAAGCAAAATCTAAAAAGACTTTGGAAAAGGTTTTTTCACACGCAGTTCCAGATGAATTTTATGATGAATTATTCGATTTTGTTGATCATCAAAAGGCCAGAATGGATCTATTTGGAGATTTGGGTAAGAAACATTGAAAAAATCGTTTTTAGATTTTTTAGGCATAGCATTACGTGCAGGTAAGATGATTACTGGTACAGAGCTAACATTGCAAGGAATTAGAAATAAAAGCGTAAAATTAGTTATAATAGCAAGTGATTGTAGTGACAGAACTAAAAAAGATATGGCTAATAAAGCCGATTCTTATGATGTGACATTGATCGACCATTTTACAAGTCAAGAACTTAAAGATGCGATCGGAAAAGAACGGAAAGTTATTGGTATTACAGATCTTGGAATTGCTAGAAGGTTAATTGAAATTATGGAAAATTAAGGAGAGTGATAGGATGGCCAAAAAACGAATTTATACTATTGCAAAAGAAAATAGTGTTGATAATCAAGTCATATTAGATGCCGCTGTTAAATTAGGTATCGATGTTAAAAATCACATGTCATCAGTCGATGAAGCAAGTGAAAAGAAGATCGTAGGTAGTTTGAAAGGAAGCAAGAAGCCTTCAGACAACGCTACAAGTAGTTCTTCAAAAGAACAGTCAGGTGAAAACCGTCAACAAAGTGGTGATCACAAGACTAAAATCAAAATTACTGCTGTAAGAAGAGACCCAAATAAGAATAAGGGTCATTTTGAGCGTAACCATAGTAATAGTAATGGTAACGGCAACAGTAATTATCGTGGAAATAACAATAACAATCATAATGGAAACCGTAACAATACTTCTACTAGCAATAATAGAAGTAATAATAACAGCAATAACAACAACAGCGGTAACCGTAATGGAAGTAATAATGGGAATAATCGTCCAAACAATAACCGTAGCAATTCAATCAATCGCAATGGTAATCGTAATAATTCCCAAAACCGTGACCGTCCACAAACACAACAAGCACCAAGACCTAGACAAAGTGCTGGTAACAAGTATCTAGAACAATTCAAGACAAACATTCAAGAAGCAAGTCGTTCTACTAACCGTCCTAGAACTAACAACCATAATAATCACAATGGTAACAACGCCAGCCGTCCAAACAATAACCACAATAATAACCATAATACAGGCAACCGTAATAGCAATAACACTAACAGTAATAATACTAACCGTCCTAACAACAATCGCTTCAACAATAATAACAACGCTAACAACAATCACGCTAATACTAACAACCGTAACAATAATACTGCTGCTAGAAAACCAGTGGCAACAGAGAACAAGGCTAAGGAAGCTCCAAAAGCAGCTGTAACACCAGCCAGTGTTGAAGTTCCAAAGCCAGAATACAAGAAGAGTAAAGCAGCTAACACTAACCGTGACTTTGGTCATAAGCAGAATTTGGCTAGTCCTTTCGGAACTCGTAAGAAGAAGAAAGAGAGAAAGAGACAACAACGCCAAAGAACTGAACCTAAGAAGCCAATGCCACAAAGAAAAGAACGTCCATTACCAGAAACATTGGTTTACACTGTCGGTATGAATGCTCAAGATATTGGTAAGTTGATTCACCGAGAACCAGCTGAGATCGTTAAAAAGTTATTTATGTTGGGAATTATGATCAACCAAAACCAATCATTGGATAAAGATGCCATCGAATTGCTAGCTACTGACTATGGTATTAACTCTGAAGAGAAGGTTGAAGAAGATATCGCTGATATCGATCAATACTTCGATGCAGAAACAACAAGTACAGAGAATCTTGTTTCACGCCCTCCAGTAGTTACTATCATGGGTCACGTTGATCATGGTAAGACTACCTTGCTTGATCATTTGAGACATACACACGTTACAGAAGGTGAAGCTGGTGGTATCACACAACATATCGGTGCTTATCAAGTAAGATTGAACGAACGTTTGATTACTTTCCTTGATACACCGGGACATGCTGCCTTTACTAACATGCGTGCTCGTGGTGCTGATGTCACTGATATCGTTATCCTAGTTGTAGCTGCCGATGATGGTGTTATGCCACAGACAATCGAAGCTATCCATCATGCCAAAGCCGCAAATGATCCAATTATTGTTGCGGTTAACAAGATCGATAAACCAGGTGCAAATCCACAACACGTTATTGAACAATTGATGGAATACGAACTAATTCCTGAAGATTACGGTGGAGATACTATCTTTGTTAATATTTCTGCTAAAGTCGGAACAAACATTGATCAATTACTAGAAATGGTTCTTTTACAAGCTGATGTTATGGAATTGAAAGCAAATCCTAAACAAAAGGCCGTAGGTACTGTTATCGAAGCTAAACTTGATAAAGGCCGTGGACCAGTGGCTTCATTGTTAGTACAACAAGGTACACTTCACATAGGTGATCCAATCGTTGTTGGTAATACTTATGGTCGTGTTAGAACAATGACAAACTACAATGGTAAAGAAGTTAAGAAAGCAACACCTTCACAACCAATTGAGGTTACAGGTTTGAATGACGTTCCTGAATCAGCTGATAAGTTTGTTGTCTTCAATGATGAAAAGACTGCTCGTGCAGCTGGTGAAGAACGTGCTAGTCGTGCTCTTCAAGTTGAACGTCAAAAGACAAATCCTGTTACACTTGATAACTTGTTTGAGACAATGAAAGAGGGAGAACTCAAGACTGTTGACGTTATTATTAAGGCCGACGTTCAAGGTTCTGCTGAAGCCATTGCCGGAAGTTTGAAGAAGATCGATGTTGAGGGTGTTCGTGTTAATATCATTCACTCTGCCGTAGGTGCAATCACTGAAAGTGATGTTAACCTTGCTGCCGCAAGTAACGCCATCATTATTGGATTCAACGTTCGTCCAACAGCTCAAGCACGTGTTCAAGCTAAGGAAGAAAATGTTGATATTCGCCTTCACCGTGTTATCTATAAGGCAATTGATGAAATTGAAGCTGCTATGAAGGGTATGCTTGAACCAGTTTACGAAGAAAAGATCACAGGTAACTTGACGGTTCGTGAAACATATAATGTTTCTAAGATCGGTACTATTGCTGGATGTATCGTAAATAGTGGTAGCATCACTCGTGAAAGTGGAATTCGTCTAATTAGAGATGGCATTGTTGTCTTTGAAGGCAAACTTGCTTCACTTAAACGTTTCAAAGACGACGTCAAAGAAGTTACTTCAGGATTCGAATGTGGTGTTACAATCGAAAACTACAATGACATCAAGATTGGCGACGAAATTGAAGCCTATGTGATGGAAGAAGTTCCAGTCAAATAGGAGATGATAATATGGTAAAACATCGAATTGGTCGTGTAGAACAAGAGATTCAAAAAGAAGTTAATGATATCTTATTGAAGCGTGTTCGTGATCCTCGTGTGCAAGGTGTAACAGTTACTGGTGTTGAAATGACTGGTGACTTGCAATCTGCAACCATCTATTACAGTATTTTGTCTGAGAAAGATGCAGATGTTGAAAATACTCAAAAGGGATTGGATAAGGCTAAAGGGTTGATTCGTAAAGAACTAGCACCGCGCCTAACTTTGTATAAAATTCCAGAATTGGAATTTAAACAAGATAAATCAATTCAATATGGTGAAAAGATCGATCGCTTGATTGCTAAAATGCATCAAGACGAAGCTAATAAATAAGATAAACAAAAACTCAGCGTAAATGCTGAGTTTTTTTGTACCCTACTTTTAAAAAATGAATGCTATTATTTTTAATAACTAGTAAAATAGTCATTGGTATGTTATCAACCACTCCCCACTAAAGTAGGAAGTTTGTGAGAATACCACTCAATAGTGATACGACCACAATTAGCTTAGATA
>NZ_BAAJOA010000005.1:0-189072 GCF_057541095.1 Companilactobacillus sp. y65-5
AAAACTTTAAACCTTAATTAAAAGGCCTACACAATTGATTGTTAAAACTTTGTTCAGTTTTCAAAGGTCTACCGTTGTCAAGAAGTGAACTTCTTAACAAGCGACTTAATTATCTTATCAAGCGATCAACATAATGTCAAGCACTTTTTAAAATAATTTTTCAACGAGATGAGAAGCAGAAAGCTCTCAAGTCGTTGTCGCCGTTGCTGTGTCGCAACAACAGGTAATATATTACTAGTTGATCATCAGCATTGCAAGTACTTTTTCAAAGTTTTTTGATTTTTCTTGAAAATATCATTACAACTGACTATTTGCGATCCCAGCTTCAGGTACTATTGTACAAAAATCTACTATATTATGTCAACAATTCATATCACTTATATTCGTTTAAGTTTCGTGCCAAAAAAATATGGCTTTCTTTAACCATTTTCAAGCTGACCAGCATGATTGAAGACTATTATGCCACAAAAAAAGACATCCCCCAATCAGAATGTCTTACAAATTATTCTTGTGTATCATTGTGAAATGTCGATGGAGCTGTATCTGGCATTTGGTTCAAAACTGCCATATCTTCATCACTGATAGTGAAATCCAATTTAGCATTAGCTTCAATATGTGGTAATTGTGTTGCCTTAGGTAATGGAAGAACTCCATTTTGAATCACGAACTTAATCGCCAATTGCGGAACGCTGACATCGTACTTCTTTGCGATTGCATTAATATCAGCATTATTAACCAAGCCACCTGTTGCTAGTGGTGAATATGCCTCAACCAAAATGTCATTATCCTTTGCAAACTTAGTGATCTTAGGTTCTGTGTATCCTACATAATATTGAATTTGATCTACCATTGGTTTTATTTTGGCTGAATCCATGACATTTTCTAAATCGTGAACATTGAAGTTAGAAACTCCAATAGCTTTGACACGACCAGATTCGTATATTTCTTCCATAGCTCTCCATACGTCAAGGTTTTCCTTATCGTAATTAGATCCGATCTGACCCCATGGCCATGGAGCGTGGACCAAATATAGGTCTAAATAATCAAGCCCCAGATTATTCATAGTAGTACTGAAGTCACTTAGCGCACCTTCATACGTCTTCGTCTCACCTGGTAATTTAGATGTGACGAATATCTCTTCCCGATTGATTCCGGAATCACGAACCGCCTGTCCTACTTCTTTTTCGTTTTCGTAAGCCAGTGCAGTGTCAATATGGCGGTAACCGATAGTCAGTGCATCTAGTACTGCCTTATGTGCCTTACTTGCTGGTATTTGCCATGTACCAAAGGCTACTTGAGGAATCTCTACATTGTTTGATAATTTAAAAGTTTCTGTTAATTGAGTCATTTAAATACCTTCTTTAATAGGTTTAAGACTGATTATTCAATCAGTACGTGCATCTTAAACCCTCAAGTGGACTTTAAAGCAAGTATTTTATATGAGTTTTTTTAAAGATTTTAGCGGAGCAGTTGCTCTAGTATGTTCATTCAGTACCTTTTGCATCCAAATAATGTCCAGCCATTCATGGAATTTAAAGCCGACTTTTTCAAATCTACCTAAATATTTATAACCCATTTTCTCATGGAACTTAACACTGCCTTGATTACTCTCAGTGATACACGCCATTAAGTTGACGACACCTTGCTTAGTTAGCTCCGTCTCTAATACCTGATAGAGCGTCTTTCCAATACCCTTACCTTTTTGTTGGAGATCGACATAGATACTCGCATCCACCGTCCAATCATAAGCAGCTCTTGAATTATACTCACTGGCATAAGCATAACCAACTACTTTTCCATCCTCTTCTGCTACTAAATAAGGGAATTTTTTAGCAATATTTTTGATCCTCTCCGTGAATTCATCAATACTCGGTACGACATATTCGAAAGTGATCGTTGTTTCTAAAATATATGGTTTGTAAATATCTAATATAGCTTGTGCATCTTCTTCAACAGCTGATCTAATTTTTATCAAACAATCATCTACCTTTTCAATAATTCTTTTATTTTAAGTCAAATTTACTAAGAATAAAATAAACCGCACCTACAAAAGTAGATACGGTTAAGAAAAGTAGTTGTGTTTAAGTGATCAATTAAATATTTTGGAGTCAACAAAACCTGTGTCATCAACTGGAACTTGATTGATAATTTCATCATGTAATAGCAGAGATCTAGTCTCTACACCCACCTTGTTATTTTCAACGGTAATAATATTATAACTAGTCCCGTCCATGACCAAGTGATTATGATGATTGTCACAATTGATATGATATGCACTGGAATCGGCTGTACTACATAAGATATTTTCGCGATTAAATTCCGTCGGAAAATGAATATGTCCGGAAAAAATTGCTTTAACATTGCTCCCTCGAACAACATCTAAAAGATCTTCCCCGTTTTGTAAGATACTGTAACGCATGTGTGTCACTGCTGGACCATCAACTGGATGATGCATAAAAATCAACGATAGTTTTTTTTCAGACGCTTGAAGTGAATCATCTAGCCAATCCAATTGATCCTGACTGATATAGCCTTGTTCGATATCACCATAGGTACTATCAACAAAATAAATATCACAAGAATCTGTTGAGATACTGTAATAGTACTTATCTTGTGGTTCTTCTCCCAAATAGCCTCGATAAAAGGCCTCAGTTCGATCGTGATTACCCAATATCACATAAATTGGCATGTATCTGCTCTGATAATCGACTATGTCTTTCAATTTTTGATAGTCAAACTCCACACCTTCATGTACTAAATCTCCACTGATAACCACCATATCCGGTCGTTCTGGCATCAATTCAATATCCTGAAATATATTTTGTAACTTGATATAAGGATCCACTTGCTGATGATTAGCAGGCTTGGAACCTCTTGGAGTTAGATGAGTATCAGTTATTTGAACTATCTTTAACTTATTATTTTTCAAAGTTAAGCCCTATCCCAATAGATATTTTTTTGAGAGTCATTGTCAAAAATAATACTTGTTTCTTCTTCGATGCGAACAAAGACTTTAGTTCCAATACTGTAATCCATATTCTTAGTAACCGCCTTGATCGTACTGTGTTCATCAAGATTGAGCGTCAATTGTGTAAATCTACCATAATCGACCACTTTGGTGACTTGTGCTGACATCGCAGTTTCATCCACCGAATCAACCGAAACCTTAATATGTTCTGGACGAACACCCAAAAGATATTCTTTCCCAGTCTCAAATTTGGTAGCCGTAGTTTTAAATAATCGTTGCTCACCCAAGAGTAGTGCATTATCTTGATATCGCACTGGTAGAACATTGATCTGCGGTGTGCCAATAAATTTTGCGACAAATAAATTGGCGGGGTTTTTATAAATATTCTCTGGCGTATCTACCATTTGAATAATACCGTCATTCATAACTGCGATACGATCGCCTAGAGCCATCGCTTCAAGTTGGTCGTGAGTCACGTAAACAATCGTCTGTTTATTTCGATCATGGAGACTCTGAATCTCATCACGTGCTTTTTCTCTTAATTGCACATCAATGTTAGACAATGGTTCATCAAGTAAAAATATCTTACTCTTCTTAGCCATCCCTCTGCCGAGGGCTACACGTTGTTTTTGACCACCGGAAAGTTCTGACGGTAAACGGTCCTTATAATCTGTTAAGTTCAGAGTTTTCAAAATAGAAGTCAGACGATTTTGCCTTTCACTCTTGGCAACTTTATGAACCTTTAGAGCATATTCTAAATTTTGATAGACCGTCATGTTAGGATACAAAGCGTAATCTTGGAAAACCATTGCTATTGTGTGACCATCATTTGCCTTTTTCTTTAAGTCGTCACCGTCGATCAAAACTTCACCATCACTTGCAGTTTCAAGACCAGCAATCATACGTAATGTAGTAGATTTACCACATCCAGATGGACCTAATAAGACTAAGAATTCTCCAGCCGCAATTTTCAAATTCAACTGGTCGATAACTTTGGTATTTTTAAAATCTTTGGTAACGTTTTTTAATTCAATTGTTGCATTATTATCGTTCATTCTGTACTCCTTACTTCAGTCCACTATTGCTGATACTGTTCAAGATATAACGTTGAAAAATCAAATATATAATCAACGGTAAAATAATCATGATTGATGAAAGTGCCATAGCTAATGGGAAGTTAGTTCCACCCTCACTAGAAATATAATTCTGAAGGGCCAACGGCAATGTAAAACTTCCCTTATCCTTCAAGATCAATGTTGGCCATACATATTCATTCCATGAATTAATGAAGAACATGGCACCGACACTGATGACACTCGGTTTCAATATTGGCAAAACAATATTAAAGAAAATCCGATGATTAGGTACATCGTCGATCTTTAATGAGTCAAACAGACTACTAGGAATTTTTTCCATTGTCTTCAAAAAGATCATGATCCCCGTTGCATCACACAACTGTGGTAAGGCAACTCCGATAACACTATTGAGCAGATTCAATTTAGCAATTACTAAGTAATTAGGAATCATAACAATCGTGAACGGTACGAAAATCGTTGCTACGAATAACAAGTAAATCAGGTTTTTATGTTTGAACTGGTAATATCGAAAGGCGTATGCGGCTAGTAATCCAGTAAATAATTTACCTAAAGTTACCAGTGTAGCCATAAAAAATGTATTCCAGATCAAACGAATCAGATTGACTTGATGATTCAAAGTCGTGTAATTAGCCACCGTAGGTTTACTAGGGATCAGACTCAATATCGATTGATATGATTCCTGCAAGGTCTTAAATGAGTTAGAAATCATAAACACTACTGGTAGCAAGGCGATGATACCGATAATTATTAACGGCAAATGCCATAAAACGTACTTCTTATTATTCATACTTCGACCTACCTTCCACAAATCTGATTTCTAAGTATAGCAAGACTAGGAAGATCAAAAATGTTGTGATGGCTAGAGCCGAGGCATTACCAGTCTTATATAGAACGAATGCGTTCAAATACGTGTGGTACAAAACGTTAGAAGATCCGTAATATGGACCACCGGTCGTAATAACATTGATCGGTGTAAATACGTATTGGAGACCTTGGACAATCGTCAATATCAAAACATAAATTGCGATGCTTCTATTCATTGGTAAAACGATGTTCCAAATCATGCGCCACTTGGGAATGCGGTCGACCGTGGTAGCATCAACGATATTCTTAGGAATCGAGCCTAGCCCTGTCAGTAACAGAATGAAGTTATAACCAAAGACCTTCCAATTGGTGATCAAGCACAAGACTACGATCGCTAATGCACCGGAATTGGTCCAATTAGGTAAAACGAATCCACTCTCTCTGAATAAAAATGCCACTGGTCCAGAAACAGGGTTCAATATCCAAGTGAAGATCATCGCTCCAACTACTAATGAGAACAGACTGGGTATGAAGAAAATTATCTTGTAAGCCCCTTGCATTCTCTTGATAAAAAACTTAACGATCAGTGAAATAACGTATGGAACAATGAAATTCAAAATTAGTAATAAAACGATGTAGAAAAAAGTATTAACTAACACTTTTTGATTAACTGGGTCGGTGAAAACTTCAATATAGTTTCTCAGCCCCACAAAATCCTTAGTTGGTGCAATCAAATTCCAATCAAAGAAACTTAAATAAAACGTATAAATGATTGGAATTATCATAAAAATTGTTAGTAGTAACCCAGTTGGTAATAGATAGAGAAAAGGTAATATTTTTTTATTGTTGTGCATTAATCTTTTCCTGAGCCGATTTCAATGTAGATGAAATATCACTACCAGATAAAATCTTGTCACGAGCATCGATCATTGCTTGTTCTGCTTGTAAACCATTCTTAGGGAATGATGTCCACGGAATAGCCTTATCCAAAGTATTTACCGCTGGTACAAGCATTGGATTTTCTTTAACATATTCTTTGAATTCTTTTGAGTCTAGTGCATCTTTAGTTGGAGGTAAGTAACCTGTACCTTTGCTCCAAGTAACTGATGAACTTGCTTTGAACATGAATTTCTCAAATTCCCAGGCAGCTTTTTGTTGTGTAGGATCTTGAGCAGTGATAGCTAACATCGAGCCACCTACTGGAACAACAGTCTTATGACCTTCGAAATGTGGTGCGATGATAGCACTAGCATTGAAGCTGGCACCTTTCTTGATGTGTGATGCTTGAGCAATCGTTGTAAACGCCATAGCTACGTCACCCTTAACAAAGGAATCCATACCTTGAGCCCATGGTGTATGTAGAGCTAATTTGTCTGTAACCATTTCTTGATAGAGCTTGTATGCACCTTCACCATTTGAACTAGCAAAGGCAGCCTTACCGTTCTTTTGGATATCTGCACCGTGACTCAACATAATTGCTTGTTGTGCCCATGTGTCGCCTGGCTCTTGAATGTAGATTCCGTATTTACCACTTTGTTCATTGATACTCTTAGCGGCTTTTTGTACACCTTCCCAAGTATCTAATGTCTTGATATCTATGTTGTATTGCTTCAATAGGTCGTTGTTGACGAACAATACCGGAGTACTTAGTGAGTAAGGTAATCCTACAAGTTTCTTGTTTGCATCCTTGGCGAATGACAAAGTCTTAGTTGAGAAATGATCTGTGATGAACTTGTCGTTGCCATCAAACTTCTTAGCTGCATCAGTTGGTGTCATGTATTTGAAGTTGCTAGAGAAGTAATTATCATAAGCCCAACCCACTTGAGTAACGTCAGGGACTTTACCTGAGGCTTGAGCAGATTGAAGATTTTGCATCAAACCTTGATACATGTTTGGATTATACTTAGCGGTTACTTTGATATTTTTATGAGTTTTGTTGAACTCCTTAACTAACTCATCAACAGTCGCGCCACCTTGGGTTTGAGCATTAACGTGCCAGTACGTAATGTGTGTTACTGATTTGGCTGATGATTTAGAAGTTGATGAACAACCTGTAAAGATAAACGCCATCAGAACTAAACCGATCAGAGCTAAAAATTGCTTAAAATATTTTGTTTTCAATTCTCTTCCTCCTATGTGTAGTACATATTAAAAAAGAATTGTATATTTCTTATATAGTTAATGTATCGTTTATGTAAAGTTTACAAAAACAGGGAAATTACCGTGCCACTATTATAATTATTTAATTTATTTCAGCTAGTAATATCGCTCAAAAATGAGCAACTGACTATACAGCCGTAATTCTGATATGTTATCATGTTGTAAATTCAAATATAGCAAATCGGTTGGCGTAAGCTTCAAGGTAATTCCTTCTCAGGGGTGTGGGAGGGTTTATTTTGGAGCTTTTTTCGTCCAATTAATTCAATCTAAGGAGAAAAATAATTTATGGGTTTTTTAGGCATACTAGTCCTAATACTAATCGCAACAACATTGGTCGGTCACTATTCCTCTAGAATCGGTGTCCCTGCAGTTATCGGACAACTACTGATCGGGATAGTTCTCGGACCGGCTATTCTAAACTGGGTCAAACCTACCGAATTTATCCACGTCTTTTCGGAGATGGGTGTTATCATCCTGATGTTTATCGCAGGTATCGAGAGTGACATGAAACTACTCAAAAAATATTTAAAGCCTAGTTTCTTAGTCGCCATCCTCGGAGTCATCGTTCCCGTAGCACTGACATACGGTGTTGGTATGATGTTCCATATGAATGCTGTCGAAAGCTTATTCTTGAGTGTTATCTTTGCTGCTACTTCCGTGTCGATCTCAGTCGCAGTTCTAAAAGAATTGGATGTCCTAAACGGCAAGGCCGGAGCGACTATTCTTGGATCTGCAGTCGTAGATGATATTTTGGCCGTAGTGATCTTGAGTGTGATGGTCAGTTTACTAGGTGGTGGCAAGACTTCCAGTGGACCATCTCTATTCATCACTTTTGCGGAACAAATAATTTACTTCATCGCTATTTATTTCGTTGTTAAATTCGTTGCGCCATATATGGCAAAGATCGGCGAGCAGTTATTCATTCCTGTCGGTCCTACTATCATGGCTATGATTCTCTGTTTCGGTATGGCATATATCGCTGATTTGATCGGCTTGAGCTCAGTTGTTGGTGCATTCTTCGCCGGTATTGCTATTTCACAAACCAAAGTACGAGACGAAGTGGATCGTAGTATCGAACCGATCGGATATGCCATTTTCATTCCAGTTTTCTTCGTAAGTATTGGTCTGAATATGACACTAAATGGCATTCAAAATGACTTGTGGTTTATCATCGTTCTAACTATCGTCGCTATCATTTCCAAACTATTCGGCGCTGGTCTAGGTGCGCGCATGTCAAAATTCAGTCTGAATGAATCCTACATGGTCGGTGCCGGGATGGTCTCTCGTGGTGAGATGGCCCTGATAATCGCACAGATCGGTTATCAATCCAAATTGATTTCTTCAGATTATTATTCAGCAATCATCGCCGCAGTTATCTTAACTACACTGATAGCTCCTTTCCTACTCAAACACGCTGCTAAGGGTTCTCCTGAACTCGACTAAAAAAGCGGGTTGTGACAACAGTCACAGCTCGCTTTTTATTTACGTAAAATTTTGTCCATCGACTTACCTTTAGCAACCTCGTCGACTAACTTGTCCATGTAGCGAATCTTCTGCATCAGTGGATCCTCAATGTCTTCTACCCGCACACCACAGATAACACCGGTGATCAATGGACAATTATCATTCATATGTGGAGCTTGATCAAAGAAATCCTGCAAAGTTACATCCGAGTCTATTTGCTTCTTTAAACCAATTTCATCATAGCCTGTCAACCAACAGATAACCGTATCAACATTGGCACTTGGTTGGCTTTTTCGTTCGACTTTTTGAATATACATGGGATAAATACTACTAAATGTCATTTTCAATATTCGAGGATTAGTCATTAGTCCGTCTCCGATTCTAATTATTCTGCGATTTCAACACTTTCCATCACAACATCTTCATTAGGCTTGTCGCTACGATCACGCTTCACTTTAGCGATCTCTCTTACCACATCCATACCGTCGATGACTTGACCGAATACGGTATGTCTGTGATCCAACCAAGGCGTTCCGCCATTCTTATATGCAGCAATGATTTCTTCTGGATAGCCAGCAGGTGCCATTTGGCTGATCATGCGTTTAGGCATATTTTGGTTAGTAACGATAAAGAATTGACTACCGTTGGTATTAGGACCAGCATTTGCCATTGACAAGGCTCCGTCCAGATTGAATAACTCATCTGAGAATTCATCCTCAAAGGCGTCGCCGTAGATACTTTCTCCACCCATACCAGTACCAGTGGGATCGCCACCTTGAATCATAAAGTCAGGAATCACACGGTGAAAAATCACACCGTTATAGTAATCTTTCTTAGCCAATTCTACGAAGTTCTTGACCGTCTTAGGTACTAATTCATCAAATAATTGAATCTTGATGTCACCGTGGTTAGTTTTGATAGTTACTTTAGTGCCAGTTGCGTTGTCTAAATCTAATTGTGGATACATTATTATTCCTCTCGAAGTTCATTTTATTAATAATTCAAATTATACCAATAATCACTCTCAGTAGTGGCATCTAAACATTAAAACAAAAAAGAGAACCGAAAATAATTTCGAATTCTCTTTTAATTAAATCACATCCACATTGATAGATGTGAAACTGCCATCTTGATAAATCAAAACGGCTCCATAAATATCTTTGTTATCAACGCCCCAATCGGGGATCGGACCTCCAGCAAAGAATAAGCGTTTAGCTTCTAATTCACCTTCGATCGAATCCTTCACGAAGACTGTGACACCCGCTAACTCGGTCTTTAGCGGATATCCCGTCCTAGGATCGATCACATGGTGATACTTTTTTCCATCGATCTCTAAATAGCGTTCATAAATACCTGTCGTAACTGCCGAACATGCGCCGATACGAACATTGCCGATCGTCTCACCTCTACTGCTCGTCGGATCTTGGACACCCACGATCCACTGTTTGTCATCATGAGTCGGGCTTTCGCCGACGAACAAGACATTACCGCCCAAGTCGATGATGCCACTGATAATGCCCATGGAGTTCCACAAATCCCGAATCCTGTCAGCAATATAACCCTTGGCGATACCACCTAGATCCAATTCCATGCTTGATCTTTTCAAGAAGACTGACAGATTATTGTCGTCTAACTTCACATCGTCAGGATCGATCAACTTCATTCGTTCTGAAATCTCGTCATCACTCGGCAGATTGGCTCCTACGAAACCGATCTTCCACAATTTTACCAGCGGTCCAATAGTCGCATTGAAGCCAAAATTCTGACGACTATAAGTGATCGCCGTTTTGACTAAGTCATAAGTTCCGCTTGAAACTTGTACCGCTTCAGTGCCAGCAGCATGATTGATCGCCATGAGTTCTGAATCCGTCCGATTCACGGTCAATGAATCTTCATACCTTTGGATGAGTTTGAAAGCTTCATTGACCCCAACATCATCGACGGTCCCAAAAGTTGTCAAGTTGATCGTCGTACCGAGTGCATAGCCTGACTTATCGACACGATACTTGGCTAAATCATCTATCATAATTATTCTGTCTTATCTTCGTTCTCATCGTCATGTTCTGAAGCGCCTGTTGTAGCGTCGGCTTCTGCAGCAGCAGCTGGTCCAGTAGCTGCTTCATCATCATCATGCTTTGAAGCACCTGATGTAGCATCTGGGAAGCCATCGAACTTGCCATCTTTGACTAAGTTAACTAAGTGTCCAACATTTCCAGTGAATTCCATTGTTCCTAGGTATCTGCCATTTTCATCACGAACAGCATAGTAGTTGATCCATACTTTGTGGCCGTTCAATGGTAGACAACGTTCTACGTGGTCATTAGTACCTAGTTTGAATGAATCCATGATAGCTTTAACTCCTGGCAAAGCCTTTGGTGGATGACATTCTTCGATACCTTCACCGATTTCTGATGGATAACGAACATGCTCACGGTCAGGTTTATCTGAATAATAAGCGAAATGATCTTGGTCATCGATAAAATCAATTTCGAATGGTAGAGTGTTGAAGATTTGTTGAATCTCTTTAACCTTTAAACTACCTGTGCGGAATTGCACTTTTGCTTCACTACTGATATGTGGTTCTGTCATAGTATCGTCTCCCTCTTCTAGATAACGCATATTTGATTTTACAAATCTATTGAATGCTGCAAAACTATCTTCCAAATTATGAACAACTTTAATATCTGTCACAAATCCATTTTTGTCAAAGGTATTTGCAGCATTTCCAATCAATACCTCACTACCGGGAAGAACGTTTGAGTTCAAATCAGGTGATAGTAACATTTGACGCAATTGTTGTTGGGCACGTGATGTACCTTGTGTTCCATATGAAACACCAACGATCATGACTGGTTTTTCTTTCATGGTCCTGTGATGATATGATAGCCACTCCAAGCCACTCTTCAAAGCAGCAGGGATCGAATGATCATATTCAGGCGTCGCAATGATCACACCGTCAGCAGTATTTACCTTATTATTGAATTTCCAAACCTCAGTTTGTTCACTGTAAGGTAAATCTTCATTAAATGGTGGTAATTGTTTTACTTCTAGTAGTTCAATTTCAGCGGCATTTCTAAAATGCCATTTCATATATTCCAGCAACTTCCGGTTGTATGAAAAATCAGCGTTAGTACCGACAATAGCAACAAGTTTCATAGAGTATTCTTCCTTTCCCAATTATTTGGCATTAAAGTCATTAACATCTTCTGCGTATTTTTTGAATCCATCAAAACATTGTTCCAAGAAACCAACTGTTCCTTGATTGATCAACTCACCGTCTCCATCAAAGGCCTTTTTGGCTGTACCTAGGAAGAATTCATTTCCAGGGAATACTTCTGCGAACACTCCCGGTGAATCTAAGATTTCACGTAGATGTGTCTGTGAACGTGAAGATCCTTGGGGATGGATTGATGCTCCCACTAGCATGATAGGTTTGCCATGAAGTGGATGAATGCGATATGATAACCATTCAATGACACTCTTCAGAGCTGATGGAACTGAGTGATTGTATTCGGGACAACCGATAATAACTGCATCGGCTGCTTCGATTCTTTCAGCTAATTCGGTGATTAGTTCTGGATCACTATCTTCCTCACCAGTTGGATAATTCTCATTGAACATAGGAATATCTTTGATTTCATTAATATGGATCTCGTCGTCGGTAAAATGATTCTCCATAAATTGCAATAATTTACGGTTATAAGATAATTTCTTATTGGAACCCACGATTGCTTCGATTTTCATAAATAACCTCCCGTTGACTGACATTTTATAAAAAAATTGAAAAATACTTCACAAGTTTAATTTTAATATGATTTGCAAAGATAGGCAAGCGCTTTCAGAATTTTTATATACAATTTTATATATTTCATTTAAATTATTGGAATTAATTTCTTATGACCTC
This sequence comes from Companilactobacillus sp. y65-5, assembly GCF_057541095.1. Classification (NCBI taxonomy): domain Bacteria; kingdom Bacillati; phylum Bacillota; class Bacilli; order Lactobacillales; family Lactobacillaceae; genus Companilactobacillus; species Companilactobacillus sp. y65-5. The sequence continues at coordinate 12,398 of NZ_BAAJOA010000005.1, forward strand.
ATAAACTTTTTTAATAAGCATAGAAAGGAAAATCCTCGTGGATAGTCTTAATTTGAACCGTTTCATCAAGAATTTGTTCTTCAAAGTTGACTGGGAAGGACTGGCACAACACGTCCTAGGAGTCATCGTACAATTGATCCTACTGACGATCGTTCTACTGTTGATCAACTGGATCGGTAAGAAGATCATCAAACATATTTTTAACAGCAATCTCAAGCTGAGCAAAAATCCCATCCCGCAAAACAAAATGGATACGATCTATACGATCGTCTTGAATATTTTCAAATATATTTTATTGTTTTTTTGGATCTACGCCATCTTATCCGCTATCGGTATTCCTGTCGGAACCTTGATCGCCGGTGCCGGAATCTTCAGTTTGGCAATTGGTCTGGGGGCCCAGGGATTTGTTTCCGATATGGTCAACGGCTTCTTCATTTTGCTAGAACAGCAGATCAGTGTCGGCGACTATATCAAGGTCAACAACATCGAAGGCACCGTTACTTACGTCGGTATCAGAACTACTCAGCTCAAAAGTCCTGATGGGACGCTGAATTTCATCCCCAATCGTAATATCACCGTCGTCAGTAATCAATCTCGCAACGACATGCGAGCCTTGGTAGAGATCCCCGTTGCCAGTGACTCACCTTTTGACCAGATTCAGCAAGTCATCGAAGGAGTCAATTCCAAATTAAATATCCACGAACTAAAAATCACTCAGACACCTACCTTTCTAGGATTTTCTAATTTAAATGATGGTACTTTGGTGCTTCAGATCATCGCCTACGCTGAGCATGGCGAACAATTCCACGTTAAAAATACACTCATGAGCAAATATTTATCAGCACTGCACGACGCAGGGATAAACTTGCCCAAATAAAAGGACTACGATAAAAATATCGTAGTCTTTTTTCATACTATTTGACCAGCATCGATCAGTTTTGCATCCAAAAAATCATAGTCGTGATAATCCCCGACTAGGCTCGTAAATACAATTGGTTCTTTGCCAGAGGCTATTATTTTTTTTAATAAGTAATTTCTCAATATCCAAGCCTGTTCGATCGTGTCGATTCGTAAATTAGAAATCTCTTCGATCGTTTCAGCGGAGGTGCCCAGATCTTCAGCAATTTGAGCTAGTGTCAAATCTGATAAGGCAATATTCTCATGTAACTCTCTGACTGTAGTCTCTCGTTCCTCTTTAGTTAGTGACATAACTAACCCTCCTTCACTTTAGGGGTATCGTATCGCTCTAGACCACAATTTTCAATAAATAAATATCACATAAATTGAGTTATGTACTACAATTAACATGTGTCAACTAACTAAATAACTCAAAGGAGTTTTGATGATGGATGAAACAGAGAAGATTCATATTTTATCCGATTTAGTTGCAATCAACACAGCTAATGACCATGAAAAAGAAACTGCCGAGTACTTACAAAATTTATTTGCGAATCATGGGATCGAATCGAAATTAGTTCAGTATTCCGACACCCGTTGTAACCTAGTCGCGGAAATAGGTTCCGGAAAACCGATACTAGCGGTCAGTGGTCATATGGATACTGTCGATGTCAGTGATCCGAAAAAATGGCAGACCGATCCACACACATTGACCGAAAAAGACGGCGAGCTCTACGGTCTAGGTGCAGTGGACATGAAAGCTGGTCTCTCGGCACTAGTCATCGCCATGATCGAATTACATGAGCAAAACTTACCAAAAATCGGTACAGTCAGATTGCTAGCTACGATTGCGGAAGAAGTAGGTGAATATGGCGCAGACCAACTCACAACAGCTGGTTACATGGATGACGCTGACGGACTATTGATCGGTGAACCTACTGGCTATAATTTAGTCTATACACATATGGGTTCACTCGATCTCAAGGTCACTTCCGAAGGCAAAGCCGCACACAGTTCCATGCCTCAAAGTGGCAACAACGCTGTCGACCATCTCTTAGATTTCTTATCCCAAGCTAATACCGAATTCAAGCATACTGGCAAAACCGACGACGTCATGGGTGACTTCCTCTTCAACATCACCACCATCAACGGCGGCACACAGATCAACGCCATTCCTGACCATGCTGAGGCTGAGATCAACTCAAGAACTCTCCCAGAATACAACAGTGATCAAGTATTGAATGACATCCAAGTTCTGATGAACAAACTGAATTCTCAACACGATGACTATCAACTGGCGCTGAAAGTGATTATGAAACTCAACCCAGTGAAGTCCACGATTAATTCAAAACTACTAGATATTTCTGGTGAAGTGACCAAGGAACACACAGGTTTAGATATCGGCAAGTACGGTATCGCTGCAACAACGGACGCCGCAATGTTCTTACGCAACCAGCCGGATGATTTTAATTTTCTTATCTTCGGTCCCGGAAACGACACGCCCCATCAAGTTAACGAACACGTTAATAAAGAAATGTATCTAAAATTTATCGATATATACAAAGATATTTTTGTTAAATATTTGTAACATTAATTTAATAGACATTCATGAACTTTGATTGTAGACTAATGGGACAATGTCTAAGGAAAGAAGTTATACATGAGAAGGCACATTATATCGTTTGTACTGTTGTTTGTCTTGGGCGGTATATTTTTAGCTGAATATACCAATGTCTTACCGACTACCTTGCAAGCACAGATCGTTACTAATCTATCCAAATCCAAGAGTTATTTAGAAGCTACTGTCTCGGATTACGTCCCTAAGCTGAGGTCCTTAACGACTTCCACAACTACCGACGTAACTAAACAGGCCTCCGCTACCTCACAGGACAAGCAGACTAGTTCTGCCGACCAGACGCCAGCGTTTTCGATGGTGAATAAGTTTGCTTTGAGCAATACTTATTATTATCACTTCACTGCCAAAACACCGAAAGTCGCTCGTCAAGCTTTTAACGATGCGATCTATGCCTATAATCAAACGGGCGTCGTAAAACTGGTTGAAGGTACAGGTCATTCTAGTGATAATACGATAACCTTCTCGATCTATTACAAAGATGAAGGTCAAGATGCGCAGACACTAGAATTAGGAACTGGTGGTCCTCAGCTGACTTACAAGACTAACGACCCTTCTAAGTCAGCCATCAATCACGCTTCGGCTAAGATCAATATGAATTACGCTGAATCAGTCAGTGACTCGGTCACGATGCACGAATTGGGCCATGCGCTAGGTCTGAATCACAGTACCGATACTAGTTCCATCATGTACCCGACCAATCAAGGTGTCAGAACGCTCTCCGAAGCTGACATCGCTGGTCTCAAGGCTATTTATAACAAATAAAGCTCCAGTCATCCTCAACCGGAAGACTGGAGTTTTTTCGTAGCATTCTTTTCCAATAAATTAATATAATTTATTTAATTATAATATTTTTTTGGGATATTAAATTATTTTTCAATTTTCTCATCTCTCTAAAAAAGAGTATCTAATCAACGTTTCTAAGCAGTTATTTTTCAAAAAATAACTAAAAAATTTGAAAATCATTAGTAATTTTTTAATTTACACTTTACTTTTCAAAAATAAATGCTTATTATAAGTGTCACAAGATAAAGACGACAAGAAAGAAGAGTAAGACTTTTTAGCCTGACAGTGAATTGGGATGAGTGAGAACCCAAAACAGTGCGTGAATTGTTTGAATAACACTTTCTTATGTTTCTAGCTGAAATGGCAGAGCCAAAGTAGGACTAGACGTAACCGGTACGTTACCATCGGCAGAGTATAGTTGTTTTGTACTCTTATTGAGCTGGCTTATTTTAGATAAGCAACTTGGGTGGTACCGCGAAAGTCTTTCGTCCCTTTTATTAGGGATGGAAGACTTTTTTTGTTACCCGTCTTCTATCAATTCAATCAAAAATCAAGGGAGATAATCTTATGCATTTAACAATTCCAGAATCATACGATCCAAAACTATCAGTTATCGATACACAAAAAGCTATCCGCTACATCCGTGAAACATTCCAAGATGAATTCGGTAAGGAACTCAACCTTTCACGTCTATCAGCACCAATGTTCGTTGAAAAATCGACTGGTTTGAACGATAACTTGAACGGTGTTGAAAAACCCGTTTCATTTGATATGAAAGATATCCCTGATCAAACTATCGAAATCGTTCACTCACTTGCCAAGTGGAAGCGTGTTGCTTTGAAACGTTATGGTTTCGGAATGCATGAAGGTCTTTACACTAACATGAACGCTATCCGTAAAGATGAAGATCTCGACAACATCCATTCGATCTACGTTGACCAATGGGATTGGGAAAAGGTCATCTCTAAGGACGAACGTAACATCGATACTTTGAAGAGCACTGTTCGCGATATTTTCAAAGTCATCAAGCATATGGAGCACGAAGTTTGGTACAAGTTCCCTGAAGCTGTCTATCACTTACCAGATGAAATCCACTTCGTTACTGCCCAAGAACTCGAAGACAGATTCCCTGACATGACTCCTAAAGAACGTGAAAATGCCATCACCAAAGAACTCGGTTGTGTCTTCTTGATGCAAATCGGTGGCAAGATGAAATCAGGCAAACGTCATGACGGCCGTGCTCCTGATTACGATGACTGGAAGTTGAACGGTGATATCTTATTCTGGTACGAACCTCTCCAAATGGCCTTGGAAATTTCAAGTATGGGTATCCGTGTCAGCGAAGAATCAATGAAGGCTCAACTAAAAGATGCAGGCGCTGAAGATCGTCTCAAATTACCATATCACCAAATGTTATTGAACGGTGAACTACCATATACTATCGGTGGTGGTATCGGACAATCACGTCTATGTATGTTGCTACTAGGCAAGGCCCATGTTGGTGAAGTTCAAGCCAGTGTTTGGCCTCAAGATATGATCGACCAATGTTACGAACACAAAATTCAAATCCTATAATTAATAAGTGAGCTGCGGACATCGCGGCTCTTTTTTATTTTCTCAAAAACACATGCTCGCGATGATACTCTAAGTATTCTTTCTTAGGTGAATAACGTTTATGCATCGGCAGTTTCTTGTATTGGACTGAGGACAATTTATTCAACAAAGCTGAATCAGTTTGAGCAGAGATGAGCATCTTACCATCCCCAGAAAAGGCTATCTGCCCTGCTTCAAAGGCCTCTGCCAGCCATTTGGTCAAACAGATCCCGTTCCTAAAATCCATACGTGAATTTTTTTCATCTACCCAAGAAACGATACGGACGACCGTCAATTCGCGGATCTCAGTCTCTTTGGTGATGGCACATTGGTAGTTATAGTTAGCTAGGATCAAGTCTGTGAAGACTTTCTGAGCTGGGTTATAGGTATCCAGCTCGCCGATTCTATCTTCAACAAAAAACTCTCCCAGCTGTTCACTCTGATAAATATAAGCCGCTAATTTTTCTTCCGACTGTGATAGGTCAAGAACATCACCACAGAGTTGCTCTTGATAGATGAGTAAGTTAGTGAAATCGGCTTGAGTTATTTGTGTTATCCCATTCATGTTAAAGAAATTGCTCCAGAGACCATGGTGCTTTTTGAATTTCCAATCAAAGTTTTCTAAATCCGACTTGAATAGTTTCCGATCGAAGACGAACGGCTGATCAATCTTGATTATTGCCCGATTCGATAGGGAATTTTTCATCGTCTCACCCAATTTACCTGAACCGAACAAATAAAATTGGTTGCGATACTCTGATCCACCACCAGAGCGACGATAAATAAACAAGTCGCCCGGTTTTATTTTTTTATTTAGATCTTTACGCCAGCTATAAATTTTAAAATCTATATCCTCATGTTCAACATTCGAACCCGAATCGATGATGAAGTAATTCGTATCTTTATTTTTTAGTTCTTCATTATAATAGTAGTTCTGCATACTTTATCAACGACCTTTATTTGTTTTAGATAATTATAAGAGTGTAATCGTTACCACAAACTATAAATAGATTTATACTATCTATATAAGTATTGTAAAGGAGTGAAGGAAATGTTCAAAGATAGATATACAAGTTGGGACGCAACTTATGATGTTGCCGTCCTAGGCTTTGGTGGTGCTGGTGCCACAGCTGCTAGGTTTGCGGCTGACAACGGCGCTAAAGTACTGATTGTTGATTCAGCTCCTGAAGGCCATGAGGGTGGTAATACTCGTTATGCTGGACAAGTTATTTCTTCAGGTGACGACTTAGATGACCTTAAGAAGTATTATGATAGCTTGGCTTATCCACTCAAATACGATAAGGAATTGATGGATACATACGTTGAGGGATTGTATCATATTCCAGAATTCATAGAAAAATATCTCGGTGTGACACCATTCGTCATGGGCCAACACCCAGAGTCACCCGTGTCAAAGGCACTCTACTTCATGGCTCACGAATATCCCGAATTACCTGGACAAGCAACACACGAGCTAGTAGCTCTACACGAAGGCGTCGCCGATTCAGCACTCTGGAAGAACTTACGGCAACAAGTCATCGACCGTGCGGACAAAATAGATGTCCTGTATGAATCACCTGCTAAGCAGCTCATTCAAGATGAAAATAGTAAAAAAGTCATCGGTGTTCAAATCGAACGTGATGGAAAATTGCTTGACGTCAAAGTCAACAAGGGTGTTGTAATGGCTACTGGTGGTTTTGAAAACAATCCTGAAATGGTCGAGACTTACCTTGGTGAAACTAGTTTGAATCCGATCGGCTCACTGTACAATCAAGGTGCTGGTGTAACGATGGCCTTAGATGTAGGTGCTAAATTGTATAACATGGCTAACTATGAAGCTTACGGTATCTTCCATGGTTTGACACCAAAGCCGCAAGCAGGTCAACGGTCACAGTTCTTACCATTCGACTGGCCAGCCTTCCATCAAGGTAGCGTGATCGTAGTTGGTGATGATGGCACTCGTTACTTCGATGAGAATGAGATCCACAGACATGGTCACATTCAAGATCACGGTCAATGGCGGATACCTAACGCGCAATTACATCCCTACGTTGTCTTCGATGCTAAGAAGTTTGCGGAATTATCTGCCGACAAAGAAGCTCCATATCCTGAATTCTTAGACCAAGTAGTCAAGGCTGATACCTTAGTAGAACTAGCTGAGAAGATCGATGCGGATGCTGAAAAACTTCAAAGCACAGTCGCAGACTTCAATCACTTCGCAGATGTAAAACGTGACTACGCCTTCGATCGTGCTCCTGAAACACTAGCTAAGTTCGACGATGGTCCATATTACGCTCTAGCTATGGTTCAAGGTCTGTTGAACACACAAGGTGGACCGATCCACAATGCCAAAGCTGAAGTGGTCGATGTCGATGGCAAGGTCATCCCTCACCTATACGCCGCTGGAGAATTAGGTAGCATGATGGGACGTAAGTACAACGGTGGAAGCAACCTAGCTGAAGATTTGATCATTGGTAAGATCGCTGGTGAAAATGCCGCCAGTGTGACTGATAATACTGACTACGATGCTGAAACATCAGCCAGCACGCACAATGATCCTAGCGCTGGTTTAGGTTCTGACATCGGTGAAGAAACTTTTGAAACTGGTCCTAATCAATATATCGGTAAATCTACTGCTGGTATGGGTAATGAGATCGTCGTTCGAGTTACCGTTGATGATCAAACTAACATTAAGAATGTTGAAGTTTTGAAACAAAGTGAATCTGATGACTACGGCAAACAAGCTGTTGAGCAACTACCTAAAGATATTGTTGCCAAGAACTCGGTCGAAGTTGACGCTATTTCAGGTGCTTCAGCTTCCAGTCGGGCCATCAAAGAGGCTGTTAGTGATGCCTTGAAACACGCTGATCAAATAACTGAATAATAAAAACAGATGAGTTTGGTAAATTTTACCGACTCATTTTTTGATTTCCCTCAAGTTAAATATTAAAATAAAATTTATAATTGCTTAACTTCAGGGGGGTATTCCATGGGTCAACAAGTCTGGTTCCCGATACCAGCCATAGTTTACTGGTCGTGGCTGGTACCATTATTTTTTGGAGCGTGTTTTGGATTCGCTTATCATAAAGAAAAACGACGTTTGAGTAATGGTATTTGGTTCTCACTATTCCTATATACCTTCTTAACCGTGCTAGCCATAACGATCTTAGGGACGAATAACCATCCCTTGATAGTTATCAGTGTTACGATTTTTGTATTGTTTCTATTGCTCGTCGGTATCACCTTTGCTTTACAAGCACTTCTATTACTGTGGAACGCTTGGATAGTCTGGAAACGTGAGAGTCACTCATTAGCCAACATGTTGACATTAGTCTTAGGAATCGCCATCTTAGCTTTACCACTCTTTACCGGCCTCATGACCCAGTATCTACCGACCTTCATAGTTACTTGGGTCACTATCATCGCCAACCTGATCTTGTTCTACGTCCTATTTTGGTTTTATAACTACTTGACGATGCTAGTGTTGTATCAATTTAATCATCCCAAATATAATCAAGATTATATTATCGTTTTAGGTGCCGGCTTACTCAATGGTGAAAAAGTCTCACCACTATTAGCTCGACGCATCGATCGCGGACTAGCATTCTATAAGAAACAACTCAAGAAGACTGGTAAAGCTGCCAAAATGATTTTTTCTGGTGGTAAAGGCGGTGACGAGAAGATACCTGAAGGTGTGGCAATGTTGAATTACGCTGTGCAGCAAGGCTTACCTAGCCATGACGGTCTGGTTGAAACCGAATCAAAGAATACTTATCAAAACATGTTGTTCTCAAAAAAATTGATCGAACAGCAAAATACATCCGCCAAGACTATCTTCGTCACCAACGGCTATCACACCTTTCGTGCGGGGATGGTAGCTAAACAAGCTGGATTGAAAGCTGACGGTATTGGCGCACACACCGCCAGGTTCTTCCTACCTAACGCCATCATCCGTGAATACATCGCCATCTTCATGCGCAATAAATACTGGCATGCGGCTGCCATTGCACTTATCGTGGTCGGTGCCTGCATCCTAGCTTGGATCGAATCTCGTTACGCCATTAGATAATTGTTGATTCACATCAATGCAAACTAAAGCGTTATTTGTTACAATATTCAATACTAAAGGAGGGTACTAAATGCAAACAATGGACAAAGCAAGAGCCACTGGTTTGGCTCGATTCACTTCTCTTGTGTACTTGTACACAGGATTGGGTGTAGCTTTCTGGACTGTGGCTGCTAATGCCATCGCTAGAAACACTGCACTTTCCGCATCAATTATGAACATGATGAGTTCACATGCGCTCATCTTTTCCATCGGTACCATATTAGTAGCGTTCGGTTTCATCAGCATGGCTAATACATTCGCAAATCGTTCTTACTTAATGACGTTTATCAGTTACATTGCATTCATACTTGCACTATCGGTCTTCGGTGTTCCAGTATTTTACATGTATACCGCTCAAAGCATCGTGCAATCCCTAGCTGTTACTTCGGTAGTCTTCGTAGTCTCAGCTGGATTCGGATTCTTCACTAAGAAGGACTTAACTAGTTGGAGCAGAACTTTATTGATCGGCCTGATCTCAATCATCGCCGTTTCAGTTATCAATTTATTGATCTTCCACAGTTCTGTGGCAGCACTACTAGTTAATATAGCTGTTATCATCATCTTCTTATTCTACATTGCCTTTGACTCGCAGAATATCAAACGCATCTACACTAGTGCGCAAGGCTCACCAAACCTTGGTGCTATCGCTTTAGTAGCATCGATCAGCTTGGTACTTGATTTTATTAATATCTTCTTGAGTATCTTGTCGATCTTCGGTAATAGTAACTAAAAATAAATAAGCATCAGTGACCCTGTCTAATACGGGATTACCGATGCTTATTTATTTTGTTATTTATTTTTAGGCGATAACTTCTGCAATAGCTGCATTGACAGCTTGTTTTTCAGCCTCTACCAAAGCTACACGTGTTTCGATAACTTTGATATCCATACTGATTTCACGAGTCATACCTGGTGTATTCAACTTAGGTTCAAAGAATTCTTTGAATTCTGCCAAACGCTCTGGTGTGTGGAAGATCATTGAGATGACCGTGATGTAAGTCGTGAATTCCATGTCACCACCAACTGTATCGTCTAGCCATTGCCAATCATTTCTGATCCAATCCCAAGCAGCTTGCTGACCATCATTGTTAGCCAAGACACCACGGAACCATGCGCGTAAGTCTTGTGGCTTGATAGTTTCAGCATCTTCGAATTTTTCGATCAGTTTTGCGATTAAATCAGCGTCTGGTGTAGCCGTCAAAGCGACACACAAGTCTTGCTTATAACTAGCATCAGATGATTTACGGTATTCGTTCAACAATCGATCGAATAATGCTGCACTACCATAGTGCTTAACTTCGTTGCGTAAGACGTAGATCCGTACGTCTGCAGATAAAGCTGCTAAATCGGCGCTATTTTGGACAAATAGTTCGTGTGCGGCAGATATAGCAGCTGGATTCTCAGCATATAATGCTGCATTCAAAACATAAGGACGTGTCAATTGGTCGTCATTTGATTCGCCAGCCTTGGGTGTCCAGCCTAATCTAGCGACTTCTTTAGCACTCAATTGATCGTACAATCTTTGCAGTGCCTTTTCATCATCAGAGCCATGAATCACAAATTTTTTCAAGTCATTAGCGATTCGATAGAGCGCTGCATTGACGACGGTTGAATGACTGTCCGCAAATTTTGGCAATAGTGGCACGATCGAAGCGTAAGATATTTGTTTGCCTTCTGCCAACAAACGTAGATCTTGCAAAATCTGCAATTGTGAGATGGCGTCTAAATCTTCTCGATGATCCAAAATATCTTGTAACAAACCATCGTCATATTTCACGATAAAGTGTGAATTATTGCCGACGTTGATGCGGAATGGTTGTCCCGCTACTTGACGTAACTGGTCATAGTCGCCGAGTACGATCGTTTCATCAGCCATGATCTTAGGCACCGCATCGTAATTACCATTCAACGGAATCTTCCACTGACGAGCTTTGTCCTCACCTTGACCGATGAAGAATTGTTGCTGCGAAAGTGTCAACTTGCCATCGACGACTGAGGCAGTCACCACAGGATAACCCGGTTGTTGGAGCCATGAATTCATGATGTCTCCGATAGCCATGCCAGCGGCCTCACCGACTGCAGACCACAAGTCATTTCCTTGGGCGTTGTTGTATTGATGAGCCGCAAAGTAGTTCTTTAGACCTTGACGTAGAGCATCGTCTCCTACCAGAGCCCGCATCATTACTAGCATCCTAGCCCCTTTAGCGTAGACGATCGCACTGTCGAAGAGTGAGTCGATCTCTGCTGGGTCTTCAACATCCACGTGAACAGATTGAACGCCGTCAGTTGCGTCACGTTGCAAGGCAGCCGGAACATCTGACGTTTGGAACATTTCCCAGACATGCCAATCAGGTTCGATCGCATCAACGGAAACATATTCCATCATATTGGCAAAACTCTCATTCAACCAGAGGTCATCCCACCACTTCATCGTTACTAAGTCACCGAACCATTGATGAGCTAATTCGTGAGTGATGACTGTCGCAACTAGTTGCTTCGTATCAAGTGAAGTGTTGTCAGGATCCAGTGTCAGATAAGCTTCACGATAAGTTACCAAGCCCCAGTTCTCCATCGCACCTGCGGAGAAGTCTGGTAGTGCCAATTGCCATGAATGTGGCAATGGATAAGGTGTCTGATAAAAATCTTCATAAAATTCGATCGCCCGTTTGGCGATATCCAAGGCGAAATCCAATTCGTTAGCCTTGTGCGCTTTAGTAGCGAAGACTCCGACTTTGACACCGCTCTTAGTTGTAGTGATCTTACTTTGAAGGTCACCGAAGGCAAAGGCGATCAAATAAGTCGACATTTTAACAGTCGTATCGAAGTAATGTACACCATCTTCATTTTTGATTTCAGGCATATTACTCAAGATCGTTTCGCCAGCTTGTTCGTCAAACTTGATAGCGATATCGAACTTAGCCTTAGCTTCAGGTTCATCGACACAAGGGAAGGCTTGGCGTGCGAAGGTCGTTTCGAACTGTGTCCCGATGATCTGCTTCTTGACACCATCAACCTCGTAATATGACGGATAGATACCCATCATCGAATCAGTCAGTGGGGCTGTATAGTCGATCGTTAACGTAACTTCACCCGTCTTTGACAGAGTGATTTCGATAGCTTCGTTTTCTGCAACAGTTGTGAACGGTACGTCTGAACCGTCAGCTTGAACTCGGCTTACTTCTAGTCCCTTTTGGTGGATAGAGATCGACTCGATCAAGGCTTTACCAGTAATTGTAGTCTTACCAGCTATTTTTTTAGTTGCTCGATTGATATCTAGGTAGATATCATAATGCGTTGGCTGGAATTTTTGATAAAAATGAGTTAGTTCAGTCATTAAGTTACCCCTCTCTAGTTTGTTCAGAATAATTACATTATACGACTATGACTAATATTTCTCTCATATTTGGCTATACATCCCCGTGATAATTGACGAATCTTCAATTTCTCCTCAAAAAAATGTACATTTTAGGTAAATAATAATTTTCATTTTCTTGACCAATATCAAGTTGTTATTTGTTATTACCTCTTAAAATAAAAGTATCAAATGAAAAGAGGTTATCACAATGACTGAACTCAAAGACTATTTAGATGAACGCCAAGAAAAATTGGATTTTTATACTAAAGCTATCACTAATGCCCACGGTAAGAATCATCCTGAAGTATTCGACGTACGAGATGAATACATCAAACTACAACTAGCTGTCGATGAAGAAACTAACGTCGATGATAATTTCTCCGAGCTTCGTAAGATCACGCATAACTATGCCATCCCTGACGACGTTTGCCCTGTCTTCGCGGAGACTTATCACATGTTACAAAGTGCCGATACTATCAATACTAAATAACAAAAACGATAGAATACCTCAAAAGTATTCTATCGTTTTTTGTATCAATAAGTGCTAGCCACTTGATCTGAGATGAACCACTGACCATTACGTTTTACAAAGTACATTTTCATTTGTAGCGGCCAAGTGTTGACTCCACTGCCCCAGACACTGGCTTGGACTCGGTTTTGTCCAATCAAACTAGCTTCATTACCATTGATTACAACATCATCGATTCGTTCTTCGATCGAAGAAAAATACTGCATCTCTTCATTCTGAATCTGGTCGATCCACTCTAACTTCTTTTGCACATAGCCCGTCATATGTGTCAGCTTCATCGATGGTAACAAGATTTCATTCAACTTGCTGATATCCTTCTTGACCATCGCGGTATTTTCCGTTCGGTATAATTCTGTGATTTGTTCTACATCTGTCATTAATATCCACTTCCTACTTGATCATATAAGTAGATGATACTGACAAACTCTGAATAGAGCTATTTCAATTCCAAAACTCATTGATAAGTCTTACTTATGAAAACTCTGCTTCAATAGTTTAGCGAATGATTCGATATAATATCCTGAATTATCAGCCTTCCAGAAGGCATAGTATTTTTGGATCATCTGCTGTTGTCCATTGAGCAAACCAACTGTTTTCACTATTTCACTGTTCAATTGATTCTTAGTCCGATCATTGACGATCAAATATCCTTGATTGGAAGCCACCAAAATCTGAGCCTCATCATAACCTTGCGCTAAGACAAAGTTACTCTTTACCCCCAAGATATCTTGATAGTAAGTTTCATCCGACTCTCGTTGATCTGAGTCGGCGATCAATACGCACGGGATGTCAGCCAATTGAGCGATGTCGATCTGATCGTGCTGATCAGGGAAGGCACTACGGCTGATAGCAACCATATACTTACTGTCCGTCAGGAAGTCATTCACGTATTCATTTGAGAGTGCTCGATGCTGATCCGCAAAATTCAAGTCCACTTGACCGTCCTTCAGCAAGGTATACAATTCTTCATGATTCCCGCTAGTAATATTGATCTTAACTTGTGGAAATTCCTGCGAAAACTGTGTCACCGTTCGCAAAACTTCGGTCGTACCAAAATTGCGCAGATAGCCGATCTTCAATTCGACTTTTTCATCTTTGACTAGGCTGACAGTGTTATCTACTAGTTGTTGGACTTCCTCCAAAACATCTTGGCTATGCGTATAAAAATATTGCCCAGCTTCAGTCACACTGAAACTACGACCCGTTCGTTCTAATAATTTCACACCCAACTTACTCTCTAGTTCTTTCATTTGTTGTGAAATGGCTGATTGAGAAATATGACATTCCACAGCGGCTTGGGTGAAACTATGATTTTTGACGATGGAGATGAAATATTGCATTTGTTGAAACATAATTCGACCTCTTAACGTATAGACTTGTCTCTATTGTACTAAATGCAAAAAAATAGAACCACAGTCTCCTGTGATTCTGATTAAAGTCTGATTGAAATAAACGCCCCTAAAAAGATCAACGATAATAAATAAGTAAATTTGTCAGCTCGCCGGTAAACCAAAGGATACATCTGCGAGATCTGATTATCCCCAGTATAACCTCTAGTCTCCATAGCCATAGCTAAGTCAGACGAACGTTGAATGATCGACAAGAAGAGTGGGACCAACAATGTATAGACATTCTTGCTCTTCTGCCAAAAATTAGCATCTTCAAACTTAGCTCCGCGTGCTGATTGTGCATCGATCAACATGTTTAGTTCTTCGATCATGATGGGGATGAACCGAAAGGCGATCATTACGATCACAGACATATCATGAATCGGGATATGAATTTTTTCTAAAAACGAAAAAGCTTTCTCTAGTCCATCTGCCAATGACTTGGGAGTAGACGTATACGATAATAACGCTGCTCCCATGATCATCAGCGCGATCCGAGTGGTTAACGAAACTGCTTTGATCAAACCTTCCTCAGTAACTTCAAAGATTCCCCAACCAAAGAGGACCGTCCCCGGTGTAGCGATAGCTCGAAAGACAAAGGTCAAAACTAATAAGATGATGATGCCTCTCAAGCCTTTTAGTGCATAACTCAATGGTACTTTAGCCAAATAATAAACGCTCAATAAGATAAACAATGATAGTAAATACCAATATGGATTTTTAACTAAGAACAAAGTAACGATATAAATCAAAACCGCAAATAACTTCGTTCTAGGATCTAGATTATGAACAAGCGATTCCTGTGCGTAGTACTGACCGAGTGTTATATCACGAAACATGATCAATCTCCCTAAACATCTTTAGAATCGAACTCTCGGCGTCGTCCACTGTGATAGCCAGTGAATCTAGTGGCAAACTCTGCTTTAATTTGTCAGTGATCCGCGTGACTGAAGGAACGTCAATACCGATAGATTTTAATTTATCAACCTGCGTGAAAATGTTTTGTGGAGTGTCATCAAGAAAAATAGTTCCTTCGTGAAAGACCCATAGTCGATTGCAATAATTGGCGACATCTTCCATGTTATGCGAAACGAAAATAATAGCCGTCTTTTGTTCACGATGAATCTTACACAATAATTCAAAAATATTATCTTTTGTTTCGGGATCTAACCCTGCAGCTGGTTCATCTAGAACCAATATTTTTGGTTTCATTGCCAAAACACCGGCGATAGCTACACAGCGCTTCTGCCCACCTGATAATTCCAGTGGACTGAAATTGTAATATTTCTCACAGATACCTACGAATGACAGACTCTCCTGAGCAGTTGCTTGAGCCTGCTCTGGTGTCATCCCTAAGTTCAGTGGTCCATACATCGTATCAGCCAAGACCGTCTTGCCGAATAGCTGGTGTTCTGGATATTGAAAAACTATTCCTACCTCTCTTCTTAATTGAAAAAGTGGATATTTTTTATCATAGATATTCTTGCCGTTGAAGAACATCTGGCCTGTATCGGCTCTTAATAACCCGTTGAAATGCTTGATCAGTGTGGTCTTACCAGCTCCAGTCGAGCCGATAATGCCAATAAAGTCACCCTCATTAACTTCAAAAGAAACGTCTTTTAAAACTTTATTTTCGTTTACAATACCCCTATTGTAAGTAAAGTTAAGTCTCTCACCTTTTAGCATTTTGTTTGATCCTCTTTGTGTATATCATTTTTAGTTCCTCCACTAATTCATTTTCGTTGAGAATAGGTGTCTTGATTGGTAACCCATCCTTTTTAAGCCTGTTACCTAATTCCGTTACTGGCGGAATATTCATTTTCACTTCATGTAATAATTCAACGTTTCTAAAGATCTCTTGAGGTGTCCCTTGTTTCAAAATCTTGCCTTTGTTCATCAAGATTATGTTATCAGCATCCACTGCTTCATCCGTATTGTGAGTTATTAGTATAATTGTGATTCCGTTTTCCTTATTTAGCTTATGCACTACTTCTAAAACTTCTTTGCGTGATTCAGGATCAAGCATGGCAGTAGGTTCATCTAAGACGATATACTTAGGCTCATCTGCCAATAATCCGGCGATAGCTACTTTTTGTTTTTGACCACCGGACAGCTTGATCGGTGAAACTTTACGCTTTGATTCCAAATTTACTATCTTTAAACTTTCGGATACTTTTTTTCTGATCTGTTCTGACGGTTCGTTACGATTTTCAGGTCCAAATGCGACATCTTCCTCTACACTCGTGCCGATAATTTGGTTGTCAGGGTTTTGAAAGACCATTCCGACTGAACTTCTGATAGCGGACAGTTTCTCTTTATCTTTGGTATCCTTCCCATCGATCCACACTCCACCCTCATTTGGCAGCAACAAGACATTAAGATGCTTTGCCAATGTAGATTTACCGGAACCATTCGCACCGAGAATAACTACAAATTCTCCCGGTTCGATCGTTAATGAGACATCATTCAGTGCTGTGTATTGGCTCTTCTCCTCATGATTGAGCCAGACATCGTATTTATGAATCAGACCTTTAATATCAATCATTGTTTGTTATACTGCCTTCTTAAAATTATTCAAAAATTGCATTGGCATAGCCTTGATCAGCAACACTGCGATCAAACATGTACCGATCTTATCGATCAAGTTGGAGCCAACATTTCTTAGGAACGAAGCTTGAAAGATCGTTGTTCCACCTTTAACTAGTGACATTACCAATACATCTGAGAAAGAACCATTCAATCCACCATATACGTAGATACCGATAGGTGTTCCGATGGCTGGACAAATAAAGCTCAAAGCCAAACCAGTAATTGCGGCTGTTAGTAGATTGAACTTGAATTTCTTAGCTACTAGACCGACTACTAAACCTATCGTCATATTTACCAAGGCGAATGGAATATCTGAAACACTGTAGATAAGACCCGTGATAATGTTGCTCAAAGCTCCGACTATCATGCCGGGAACTGGTCCTAAAATGGCAGCGGTGATAACTGTTCCTAGTGCATCCAGATACAATGGTATTCCTAAGGCAGATGTAATAATTCCCAAAACAATATTCATGGCTACTGCGATACCACAAAATGCGGTTATATAAACTTTTCTATTCCTCATACTTAACTATTCCCCCATCGATCCTCTTGATCGCTTCTTCCATCGTGAAGACTGGTATTTCTAAGTCACGAACCTGCAATTCCTTGAGAAGAATCTTCATAAACATCCCTGGCCCCGGCTTCATCTCTAAGCTGTTTTGGATCCCCTCGATCCGCTTAGGGTCACTGCCCATTTCCCCACACCATTGATCACTAGTGCAAGTGAGTTTGTACCCACAACTGGGACTGCCTTCAACCGAAACGATACCTAGTAATTCAAATAATTCCGGATGGTTATGATATTCTTCCAACTGCATCAAAAACGGCTCCAACATCTGTTTGCTTCCAGATTTGTAAAATGGATTGTCAAACTGGTCCCGCACGTGTCCCCAACGTTGTGAACCGTATAGCATGAATTCTGGACAAGGCAATTGGAGCAATTGGATATTTTCTCTGATGATCAATTGCAGCAATTCTCTACGCAACTCATACTCATGCGCTAGTTCAGATTCATCTACTTGAACTTTCGAAGCCGTATTCAAAATACAGTGTGATAAAACTAAGATTTTTTTCATGATTACCTCCCTTCGTCTAAAAATTGTCACTACCACATTGTGACATTTTTAATTATAATCTATTTTGAAGCATTAAAAAATCCGTATTACTAAATAAGTAATAACGGATTTTTTTGATCATTAAACACAAAATGTTTTTCTGTATTCTTACTATATAGTGTTATTTTTCACTAACGATGACTAGCGACTTGATGGCTTCTCGTTTATCCATAGCTTCATATGCTGACTGAATATCATCAAGTGCAAATCTCTTAGTGAAGACTTTGCCCGGATTGATCTTACCTTTCAACACGGCATCTAGTAATACTTCCTTGTCGTATGTAGTAACTGAAGCGACTCCACCACGTAAGCCGATGTTTCTCCAGAATAAATCATTCGTATTCATCTCAGACTTTTGGGGAACACCCACACGACCGACAATTGCACCGGGGCGACCCACTTTTACCGCTGTATCGACTGATTGTTCGGTTCCTACACATTCAAGTACAGCATCAGCTCCACTATTGTTTGTCAATGCCATCACGCGTTCGACTGCTTCATCTCCACGTTCTGCAATTATATCAGTTGCACCAAATTCCAGTGCCAGTTTTTGTCTATCTTCATGACGACTCATTGCGATGATTCGATCAGCCCCTAGAAGCTTAGCAGCAATCACACCACATAAACCAACTGCACCATCACCCATAACTACGACTGTATCACCCTTTTTGACTTCGGCACTGGCAGCAGCGTGATATCCAGTTGCCATAACATCAGATAGTGTTAGTAGTGAATTTATAGTTTCATCCGAATAATCAGCTGGAGAACCAGGAACTTTGATCAATGCCCAATTGGCACTCGTAAATCGTATGTACTCACCTTGATAGCCACCATTTCCACCGAATTCTTGATTCAAACAATTACCATCAAAACCGGCTAAACAGGCAGCACAATGTCCACAACCGTGAGTGAATGGTGCGATTACAAAATCACCTTTTTTGATATCAGTAACTTCTGAACCTACTTCGTCCACGATTCCGATGGCTTCATGCCCCACTAATGAATTAGCATCACGTTTTGAAATACCACGATACCACCACAAATCAGAACCACAGACGCAAGCTCTTATAACACGGATAATGGCATCAGTTGGTTTTTCAATTTTTGGTTTTTCTACTTCTTCTACCTTAACTTTTCCTGGTTCTATAAATAATGTCGCTTTCATATTAATTATCTCCTTACTTTTTTAATTTATATTATTAGTTACGTACCTCGGAGACATCTCCGTACCAATACTGAGCGGTGATACCACCATCGACTAGGAAGTCGCTCCCAGTAATAAATGCACCACGACGATCCATTAACAGCTCTGCTAAGTTAGCAATTTCATCCGGAGTTCCTGGACGCTTAGTTACCATTGAATCAAACATTTTCTTATACCCAGCGCCACGTGGACCAGTTAACTCATCTAATGCCAAGGGTGTCATAATGATACCAGGACTGATTGAATTAATCCTAGCACCACGATCCTGCCACTTAACAGATTCAGCAGCAACGCGTAATACATTCGTCCGCTTAGCATATTGATATGCGGCGAGTGAATCTACTACAACATTAGATTGTAGGATAGGCAGATCTAACAATGATTCCGTTGGCGTCATAGCTAAGTCCCTATTATCCTCGGGCGACAAAGCTGGTAATCTATGACCTGACTGTGATGAGATCACGATACCTGCACTGCCAGGCGCCATGACTTTACCAAATTCTTCTAACAAAACTGAAGTACCATAGAGATCAACTTTTAGGACTTCTTCAACGCTGGCCTGTGATGGCGATACCCCAGCCGCATTGACCAATCCCATGATTTCACCTAATGATTGTGCTTTAGTAACTACTGACTTTATCGAGTCTCTAGATGACAGATCTGCTTTGATCGTTTCAACTGAGAATCCAGCTTCACTAAGCCTTTGTTGACCACTTTGTAACTTATCTTCACTATAGTCAGCCAACAATAACTTACGACCAGATGATACTCGTCTAACAATTGCTTCTCCAATTGAACCTGCACCAAATAATACGATTACTTCATCATTCATTAATTAACTGCCTCCATTTGTTTACTTTCGAGATATATCTTACAATCAATCATTTAATATACCAATTTCAATTCATCTTCTAATTGATAAGTTAAACTTATTAATCATTTGAACTAAAATAGCTTATGATGTATATGTAATTACAAAGGAGTGTTTGTCATGGAAACATTGAAAATGATTAGTTCACGTAAGGCTATCCGCAGCTACTCAGGGCAAGTAACTGATGAGCAGTTGAAGCAGATCCTTACTGCTGCCAATGCTGGCCCCGCTGGAATGGGCAACTACGATGACTACAGCTTGACCGTTATCCAAAAACCAGAAATATTGGCACAGTTGAGTAATATCTATGATGCACCAACCGTTATTGTTATCTCAGCTAAGAACCCCAGCAAGATGGAATTCCTCTCCGCTGGAGCCATCGTCCACAATATGGAGTTAGCCGCTGAAGATCAAGGTGTCGGTGCCAATTACAATATGGCTTGTGTCGGTTCCGTTCCTAGTGACATTATCCCGGCATCATTCGTACCGATCTATGCTCTCACCGTTGGCCAGACCAACGAAACCTTTGTCCCCAGGGATATTCCCGATAGGATCAAGATTAATACAGTTGAATAAGATTCAAAAAAGCGAACTTGAGATGCTATCTCAAGTTCGCTTTTAAATATAATCTCTTTTTTTAATTCTGTGGAGCCATGTTTGTTGCGCAGAAATATTGAAGAACCGTTTCTTTTTCATATATTCGCCATTATCCATCAAATAATAAGAATTGCGAGTATCACGACGATACAATTTAATTATCTTCGCAATCTTTTTCTTTGGCTGTTCCTCAACGATCGGGGCAGCGATCTCCACTCTTCGGTCCAGATTTCTCGTCATTAAATCAGCCGAAGAAATCCAAGTCTCATTCTTTCCACGACCATAAGTGAAACTATAAATCCGGCTGTGCTCTAGGAGTTCACCCACGATGCTCTTAACTACGATATCTTCCTTAGGACCACAGATGCCTAACTTCAAACAACAAGGTCCTCGGACGATAAATCTAAATGGCAAGCCTAGACGTGCGGATTGGTAGATGCTATCGATGATCTCAACATCAGTCAATCCGTTAGCTTTGATGAAGACCTCGGCCTTTTCACCACGTAAGTAAGCCTCCGTTGCTTTTTTGATATTACGCAAGATCATCGGTTTCAGATCTTTAGGTGAAGTCGACAACAGTTGGTAATCATTCGGATGTTGACCCGCAACGCGTTCGAAAAATTTGATACTGTCACTGACATATTCCGGTTTGCTGGTAAAAAAGCTAATATCCGAAAAGACTTTTGCTGTGACCGCATTGTAATTACCCGTTCCGATCTGGACGTAGCCGCTCTGTCCTTGGCGAATCAGACAGATCTTCGCATGAATCTTATTGATACGATCACCGTAAAGAATCTTGCAGCCAGCTTCCTCTAATTCGTCAGCGACTATCAAGTTATGAGCTTCATCGAAGCGAGCTCGCAGTTCAACTACTACTGTCACTGCAATCCCATGCTGTGCCGCTTCTTTGAGCAGCTTGACGACTTGGGAATTCTTCTCAGTCCGATAGATCGTCATCTCGATACTAGTAGTTTTAGGATCATTGACCGCCGTTTCTAAGAACTTCAAAAAGACTGAGAACGAGTCATACGGATACTCTATCAATAGTGATTCTTGATCCAGATGCTGCAGGATATTTTGTGAACTATCCCAACCTAGACCTTGGAATGGTTTGAAGACTAGTTGAGGATCGTGTTTATATTTTTTGAAAAGCTTATCGACAAATTTAACGTCCAAGACCCCGGGAATGGCGAAGATACTCTTTTTACTGACTTCAAATAGCTTCGAGAAGAACGAACGCCCCTTGCCGTCGGGACTGTAAAATTCAATCCGCGTGATCTTCTTAGTAGCACGTGTCTCAACATAGTGGTCCATTTTCTTCAGATATTCTTCATCGCTCAACTTTGAATCCAAGAAGTCATATTGCTTGTTGTTGTCATACGTGAGGCGATAAATATAATATCTCTGAATGCCATAACGCTCGATGATCGCACCCATATTGTGATAGATGACATCTTCAAGATAAGTGTAATGGTCATCGATGCCCGTACCCACTAGCCGCTCCACTTCATCGGGAATAGCCAATGAGTAATACTCGCTTTCAGAACACAACAAAAAAGTTAAATTGCTGGTAGCCTTGCTCTTGGGCGAGAACTCTTTCACAACTAACTTAGATGCTACTTGGTCTTCATAGAAATAATCAACGTGCTCTCGTTCGGATAAACTCAAGTCGTCATACTTAGTAACTTGAAAAATATCTTTGGCTTTCAATTCTTCCAGGATCATCGGCAGTGCATGGTGTAACTTAGTGAGATTGTGCAAGTTATACTCATAGATCTCACTAAGTAAGTCAATACCATTCAGTCCTGTACGGCGATCTAGACCTTTTTGCTTGATCATGGATTGCACGTTGTGCACACGGACCCCGAAGAATTCATCCGCATTGTTGGATGCAATCGATAAAAACCTCAACCGCTCCAACAAAGGGATATTCTTGTCGTACGCTTGATCGATAACTCGATTGTCGAATAATAACCAACTTAAATCCCTATTATAGTATTTATTTCCCATTCTCTAATTCCTTCTTAAATGAATCGTAGTCGTACATTACCTGCTGTGTATAGCTATTGACGAAATTCATTAAAGAATTATCTAAATCCTTGAATTCCTCACCAAAACCAATGATCAACGGATAGTTCGGTGAGTGTGAGTGTGCTCTAGCCAGTAAGATCGTACATACAGTAACGTAGTCTTCAAACGATTCGTAATCTAATTTGTCCAAATTGATCGAAGTCTTCATATCTTTGAATTGACGCATATAGAAACTATATTTTTCAGTATCAAAAGCACCTAGGAACGGATCAGATGCACTCTGTAAAATCAATTGACTGTCCACAATGTTTTGGCCTTGGCTGACAGCACCGTCGGTATAAAGACCCTCATTGTCATAAATAGGTAAAGCTTGCTTGGCTTGTAGTACCAAGTAGTTCTTGTCTAAATCTTGTAGCAAGATCAGATAGCATAAAGTTCCCACGCTACCGACGCCGACGCTGTGTCTGACGACATCGATAATATTGAAATCCTCCAAGAATAATCTGACATCACTGCGTTGTTTCTTCTTGTAACTTCTGTAACCAGCAACTAATATCTCATAATCTTTTTTACTGATATGTTGCGTTACCGGTTTGTTTTCAATAAATTTACGAACACCACTTTCATCGATCGTTGTATACTTTTCGATGACTAACTTTGAATTACTTTTTTGAGCTTTTTTGATACTCTTCGTGATCAAACTCTTAAAGGATTGTTTGAAATACTCTTCAGTATCTTTCAATTGACCAAAGATTTCAGTGATATTTTGTAAAGTATTCGGTAGTATAAAACGTTTCATTTCTGAGAGCTTAGTCATATGCTTCAACGTGTCAAAGTAGGTGTGGACCGTTTGAATCAGGAATTCCTGCACGTCCGCTTCATCGAAACCACGCGAACGAGCAATCAATAGCGCACTGATCAAAATACGCTTCAAGTCGTGTTCCCAATAGTCCAAGTGAGCCTCATCGAAATCGTTCATATCAAACAATAATTGTCCTTCAGATGAGCCATAAAAACCAAAGTTTCCGAGATGCGCATCTCCACCGATCAAGACAGTAATGCCACTGTTAGAATGCTCTGATAAGTCGTAGTGCATGACATCAGGCGTTCCACGGAAAAAGGCAAAGACCGATTTGGACATTCTTTCACGTTTGACCTGAATCAATTCTGGAACTAATAATTTATTCTTTAAGTTAAGAATTTTGTGAATATTGCGCTTCTTAGGCTCAAATTCATTAAAATCTTCCGGGACCGTAGTCGCAAAATAGCGACCTTTGATGATCAACTGCTCCGTACTCTTGAACGCATCAGTGTCCTGGAAGGTATAAGGTGTCGGATTCTTCATTGTTTCATCTCCTCAGTGTAGATTATACAATACGTTATTATAATCTCTATCGATAAATGTAAAAAAATAAACCTCTTACATGAAATTTTTCTTGTTTGAGGTTTTGTTTTTTGATTATAGTACCTATTTGGGGAAATTTTTTGAAATTATTGCGAAGGTTATTCGAAATAGTCTTCGTCTATTTGGAAGAGTTCGTAGTTTTGCTTTGATTGGACACCTACATGATATTTCAACATTAAATCTGTCAGTAAAATACCATCGATAAGAACGATTGAAAAAGTTTTAGCAGTAAGTTCAGCGTCTTTTGAAAAACTAGACGTAGTTATGAAAACACCTCGATCAGCGTGTACTCGTGATAAAGC
Source organism: Companilactobacillus sp. y65-5 (assembly GCF_057541095.1). Classification (NCBI taxonomy): domain Bacteria; kingdom Bacillati; phylum Bacillota; class Bacilli; order Lactobacillales; family Lactobacillaceae; genus Companilactobacillus; species Companilactobacillus sp. y65-5. The sequence continues at coordinate 36,801 of NZ_BAAJOA010000005.1, forward strand.
CCCATAAAAAGCATCGATCGCAGGTCTTTGCACGATATTCATAGCTTGATATCGTTTGGCTTGAATATAGACCGTGCTAGTACCTAGCGGATCTTGATTGATGATCCCATCAATACCACCGTCCCTACTCTGTTTAGTCACCGTGACCGTACCATTCTTACCTTGATAACCCATCTTACTAAGTAAATCTACAACTAAGTGTTCAAAGAAAACCGGTTCGGCTTCACGAATCCGTTCGAGTAGATCAGATGCTACATTGGCGTTGTATTCTTCGATCTCTTGATTGATTCTGCGTTCGACAGAAACCTCCGATTCTTCATCTTCAGCAATTTCAGTGGCTGGTGGTAGTCGCCCAGCTAGGTTTTTTTTGCGATTTTGTAGCTCTTGTTTGTGAACTTTGTAGGCTGGTTGGGCGTGTGTTATTTCCTTAGTTAAGTTCAGTCCATGCTTAGCATACAATTCTTTACCAATATCTGTCACTTTGTAAACATTTCGTCGAGGACGAGTTAGTAATCCTGCAAGCGTGAGATCAGATAGCGCCCAACCAGCACGACCATCTGCAAGATTGTCATCGGGATACTTTTCGGATTGTAAATTTCTCAGCTTATCTGGAAGGCCAATACCGTCCGCTACCCTAGTTGTTATTTCAGCTCGACTCCATTCTTCCTTTTCGGTAATAACCTCCATGACCACTGGGATAAAGCTGTCCCATGTTGGTAATCCGTTTTTACCTAACTTTAGTTGCTTGTAGTTGTACATTTTAGATCCTCCTACTGTGAAACTTCTTAGATTAATTTTACAGCATGAATAACTATTTATGTGGATAGTTATGTTTATTATTAGTTTATATATTTCTATTCATAATATCAGAAATTAATTACTTTATTTTGACGATTGGGAACTGCGGAAGTTGGGGGATGTGTCCAACATTGTTGGAGGTGGAACTCCTGATACTAAAATAGATGAATATTGGAATGGGGATATTAATTGGTATTCTCCAGCAGAAATTGATAGCGACATATATAAGCATAGCAGTCAAAGAAAAATCACCGAGCTTGGTTTGAATAGCAGCTCATCACAGCTACTACCCATTGGAACGGTTCTTTATACATCACGTGCTGGTATAGGAAAAACGTGTATCTTGGCCGTAGAAGGTGGGACAAACCAAGGATTTCAATCAATTGTACCGATCATAGATAAGTTAGATAGCTACTTTATATTTTCACAAACAGAACAATTAAAAAAGTACGGTGAAAAATATGGTGCCGGCTCAACCTTTATGGAAATATCTGGAAAACAAATGCGAAAGATGCAGATTTTATTACCAACGATTATGGAACAAAAAAGCATAGGTAATCTCTGTAAAAGTTTAGATACGTCCATCGTTCTTCAACAGGATCAACTTGATAACTATACCAAGCTTAAAAAGGCGCTTTTACAAAAACTATTCCCCGCAGATGGGGAAAAAGTACCTAAAGTGCGATTCGCTGCATTTCATGGTGATTGGGAACAGCGGAAGTTGGGGGAAACTGTAGATATTTATTCGGGAAGAGATTACAAACATCTTAATGAAGGAAATATTCCTGTATATGGTACTGGTGGTTATATGATTAGTGTTGATAAAGCACTATCATATAATGAGGATGCTATTGGAATAGGTAGAAAAGGAACGATTAATAAACCATATATATTAAAAGCTCCCTTCTGGACAGTAGATACATTATTCTATGCAATTCCTATTAAGAATGTATCTTTGTTTTTTTTATATGACGTATTTCAAAATGTTAATTGGAAAAAGCATGATGAGTCTACTGGTGTACCGAGTTTATCTAAAGTTACTATAGCTAAAGTGTTGACTTTATTGCCAGATGTTAAAGAACAACAAAAAATAGGTGCCTTCTTCCAAAACCTCGACCATCTCATCACCCTTCAACAGAAGAAATTAAAAGAACTAAACAACCTAAAAAAATCACTACTACAAAAACTATTCATCTAACGCAAAAAGGACGCAAATTATATCAAATTTGCGTCCTTTTATATTAGATAATTTGTGACATCTGTCTCATAATTTTTTCGCTATCCTGTGTTTCCAGCTCCTGAATAATATGCAGATAAGTATCTTGTGTAGTGGTCATATTGGCATGACCCAATCTCTTGGCAACGCTGGCAATAGACACACTCGCAAATAGAAGAACTGATGCGTGAGTATGGCGTAATCCATGCACTGTGATAACGGGAATCTTCGCTTCTTCACACAATACTTTGAGTCGATTATTAACGGTTGAATTGAAAACTCTTTTCTTAACAAAAATCGGTTGATCATCAGGAATATCTTTAATCAATTGTGAAAATCTCATGGCAGTCTGCCAATCTAGTTGAACTTTTCTGACTGACGATGGATTTTTAGTAGGTTGAAACTCACCTTGTGTCTTACGATAGTTCCACGTCTTTTCAACACTCAGTAATTGCTTGGTGAAGTCGAAATCGTTTGGTGTGATTGCCAAGGCTTCCGAAAATCGCAATCCTGTTTTTGCAATTAAAAAAATGAACCAATCCCAATTGATTTCTTCAGACAAATCTAATTGGCGCATTAACTGTTGTAACTCATATTGATTCAAAAATTTAGGCTTCTTTTCTGCTGGTTTTTTACCCTTAATAACAATTTTTCTAGTAGGATTTTGTCCGATTAAGCCCTCATCCAACGCATCAATAATCGAACTCTTGACCTGATGGTGAAAATCCATTGTAGTTTGTTTCTCATGTTCTAGCGCATAATCATTAATCAATTGTTGATAACTACGTCGAGTTAAATCGCATAGTCGCAGATCTGGAGCTAATTTAGTAACCCACTTTAAGGTCATATAGTACTTATCCAGTGTAATGGATCTAATTGCATTCACCTTGTATAGAGCAATCCATTCTTCGTAATACTTGTAGAAAAGTTGTGATGATTTTCTTTTAGCCATGAAAGGCCTCCCTGATAATTATTTTGGCATGATCGCCGCTATTAATTATCCAGAAATAACAATCAAAAAACTATTTTTTTAAATGAATAATTTTTGGAGTAGTGATTGTTTTAGATTTTTTAATTCTGTTAATTTATTCTGTTGAAGGGTGATGAGGTGGTCTAGGTGCTGGAAGAAAGCGCCGATCTTTTGTTGTTCAGCTAAATCTTTAGAATATGGGGATTTAATATTAATAAAGTTCTCAAAGAAGAGGTATTTTCGGACGCTTCCTTCAGTATTACGACTTACTTCTTTATTAAAAGTTGGGGATTTGATATATTGCAAGATAAAATTATTGTCTAGGCGATTATCTAACTTAAATACAACATATAAGGAACTTACAATCACAGTCGTCCCTAAGTTATTAAATGCAATTGACCCAACATTTATTCTTGCTGGATTATAAGCAAATTCAAGTGGTTCAACAATTTTATAGGAAGTTTTTTCGAGATTATCGAGCCTACTTCCATCAAATTGCTCTGCCTGAGATATAAGCCCAACCTTATTGCTAACTGAATACGCCTGATAATCTAAATCTTTTGAATTCTTTTTCCCTACCTTAGAAGAAAAATCACTAAACTTCCGCGATTCCCAATCATCCTGAAATTCAGCGAATCGCACTTTAGGTACTTTTTCCCCATCTGCGGGGAAAAGTTTTTGTAAAAGCGCCTTTTTAAGCTTGGTATAGTTATCAAGTTGATCCTGTTGAAGGGTGATAAGGTGGTCGAGATTAGTAATATACTCTCCAATTTTTTTTTGCTCATCTATATTAGACGGGTGTAAGAAGTTCATTTCCTTAATAGCAGTTCCAGATGTTAAAGCTCTAGTTGTCATAGAGCTTTTTTTTCGCATCTCATTTCTAAAAGGATCCGTAAAAAAAACATATTTTTTGAACGAGTCATCTAATGGATCTTTATTTAAAACACAACGACCTCTAAGTACAAAACCGCTAAACACTGTATTTTCTGGTTCCTCCAGCATTACAGAAGAATATCCTATTTCTTCAATTGTTTCACTAGTTCTTGTGAAAAAGATATCTCCTTTTTTCACCTCATAGTTTTTGATTTCAGATGGTTCAAGTGTTACTTTTCCTTTAAGACTTTGAACGCTTAGCCCTCTATTATGAAATACATCGGTGAAATTGACAATGGGTGTTCCTCTACCAAAAAACTCTTTTCCTTTATTCAATCCGTTTTTAAATTCGTAATAGTCTCCAACTCTCCGCTGTTCCCAATCGTCAGAAAATCCCTTAAACCGCACTACCGGAACTTTTCTATCGCTCATTACGATCCACCTCGTTACTCAACATCTGAATGAAGTCATCTAGATCACCTTGAATTTTAGCGTCAGAAGAAGTTAAGTCCTTCATCATTGAGAGAAGCTCTTTATTATTCTCATCAATCTTTTTATTAGTATCTACAATTTCTTTTGTTAAATCACCCAAATTAATCTCTGGTTCAGGTTCAAAAGTATCTACGTAACGAGGAATATTTAAGTTAAATTCGTTTTCCTTAATCTCATTCATATCAGCAACGTGCGCATACTTATCCACATTTTGACGATTCTGGTACGTTTCAACAATCTTCGTTATGTCTGCATCACGAAGTAAGTTTTGATTCTTGCCCTTTTCAAAATCATTACTGGCATCAATGAACAAAACATCTTTTGTTTTTTTATTTTTCTTCAAAACTAAAACCACTGTGGGAATTCCTGTGGAATAGAACAATCCAGCAGGTAAGCCAATAACTGCATCAATTTGATTCTTTTCAAGTAAGGCCTGACGAATCTTACCTTCTTTTGCACCACGGAATAATACCCCGTGCGGTAAGACAATAGCCATCGTGCCTTCTGGCTTCAGATGATACAGTCCATGGAGCATGAAAGCTAGATCAGCCTTAGTCTTAGGTGCTAAAGCTCCGTATTCCTTAAATCTCGGATCTTTTAATTTATTATCATTATTATCCCAGTGCGAAGAATATGGAGGGTTAGCCACAACCATATCAAAACTTCTCGGATGATTAACTCCATCGCTACCAACACCATCCGGCCAGTCCATCTCTAAAGTGTCAGCATTACGCAAATCCATATTCATATATGAAACATCATGCATCATCAGGTTCATACGAGCTAAGTTGTAGGTTGTCGTATTAAGTTCTTGGCCGTGATAAAAAATATGATGATTTTTCACTTGTTCTTGAACCGTTAACAGTAGCGATCCAGAACCACAGGCGAAGTCGTACACGCTTGGTTTTGTTTCGTTAGGATCTAAGTCCAAAGTTACCAGTCTTGCCAATACCTCTGATACTTGATGCGGTGTATAAAACTCGCCTGCTTTTTTACCTGAATTTCCGGCGAATTGAGCGATTAAATATTCGTAAATATCACCTAAAATATCTCTACCATCGTCATCCCTATATTGGACTTCATCAACCAAAGTGACTGTCTCTGCCAGTGCCTTAGCACGTGCTGCCGTCGTCTGACCTAGCCGGGAATTGCTGAGGTTCATATCCGCAAATACGCCACGAAAGTCTCCTTTAGAATTATGATTCAAGTCCACGTTGTGATTGAAGCTATCTAGCATATCCTGAAAATCAGATGGAACGATTGAATGATTATTTACCTTCTCAACTATTGTTGCCCAGGTATATTGGGGAGCAATCGCATAGCCCAAAGAATTCGCTAAATCCTCCAGATAGTCTGGCAAGTCATCTCCGTTGGCTTCTTGTGCGTAGGCTTCATTTACACTTTGTCCCTCTGCAATATCCACCAGTTCATTTTCTCGGATTCTATCTTCCTGATGCTCTGAAAGATACCTATAAAACATGAATCCTAAAATATAATTGCGATAATCACTCGCATCCATATTACTACGTAAACGGTTAGCCATTTCCCATATTTGACTGGTTATCTCTTGTGCTTTAGTCATAATTATCTCCTAATACTTATTTACAATATTGTCTGCGAATTTTTTAAAATCTCGTCTAAAATGAGTTCTGTACTTAATCTTTGAAAGCTCACGTACCTGCTCTGCATCGGCGTCAGTCTTATAAACATCAACACCTTGCTTGATAATATTATCAAGAATACCGTCAATATTTAAATCATCAGACCCGGGCACGTGATTAGAGATAATCTGATTGATAGCTTGGGAACTATCTATATCGGCTAATCCCCAACGTTTTTTGTAATCAAAAATATCATTTCTCATACGATTATCGTTGTGCTTGAATAAAATATCTTTAACGTAGTTAGGCAAAACGGGATAGTTATCATGTTTGACATCTCCAGCCAAAATATCTCTAGCTAGCTGGTTAATTTGCTCGGCGTATTTACGATCTTCCAATTTATCAGAAATATTTTTAATATCTGCCGCAATTTCTTTAGCTCTATCAATCTCTGCTGCATGATATTTGTTCATCAAGTCAGCGATTAGCGAATCCAGGTAATCGTAATCAACTTTCACTTCTTTGATATGTTCCATCTCCAGATCAATCTGTGAAATATCTACATTATGTCGAAGAGCAATTTTTTCTTTCAGATCATAAGACAGTGTCGTAGTTAATCTTTCTTCATCATCGACCGACATACCTAATTCATCCAACATAACCTCAGGATGATTATCATCATATTCGTCATATTGTTTGATCATCGCTGATAAATGATTGTACTTGCGTAGGGTATTGTACATCACTTCCTGACGCTTAGCACCGCTCGGGATTTCTGAGAAGTCATCAGAATAATTGGCTAATTCGTCTACTACTTTCTTTAGTTGCTCTTTAACCTTATCAAATGATGGTGCCTCGACACCATTACCATCGTCAGTTCCACCGAGACCCGGAATGTCTATTTGAACATTCGCTGACTCTCGATTAGCGTACTTTGCCAAAGCTTTTTTCATCAATTGTTCACTATGACGTGGCCAGCGATAGTTGACGATTCTACCAAAGGGTTTCGTCTGCATATCAAACACGCGGTTGGTTCTTGAGTAAGCTTGAATTAGTGTGGAGCCACTCATCGTTCGATCAACATATAACGTATTGAGTTGTGGTGCATTGAAGCCGGTTAGTAGCTGATTCACCACGATGACAATATCAAAGTACTTTCCATCATCAATGGTTCTATTCAATCTGGCAACCAGCTGATCTGTATACTCTTGAACTTGTCTATCATCAAATGAAGTATTAAATTCCTTGTTGTAGTCATCCATCGCTTCACGCAAAGACTTGTTATTATCTAGCTGATTGTCACCGTTTGAAGTTTCTTGGCTAAAAGTAATCCCGACTCTTAATGGCTTATCCAGTTCGGCATTCCGACGTTTAAATTCACGATAGTAACTCATTGCCATTGGTGTTGATGCTTTTACACCACAGGCATGGGTGGTGAATAGTGCATTATACTTGCCGTTTCTTGAGCGTTTATTCCAATTTTTCAAAATATCATCCACGACTAATTCGATATGCTTTGCATTATTATCGTAGACACTCGGTTCAACCCGGTCGTCCATATCTTCATCGTTCATTTCTTCGATTCGGATACGGATATCTTCATCCGACATTTTCGGATAGCGTTGTTTAAAGTATTCAGGTAGATATTGTTCTCGCAAGACTTTGTCAGACAAGGTAGTTTCAAAATCAACTTTGAATCCCAAGACATTACCATCTGCAATAGCATCCCTTATCGTATAAGCATGGATTAAATCGCCAAAGATCTCTTGAGTAGTCGGGTGACTGTCAAATACTGGTGTACCTGTGTACCCTATCCAAGCTGATTTTTGAAAAGCACCCTTAATTCGTTTCAGCATATCTCCAGAAGTCGAACGATGGGCCTCATCTACAATGAAGACCACGTTTTTGTCAATCGGTTTGAATTTGTCACTTCTAACCATGGCATCGAGCTTATAAGTTGATGTAACAATAATTCCACTACCTTTGCTCTTGAGCTTTCGTTCCAAAGCCCAACGATTAGCGGTATCAGTGACTACTCCTCCATTGCTATTCATGGCATTTTCGGGATCATAAGCCGTATACTCATCGACCGTCTGATTGGTCAGAGCTATACGATCAACCAAGAAGACAACTTTATCAACATTGGGCAAACGTGACGCTAGCCAAGCAGCTTTAAACGAACTGATGGTTTTTCCAGATCCTGTCGTATGCCACACGTAGCCAGCACCTTGATCGTCAATACCAAAAGTATGTTGACGAATTTTTTGTATAACTCGTTGTGTCGCATAGACTTGATATGGTCTCATAGCTTTAATCATTTGGTGCCTAGGCGTTCCGTCAAGAATCATGTAACTAGTTGCCATTTGATGTGCCATGGGAATTGACAGCATATTATTCGCAAACTCTTTCCAATCAAGGACGGGCTTATTATCCTCAGCTCTCTGCCAACGAAAAGCAAAATCCGTGTTGAAGTTTTCAGACGTCGTGTTAGCCATATAGCGACTATCATGTGGAGTTATCGCCACCAAAATTTGTAATGTCGAAAAAATATCTGAGTACTGTCTCTCGTCAATGTATTGATGCATTTGATTCAGTGCTTCTTTGGCATCATGACCATCGGCCTTTTCTTCGATTTGTAATATCGGCAAGCCATTAATCAAAAGTGTGGTATCAAAACGACGATTTTTGCGACCGGGAATAACGGCAGGGCGTTCAATCTGATTCACTATTTGATAAACCGTATCGCCAGCCCCAATATTATCTTGATCAAAAATCTTCAAATAAACATGTTCGCCATTATCCAAGTCAACTTCAACTTGTGAAATACCGTTCATCCCATACAAAAACTGCCCCGCTTGATATGGTGTTTCTAATTGGCTAATAATCACTTGAATTTGTTTGAATTCTCCAACTGATAAAGGCTCGCTCAAACGATCTTGATTCAATTGCTCAACGATTTTTTTGAAATTATTCCATAGATCTTCTGTCGTTTTTACTTTAGGCAAATATTGCCACTGTCTAACCCCGCCTAATTCAGTGAGATAGTCTACAAATTTGTCTTCAAAAGTTAATTCACTTACCTCTACACTCATGATTTTGCCCCCATGTATCCACTTGTATTAATTGAGTCTCATATTAAAATTATAACAATAATTTGAAGGTAATATTTAATTAAAAAATAGCTCCTTAAACATCAGACTAATCTAATATTAAGGGGCTATTTTAAATTATATTCAGTTTTTTATAGATTCTTACCTATTAATAGAACGTGACATACGTTGAATAGTATGACGTTCGCCTCTAATAGCTTGACTCAATGCATAGATATTTTCTACAGGTGATTGGAAGCCCCAAGCGGAATCTCCAATGTGTTGGATATCAACACCACAGATTTTTGTTCTAATAGCGATATTTTGAATAACTTCTTTACCGCTACCTTCTTGACTAGTTCCAATTGCACTCATTACTAGTCCACCCAACTTATGCACTAGCTTAACTACTGCCTTTAATTCATCTTCATCGAATCCAGGAATTGTTCCTACAGCTGGCGTCAAGATAACATCTGCTCCTGCCTCGATGAATTCTCTAGCAATTTTTTCACTCATAAGTGGCTCATCAACACCAGATGCATGCATTTTACCAGCGATAATCAGGCCGCTGAAATATTTCTTAGCAGATTTAATACTTTCAATTGTAGCTTCATTACTTACACCAGTACCCGGATTACCAGTTAGTACCATGAATTGGAAGCCCATTTCTTCAGACTTTTTGATAACTTCAGGGCTTGCTGTACAACCATCCAAAATCGAAATACGTTTTTCTAACATTTTTACATTTGAACCAATTGGTTCGATATTAATACCAATTGGTCGACCAGTTAATTTTTTCAGACGATCAATACATTCTTTACCATCATGTACAGGTGCACCGTAAAGATTTCTCTCTCCAGGGTACAATCCAAAAATCTTAGGATCAAACACATTTAATCTGTTACACAGTATCATGTCAGCACCAAATGCCGCAGACATTTCAGCAGTAGTAATACTATCTAAATTCTCCTGTGTAACGATGTTTTCACTAAGAATTATCCTTCCTTCACTAGCCTTGATACTTTCTTTCAGTTCTTTCCCATCAAATTGTAGAACTTCACTTGAACTTGCACTTATCAGTCTTTTAACCATTTTTAATTAACTTCCTCTATAAGTTTTTTTATGTCACCGCTAAACTATGCCGTTACTGTAGCTGTCGTTGTGTCTGTTACTGGAGCATCTTCTACTACTTCGTCGTCAAACATAGATTCATCCACACCCCAGAACCAATTTAATACAAATGAAACGATCGCAGTTACCATTAGTCCTGCAAAGGCTAAGATAAAGTTGTTTCCTCCAGCTGGATTAATAAATTGTGGCAAACTCAGGAACGATACTGTAACTAACTCAAATACTTTAACGTGTAAGAGACTGAAGAATAGTCCACCTACTCCTGAAGCGATAACTGATGGTATAATTGGCTTTTTCATTTTCAGCATCAATCCGTAGACGGCCGGCTCGGTAATACCTGAGGCACCAATAGAGAATGCGGCAGTACCAGCAAAAGTTTTGACGCTACGTTTCTTTGCTTTGAAGAATATTGCTAGAGACATTCCTAACTGAGAGAAGTTCCAAACAGCAAATGCTACCCACAAGAATGGATCATAACCTAGCTTCTTCATATTTGAAAAGGCAACTGGGAAGAATACCCAATGACTTCCTGTAACAATAAACAATGGCATTAATAGACTTAGCAAAGTAATACCAAATACTGGTGCCTGTTTGTATATCCAAATTGCGCCACCAGCAATTAATCCGGCCGCATATTCACCAATTGGTGCGGTAACGAGTAATGTCAATGGTCCCATAATTAAGAAGACTGGGAACATCTTGAGTAAACCTAATTTATTTAATAACGGTCTATCAAACAATCTTTCAATTAATGACTGAATCCAAACTGTAATAAAAATTGGAATCAGTGTAGTTTGATAATTCAAGGCTGCAACAGGAATTCCAAACAAGTGTATTGCACTACCTGACGAAACCATTTTCACAAAATCGGGATGCATCATAATTCCCGCCAGAATCAAACTCAAAATCGGATTAGTCTTAAAGTATCTTGAAGCTCCATACGCTACTAAGAAAGGCATGAAATGAAATAGCGAATCTCCCATCAGATACAGTAGCTTATGTGTTTGACTATCTGCTGCCACCACGTTAGTAACTGTTAATAAGTTAAGTAAGGCCAAGAATAGTCCAGTCATTGCTAACCCACCAATAACTGGTGTTAATGAATTGGAAATAGAATCCAATACTTGATTCAACACTCGAGTGAAAGTTAGTTTTTCTTTCTTAGATTTTTTATCCTTGGAAGTTGTACTATCTTCTACCTCACCAGATACTTCTATTTCAGAGAATTTATTGTTTATGTAATTGTAAACTTTCTCCAAATCTTGAGGCATAACAATTTGTAGTTTACCTTCATTACCAAATGACTTAACTACCCCATCGATTTTATCAATCTTACTTTTGTTAACTTTTGAATCATCTTTGATTCTCAATCTTAATCTTGTATAACATCTAGAAATACTCTCAACGTTTTCTAATGTACCAATCTCTTGGATTATCTCGTTTCCAATTTTTTCAAATTTTTCCAAAATACTTTCCTCCCCTATTTATAAACTAGACGCCCTAACTTTTCCTTTGCTTCTACTTCATTTTCTTGTACTTCTGGAAATGATCTTAGTATGTTCATATTGGTGTAAATAACTGAAATCGTCGTATCCATCTTTGCTTGCTTAACCATGTCCAAATCTATCTCGGAAATGAGAGTTCCAGCATTAACCTTTTGATTCAATTTGACGTGATTAGTGAATGGTTTGCCTTCCAATTCCACGGTATCGAATCCCATATGAATCAAAACTTCTAAGCCACTATTTGTTTCGATCGCCATCGCATGTTTTGTGGGAAAAATTGTCTTGATCACTCCATTAACGGGTGCAAAAATTTTTCCACTTTGAGGTGTAATAGCATAGCCATCACCCATCATTTTTTGTGCAAATACTGGATCAGAAACCTTAGCAAGTGGGACAAGTTTACCTGTGGTAGCGTAAAGAACGTCCTCCTTTTTCTTGCCTATACCAAACATAGATATATTCCCCCTAGTTATTGTTTTGGATATTTATTACTGGACTCATCAACAAAATTGGTCTGTAGAAATAAAAAACACCCAGAAGATTCAATGAACTCATAAATAAAATATAAGTTTATTGAACCTTCTAGGTGTTGCCAACTTAATGTCACAAGCCCTTATTCGGTTATATGAATAATGTGTATTAAAAGAAAAAGACGATCTGAATCGTTGAATTTATAATCAACACTATTTTCTAAATATGGCACAATTCTTGTTAAGCTACTACCTGCTTTTGGATATTGTTTAATCAATCGTGCAAGTAAATCACTGTCACAGGCATTGTTTTTACTTGTACGTTTTGAATGACTTCTCAGTAGTAAATAATATATATGCGTAGTCATCCTTGAAACGGCAACGCTACTGTCTGAGAAGTTTCGATTGAACTCATCCTTTAATATTTCGTTAATTTTTGACAATATATCTAGGCAATCATTGACCGAGGTAAATGAATTATCTGACTGACTTATCTCATGCTCAATTAAGTGCATGGCAATAAATCCAGCCTCATCTTCAGCAAGTGACACTCCAGAAAGCTCATGGATCATGTCCAATGCCTTCTTACCCACTTGAAATTCTTTATGAAAGAATCGCTTAATGTCAAACAGCATCGGATTACTGAGATTCATACCCTTTTGGACCCTTAATACTGCAAAATATATATGATCAGTTAGAGGTAATAACAAGTGACCATCGAAATTAGTCTCAATATCTTTTTGAGCCACATTGATAATTTGGTCAGTTAACTCAAAATAGGCACGCGGTATTTCGGTAGATAATTCCTTGAACGAATTAACCCATTCATCGTCATCTCGAGAAACTGGTAAAAAAATATGGTCCGTTTGTTGTGGATGATAATCTTGGCCCTTGCGAGCTTTGAAACCAATTCCTTTACCCCAAATTATTTGTTCTTTATCAGCTCCATCTTCTACAAGCAACACATTATTGTTAAGCACTTGTAAAATTATCACAATAATCTCCTAATATTGATTCTAATTATTAATATTTAATATCGTAAACGTTTACGTTGTCATAGTATCATCAATTGATATAGTCCGTCAATAAGATTATTATTTTTTCCCATAATGCCCAGTACTTCACAAATTATACTAATTTGTACCCAGTATACCAAAAAGTGCCTACTTATAATCAAACCTGTTAGCCCTTACAATGTTAATTGTAAGCTATTTCAAAGGGGATTAGAAAATGACTGAATACAAATTTCTCGAACCATACACTTTCAAGAACGGTGCCACTGTTAAGAACAGAGTGGTAATTCCTCCAATGACGATCCAATCAAGTTTGGAAGATGGATCTGTTTCTCGTGACGACATATTCTACGCTGGACTAAGAGCTGGTGGCGTGGGTATGTTCATCTCACCTGTTGCCAATGTTACTAACGATGGTAAGGGATTCGAAGGTCAATTGTCAGTTGCCGATGACAAGTATATCGACCGTCTGTCAGAATTAGCCTTGGCTATGAAGAAGAAGAATACTAAGGCCATTCTCCAAATTTTCCACGCTGGACGCATGTCTAACAGTGCCATTCTTCGTGGAGTTCAACCTGTCAGTGCCAGTGCTGTTGCCGCACCACGTGACGGTATGGAAACTCCACGTGAGTTAACTAACGAAGAGATCGAAAATATCATCAAGGCTTTTGGTGAGGCTACTCGCCGTGCCATCTTAGCTGGTTTCGACGGTGTTGAAATTCACGGTGCTAACACGTACTTGATCCAACAATTCTTCTCACCTCACTCAAATCGTCGGGCTGACAAGTGGGGCGGCTCAGTTGAAAATCGTATGCAATTTGGTCTTGAAATCATCAAGGCTGCACACGAGGCTGTTGAAAAGTATGCCAAAAAAGATTTCATCTTGGGCTATCGTATTTCACCTGAAGAAATCGAAAAGCCTGGTATCAGAATTGAAGACACACTACAATTCATTGACAAATTAGCTGACCAACCACTTGACTATCTTCACATTTCAATGGGTAACGCATGGCGTACATCTCTCAATAACACTTCAGAGACGACACCAACGATCCTTCAAATCAAAGAGCAAGTCAACGGTCGTTTACCTTTGATCTCAGTAGGCTCAATCGTAACGCCTGAAGATGCCGAAAAAGTTATGGACGCTGGCATCGACTTCGTAGCATTAGGACGTGAATACTTGCGTGAACCTAAGTGGATCGAAAAGGTTCAAAGCGGTCAAGAAAACACGATTCGTTACACTGCTAATACTGAAACACTTGAAGAATTAGGCTTGAATCCTGCACTACTTGAATTCTTGGATATCATTGAAACAGATCTACACTTTGAAAATGATCCCAACCATAGTCACAGTACAGATTCTGTAGTCTTCGACAAGTAATTAAATTTCAAATTTCATTCTTATTAAAACACTCCCATTTAGATACGATGATTTACCAAAAGGAGCTCTGACATTTATGCGTGTCAGAGCTCCTTTTGGTAATTTTATTATAAATTAAGCATCTCAGCCTCATCGTTATTCAACATATCGCGATAAGAAAATTCCAATTCAATGTCACTATCATCAGCTGCCATGCTCTCACCTAACAGTGACATATCAACTACCAATCTTCGCAATTTTTCTCCTTCTGGTGTCAATGAATAGACCACCTTTGGCGGTACGGTACCATAATTAGTACGTTCTACGATATTGTCCTCTTCTAATTCTTTGAGTTGCTGGGTCAAAACTTTTTTAGATATATTGGCTTCATTAGCTTCTCGTTCGTATTTTAACAATTCGTTATAACGTCGATCTTGAATCCCCAATGCACAAATAATAGACGGCTTCCACTTGCCTTTGATTATTTCCACGATTAAGTTTGCGCCCATATGATAATGTTTCATTGCCATAATAACCACCACTTCACAAATACACTTATTTACATCCAGTATACCAAAAAGTAACCACTTATAATTATTCTTGTTACTTCTGACCGCGAGCAACGGACGCTATTTCAAACTTCATCCGAGAAAAATTATTCCAGTTTGGATATAATAACTTAATAATATTCAGGCTTAGGAGTAGCGTATGGAAATCACGAACATAAAAACAGAACGGTGTTTGATCAGAGACTTTCACGCCGCAGATATTGCTTCCTTCCTGTCTTATCGCAATGACTCAGAGTGGATGAAGTATCAAGCTTTCAAAGGATTGACTGAATCCGAGTATCAACAGATCCTCCTCAGTAAAACTCCTTGGCAAAACGGTCGACAACTAGCCATAATTGACCGGCAGCAACAATTAATCGGTGATCTTTTCCTCCAAAAAGGAAACGATTATTTCTGGTTAGGCTATACCATCGCACCAAACTTCGCCCACCAAGGCTACGCTACTGAAGCGGTGACCGCCATCTTACAGTGGCTATCTAAGCACAACGTTTCTACCGTTCAAGCAGCGGTTCTACCCGCAAACACTAATTCCATTAGGTTGTTACAAAAATTAGATTTTCACTTTGTTCAAACTGACAATAATGAAATGATTTACAGAAAAAGGATCTGACATTTGCATATGAATGTCAGATCCTTTTGTAATTTATACTTGTAAAAACAGATTAGATATAATTGATCTTAACCCCAGACATCGATAAATATCCTCGAATGGTGACGGTGGGGCTCTCCTCAGTAATACGGCTTTGACCTACCTCTGTAAAGCCACCCATGGTGTTGTCATTCATTTCCTTGACGACATTCCAATTTGCGGGTAAGTATAGATCAACTCCCCCAAGTGATACGTTGATATTGATTCGAGCCGGCTCGACTACACCGACATTCTCAAAATAAACTTTGGCATTTCCCATCTGGACGTTGATATTAGCTTCCTGAAAATCATCTGAAGAAATATATCTAATACTACTGCCCATGCGCACATTGATATCAATATTGGAGCCACTTTCAGTCTTAGTATCAAAATCATGATCAAAATTTTGATGGCGATCATGATGATGGTGATGATTTTGGTAGTTCATCCAGGGACGATGCTTGGCTAATACCGGACGTAAAATCAACGATAATCCGATACTGACTAACAAGGCGATTCCTAAGATGTCCCAAGAGACTAAATTCGTGATCCCCAGTGGTTTAGCGTAAATAATCCCTAAAAGTGCTAGCGGAAAAACGACACCAAAAACTGAGAAATAAACTAAACTCTTGATGATGATCCCAACCAAAAAAATACTAACGACTATCGTCCAAAAGCTGAAATCATAACTGATCAGATTCATTTGACTAGCGTATAGAATTGCAGCACCTAATAATAGAAAAATACCGGTAACTACTCCTGATCTATTTTTCATTTTGTAAACTCCTTTGTTCTAAACGTATTTTCAAATTCTTTAAGAATCTTCTCGAAACATAGACCGACTTATACGAATCATTGAATCCCACTAAATTACCAGTTACTGATCTATCAAGATATGCAATTTGATTCACATTGAGAATTGCAGACTTCGAAATTCGCAAAAAGTCATCTGGTAAATTTTGTTCTAATTCGTATAAACGATAATGGATCAAGTAGGAGTCATTCACAGTGTGTGCATAGACATTACGGTCACTCGTTTCAAAAAATAAAATATCGATCAATTTCAAAGAATACATCGTGCCCTTCAAATAACCAGTGAGATGGGCGAACTTTTCACTGACTTCTTTGATACTCTTGATCAATTCTTGGAGCTCGTCATCATCCACATTGGAATGAATGATGAGCTCTTTTTCTTCGTATTGCGGTGAAATATCTACCCTTATCTTCACATTCAACAACCCCTTGTAGGCCTTATTACAACATGTTTTCATCTGATTTCATAGTTTTATTGTATAAGCGGTTGTTTTTTTGTTGTGAGTGGAGGAATTATATCTGTTTATTTCATTATCATTTAACTTATCCAGTACGTTATCATCTAAAATAAAGTCATGATAAATAATCATCCAGGAGGAACAATACATGGCTAGTTTGAAAAATAAAAAATTCGCATTCTTCGATATGGACGGCTTGCTGATAGATACCGAAAGTATGTACTACGAAACCCGACGACTAACATTGGAAAAATACGGTTTCCCTTTTACAGAAGATGATAATAAACACTACATCGCCAAAGGATTTCCAGATACTTTACGTCGTATCCAAGAACTAGCTGGCGATGATGAGCTAGGTCAAAAAATCTTCGACGAATCGATGAAACTTTACAACCAAAAAGTTTTGTCCGGAGATTTGAGACGAAAAAAAGGAGCATTGCAATTGCTCCAGTTTTTAAATGATCATAATATTTCCTGCTACGTCACATCGTCTGCCACCCGCGATATTATTTTTCTAAACGCTAAACACGCTGAGATCAGTGATTACTTCACTGACTTCATCAGTGGTGACGATGTAAAAAATAATAAGCCAGCGCCTGATATTTATTTGCATGCTTTGGACGTCGCTCACGCCAACCCTGAAGATGCAGTCATTTTTGAAGACGCTGAAAGTGGCATTAAAGCCGCTTTAGCGGCTAAGATCGATGTTGTAGCTGTTCCCGACATGGTGCAGCCGGCAACTGAAATCACTGACCAAGCTACGGCCGTTTTGGATAGTCTTGAAGATGCTGTTGAGTTATTTGGTTGATCAATAAATCTTACCAATGTCCTCCCATCATCTAAATCCCCTTATGATATGACGCCTCTGGGAATAAGAATTCTTAGATTAAATTTCCTTCTCGATTGATAACCACAACACCGAATAATCCGCAAAACTTTGTCATAGCCACAGCCAGTGACTCCACGTTGTCATCGCATTGACATTCAATCACTGATAATCATGGTAGCCAAATTATGTTGATGACAGTTCAGGCCCCTGCAATCCTAAAGTCATCGGTCACAAAAACTACATTTTAAAATACAAAAAGAACATCACTGTTCTCATCTTATGACTAAGTGTCTAAACTTAATCAGAGATAATGAATAGTGATGTTCTTAGTTAATTTATATTAACAAAATCAAATTTATGAACGAAGATTTAATCCAATTTGACCCCAGCATCCTGAGCAATGGCTTCATTAACGATCTTATCAGCGATCATGGCGTCCAATGCCGCAGTACCAACAGTTTTGAAGACAGTGATATCATCATCACTAGTTCGACCTGGTAGGTCTGCGTTGACCACCTGCCCCAATTCACCTTCATAATCTTCACTGGTCAATTCGTTATTTTCCAAAGGTTGGAGAATGTCTCCAGCTTCAGCCAAAACACCGTCCATCGTATCGAAGATAATGTGATTTGCTTTTTGTAAAGCCGCAACTGGCAGTTCACACATTTCAGGCGTATATGCACCCACACCATTGATGTGCGTGCCTGAAGTGACCAGATTGCCATCAAAAGTAGGTCGTCTAGATGTTGTGACTGTAGTAATGATATCTACATCTGCGACAACATCATTGGGATTATCGACGACGACAAATTTAGTCTGAAAATTATCGCTGAATTGTTCAGCCGCTGAATCACAAAAAGCTTGTGCACGTTGATGATCTAAATCGGAAACATACACCGTTTCTAGACTTCTGACAGTTATCATCGCTTCCAACTGTGACATCCCCTGTCCGCCTGTACCGATCAATAAGGCCGTCTTGGAATCTGCACGAGAGAGAAGTTCAGTCGCAGCTCCCTGTACCGCACCAGTTCTCAATTGGGTCAAATAGGTGCCGTCTAAGATAGCATTGACGATACCAGTTTTTGCGTCGAGCGTCACCATCGTTGCTGGCACACTGGGCAGATTTTGTTTAATGTTATCAGGATAAACCGAAACAATCTTAACACCCAAGGCAGGTTGAGCTCCGCTGACATAACCCGGCATGTAGAGACTTTGCCCATTGTATTCCGGAATATCAATGTTCGTCCGTAAAGGAATATCAGTCTTGCCGGCAGAATATAAACCCAGAGCCTCTTTGTCGCCATCAATCGCCATTCGCATTGTAAAAAATGATTTAATATTTTCTTTTGATAAATAACGCATTTTTTTCACTCCTATGTCTTTGGTTGTATTTTGTTTGTTTGTGGTATTTATCATAAATTCTAGCAATAGAGTGATGTGCGTGCAAATTAAAAAGGCGCATTCTTTTGAATGTGCCCATCGTCTAAAATGTCTCACCAATACGATTTAACTTAGACCAAAAAAATCCCGCCAAGTCCAAAGACTCAACGAGATTCCAATTAAACATTTATACCTTTTATTCCCACTCAATAGTAGCTGGTGGCTTAGAAGTAATATCATAAAGTACACGATTAACATGATCAACTTCATTTACGATTCGAACGGAGATCTTTTGCAAGACATCCCAATCGATCTTCGCAAAGTCAGCGGTCATGCCATCAATTGATGTCACGGCACGGATTCCAACGGAATAATCGTAAGTTCTACCGTCACCCATAACACCAACTGAGCGAATTCCTGGCAAGACTGTGAAGTATTGCCAGATTTCTTGATCTAGTCCATTCTTAGCGATCTCATCACGAAGGATCCAATCACTATCACGAACGATCTTTAACTTTTCTTCAGTCACTTCACCGATAACACGGATTCCAAGGCCGGGGCCCGGGAATGGTTGACGCCAAACGAGGTCATGTGGCATGCCCAATTTTTCACCTAACTCACGGACTTCATCCTTGAACAAGGTTCTCAATGGTTCGATCAAGGTAAACTGCATGTCCTCAGGAAGTCCACCAACGTTATGATGTGACTTGATGGTTTGAGCTGTACTTGTACCACTCTCGATCACGTCAGTATAGAGCGTTCCTTGGGCCAAGAAGTCGATTCCGTCAAGCTTAGTAGCTTCTTCATCGAAAACTTGAATGAACTCATTACCGATAATCTTACGTTTTCTTTCAGGGTCAGATACTCCATCCAACTTATCTAGGAAACGTTTTTGAGCATCAACTTTGATGATGTTCAAGCCAAACTTACCTTCCAAACTTGCCATAACTTGGTCGGCTTCATTTTTACGAAGTAGTCCATGATCAACAAAAATACTGGTTAATTGGGTACCGATAGCCTTGTGTAAGAGTACGCCAACAACTGAAGAGTCAACTCCACCAGATAGTCCCAAGAGAACTTTCTTGTCGCCGACTGTTTCACGAATTTTTTCGATTTGTTGATTAATGAAATCATCCATCGTCCAATTAGCTTCTGCGCCACAAACGTCGAAGGCAAAGTGCTTGAGAATATCCATACCATACTCTGTATTACGTACTTCCGCATGGAATTGGATTCCGTACATTTTCTTCTCTGCATTAGCGATCGCACTGATTGGGCAATTCTTACTAGTTGCGACAACTTCAAAACCAGCTGGTTCTTTGACAACTAAGTCACCATGACTCATCCAAACTGTCTGTGTCTTAGGTGTACCTTTGAATAAAACTGCTTCGTCATCAAGAACTTCGATATCTGCGTGACCATATTCACGGTTATCGGCAGATTCGACCTTACCGCCAAGTTTGTAAGTCATCAATTGCATACCATAACAAATACCAAGAACTGGGATTCCTAGTTCAAAGATGTCTGGATCAATTGAGAAGGCTCCATCATCATAGACACTGTTTGGTCCACCTGAAAGGATGATACCTTTTGGATTGATTTCTTTAATCTCTGCGGCAGTGATTGTATTAGGTAGTAATTCGGAATAAATACCAATATCACGAATACGACGAGTGATCAATTGGTTGTATTGACTACCGTAATCCAAAACAATAATGCTGTCCGCATCTGGCCATTGTTTGCTCAAATCCATATTCCCCCTATTTTTAATTTATTCTATTGTATATGAAAAAACGTCCTCTGTCATACTTTGGAAATGCTTTTTTAGTATTTTCTCAAAAGTATCTTATTTATCTGATGGTTTTCGGACTTATGCAAGATCAAATCGGCTCGACTCATAGTTGGTTTGATATAATCGCGCAAATTCACGTAATTTATATTGTCCCAAACATCACGGGCCATCATCAAGGCCTTGGGTTCAGGCACTTGGGTATATTGATAATAATAAGAATTAGGATCGTTGCGAGCCAAGGCTAATAACGTCTCAAAACGATTCAAGAACCACTCTTCGATATCCTTTACATCGGCGTCGATATAGATCGAAAAGTCGAAGAAGTCACTCGTATAAATATTGGAATTCTGCGGTAACTGCAAGACATTGATCCCTTCTACGATCAGAATATCCGGACTGTTGACTTCCTCATGTCGATTAGGAATAATATCATAAATATTATGCGAATATAACGGATAAGATATGGGACCGCTTGTCGTCTTGACATCACTCAAAAACTGTAAGAGCTTCGGCATATCATACGTCTCTGGGAAGCCTTTTTTATTCATCAGGCCCCGCTTCTTGAGCACCTTACTAGGATACAAGAAACCATCGGTCGTCATCTGTGCGACATTGTATTGCGGGTAAGCCCGCTCCAGCATGATCTTCAACAAGCGTGCCGTAGTACTCTTGCCGACTGCCACCGAGCCGGAGACACCGATAATGAAGGGGACTTTTTCACTGCTACTATTAAGGAAGTCACTCTTCAACTTAGTTAGTTTTCGATAATTCTTCAGATAGATATGAAGCAAGTGTCGTATCGGTGCGTAAATGTCTTTTACATCTTCGATCGAAATCTCATCGTCTAGAGATTTTATTTTACGTAATTCTCCATCCGTAATAACTTGCTTATTGTACCCGCCGTGGAATGTAGACCACTGTTCACGAGAAAATTCATTATAGTTAGATAAATTTTGCATATAACTAAACCTACTCAACATTTTTTCTGGTATTCTTATATAGTATAGAACTTTTTAGAAGGAACTAATATATGAAAAAAATAGTATTATTTGGAGACTCGATCATGGCGGGATTTCATGACGGCGTTATGAGTGATATACTCACCGATGCCATTCAAAAAAACTTCCCCAAAGACGAAGTCATTAACGTATCCATCCCTGGATACAAAACCAGTAATGCTTTGACACGTGTTGAACCAGATATCGTCAGTTTGCATCCAGATATTGTCGTCTTAGGCTTTGGTGCCAATGATATTTCTACATCCGATGAAATTAAACCGGGCAAATTCTCGTCTAACTTAACTAGTATGATCGAGACCATCGGCGCTTCAAAAGTAATCTTGCTCTCGCCACCGTACACTGACTGGGTCAAAAACCCCACACGTCCTTGGACTAGACAATTACAATTTGAACTAGTGACTGAACACCTTGCTAAACAACTAGGCGTATCTTATATCGACTTATTACATCAGATGGCCGACCAGTCTTCTGTCCAAAGGTTATTGCAAAACGATGGACTTCATTTTACCAAAGATGGTTACGTATTACTCGAAAACAAACTCGTACCAGAAATTAAGGCAACGCTAGTTAAACAAAACGAACTAGTGTCGAATTAGAAGGAGCACTTTATGGATTTAAATATTCCCCAAAGATATTTTATTTTATCGTGCAACGAAAAAGGCAGTGTCCGCATATTTAAAAATGCTAGACGTAGAGCCTATTTAGCTGAAAGTTCTTTTTTCGACTTAGCTTTAAACGATATCATCGATCTGACTGACAACAGTGTCATCATTAACAAGGTTTTACCTGATGGTAAGGAATATCTCAATGAGTTCTTCCAAATCATCAACAAGAATCAGGGTAAGAGCGTTACACATGTCCTCCGTGCCATGGCAACTAAAGAAAGCATCACTAAACAGATCTACAACGAGATTGGCGACTCACTAGTGGACAAGGTCGACGTTACTAAGGCTGTGACTGGTATGATATTCAAGACGAACAACTACATCCCCGATCATCGTGTCAAAGAGGAGCTCGTCAACAACGTTCGCAAGGAGTTCTTGGATAAAGACAGCAAAGTAACACCAGATACTTTCGCACTCTTAGCAACTCTCTACGGTAGTCGCGACTTAAAAACTTACTTCACGCCATTCGAGTTGAAAGAACTCAAGAACAACATTGAACATAACCAAGATGATCCGACTTATGAAAAACTCTACGAACTATCTAAGAGACTGAATCGGGTCATGTTATCATTATTAGGATAAGACGTACTGAATCGAAGCCCAGCTTCGATTTTTTTATTGTCTAAATTTATAATTTTCAGAAAAACTTAAATAATCTTTCGTGTAATTTTCGTGGTAGGATGTAGTCGGGAAAATACGACCATGGAGCAAATATTATGAACAAAATAATAGTATCTACCATTGTGACTATCTTCTTCATCGCCTTGATCCCAGTGACCTTGCTGTTTTCATCCGATGTAGCTATTCGTGATCGTGCCTTCCGTGAAGCCACCACTGCTTTAAATAGTTCTGACTCCGCAAAATATGGATATGATAAAAGAACCAAGTCATATCTCAAATCCCATCCTTACTTAAAACTACAAAAATTGACCGATCTGCAAGGCAGTGATGAACTAGGAGCCTACTTTATCGGTAAAACACACAAAAATATCCTTTTAAAAATTTACGTCAAGTTTGCACCAAATCAAAATAGACTGGATGATTTCAAACCAGTCTTACACATCGAAAAGATCAAATTGCTCCACAGAACGTGAAATACAATCGTTCTGGGCAAACAAAAGGGTCGGACATTATGTCTCGACCCTTTTTGTGTGCCTAAATTTCTAATTCAAGACTTGACCCGTGGCGGTGGCTAATCGTTCAACTAATTGTTGACCGCTCGTTTGATTATAATTGCCATTCGTCAAGATCGACAGCGTGTAGCCTCCATTGTCCGCTCCTAAATGACCGATACTATTAATGATCCAGCCATTACCATAGTTCAACCAACCATTTTTTAGTTGGTTTTGACCATTGGCAGCTGAAACGCCCCACCTTTGATATCCAGAAACGCTACCCATCAACGATTTGATATAGGCTTGCGAATCAGCTGAAAGATAGTTAGGTGTATAGAAGATTTCATTTAGTAATTTTACTTGATCACTAGCTCTAGTCGTAGTGAGTCCCCAAGCATTATCAGCCCATGACCCAGTCATCCCTAGACTTCTATACATATTATTGAGATCATTGGGTCCACTCAAAACATTCTGATAAAAATAAGTTGCAGCATCATTATTACTATTTATGATCATATTAGCGGCGGCATTTCTTTGAGCATCACTCAAAACATTGCCATTATGTAGCACTTGCGTCAGGATGGCGACTTTAACAATACTAGCATTATAATAAGCCGCACCGTCATTAGTACTGACACTGTAAGATTGTTGCGTATTACTGTCATATACGGCGATATCAACTGGGTTACCGACATTTGCCAAAATATTTTTCCATTTGGCTTTTAGCCTTACTTCTAGACTAGGGGTAATGTCTGACCCTTTGCCCATCGGTGCAAAGCCTGGAACATATTCGATATTATCCGGATAGCCTGATGTATTCACCGCGCCAGCTACGACCCAGCCGTGACCAGTTACTTGATAATAGACATGATTAAATTCATTTTTGATTACCCGATTGACTTTGTATGCAGAACCCGGATTGACCCAACCACCGACTTGATTCGTCCGATCATCATAATATGGTGTCATTTCATCGTTACTGAACGTTATTACTGTCAGATGTGGGTTGTACTGGCCAGCTGCAGCATTGACGTAACTAGCGTCAGTAGCCTTTAAGTATTCATTAGTCGCCACTTGATAGTATTGAACCCCTTCAAGATCGATGATCTTACCCACTCTCCACGGTGTATTACCTCTCAGTGCTCGATTGGTGATCATGGTTCCATCTTTTTGATACAAATTAGTTATCTTATTAAACGTATTGGCAATGCCACTAGCTGAAACATCTGAAATGTTACCGGTCAGAATAACCCCTCCAGCTACTAAACTAGCGATCAAAAGCTGTCTAAATCGTTTCAAAATATACCCCCCATGCCTCCCTTGTAATACATCAAATTCTACCAGTCATTGGCATCGCTTACAATCGTCTTAAAAGGGCTTTTCTGCCTGATTGATCGCACACATCACATACTCTTATTTATCGATCAATTAGTTAGCAAATTATGATAATTTTTTTGTTTGATTCTGGAAATTTCTAATAAATAGATTGTGCTAAATTTAGTACGAATTATCTAGAAAACATGTCTTTTAATTACTTAGGAGGCGTCTGATCTTGAAGAAAAAAACTTGGTTAATATTATTTCTCGCAATAATAATTAGTACCATGTTTTTTTACAAATCTAATAATCCACATTCGGCAATGGCGGCCAGGATAGGTTTATCCCATAGTTTATTTGACCCTCTTGCTGGGGGATCACCTATTCAACATGCTGATCCTACTCCTACTCCCGTCAAGTTTTTGGGGATGTACTTCAACTCCGGTTTTGCCTTACAACCTGGTGATAAGTACGCCTTTGTGGGACAGACAAAAACGCTCTACGTCCAGCACGTGCGTTCAATCTATTCAATCGTTCCACTGATCAGTACATTCCCGCTATCGCGAAGGACTCGCTATACCTGGTATACCTCTACTGACAGTGGCGGTATTTGGTCTAACTTGGACCAAGATACTAATGCGTTATCGCAGACATTTACCCGAGAAGGAACAGTTTACTACCAAGTTATGGGGGAATACACCCATGTCCCTTTGTTGGGGGTATCTGATCTTTGGGGTCAATTCTGGACTAGAGCCTGGTCTAAAGTCGGCACTGTCCATGTTTTACCAGCGCCAGTCTACGCAACAAAATTCCATGTTACTACCGACAGTGTCTATTTAATGAATAATATCCAAGATAGTAAGGGCAAAGCTGTAGCTGACCAAGCGGTCGTCACTGGGTATCCTACCCCAAGTAACGCCACCGGTGTCACTACTTGGATCTCGTCTAATCCTAGTCTAGCGACCGTTGACCCCAATGCTGGTATCGTAACTGCAACCACCGATCACAATAAGAGTGGCACTGTCACCATAACTGGGACTTTTCATAATAATAGTACCGACGCCCCCGATCTAACTGATACCATCGACATCAATGTTGGTGGTGGCTTAGTCGATCAAACTGTATCCGAAGGTGATCCGGCAACTTTCAAACTACAATCTGATATTTCGAATAATGGCACTAGGGATGACAATCAGATTCAAACAGCTGAGTGGCACAAAGTTAGTCCAATTGGTAAGGATACTATAGTTTCTGCGGTTGTTTCCGATACCTACACTACTCCAAACACAACTTATGGAGACGATGGCTCCAAATACTATCTGATCGTCCATTTTCAAAAAAATGCTATCAATGATCCGAATAATAACAATCCGAATGACACTGCTCAAAACTTTAATATCACCACCAACAAAGCCAATTTGACCGTTTTGACCAAGCCTAAAATAACTAATAGTATCAAAAACAACTCATATTCTAGTTCAAAGGACACTGATGTTCTGTTGAACAATGTGATAACAGACGATAAAGTCACCTACAATATTCAAGCTTCTAATCAAAGCAACATCATGGGGGATGCCACTTTACAGTTGCTCATTCCTAAAAACAGTCTCGTCAATGATATTTCGATCGACGGGACTGAATTGAATAATACTCGATATACCTTGACCCCTCACGATGATGACAGTCAGTCTTTAGCCATCCCCGTCAACTTTGACCATTCCCGTGATCCTCAAAGCATTCAAATAGCGACTACTATTGGTGATCTAACAACCGCCAGTCTACAAACCACCCCCAAAATAACCTATCCGAATGGCAACGTTTCGGGAACCGGTACTACCCTAACTCTGAATTTTGGTACTGATACATTACGACTAATGGCTAATAACTTCACTTACGGCGCTATCAACAGTCTATTCGGCTCGACCTTGATCGACCGCGACGATGCTAACGATGCTTTTGAAGCCCTAAAGGTAGAAGACCATCGACGGTCGAAGACACCCGTGCAATTGACCTTGTCAGCGACGCCATTGACCGATGGCACTCGTGTCATACCCGCTACACTCAGATATTACTTTAATAACGGTAGTTTCAAATCGCTAGGTCAGCAGGAACAAACGATCGCTAGCACGACTAATGAACAAAATCTCGATAGCATCACTTGGTCAAAGAAAGATGGGGTAAAACTATTCATCGAAAAAAATTCCGCCGCAGTGGGTACTTTCAGATCCACTCTAACGTGGTCGGTCTCCGATTCGGTCTGATTCTTTGATTAATCTTCCCGTAACGAGTAGTTCGCTATGCTTTTTTTCCTAACTGGGATTACAATAATAGCGTGCCAAAAAATTCAAGGGAGTGTGATTCGATGTTCTTTATTGATACATCTAGAAACAAAAAACCTGTTTATGACGCTATAATCAACCAATCTTTGGACAATTACTTAGTTAATGACTTAAAACTACCCGGTCACGGATTGATCATGTACATTAATAATCCTTCTGTCATCGTCGGTGTGAATCAGAATGCTTACTCTGAAGTGAACTTTCCGTATCTAAAAGAAAACAATATTCAATTAGTTCGCCGTACTTCTGGTGGTGGTGCCGTTTATCATGATTACGGGAATTTGATTTTTGAAAATATTATCATCGGTAACGACGATAATTTCGGGGATTACAGTTACTTCGCTCAACCTATCGTGGATGCCTTGCACGACATGGGCGCTAAAGACGCTCAGATGCGTGGACGTAACGATATTGTAATCGATGGCAAGAAATTCTCCGGGATGACGATGTTCCAAGTTGGCGACTCCTACGCTGCCGGCGGTACTTTGATGTTTGATCTGAATCAAGAAGTAGCCAGTGCTGTATTAACTCCGGAACAAGATAAACTGGAATCCAAAGGTGTTAAGTCAGTAAATAAGCGTATCACTAACGTTAAGGACTATCTGGATGAACCATTCAAGAGTATGTCCGCAGATGAGTTCAAGCAAGAACTCTTAAAACGTATCTTCAAAGTCGACAAACTCGAAGACATCGAGACCTACACTCTGACTGACCATGATTGGGACATAATCGAATCTCGTCTCAAAGACAAATACGATACTGACGCTTGGAATTACGGCAAGAATCCCGGCTTCACCAACTACGTCTCCAAACATTATGATATCGGAACTGTGGCATTCAACTTCTCAACTAAAGATGACAAGTTCTCTGACGTTAAGATCTACGGTGACTTCATCACTGGTGGAGATATTTCACTGATCGAAAATGCTCTCAAAGGTTGTGACTTCAATCAAGGTGCTATCGTGAGTGCCTTAGATAAGGTCGATCTATCGGCTAATCTAGGTGACATCTCAGCCGAGACTTTAGCTGAATTATTATTATCAAAATAAAATATTGTATAGAAAAAAGCTGGAGCAAATTTGCTCCAGCTTTTTATATTTTACTCAGTCTCTACATAATACTTCTCTGGTACACGTTCCAATAATTGTGACAATTCACCGATAGCCGAAATAGTCAAGCGATGCATCGCACGTGAGGTTATCGTATAAACCAACTGTTGCTCATCTTCAGTGAACTTATCCTTCGAAGCGTTCCACATGATGACGGCGTCGAATTCCAAACCTTTGGCTAAATAAGATGGCAAGACGATCGTACCGACTGCTAGGCGTTGATTCTCAGATTTGATCCAGGTTGATTCTACTCCTGCTTCTGTCAGCATTCGTTGAACTTGTTCTGATTCAGCTAACGTCTTAGTTATGATAGCCGTTGTATAATTTTCTTCATTATTGGCGGCCACCTGTTCTATCACTTGGCTCAAGGCCGTCTTTTCATCCGCTGCCATCAAGACATTTGGTAAGTCTCCTTCACGATTGAATGGCTCGATCTTCTGACCATTAGTCAAAATTGCCTTCGTGTAGTCAGTTATCTGTTTTGTTGAACGATATGAATGTGTCAATTGTACGACACGTGTGTCGTCAGCATTGAAGAGCTTTTGAACTTCTGACAATAAAGTCTGGCTGTTCTTCTTCGTGAAGATCGACTGATTCAAATCCCCTAACATCGTGTAACGAGCTCGTGGGAACTTGTACTTCAAGTACGCTAGTTGGAGCGGGGTGTAATCTTGAATCTCATCGATGAAGACAAATTTCATATCAAGCTCCCCATGCTTACCCGTGACTAAGTCGTACAGGTACAAGTATGGGCTCAAATCATCCATAGAAATCTGTTTGTGATTGAACAATTCGATGAAGTCGTCGACATATTGCCTCCACTGTTCCTCCGTGATACCGTGCTTAGACAAGTTCGCGATCTTAGGAACGGCTCTCAAAAAATTCAAATAATTAGTCGAGACATTCAAAAAGCGCAGGTGTACGATCTGGCTGTAAACTTTTTGCATTGCGGCCATAACGATCTTACGAGCTAAGAACTTATGCTCTTCATCACCATTTTTGAACTCCTGATCCGCGGTATTGTACAACATTCGCAGCTGTTCTTGACTCAAGTCTTCGATTTGTTCAGAGACCCATTTCGAGCGCATTTCAGAACCTACTTTACGACGTAGCATCTTTTGTAGCCGTTCTACAGTTGCGTCCAAACGATTCCCCAGATTGTATTGTTCTCCAAAACTATAATAAATTTCAGCGATTTTTTCTTTCGGAATGAAGATGTTACCTTGGAACTTGATATTCTTGAAGCTGACACCACTTTGATTCAATAATTTACCGTAATTAGTCAGTATCTTAAAGAATTCAATGTCAGAGACAAACTTAGAAATATTCTTCTTCACTGGATCTTCTTGCTTTTCAAACTGTTGTGAAAGACTCTCAACGGAGACATTTGGTAAACGACGTGCTAAGTATTGACTGTAAGTCATCTGTACCATATTTTGTTCACCCATCTCAGGGAGGACATCTTGAATATAGTCATTGAACAGCATGTTAGGACTGAACATGACCACTTGACTGGACGTAAGTGTCCCCCGGTAACGATATAGCAAAAAGGCGATTCGTTGCAAAATAGCCGATGTCTTACCTGAACCAGCGGCACCTTGGACGAACAACAATTTCGATTTAGTATCACGAATGATCTTATTTTGTTCCGCCTGAATCGTCTTAACGATTCCCTTCATGTGCGTGGAAGACTTGCCATCCAATACTTCTAACAACATCTGATCGCCGATAGTTTCTTGTGTGTCAAAATATGCTTGGATCTTACCATTCTCTACGAGAAACTGACGTTTCAAGAATAAATCGACGTTTTGTAAACCATCAGGTGTTTGATATTCAACATTTCCTAATTTGCCATCGTAATAAATACTAGAGATCGGTGCCCGCCAATCATAGATCAAAAAGTGGTCTGTCCGGTCGGTAAAAGAACTCAAACCGATATAAATTGTTTCACGCTTAGGCTCACCTTTTTCTTGAAAGTCCAATCTGGCAAAGAAGGGATTTTTTTCAAGTTTTTTTAAGATCCCCAAACGCTGTTTGGATTGTTGCCAACTGTTATTACGTTCATCTAACATTTGTTGCTGCGCATGGATGGATAGCGCCGAATCCATGGAGATAGCATCCCCATCCATCCCGACATGGATATCATCAAAGGCATCATTGATAACTTTCAGATCACCTTCAGCAATATCGATATGCTCTTGTAGTTTCTTTTCAGAGACTTTGATTTTTTGAACGACATCATCTAAATGATCTTGTTCAATCATTTTTTCATCTAGTTGCTTCATTTCAGATTTTTCTGTCATGTTAACCTCGAAAATTTTAGTTAAATAATATTACCATTTTTATAAAAAGATTTCAAAAATAGTAACTCACAAAAAATCCTCTAAGCATTGATGTCATGCCGATAGTTACTGTTTAAACAGTATTATTTGAATTTGAAAATTCAGCAAAATAAAAGGACACTTCATGTGAGGTGTCCTTTTTTGACCTAAAAACCAATTTATCTAAAATGGCGAACCAGCGTCAACAACATGCCCGTGATAAAAACCACCATAAAGATGAACAAGATCAACTCTGGTTTTACGCTCGCAATGCCAATGCCTACTACTGACAATAAAATCGTCAGTAAGCAATTACCACCGACAGCGATAATCACTGGCTTACTTGGAATACTGGTCCAAAATGTCTTAGTCGTTCGAGTCATCAATATCGTCAGCATGGCACTGAAGATCAAGTAACAGTACAGGGCTGTACTGACTTCTGTATTCGGCAAATCTAAGCGGATGAACCAATGCAACATGGCAAATCCCACTAAAGTCCAGCCGACTGCTAAGACACCGGCGACTTTACTCAAGCGACCTAAATTCCAATTTTCTGGTCGATAAGTGATACTCGTTCGATCTGTCCCTAAAACTAAGGTGACGAGATCATTTAAGATGGCGACTAAGACCATTGCGTTCAAGCTCAATGGTACAAACTTCAACCAAAGATATCCGATCGTCAACAACATCGTCAATTCTGCTGTACGCGATAATTTAGTGATCGTCCACGTCATCATCCGTTGATAAACCCGATGTCCACTATCCAAAATGTCAATTATCGGCATCAATCCATCAGCTAGTAACACCATCTTGGCTGACCGTTTGGCAAGGTCTACGGCATTAGCGACCGCGATCCCAACATCGGCTTGCTTCAAGGCAGGAGCATCATTGACCCCATCACCTGTCATTCCGACGGTATATCCTAAACCTTGGAACTGTTTGACGATGGCTAACTTATTCTCTGGAACGACTTCAGCGATACCTGCCAAGTCGTTCATATTTGAAGATTTAGCGATATCTTCAAAGGCAACCACCTGACCATTCAAGCCTACTTGTTCAGCCACAGCGCTGGCAGTGACTTGATTATCACCTGTCAACATTACGACCTTAACTCCACGTGACTGTAGCTTCTTGATTGCTTCAAGGCTGTCAGCTCTAGGGCTATCTTGAACGATGAACAATCCCATTAGTTGTTTGTTGACGGTCACGGCGACCGTCCGCCCGATTTCAAAATTGACATCCTTCGTTAATTCAGATGATCTTGGGTCTAGCTGACTGAGGTGCTTGTACGAACCTAGTCTGATCTCAAAGCCATCAACTTTCGCTTCAGAATAGCCTTTGTCGGAGACAAACGGTTCAAAAGAAACCGGATTCAATACAGGAATGTTATTTTCTTGTGCAAAATTCATGATGGCGGAATCAATAACACTAGGATTCTTGACATCGATAGCACTAGTGACCCAACTGATCAGCTCATGATCTGACTGCCGTGAAAAATTATAAAATTTTACCACTTGTGGCTGATTAGTAGTGATCGTGCCCGTTTTATCGATTAATAGCAAGTTCATATTAGCCGCCGTTTGAATACCTGATAAATCACTGACTAGGATTTTTTTGTTACTCAGGACACTAGCTTCAAAGGAGTTGGCGACCGCAAAGCTAGACGGCATTGCGATCGGGATCGTCGCAATAAAGAGCATTGCTAGAAATGGTAACATCTCGATTAAATTATCATGTCTGATCACAGCTGTCATGATCAAAATCACCGCTAAAATCGCATCGAGGATGGCTAAATATCCAATGACCTTACCGAGGAGCTTTTGTAATTGACCCGGTGCTGACGAATCGTTGATCAGACTGACCGTCTTACCGTAGCGGCTGTCCTTGCCGACTTTTACTACTCGAGCCAAAGTGTGCCCATTCAAGACTTGGGTCCCTGCCAACGCGACCTGATCGACTTGATGCTTGACCGACCTTGACTCACCACTGATGGTGCTGTCGTCAGTTTCGATCATAGCAGTCAGGACCAAAACATCCGCCGGAACGATGTCACCACGTCTAAGGTCGATCAAATCACCGACGACTAGTGACTTAGCCGGTATTTTCGTCCAAGTTCCCGATCGTTTCGTCGCTACCATTGGGATCAGCTGATGTGTCAGCGACTGCAAAACTTTGTTGGCCCGACGAGATTGGATAGCACCATCGATTGCTGAGAACAGCAACATCATCAAGATGAATATTGCTTGGATCGTTTTGCCTAATACCAATTCTAGTATCAAGGCCGCTTCCAAAATCCAAGCCGATGGTTCCCACAAACGACTGATGATAGCTTTTTTAAAATCGAATTGTGCGATCGAAACTTCATTCGCGCCATTTTGATTTAATCGTTTCTCTGCTTCTGCTTGGGTTAAATCATCTAACAAATCGTCGTTTTTTTTCACAATTGTCACCCTAAGTTGAAACTAGTTAGTCAAAGTCTACGCTGTCGGGGAAGTGAGCCAAACGTGTGCCATCACTCCCAAGTTCTTCTTCGATACGTAGAAGTTGATTATACTTTTCAACTCTTTCTGAACGTGCTGGTGCACCAGATTTCAATTCTGAAGCATTGGTTGCGACGGTGAAGTCGGCTACAAATGTATCACCAGTTTCACCAGAACGATGTGAAACCATAGTCGTGTAACCATTCTTACGTGACAAGCGGACTGCTTCGATTGTTTCAGTTACAGTACCGATTTGATTCAACTTGATCAAGATGGAATTGCCCATGCCTTTGTTGATAGCATCACGGATCAATTCTGGATTGGTACAGACTGGATCGTCAGCGATGATTTGAACTCGATCACCGTATTTCTTAGTAAATGTTACGAAGTTATCCCAATCATCTTCACCATATGGATCCTCGATCGAGATGATCTCAGGGAATTCATCCAACAGACCGATATAATAATCGCCGAGTTCATCAGGAGTGTACGTCTTACCTTCAAAGTCATAATCCTTAGTATCACTGTTGTAGAAGTATGATGCTGCAGCGTCAAAGGCAATCGCGATCTCCTTACCAGGAGTGTAGCCGGCCTTGATGATAGCTTCATGTAACATCTTCAAAGCTTCTTCTGATGATTTTAGATCTGGGGCGAATCCACCTTCATCACCTAGACCAGTAGTATATCCGGCCTCTTCGATAACTTTTTTAAGTGTGTGATAAGTATTGACGATCTTCTCGAAGCCATCTCTGAAACTCGTACGATCAACTGGAGTGATCAAGAACTCTTGGATATCGATACCATTGTCAGCGTGCTCTCCACCATTGATGACATTGTGGAAAGTTTGAGGTAGCTCCAGATTTGTACCTCCCAGATAACGATAGAGTGGTTGGTGTGTCAATTGTGCTGCGGCTCTGGCAGTAGCCATTGATACGCCCAAAATTGCATTGGCTCCCAATCTGGATTTGTTAGGTGTTCCGTCTAGGTCGATCATCAGTTGGTCAACGTGAGCTTGATTCAGCGGATCAACACCATGGAGTTCGTCATTGATCTCAGTGTTAACATTGTTAACAGCTTTTAAAACGCCTTTGCCTTGTAGTCGATCTCCACCATCACGAAGTTCAACAGCTTCTTTTTCACCAGTCGATGCACCTGAAGGGACCTCTGCACGTCCCATAGTGCCATCGGAGAGGATCACGTCTGCTTCCACGGTCGGATTACCACGTGAATCAAAAACTTCTCTTGCTTTAACTGTGTCTATAAATACTGTCATACTCAACTTCCCCTTTCGGCAATAAAAAAACGCCTACTAAACAAGAGTCTAATACCCTCATTTAGTAGACGTCATCAAATTGTTTTTGCAATTATTTTTGGCGAACGTCATCGCCTATTAATACGACCACAGAATACAATACTTAATAATTAAATACAAGGAATTTGCTAAAGACATATTAGACCATTGCTAAACCGTCTGCATCCAAAATTTTGATCAGCGTATTGGATCTCTTTTCGATCAGGCCATCTTCAGCTAGTGACTTCAGTTTGCGACTGATCGTCTCTGGTGTCGTTCCTAAGTAGGTTGCAATATCTTTCTTTTTCAGTGGTAGTTCAAATTGGGATTGCTTCAAGCCAGCGCTAGTCTCTAACAAGTAACTAGCCAAACGACCTTCAACACTCGATGTGGCAGCTTCAGTAGTCTGCTGTTCCAACTGCACGATCCGTTGCCCAAAGGCATTGACCATATTGACAGCTAGTTCGGGTGAAGTCTTCATCAACTTCTGAAAGTCATTACGCTTGATCTGGCACACGTTAGTATCCATCAGAGCTTGCGCAAAACTCGTCCGATCTTCATTACTAAAAAGGGCTGCCTCACCATCAAAATCACCCGTCTGCAAGATTCGCAACATCTGTTCCTTACCATTGGCAGCAATCTGGAAGACCTTGGCTTGACCGTGCGCTACGATCGTCAATGTATCCGCTGGATCACCAGCCGAATAAATATATTCGCCACTCTCAAAATGTCGGTCCGACACTAACGATGCCACAGTTTCAGTGTCCTCTTCAGAAAGTGACTGAAAAATCGTCACCAATTCGATACAGTCTGCAGGTGTGTGATTATGATTTAGATGTGCCATTTATTTACGCCCCTTTTTATTTTTTGTTAAGTCTAAAAAGAAATCTTAACCGAATAAATCATATCATTCTTCGGTTAAGATTCTTTCTAATTAGTCTTCGTCATCATCATCGTCTTCTTCAAAGCCTGCTTTGGCATCATTGCCAAGTAGAGCTTGATAAATCCGGATCTGATGATTATTCCAGCCTAGCAATTCGATCAATACTTGTGCCATGAATGGACGATCTTCGTTTTGAGCTAACTTGATCGCACGTGTGACAAACATGTTGTCAGTTGCGAAGTCATTAACGACCGTTTGGATCATTGCAGATGCATCCAAGTACTTATTTGCGCCATTCTCATCGATCATCGTGTAATCATTGTATTCTTTGAAAGTTGATGGTGGTAATTCGCCTTCATCCAATAATTGGTCTGCAATCTTGTCGAACCAAGCGTTGTTCTCATCGATCGTGTCACTCAAGACTGCCTTATAGTTCTCAGCCTCAGGGCCCTTCACGAACCACTTGAGCTGATGTAGTTTGACATTGATATAAGCGTGGTTAGCGACTATATGTCCTGTCATTGCTCCAGCCGTTGGTTTGTGGTGATCGGCATCAGCTTGTTTTTGTTCTGCCGCAAATTTTTCATCGATTGTTAATTCTGTCATTATGCAAGCTCCTTTGTTTTGATCTTCTTAACTTCATAACCTAATTCAGTTACTACCTTACCTAGGTCTTCACCGGAGATCTTTGATTCATCAATGTTAGCTTTTACTTTGCCAGCATTGAACATAACTTTGACGTCGGAAACTCCGTCTTGATTTTGAACTGCTTTTTGGATTTTTGTCATACATGATGGGCAGGTTAATTCGCCTAATTGTAATATTACTTTTGCCATATTTAACTTCCTCCTACTTTTCTTTAACTAACTTACAACTCATATAATAGAGCCATTTGATTGATTTGAACTTGATCTAAATCAAGTATTTGAAACTTTTTTTAAAAATTATCTCAATAATCTCATTGCGTTGAAAATAACGACTAAGATGCTGGCTTCATGAACGAACATCCCACTGGCCATATGAATAACACCTACTAACAAGCCGATCAACAAGGCGGCTACGGTCGCAACGGCAATGAAGATATTTTCCTTAGTATTAGCGACCGTCTTCTTAGCGAGGACATATGCGTGAGCTAAGGCTTTGAAACTCGATTGGACCAAAACTACATCTGCAGTTTCGATTGCTACATCAGTACCAGTACCCATACCGATACCGATGTCAGCCGTAGCTAGTGAAGGTGAATCATTGATCCCATCACCAACGAAGGCTACGTGATGTCCTTCATCAGTAAATTTCTTCACGAAATCAACTTTTTGTTCTGGTAATAATTCAGCGTGTACTTCATCGATCGGTAAACGATCAGCTACGTGTTGAGCAGCAACTTTATTGTCACCAGTAAGCATAACTACTCGTTTGATACCAGCTTTTTTGAGGGCTGTCAAACCTTCAAAAGCATCTGGTCTCAATTGATCATTGACACCAACGACTAGTTTTAGTTCTTTGTCTACTGCCATCAAGACGATCGAGTCACCTTGATTGATACGAGTGTCGATAACTTTTCTAGCTTCGGCACTGATCGTGATATCATTTGCCTTCATCAAGCGTTCATTACCTACTAAGATGTTGCCATCAGCACTTTGGAGACCTTGACCTTTAACTGTATCTAATTCTGGTAAGTCTGTTGTAGCGGCTATTTCTTGCTTCTCAATGTATCTGACGATTGCACGTCCTAGTGGATGGTCAGATGTACCTTCGACAGCACTGAGCAAGCCGATATCAGCTTCTTTATTATCACCAAAATGTACTAGATCCGTCACGCTCATTTGACCAGTCGTCAAAGTACCAGTCTTATCTAGAACCAGGGTATCTACTTTAGAGAAGGTATTAACAGCATTGCCACCCTTCATCAAAATACCATTTTTAGCACCGTTACCGATTCCAGCTACATTAGATACTGGAGCACCGATAACCAAAGCACCAGGGCATCCTAGAACTAGCACAGTGATAGCTAGTGGGAAGTTCTTCGTGAAGATCCAGACTAAAATACCGATGATCAAAACTGCTGGTGTGTAATATGTAGCGAACTTATCGATGAAACGAGCAGCTGGTGATTGACTATCTTGGGCTTCTTCGACCAATTCGATAATCTTACCAAAAGTCGTGTCTTCACCTACTGAAGTAGTTTCGATGGTGATAGTTCCATTATCAGTCAGGGAGCCAGCAAAAACCTTGTCACCGATCGACTTCTCAACTGGCGTCGATTCACCAGTGATCGAAGCTTCGTTCATGTATCCTTTACCTTCAACGATCTTGCCGTCAACTGGGATCTGACCACCGGGTTTAACGATAACGTGGTCACCTTCGTCAACATCATCGACATCGACAGTTGAGATATTACCATCTTCATCAACGACTTCAGCCGTTGTTGGAGCCATTTGTGTCAAATTCTTAACAGAGGAACGGGTCTTTTGGAGCGTTCTTTGTTCCAAGTAACTCCCGAACAAAAATAAGAAAGTAACAACAGCTGACTCTTCGTATTCTCCGATCACGAAGGCACCGATCACGGCGATGGAAACTAATAATTCAATACTGATGACCTTGTTCATCAAAGCCGTCCATGCGTGTAAGAAAACCGGGATGGCACCGATGATACTAGCAATTATCATTGCTGGTGTTGCAACGACTGGAAAATGTAACAACTTTGCGGCAAAGCTAATTACGATCAAGACTGCGATAGCTGCCGTCATTCTATTTTGATTTTTTTGAACCCATATATTAAATTTCATATTATCTTTCCTCCTAAGCACAAATACATTGTATTAGGAATTTCGACACAACAACTTGATTCTAATCAAGTTTTACAAAAAAGCTATGACGAAAACAAATTCGTCATAGCTTTTAGTTGTTATATGTAGTTTTTTACGTAAGTAGTGCGGATGATCGCACCCCAAGATACTATCAGTGTCAAACCGATCAAGCTCAAACCATAGTCTGGAACGTTACCGGTCTTAGGTAGGACTTGCTGCGTATCATTAGCTGAACTAGCATCCGTCTCTGTCTGTGCCGTACCATTTTGGAGCGACTTCAAGTCACTGGATAGATTCTTCAAGTCGTTCATCATGCTCGACAAATCTGAAGTATTGACTAGATTAGATAAGTCTAGTGACGACAAACCATCAAAGTCCAAATTGAAATCTAACAGTGAATCCAATCCGTAATCAGGACTGAGTAAGCTCAATTGTCCTGGGATCAGATTGCTCAAATCATCCAAACTGTCGATATTGAAGTTAAACTTCAAGTAGTTATTGTCACCTTTGGTATATTGAAAAATACTATCCGGATCGACCGTCTGATTGTTGATCATATTGATCTTGACGGCAGAATCACCTAACTTCTTGTTATAGGCGATCGTCATGGCGATGTTGTAAGTACCGTCGGCATTTGGCGTGATCGTAGCTGTGTTCGTTAAGTAATTAGCAGCGGCAGAACCACTATTGTCATTTTTGACTACCTTGTAAGTAATACTTTGACCATCATTATTCTTCGAGATAGTAGTTGTTGATGTAGGCTTTTCAATAATTACATTTCCAGAAGAAGAATAATTAGATACTAGTGGTTGTTTATCCGTCGTCTGAGCTGTGGACTTATCTGCTTCAGTGATAGATTTAAGATTATCTAGCAAGGTACTTCTACTATTGTTGGAGCCAGTGGCTGTGGCTGTATTAAACTTAAAGTCAAGATTTGACTTAGTTAATTCAACATTAAAGAGCTTCGTCTTAGACTCCAATGTCCCTGAAATAGTATTATTCAGATCATCCAAACTATTAACATTGAAGCTGACCTCTTGATAAGACGTGCCACTGTCATCAGAGTAGGTCGAAGTTACTGGTGTTTGTCCATCGATCGTAGTTACTGACAATGATTTTAATTTAGGAAGTTTCATCGTCAGAGTTATTTTGTAAGTTCCATCATCATTCTGTGCTATTTTAGCATCATTGATAAAATAGACGCTATCAGCATCAACAGCATTAGTTCCACTTTTATTTACAGCGTACGAGATACTTTGTGAACTAGTAGTATCTGAGGAAGCTTGTGCAACTTGTGTAGTTGATACTGAAGAATTACCTTCAGCCATCGTGGTCACTCCTCCGAGTAACACGACAACGACTAAGAATCTGATTAAACTTTTCTTCATCGTATCGCCCCCAAGCATATAAATTTTATCATATTTTAACTCATCTACTCATCATAATACACGGTAACAGAAATAGTGAGCACTTTTTATTGATTTTAATCAATAATGTATCAATTATGTAGAAATTCTAATATCTAAGCTTACTTTTATAATTTGACGATTCGTCTTTTCGTTGTAAGCGCTAGCGTAATTAGCTATATATCAGTAACCTAATCTAATAAATCTTAGTAATAAAATAGTTTTAAATTAAGTTGATTAAAAAAACATTACAAAATGTTTGAATTGATTAGTATTTAGGTTATATACTAGTAGCATTACATTCAGGAAGGTGAAATCTTATGAAACAAGGTACAACAATTATCACTCTTGATAATGGCTACCATTTATGGACCAACACACAAGGTCACGGCGACATCCAATTACTTTGCCTACACGGCGGACCCGGTGGAAACCACGAATATTGGGAGAACTTCGGCGACAAGCTGTCTGACTTAGGTGTCCAAGTATCGATGTATGACCAATTAGGTTCATGGTATTCAGATCAACCTGACTATAGTGATCCTGCAATTGCTGACAAGTATTTGACTTACGAATACTTCGTTGATGAAGTTGAAGAAGTAAGGCAAAAATTAGGATTGGATAACTTCTATCTAATCGGACAATCATGGGGTGGCGCTCTAGTTCAAATGTACGCTGCTAAATATGGTCAACATCTCAAAGGTGCTATCATCTCAAGTATGGTCGACGAAATCGATGACTATGTAAGAAGTATCAACCAGTGTCGTATGGACGCACTCGGTCCCGAAAAAGTTGAGTATATGAAAAATATCGAAGCTGAAAACAACCTCTCCGATCCTACTTACCAGAGCTACGTTGACGTTTTGAACGCTGAATATATCGATCGCAAACAACCCACAGCAATCAGACATTTGATCGACACGACTGCTACTGCTATCTACGGCGTCTTCCAAGGTGACAACGAATTCGTTATCACTGGTAAACTCAAGGACTGGCATTTCAGAAAGCACCTCAAAGAAATCACAGTCCCAACACTTTTGACATTTGGTGAACATGAAACAATGCCACTTGATACAGCTGCGATCATGCAAAAGGAAATCCCTCATGCTCGCTTAGTTACGACACCAAATGGTGGTCACCATCATATGATCGATAATGCGCCCGTTTACTTTGATCATTTGAAGACATTTATTAAAGATGTTGAAAACGATAATTTTAACGATTAATACAAAAAAGCATCACTACTCTCATACTTCTATAAACTAGAAATGAGAATAGCGATGCTTTATTTTTTTCTAAAAATCTTCCAACACAAGAATATCAGACTTAGTTAAAACTTTGCCAACTAAGCATTTCTTGATGTCGGCGGCCGTATCTCCCGGTACGACATCAAGCATTAGGTCGTTTGCTTGCACTTCACGCGAATTGGGAGAAGTGTTCAAAACTAATAATACTTGCTTATCATCGCACCAATAAACGAAACCGATCCCGTAATTGCCTAAGTAAAAAGGTGCCAGTTCGGCTTCATTGAGCCACGAATGCGCACTGCGCCACTGATACCATTTGAGTACCATGGTTTGGATAGATAAATCGGTATGATCCCACGGGAAGTAGGCACGGTTCTCAGGATCCTTCCCACCAGTCAATCCTGCCTCATCTCCATAATAAACACAAGGTACACCCGGCATGGTGAACAGCATCCCAAACGCTTGACGTAACCACTCACGGTTACCATGTAACATCGTCAAGATACGCTCAGTATCGTGGCTACCAATGTTATTAAAATTATAATTAAAGACTGTCTGCGGATAGTTTTCTTTCAGAGTCATAAATTCTAACCACCACTCTGATGGTTTCAAATCCCCCGTCAAAACGCGAATGATCAGTTTACGCAAAGGATAATTCATAACCGCCTGCAACATGCCACCTTCAAGATAATGGCGCCGTTTCCCATAAGCTACTTTATGTGAGGCGTCTTCCCAAACTTCACCGATCAAAACCTTATCTGGATAACGATCCAAGGCTTGACGAATCCCTCGAATGAACTCATCCGGCAATTCATCCGCGACATCTAACCTCCAGCCATCGACTCCACGAGCTGTCCAATAGTCGATAACAGAATTTTTACCAGCATAAATAAATTTTTGAAAATCTAAATTATTTTTATTAACCGTCGGCAGATCGGTGACGCCCCACCAACTGTCATACTCATGTGGATACTTAGTAAAAGTGAACCAAGGATAGTACGGGCTGTCGATCGACTGTTCAGCACCCACAGTATGATAATAACCGCTCTGATTGAAGTAACGAGAGTTGACGCCAACATGATTGAAGACGCCATCCAAAATCAAATACATCCCCGCGGCATGGATCGACTGTACTAGATGATCGAAGTCAGCCAACGTTCCTAGAACTGGGTCGATCTTCAAATAGTCTCCCGTATCATAACGGTGATTACTCATGGCCTCAAAAATCGGACTCAAGTAAATCACCGTTACACCTAATTGTTTCAAATACGGCAGTTTAGCTTCGATACCACGTAGATTACCACCGAAGAAGTCCCAACGGACTACTTCTTGCTTTTTGTTGCGGATATACATAGGTAAGTCCGTCTTTTGTCCATAAATAAAACTATTCGGTTTGGGACTATTAACATGTCCATCCAGATTACCATTGTTAAAGCGATCAACAAATATCTGATAAGCAAGCCCGTGATGATACCATTCTGGAATCGGCTCAACGTGATCGATCACGGTCAGTTGATACATTTGAACATCGGTCCGCGAATTGTAAATAACTCCCTCGCCACCAAAACCACCATTGGAACAGCCATAAAAACACCGTTCTGTTTCTGCTATGACTTCAAAATAATAAAAATACAAACTAGCATTGTTAGGAACGAATTCTGCACAATAATACGGTGCGTGCATCTGCATCAAGACTTGATCTTCCGTATCCCAATGTCCATCTTGAGCTACATGCAAGATGACCTTTTCGATCTCGTCGCTGGCATGGACTTTGACCTTGAATTTTACTTTCGTTAATTTCTCGATCGCTCCAAAAGGGGATTTATCAGTCGTTTGAAAAGAATCATATTTAACTACAATACTCAATTGTGCGATTCCTCCTCACTACTTCAATATCCGATCATACGGTACTTGCCAAATATCCTCACCATATCTTGCGACTGCATAGTCAGATGAGAATGTGCCAGAGGCCGCGATATTAGCTAATGATTTTTGTTCCCAAGTTCTTTTGTCTGTAAAATCTTGATTGATCTGTTTTTGTTTTTGTACATAATCAGCGTAATCTGCTAAAACGAAATATTCATCGTTATAACGCAGTAATGAATCGTATATCTCGTGTCCTTCAGTTGAGATACCAGGGATAGTCCCATCGACTAGCGTCTCTAATACACGCTGTAACTCAGGGTTATTATCATAGAACTGAGCTGCGTGATAGTCACCACGATTGTAATAGCCATAGACATCATCAGCTGTCAGACCGAAGGTATATTCATTTTCGATACCAGCGGCTTCGATGATATCGATATTGGCACCATCCATTGTAGCTAGTGACAGAGCACCATTAGTCATCAACTTCATATTGCTAGTACCGGAGGCTTCCTTAGAGGCAGTAGATATCTGTTCACTGATATCAGCGGCAGGGATTATCAGCTCGCCTAGTGAAACTCCGTAATTGGGAATGAAGACGACCTTTAGCTTATCTCTGACAACGGTATCGTTGTTTACTAGATCAGCGAGAGCATTGATCAGCTTGATAACCGACTTCGCATAGTGATAGCTAGGTGCCGCTTTGGCGCCGAAGAAGTGGACTCTTGGTATCACTGCCTTTTGTGGATGGTCCTTGATATCCAGATACTCACGGATTATCTCTAAAACGTGTAGCAGTTGACGTTTATATGCGTGCAGCCGTTTGATCTGAACGTCATAGATCGCATCGGTCCTGATCTGGATGCCCAGATCATCGTTGACATATTGTGCTAATCTCTGCTTGTTCTCAATCTTAACTTCAGTCAGTTTTTTCAAGAAGTCATCGTCA
Source organism: Companilactobacillus sp. y65-5 (assembly GCF_057541095.1). Lineage (NCBI taxonomy): Bacteria > Bacillati > Bacillota > Bacilli > Lactobacillales > Lactobacillaceae > Companilactobacillus > Companilactobacillus sp. y65-5. The sequence continues at coordinate 80,601 of NZ_BAAJOA010000005.1, forward strand.
TCTTTGAAAGCTGTCAAAGTTTGCAGTTGCTTAGGATTAGAACGCCAAGTCTCACCGATCTTCGAATCGATCAAGTTGGATAGTGGTTCGTTGGCCAACTGTAACCAGCGCCGACCAGTGATGCCATTCGTCTTATTGTTGAAACGTTCAGGATAGATCCGATACAAGTCGGACAGTACATCTTTCTTCAATAATTCTGTGTGTAACGGCGCTACACCATTGACACTGTGACTTCCGATGACTGCCAAGTATGCCATTCTCACTTGACCATTGCCTAGTGGAGCAGTCTTATCGACAGTATTTTCACCGAAAATCGGAATTTTTTCTTTACGATAACGTCGGTCAATTTCTTCGACGATCTGGTAGATCCGTGGCAAGAGGCCTTTAAACATATCGATCGGCCAGGTTTCCAGTGCTTCTTGCATAATCGTGTGATTGGTATAACTCATCGTTGCAACAGTGATCTGCCAAGCCTTTTCCCATGAACAATCGTATTCATCCAACAATATCCGCATTAATTCCGGAATAACCAAGGTCGGATGAGTATCATTGATGTGAATGGCGACTTTGCGGGCAAAGTCATTGATCGTTAAATTATCCAGATTGTAATGTCGAACGATGCTCTGTACTCCAGCAGAGGAGAAGAAATATTCTTGACGCAAGCGCAGTGAACGACCAGCAATATTCGAATCATCTGGATATAAGACTTCGGTTATTTGATCGATTCGATCACGTCGTGCTTGTGAATAGAAATTTTGATCAGCACTTGGAGGTAATTCAGCTGACCACAATCTCATCGTATTAGTAACGTCGTTGTGATAGCCTACGATTCCTACATCATACGGTACCGCGAGGACGTCATCAGTCTGATCATAGACTGGGCGTAACTTACCATCAGATTGTTTTTGGAGCCAGACGTGTCCACCGAATCTGACTAAGCAAGCTCGATTCTCACGTCTGATCTCCCAAACATTACCGTTTCGCAGCCAATCGTCAGGCAATTCAACTTGATAACCATTCATGAAGACTTGCTTGAACAAGCCGTAACGATATCTGATACCATTACCGTTACCTGCCAATCCGATACTAGCCATCGAATCTAAGTATGCGGCCGCTAATCTCCCTAAGCCACCGTTACCTAGACCGGGATCAGGTTCAGAACGACAGATTGTTTCAAAGTCTAATCCGAGTTTTTTCAATCCATTTCGCACCGTATCGAGGATGCCCAAGTTAAGCAGATTGGACTTCATCAGACGACCGGGTAAAAATTCGATCGAGAAATAATAAACTTCCTTACTGTCCATCTGACGATATTTCTTACTAGTATTTTTCCAATTATTGCTGTCATAACGCTTAATTAGGTTACCTAATACCATGAGCTGTTCTAATGATGAAGAGTCCTTGATGTCGATGGCATAAGTAGCTTTAACTTCGTTGATAAAATCTGTAGTAAATTTTGTTTCATCCAATTTCATGTTTACAACTCCCATCAACCGCTAGGACATTATTATTGTGATACTTCTTTATATAACTGGCGGTATTTATTTGCGGATCTTTCCCAACCAAAATCCTGTTTCATCCCTTGGAATCTGATCTTCTGCCAAGCTTTTGGATCATTGAGATACAAGTCAAATGCTTTATTCATCATCTTGCCTAAAACTTCAGAGCGATAGTCATCAAAGTCAAAACCAGTCCCTGCACCGGTAAAGTGATTGTAAGGTTTGACTGTGTCACGTAACCCACCAACAGCGTGGACGATCGGCACACTGCCGTATCTCATTGCCATCATCTGTGACAATCCACAAGGTTCAAACGCTGAAGGCATGATGAACATGTCACTTCCAGCATAGATCTGTTGTGCTAACTTCACATCAAAGTCGATGTCAGCTACAAACTGCTTTTTAAAAGCCGCTTGGTAACCTCTAAAACCAGCTTCCAAATCTGGGTCCCCTGTCCCTAAGACGACAACTTGTGCGTCATGGTCATGTAAGAACTCATCCAGTACATCCAATAACAAGTCCATGCCCTTCTGTCTAGTCAACCTAGATACTACCGCAAAAACGGGCACATCGACTTGTGGAAGCCCTAGAGATTTTTGTAATTCTAACTTGTTCTTCCGCTTATTAGTCATATCATCCACTTGGTAATGTGAATAAATATTAGGATCAGTTGCCGGATCATAGAGCTGCGTGTCGATCCCATTGATGATACCTTGTAACTTGTAGGAATTATCTCTCAAAATACCGTCTAAGCTCTCGCCAAATTCAGGTGTCTGTATCTCTTCCGCGTAGCTAGGTGAAACTGTCGTAACAGCATCCGCGCAGTAAATACCACCCTTCATAAAATTAACATTTCCATAAAATTCCGTCGTACCTTCATCAAAAGTCCGCATGCCGATGCCGAATAAGTTTCCCAAAATGGCTGGATTATAGATCCCTTGGAATTGAATATTGTGAATCGTCAAAACAGTCTTGATGTGTTTGTACGCTTCGATCCAATTGTACTTATCCCTCATCAATACCGGAATAAAGGCCGTATGCCAATCGTTGCAATGGATAACGTTTGGAATATAATTGATCTTCTCCAACATTTCACAGATGGCCAGCTGGAAGAAAGCAAAACGCTCGCCGTCATCCCAGTAACCGTAGAGTCCATCACGACCAAAATATTCTTCATTGTCGATCAAGTAATATTCGATCCCATTCAATTTTAGTGTCTTGATACCGCAATATTTCGACTGTGATCCGACTTGAATTTGGAAATAAGTCAGTTCTTTGACGTCAGCTAAATATTTCTGAGGAAAAAGATGCTTGTGGTAAGGTATCACGACTCTCAGATCCACTCCCGCTTGAATCAGTGCTTTGGGCAATGCCAAGCTGACATCACCTAGACCGCCAGTCTTGTAAAAAGGTGCAGCTTCTGCAGCCGCAAACAAAACTTTACTCATTAGTTACCTCCGCCTGTCTGAAAATTCTCTTACCTTTGCCGATCACTAGTGGCTTCTCCGGCGTGCCCTTCAATTCGAGATTAGGACCGATGACAACGTTCTTGTCGATGACGGCATTTTCGATCGTCGTACCTACGCCGATCCGAGTACCTTGCATGATGACCGAATCTCTGATCTCACTATTACGATTGATGAAGACATTACGAAAAATAACTGAATGGTCGACTTTGCCTTCGATGTAACCACCAGTTCCACACAAGCTACCTTTGACTTGTGAGCTCTTCGCAAAAAAGGTTGGAATTTCATTTTTGACCTTAGTATAGATTTGACGTTGACTATAAAACAAGGCTCGGAAATTATCTTCTTGTAAAATTGACATATTGCCCTTGTAGAAACTGCCGACATCGTGAATATTGGCATAAAAGCCAGTGTACTCAAACGCATTGGCGTTGTGCTGAATAACGGCGCGCTTCATCAAGCGATCCAAGCTGATCAAGTCACCGCGCTGATTAGCTTCTTTCAAGATATCCACTAGATCGATCGTACTCATCAAGTAAATATTCAAGTCCTTGGCTAACTTACCTTCACTTGAAGGAACCGTCTTAGAAGCTGGTACAACTGAAGTTGCCATGCCATTCTCCGTCAACTCCAAGACGGTATTGGATGGCTTGACTTCGGCAGCGTCAACGCTCTTATAAACAGTCGTAACTTGATTATCACGTTCTTTGTGATAGCGCAACAAAGCCTTGAGGTCAATGTTACAGATGTTTCTAGTACCCATAACGACAGTATACTCACTGTTACTGCGTTTTAAGAACAAAATGGCATTATCATAATAATGACGCATCAGATTTTTCTTCTCCTCTGGCACTACTAGTGACAAGTCATTGTACGGGAAATTGAATAATCCTCCACGGATGGTGTCGAGATTCCAGTCATTACCACTCCGGATGTGATCTGAGACCGAACGTCCCGAACGTGGCGATGCGATCATAACGTTTTGGATACCCGCATTTGCGATACTTGAAAGTGGAAAGTCCAGGAGACGATAACGGCCGCCAAAAGGTAAAGTCCCCACTGGACGTGCGTCGGTCAACGGTTGTAATTTCTCCCATGGCTCAACTAAATTAATGATGGCACATACACTATTATGTTTCATGGTTTCTTAACCCCCAGAACTTCGCCGTAACCTACGACGGCGATATTTTCTTCTGTTCCTAGAACCTCAGCTCCATCACCTACGACAGCTTCTTCACCCACTAAAGCGTGGTCGATCACTACATCTTTACCGATCGTAGCGCCTGGCATGATCATACTGTCAACGATCCGACTACCAGTCCCGACAGAGACTCCCTGTGACAAGATCGAATGATCGACCTCACCTGCAACGTAGCAACTGTCAACGATCATCGAATTATTGACATTGCTGGTGCTAGTCAAGAACATTGGTGGCAGTACTTGAACCTTGGAATTGATCCGCCAGTTACGATCACCAATGTTCAGGCTATTGTGTGGTGAAAGGAATTCCATATTAGCTTGCCAGAGACTGTGGATCGTACCCACATCGCGCCAGTAGCCTTCAAAGGCATAAGCGTAGGCTGATTCATTGTTTGCCAAGTACATTGGGATAACGTTCTTACCGAAATCTTCCAGTGACTTGTTCGTGTTGAAACTAGTCGTTAAATAATTTCTCAATGTCGCCCAGTTAAAAATATAAATCCCCATCGAAGCTTTATTACTCTTAGGATGTTCTGGTTTTTCTTCAAACTCGATGATACGTTCAGTCTCATCAGTATTCATTATTCCAAAACGCTTAGCTTCCTCCATCGATACCGGAATGACCCCCACTGTTAGTGAGGCTTTTTTTGATTTGTGATAGTCGAGCATGGCACCATAATCCATCTTGTAAATATGATCCCCTGAGAGAATCAATAAGTATTCCGGATTCTGTTGGTCGATATATTCAATATTTTGATAGATGGCGTGAGCCGTTCCTTCGAAGAACTTCTCACCTTCACTAGAAGAAAATGGTTGTAATACGGTTACCCCACCATTTTGGTCATCTAATCCCCAACTAGAACCGTTGCCGATATGAGCATTCAGTTCGAGTGGTTGATATTGAGTAACTACACCGACTGTATTGACACCTGAGTTGGCACAATTACTCAAAGTAAAATCAATAATACGATAGCGTCCCCCGAATGGAATCGCTGGTTTGGCAGTCGACTTAGTCAACTTACCTAGACGTGTACCTTGTCCACCTGCCAAAATCATTGCTAACATTTCATTTTTTTCGGTCATAGTAACTCACCCCTATTTCAATTTGATTGGTTTAATCAATAACGCTCCCATTGCTGGCAAAGTCGTGGTGAAACTTGCTGGCTGCCCATTGAACGGTGTTGCTTCTGCCGTAAAGTGGGTCTCTAACTGTGTCCAAGTCCCGCCGAAACGTTCATCTTCAGTATTGAGCACTAATTCATACTCGCCAACAAATGGCACACCAATGCGATATTGCTTCTTCTCAACTGGTACGAAGTTAAATGTAGCGACAACGAATTGACGCTTGCGTTTACCTTGCCGAATGAAGCCCATCGTCGAGTTTTGCGCATCGTCGGTATTGGAGTAGATCAGACCAGATGGTTGATGATCTTCCTCCCACAGTGGGCGGTTATCATGATAAATTTGGTTCAAAGCTTCGGTGAATATTTGCATCTTATGATTGAGCGGATCTTTCAAGTCGACCCACTCGAGTTGACTCCAATCGCGCCACTCCAAAAATTGTCCCCATTCAGAACCCATGAAGGTCAATTTTTTACCGGGAAAGGCAGCCAAATAAGTCAGTAAAGTACGCAAGTTGGCAAATTGGTTATAACGATCACCCGGCATTTTGTGCATCAGTGACTTCTTTCCGTGAACAACTTCGTCGTGTGAAAATGGCAGAATAAATTTTTCGTTATACATATAGACGAAGGCGAAGGTCAACAGGTTGAAATGGTCGTGACGATAGAGCGGATCCATTTCAAAGAACTTCAACGTGTCATGCATCCAGCCTAGATTCCACTTATAATCAAATCCTAAGCCACCATTGTCAACAGAATCAGTCACCCCTGCATATGCAGAGGATTCTTCTGCTATCATCAGCGCATCTGGATGTGCCTGATGGATCGTTTGATTCAATCTCTGTAAGAAACCAATACCCTCTAAATTACGATTATCACCTTTATCATTAGTGATACCTTCTTTTCCATCATCATAATCCAGATAGAGCATACTTGAGACGGCATCAACACGCAGACCATCTAAGTGACAATCTTCCAACCAATAAAATGCACTCGAGATCAAGAAACTTTGAACTTGTGACTTACCAAGGTCAAAATTCCACGCCCCCCAGCGGCTGTTATTAGCTCGATTACTGTCCTGATATTCATAAGTTGGCGTACCGTCGTATTGATACAGAGCATCGTAGTTTCTAATGAAATGTCCTGGGACCCAATCCACGATCACACCGATATTATTCTTGTGACATTCATCAACGAAGTCCAAGAATTGCTCAAACTTCCCGAAGCGACTAGTCGTAGCGAAATAACCTAGCTGTTGATAACCCCAAGATGCATCCAACAAGTGTTCCATGACGGGCATCAATTCGATGTGCGTGTAACCCATTTGTTTGACGTACGGGATCAATTCTTGCGCAATTTCTGCGTAAGTATAGTAACTGTCGTCATCATGACGCCGCCAAGAACCCAAATGCACTTCATAAATATTCAACGGACGTTTTTTGATGTCACTGCGTTTGCGGCGCGCTAACCACAAGCTGTCGTGCCACTTTTTATCTACTGGTGCTGTGACAACGGCCGCATCACCGGGTTTTCTTTCAAATTGACGGGCGTATGGATCGATCTTTAGTTGTCTCGTTCCATCTGGCCCAACGACTGCATATTTGTACAAGCTCCCCGGTGATACGCCGCTGAATTCCCCATGCCAAATTCCGGTATTACCGACTTTTGCTAATTCAGCGTCTTTCCATCCGTTAAAATCTCCGACCACTGCAACTGATTTGGCATGTGGTGCCCAAATATTGAACACGGTAATATTTTCTAAAACATGACAGCCTAGGAATTCATAACTCTTAAAAGAATTGCCAGTATTGAACAAGTAACTGTCTTCGGTTATTTTTTCATCTAATACCAAATTAATCACTTCCCTCGAAAATAATGTGAATCTTTGAGCTTTATCCATTCGTACTTTCATTATAGGTGACTTGACTTATTTTGTATTGCTTTTTATGAAAATAATTATAATGATTTTACATTAATTAATTATCTTTTATATCCCCGCCATATCAAGCGTTGATGAAGTAATTATATGTCCTGAAACTATATTTGTAAAAGGATATACTAAGGCTATTTTATTTCAGAAAATCAATTTATATTAATAGTGAACATTATCACTATTTCACAAATAAAAATGTCTTTATTGACTATTTGCCAACAAAAAAAGCCCTCAAAATTAGCTAAAAGTCTAATCTGAGAAGCTTATAAATAGTCTATTTGATACTGTCGACCGCCGTCCAAGTGAAGGTTGAGTTGTACTGACCGGAACTGTTGTCCAAGACGCTGAACTTGAGTCGCATGTTATCCTCCAGTTCGCTGTCAAAATTTTTGAATGCTGGTGAATCAACTGTCGGTGGATCCATATATCCAACTACAACTGGCGTGGAGGAGCCACTGACTAGGGTGTTACCCCAGTACAAATCAGCATTCAGCGTATTACCATTACTACTGTTGACGAATTTTGAGGAAGATAATGTCAATTGAATGTCGCTGTCAGTGCCCGTCGTAGATGGCAAATTACCGTCATAGACCGTCAACGAGTCCCCACTGATCGTCGGTTTGGCAGTGACATCCCCATTGTTGTCACCGCTGCCGTAAGCGTGCGTTCCAAAGTCGATCGTCGGTGCGGTGACGGTGAAGTCCGAACCGACGACGAAATAGAAGTCGACACTTTCCGTAACCGATTCGATTGACTGTGAGTCTTTGACCGTCATCGTCAGAACCGCCTTGTGAACTCGACTATCACCCATATTGATCGTCCCACCGTTAGGGTCGTTAGGATCCTTCATTGCGGCTAGATCGATATTATATTTTCTTGTGCCGTCTATAGTAACTAAACTACCGCTTACTGTAGGCAATTTTGCATACGCTCCACTACCATCGACTTTGAAAGCAAAATCAGTGCTGCCATTAGCAGAATAATTTATTGTTAATGGTAAAGTACTACCTCTAGCATAGTAAGGTTTCTCTGCCGAGGTATTAGTCGCTGGTGACGCAATGCTCAAAGAATGGAACAAATCTAAGTGTACGTAACTCACTTCGGCCATTGTCGAAGTTTCATTAGAACTGTTGAAGTAAATCGGTGTCTTTCCAGCTGACAGACCATTAATTACTGATGACGGAATTTTAACCGTGAAGGTATTATTAGCACCAATAGTTCCAGTAAAAGTTGCTAACTCTAACCATTTTTCCTTGTTAGTATTATTAATTTGATAATAAATCGTACAAGTGTTGCTAGTAGCACTATTCCAAGTTCCACTGATCGTATAATCGTTATCATAAGTAATCTGAGTAGGATTGTCTTTTGTACCTGGATTATTCAGTGTAATAGCCGGTGCGGTAATCGTGGCCTCTTTAGCCAATAAGGCACTGGCTGCCATAAATCCTGAATAAGCGACCCTCTTAGATGCCACATCAACCACGCTACTGCCTGCCTGTGACCAATTACCGTCGGTATCTTTCATCCAAAAATAAATCGTATGATTACCAGTTTGGCCGGTCAGATCGATTTTTTCATCCAGTGAATGCACTACTAAATCGTGGCCTTCAGTTGCGGATTGCGTATAGTCAGTTATTTTGGAAGCCTTGGAGGAATCATTATCATCGACACTATAATACAACCCTACCTGCTGACTGTCGTAATCATACCAGCTACCACTGACTTCATAGCTGGTACTGGTACTGACTGGATCAGTGGCCGTACCTGGCTTAGTCAAGTTCAAAACCGGTTTATTGGAAACCTCGATATTAGTTGCCTGCATCAAATTAGTCGCATCGATCTTAGCTAAATCCTTGATGGCTAAGTTATTGTTGCTCATATCCCGAACAACTAAATTATCAACCGAGGCCTGGTTCATTTCCACATTAAACGAGCCAGCGTAGTCGCTATTCATGTTTTTTTGGAGGTTAACGATGACATAGCGTGAAGCCTTATTGGTGATGACATTGTCGTCACCTAATTCTGACTTGAGATAGTCAATATCCAAATTGTCATAGTCTGGTGAATACAGTACTAGTTGATTACCGGCATCGGTCAGTTGATAATGGAGCGTTACTTTATAATTATCGTTATCAGTCATAGTCGTACCAATACTTGCGGAAGTGCTGGCAGTTTCAGCTCTGACATTATTGCGCACCAAAACAAGCGGTATCAAATAAATAATAATAATTAAAAACGATAGCATGAATTTATTTATTTTCCTCATTAAGATAACCCCCGATCGAAAGCTAACTATACAAATTGGATAGTATACAACATGATTATAATAACGCATAAATATGAATTTTTAAGGTCAGTTTAGATAAATAAATTTATCATAAACAAAAAACCACAGATAATCATCCGTGGCTTTTCACTCATATTTAAAATTAAATTATTTATTAAGCATAATACCCGGCTTTGAATCCTTCCGCAGCAGCATCTAAAGCATTTCTAGCTTGAACTACATCACCAACTGCGACTACGTTGTCTACTTTATCTTGCAACGACTTCAAAAGTTCATCGTCAGAGTGATAACCCATCGCCAAGACGATCTCATCTGCCGGAATCACCTCATCAGTTCCTCGATGATCGATGACGACATCTCCCGCGTCGAATTTTTCGACTGAAGCGTTGGTGATAACCTTGACCTCATGATCACGGAAGAATTTCTTCGTTGGAACAGTTCTAGCGATACCGGCATTGATATCACCAGTCATTTCTATGATAGTGATATTGCCGCGTTCAGTATCTGCCAAGTACATTGCCGTCTCAGTCCCGACTTCACCACCACCGACAACGACGATATTACCAGCTATTGGTGCTTCACCTAACAAGACATCTTTTGAAAAATGAATATTGTCGCCATTGATACCCGGAAGATCAGGCTTGTTAGGGTCACCACCAGTAGCGACGATAACCTTGTCAGCATTGAATTTGAGAACTGAATCGACCGTGGCTGCGTGATTCATCACAACATTAACACCTAAGATATTTAATTGTTTGCGTAGGAAAACTAAGAAACTGGCATATTCACCTTTAGCTGGTGGATAAGTGGCTGAAACAAACTCGCCACCTAATTCATCTGTAGCTTCCCATAGGGTTACATCGTTACCTTGTCGTCTAGCACTGATGGCTGCTTCCATACCTGCTGGGCCACCGCCGATGACTAAGATATTTTTGGCCGGCTTGTTCTCGTCAAAAGTATATTCCGTCTCATGGACAATTTCTGGATTAACTAGACACTTGATAGATTGACCGTAGAGTAAGCTACCTTCGCAACCTTGCAAACAACGAATGCACAAGTTGATGTCACCGAGTCTACCTGTAGCAGCTTTGTTTGGCATCTCCGGATCTGCTAGAGACTCTCTAGCCATGCCTACAAAATCACAAATATTTTGATCCAAGACATTTTCAGCCATTGCTGGGTCATTGATACCGTTGGCAATGATCAATGGTATATCGACCAACGATCTCACACGCTTGGCGTTGACTTCGTTATAACCTCTTGGAGTGAACGATGAAGAAATAACTTCAGGAGCAAACGACGTATATTCACCGTTGGATAAGTTCAAAGCATCAAAGCCCAGCTGCTCTAAATACTTAACTATCATCATGGTTTCAGCCATCTGACGACCATCGACAGTATCTTCAGTCAGCGAGAGACGTGCGGTTACTGGGAAATCCACTCCGACTTGTGAACGAATCTCATTGTAGATCTCCTTAATGATCCTGATTCTATTCTCAAAACAGCCACCGTATTCATCACTACGTCTGTTTTGTCTCGTACTCAAGAATCCGGCTAGTAAATATCCATGAGCCAAGTGCAATTCGATACCGTCAAAGCCTGATTTCTTCAGTAAACGAGCGGTATTACCAAATTCCTTAACTATTTGATGAATCTCGTCTACGGTCAGTTCGTGTGGTATCTCACGGTTGAATGGGTCTGGAATCCGAGAAGAAGCGACTGGTTGAACTCCGCCATTGACGCTGGAGTTAGTCTGGCGACCGGGATGGAAAACTTGTGCAAATATCTTAGTCCCGTATTGATGAATCGTGTCTGTTAACTTCTTATTGTCAGCAACTTGTGATTCTTTATAGAGACGAACACAATTCTTGTATCCGACCCCGTGAGGATTGATTCCGTAATCTTCAGTAATGATCAGACCAAAGCCACCACGAGCCTTGGCTTCGTGATACTTAATAAATTCATCCGTTACATTACCATCTTCATCACACATATTCGTGACCATAGCTGGAACAACAAAACGATTTTTGATTTCACATTGATTGATTTTATATGGTGTAAACAATTTCTTCAGATACATCAGATATACCTCCACAGACTTCTAGATTTATGTATAAGTCCGTTATATAGTATGTAGTAACTACAAGGTCAATCATTATTTGTGATTTTTTACTCAAAGGAGTGATATCTTATCGATTATTTTAAAATTGGTGACATAGCGAATTACTTTAATATTTCGAAAGAAACCGTTCGATTCTACGAACAGAAACATATAATTACTTCGATCAAAGATCCTAGCAACGGATACAGATACTACGGTTATCCTGAAATAAATCAAGTCGCTGACGTTATACAGTACCGACAGTATGGTTTCTCGTTAGAAAAATTATCACAATTAGTGACTAAAAATAACCCTGACGAGATATTGTCTTCATTAGCATCGCAAAAAATTGTGATCCAACAAAAAATCAACGAATATCAGCGATCATTGTTAAAAATATCACAATTACAAGCCAATATCGTTAAACTCAAGCAAAATCTCAACCAACCAGAATTTGTAATCAGTCCTGCGATGGTCTTTGATGAATTAAAAAACTACGGAACCACTAAATCACTCGAAGATACCAACGAAACATTACAGTTACTTCACCCTTCATCAGATTTCATGGCTGGTTTCATTCTACACTTAGATAAAAAACGAGCAACCGACTGCAAATGGGGCATCGTCACACTCGCTGCTGAAAAAGATACCTTCGTGTCCTACTTGATTCCAACTTATTCCTTACACTGTATTTTTGATGCCGGACCTGAGAACGAACTCCAACCACGCTTCAATGATCTATTAGAACAATATCAAAATCAGTACAGATTAGAGATAGTCGGTGATCCATTTGGTAGAGTCTTACTGCGTTGTCACGACCACGACATCCGTCAGCGTTTCATGGAGGTCTGGATTCCTGTCAGCGATATTTGTTACAACCAATACTGTGATGATCAGAAGTAAAAAAATAAGACGAAAACCAAATTGGCTTTTCGTCTTATTTTAGTTATATCTGACTATTTTGCAGCAGCAGCTTCGTCAGCATAGATTTTGTTTCTCTTCTTCATTTCGTGTGCGTACCAGATAAATACTAATAGGTATGCGGCGATTGCAAGTGCAGCGTAAAGTACAAATGTGATTTGTCCCTTAGATGCGTTACCAACAAGGTAAGCCAAGAATTTTTCAACTGGACCTTCCATTGTTGAATGAGAAATCATTGTTCCTGATGCAAGACCCTTAGGGAATGCGCCAAGTTTCTTAGCAGTTTCTGTAACGAATGGTGCTGATAATGTACCGGCCCATAGGAAGATTGGTAGTTCCAAAGCACCGATAACGATCATACGAACGATCTTACCACGTGTAACAACTAGCAAGGCTGGTGTAACACCCATGGCGATGATACCACCAAGAGGTAAAATCTTGTTTCCAGGTAATACTAGAGATTCAAGTAACATGATAGGTGCAAGAACGTTAGCAGCAGCCCACATTTCGGCACGACCAGCGATAAATGGCCAGTCAAGTCCAACGTTCATAGTTCTACCTTTAAGTTTCTTGTTAGCGAAGTCTGTGATACCTTGTGACAATGGTTCAACGGCAGCGATAAACCATGAACCGATAAGTGAGAATAGTTCCAAACAGAAAGCAGCTGTAAATGATAGTGTAAAGATTTCTTTAACACCTTGGTGTGAAAGTAATCCGATAAAGATACCTAAGTAAACACCAATGGCGAATTTGCTTCCCCAGAAACCGATCTTCTTGTTCAATGCGGCAGCATCGAAGTCGAATTTGTCTAACCATGGGAAGACAACATCAAAAATCTTGTCAAAGACCATGATGATAGGATTCATCATGTAGTTCATATGTGTTGTAGTCATTGGGTTTGAAGCTGGAGCATGAAGTAGATCGTTAAAAGTAGGTTTCATCAAGTCTGAGTTGATAATCTTCAAAGTACCAATGAAAACGACTAGAACTGTAGCGATAAGTAGGTTTGCTCCAAAGAACATTGATAGCAATCCAACGAAAGCTAGATGCCAAATATCGAAAATATCAACATCCAATGTGTTTGTCTTGTTAATAACGATCATAACAACGTTGACGATAACCATGATCAACAAGAAGTACAAAGTATATGGTGAACCCCATGTAATAGTAGCTAATGGAGCCCAACCCAAGTCAGTAACTGATAGTTGAATACCAGTTGACTTAACGAAGGCGTTCAATGCGTCTTGGAAGGCTGTTGTCAACAATCCAATAACGGCACTGATAGCTGTAAGAGCGATGGCTAATTTAATACCACCCTCCAAAGCCTTAGAGAATTTAACTCTAAAGACCAATGCAATGATAGTCAAAACGATTAACATCATAGGTGCAGCACCTAAATCAATTAAAGGTTTGAATATCGCATTGGCAAAATCAATTATTCCTGACATATCTGTTTCCCCCTAGAATTTTATGTCGGTAGATCTTAATGCCAAATACAAAAAACCGAATTCCTAAAGCAAAAGGCTAAATCTTAGCCCTTACCGCTTTCTTTAATAACCTTTTCAACAGCGTCGTATACAGGTGCAGCCATGGCAGGCATTCTGTATAAGATAGGACCAGCATCAACTATAGGAACTGCAGGTTCGAATCCCAAGTCAGTTGCGGCGATCGGTGTGAATAGGTCGTAACCATCCAACATATCTTCTGTAATATCTTTAACCATAACGGCATCACATTGAACGTCGTATCCACGGTTGCCCATTTCTGTTTCCAAAGCATCTTTGATTTGGTGACTTGAGTTAACTCCGGCACCACAAGCAGCTAAAATTTTGAACATAATAAACACTCTCCTTTAATTAGTTGTTATCTTTTGCATACTGCGTAAATTTGCGAGTTAAGAATGAATAAATATCCTTAGGATCGCTGGCCTTAAAGAATGAAACCAACTCGTTTTCAGACGTACGAGCCATGAAATCCATGATTTGAGCAAGGATATTTGATTGTCCTTCTGGGTCGTTGTTCAAGATCATGAATAAAAATTTAACTTCAAATTCCTTCGATGGATCGATCATATTATGGAAAGAAATTGAGTTGTTTAATTTGATAGGAACGATCATACGTGCTTTGACGAATTCACTCTCCGTATGCGGAATTGCGATATTAGGTATCTTTGGTGATACAACTGACATATCGATCCCGGTTGGATAGTTTTGCTCACGTTCCAGCAAATTATTAATGAAATCCTCTGTTACTAGATCCCTCTTATATAAAGACTCAGCTACTTCGCGAAAAACCTCTTCTTGGTTCGAAGCATTTGAAATAAATACTTCGTTTTCGTTAAATAGTGGATCAGTAGCCAAATTGCTCATTAATGCCACCACCTGCCTATTGGTTGTTTGTTTTTGTTTACAAGACAATAGTAAACGCTAACATAAAAATTGTCAACAATTATTGTCAAACTTATGTTTATGCTTACTTTCTTCCTATAATGGCAATTTTATCACAATGAAAAGGTTTTAAAAACTGCGTCAAAAAACATTGACAACGAACAATATAGATGCTAAATTGTGTTTGTAACGAACAATAGTAAACAAAAAGAGGTGGTCTTTTGTTAAAAAAGGAACGCTTTCTAAAGATAATATCTGAATTAGATAAGAACGATATCGTTACTGTTAACGACTTAACTTCTCTACTCAACGTCTCTGATATGACGATCCGCAGAGATCTTGAGGAGCTATCCGAATCTGGTAAGTTGATCAGAATTCACGGTGGTGCTCAGAAGGTTAATGTTTCTCCATTAGAAGAAGCTTCACACATCGAAAAACGTGAAGTTCACATCAAGGAGAAACAAGAAATAGCTAGGTTAGCAGCCAATGAAATTCGTAACTTCGATACTATCTTTGTTGGTCCTGGTACAACATTAGAATTAATTGCTCCCTATATTAAGGATGTTAATTCTTTGAGAGTTGTAACCATAAGTATTCCTGTCTTTGAAAGTTTTAATAACGCCGATACTCAATGCGAATTGATCTTAGCCGGTGGAATTTACAGAAGCAGATCGGGAACACTGATTGGTGCACTAGCAAGTAATGCTGTTAGTGGACTGACATTCGATAAGGCTTTTGTAGGTGTTAACGGTATTCAAAATTCTCAGATCATGACCGCTAATACTGAAGAAGGTCGTATCCAAAGCATTGCTTTAAACAATTCACAGACAAAATACATTGTGGCTGACAAATATAAGTTGAATCGGAATGATTTTTATACATTTTACAGCTTAGATGATGTCGATTACCTGATCACAAACAAGAACACTTCTTATGAAACTTTAGATTACTATCAACAATATGTAAGAGTTATCAATGATAATAGGAGGAATTAATTTATGAAGATTGCATTAGCTTCAGACAAAGCAGGATTTGAATTGAAGGAATACATCAAGAATTATTTAAAAGGCGAAGGTAAGGATTACGAAATCGTTGACCTTTCAGAAGAACCAGCTGCTGATTTCGTTGATTCATCTACTGAATTAGCTCATTACATTCTTGACAAAAAGGCCGACCGTGGTGTTATGTTCGACGAATACGGTACAGGCTCAGCCATGGCAAGTAACAAGATCCATGGCATGGTCACAGCTAATGTTACTGAAGAAAACACTGCTCATATGACAACACAACACAATGGTGCTAAGGCTATCGCAATGGGTGCTGGTATCGTTGGTAATAAGAGAGCTGAATCAATCGTGGACGAATACTTAGGTGTTGACTACGCCGGTGGACGTCACCAAATCCGTCTTGATATGCTTGAAAAATTAGTTTAATCGAAGAAAGTTAATTTAAGTAGGAGGAAAATAAATTTATGATTATTGCATTAGGAAACGACCATATTGTTACAGATGTTAAAATTCAAATTTCAGATATGTTGAAAGCTATGGGCCACGAAGTCATCGATGTTGGTACATACGACAACACAAGAACACATTACCCAATCTACGGCCTACGTGTAGCTGACCTTGTTCGTGATGGCAAAGCTGACTACGGTGTTGTACTTTGTGGTACTGGTGTTGGTATCTCAACTGCTGCTGACAAGAACCAAGGTATCCGTGCTGCATTAGTTGCTGACACAACAACTGCTAAGTATGCTAAGGAACACCTTAACGCTAACGTTATCAGCTTTGGTGGTGCCGTTGTCGGTGAACATCTTGCTGAAGAAATCGTTAAGGCATTCTTAGCCGCTGATTACTTAGGCCAAGATGATGATCTTGTTAAGAAGATCGACGCTGTTGAAAATGATGACAACCCAGAACAACATGACAATCCTCACTTCTTCGACCACGAAATGAAACTTTGGAATGAAGGCTACTACCACGACTAAAAAGGAGCTCAATTAAATGAGTAATTCAGTTCTTACAATTACAATGAACCCTTCAGTTGATATCTCTTACCCACTAGAACATTTAAAGATCGATACGGTCAACCGTGTCAAAGAAGTTTCGAAAACTGCTGGTGGCAAAGGCTTAAACGTTACTAGAGTTCTCAAACAATTAGATGTTCCCGTAACGGCTTCAGGTATTATTGGCGGTACTATCGGTCAATATATCTTGAACCAACTCGACGAAAACAAAGTCGATCACGCTTTTATGAAAATCAATCAAGAATCACGTAACTGCATCGCCATTTTGCATGACGATGGTGATCAAACAGAAATTCTTGAATCAGGTCCTAGCCTTTCTGAATCAGATGAGGAGAGCTTCTTGGAGCATTTCGAAGAACAAGTAAGTGGATTCTCATTAGTGACGATTTCAGGAAGTCTACCTCAAGGTTTGTCAGCAGCCCTCTACTCCAAGATGGTAAAAGTTGCGGCAAAGCATAACGTACCCGTGATTCTGGACAGTTCTAACGAAGCTTTAAGATTAGCACTTGAAGCTGACGTCAAACCATTTATGATCAAACCAAATCAAGACGAGATAGCTCAACTTATAGGCAAAGAAGTTGAAGACTTGAACGACTTGAAGGAAAAATTAGCAACTGAGGAAATATTCAAAGATATTCCTTGGATCGTAGTATCACTCGGCTCAAAGGGTTGTTTCGTAAAACACATCGATAAATTCTTTAAAGTAAACATACCTAAAATAACTGCCGTTAACCCTGTTGGCTCAGGTGATTCTACTGTTGCTGGTCTTGCCGCTGGTATCGTAAATCAAGAAAGTCCAGAAGACGTTATGAAACGCGCAATGACTGTTGGAATCTTGAATACCCTTCAAGAAAAGACTGGATTTATTGACATTAACCAATATAAAGATTACTTTGAAAAGGTAAACGTAGTTAACTACTAATTTGTTTAAAAAAATCGGAGGAATTACATACATGACACCAAAGAAATATGCAGCACTCGAAAAAATGTCTGACAATAACGGAGTTATCGCCGCACTTGCAATTGACCAACGTGGCTCACTAAAGAAAATGCTAGCAGCTGCTTCAGGCAAGCCAGCTAACGAAAAAGATATCGTTGAATTCAAGAAAGTTATCTCAAGTGAATTGACACCATATGCTTCATCAATCTTACTTGACCCAGAATATGGTCTTCCAGCATCTAAAGTACGTGCTGAAGGTTCAGGTCTTCTAGTTTCATACGAAAAGACAGGTTACGATGCAACAGAACCTGGTAGAATGCCAGATTTGATCCCAGAATGGTCAGTTCGTCGTTTGAAGGAAGCTGGAGCAGACTCAATCAAGTTCTTGCTATACTTTGATCCAGATGAAGACAAAGAAATCATCGACCACAAGGAAGCATTCGTTGAAAGAATCGGTTCAGAATGTGCTGCTGAAGACATTCCTCTATTCGTTGAACTTGTTACATACGACGACTCAATTGGTGACGTTAAGAGTGCTGAATATGCTAAGGTAAAGCCTCACAAAGTTATCGAAACAATGAAAGAATTCTCAAAACCAGAATACAAGATCGATGTTTTGAAGGTTGAAGTTCCTATTAACCTTGACTATGTTGAAGGCTACAATGGTGATAACGAAGCCGTTTATACTAAGGAAGAAGCAGTTAAGTACTTCAAGGAACAATCAGATGCTACTAACTTGCCTTACATCTTCTTGAGTGCTGGTGTTAGTGCTGAAGCCTTCAGAACAGAACTCAAGATGGCTAAAGAAGCTGGCGCAAGCTTCAACGGTGTTCTTTGTGGACGTGCTACATGGAGAAATGGTATCGAACCATTTGCCAAAGATGGTGAAGAAGCTGGTAAGAAGTGGATGAACACTGAAGGTAAGAAGAACATTGAAGAACTAAACGAAGTCTTATCAGAAACAGCAACTTCATGGAAAGACAAAGTTTCAAAAGACTAATCCGATATTTAAAGTAAGTTAATACTACAAAAAGACGATCAGGAATCAATTCCCGATCGTCTTTTTTGTTATCTAACCTACCTTAATAAGGTTTGGTGTATGTTTTGTCACTGGCAAGAACTTCTTATATATGTCCTCTGTCCGTATCTTCATATATCCAGTCGTAGTACCGTCACTACAACCGTACCATTCCTCAGCCAGGACATCTTGGTCAAATACGATCTTGACCTTATTATCCGTATCCCAAAGACTACTAAAAACCGTTGCCGCTCCGATCTTAGTATCGAGCATCGTCTCCATCAATTCCTTTGGAGCGAACGAAACTCTGGAGATATCCAAGGCGTTACTAAAATCTTTGGAACGAAATGGTTTATCGCCTACCGTGATGAACAAATAAAAATTAGTCTTTTGACGATTACAAAGAAATAACGTCTTCACCATCTTCATGTTCAATTTATTATCGATCACAACACAGTCATCCATCGTGATAGCTTCGTCAGTATCAACTCGTTCAAAAGGTATCTTCAATTCGGCTAAGGTCTTATAAACTTGTCCTTGAAGCTCAGTCTTAAATTGACGTGGAGCTTCTTTTTGTATTTCACTTACATAAAACATGGTCTTTCCACTCTCCTGCTTGACTTTTATTATTTTCAGCTTAGCATGTACTTTTAGATTACAAAAGCGAATTTATGTCATATTATCTATGACTAAATCAGATATCATTTACTAGGATGGTGATAAAAATATGAATATCCAAAAATACTTAGCCTTCGTAAAAACTGTCGAATACGGTAGTTTTACTAAGGCGGCCGAGATTCTCAAGTATTCGCAATCGGGAATCAGCCGTATGATCAATGACCTAGAAAAAGAATGGCAAGTGGTCTTATTAGAGCGAGGAAAATCTGGTGTGAAATTGACTAGTGATGGCATGAAGTTATTGCCTTTAGCTAAAAATATTTGTCTTGAATACGAGAAACTTCAAATGGAAGTGGATGAACTGAACGGACTACAATCGGGACTGATTCGCATTGGAACCTTCTCTAGTGTCGCAACACACTGGCTGCCTAACATCATCAAGGAGTTTCAAAAAGACTACCCTAACATCGACTATGAGTTACTGCTGGGTGATTACACTGAGATCGAGCAGTGGATAGCCGATGGTCGTGTCGACTGTGGCTTCCTACGCCTACCAACCGATCCAGAATTTGAAACTATCCCTTTGGAACAGGACCGATTGTTGGCGATCCTACCTGAAGATCATCCTTTGGCGAAGCTCGAGCAAGTCCACATAAGTGATCTCTGCAATGAGCCTTTCATGCTCTTAGAAAAAGGTGCTCAAGCTGAGATATCCGCATTATTCAAACGTCAAGGTCTCACCCCCAAGGTTCATTTTACGACTTGGGACGATTACGCCATCATGTCAATGGTCGAAAGTGGCCTTGGGATCAGTATCTTACCTGAGTTGATTTTAAAACGGATTCCTTATCGGATCGTTGCCAAAAAATTGGACGTTCCAGCGTACCGTCAGATCGGTCTCGCCTTACGCAATAAAAAAACTGCTTCTTTGGCCGTAAATCGTTTCTTAGACTATTTACAATATCATTAGAAACACCTACCTCATAACATTGATAGCCCTTCCACAAAATGTCTATGGACATTTTTTAAGTGTATTTTTGAACCATATTATTAAAATAATTTTTATATAAAATGAATTTATAGGTAGAGCGCATGTGTTAAAATTATTGGAGATTATTATTAAGGAGAACTCTCATGCGACTAAAAAAATTTGCCGTATCTGTGATTTCACTTTTATTAATTTTGTCTTGTTTTCAGTTTGGAAATATCGTTTCAGCTGAAGAAGTCAATAATGATCCCACAACTGAAGAAGACCTATACTATCGTGAACCTACCGGTGATGTTAAAAAATTCTTCGGTATTTGGTTGACGACTGGTTATGCTCTACAACCAAAAGACAACACTTACGTTACTGTCGGCAACTCGACCACATTGCGGACTGATGCCGCTCGTTCGATGGTTTATGCCATAACAACATTCGACCGTTGGGCCAGATATCAATGGTACAAGTATACGCCCGGCGATAAAGAGTGGACTAAAGTCAGTAAGAGTGACGGTGGAACTAAGCAAAACTTGACCGTCACCCCCAAGACGGCTGACGTGACCACCTACTACCAGCAACAAGTACAGTGGCAAGGGCTCATTCCTAGTATCTTTGCCAAAAAAATCTACTCTCACGTGGCCGCGATACATTCTGTGGCAGTACCAGTTGATGGTCAACAAATGACCGTTAGAACTGACGACGATTATATTTATAGTACTTCCTTTGAGATGGCTTCGACGTACACCTATGCTCACGCTGACATCTTCCCCGAAAATTATACTGGTGACGTGACTTGGAGCATCGATGACACTTCACTCGCAACGATCGATTCCGATACAGGTTTACTGACCGCTATCAGCAAGCCTGAGGTCCACGGTACAGTCACCGTTATCGGTACCCTACATAATCCAGTCGGAGACGATATCCAAGCCTCAACAGAAGTAAAGGTCGGTCAAGGTCTGGAGGATCAAACCGTCAAAGCTGGTGAGCGAGCTACCTTCTCTATTGAAGGTAACTTAGGTGAACTGGATGATATCGACGATGGCGATGATGAAGACGGCGGAGATGGTAGTGACGGTAGTAACGAATACACCGTCAAGTGGTATAAGGATAATCCTGACGGCTCTCGTGAACAGATCAATAAGGACGACGAATTGAATGGTTCGCTATCGGTGACGACTGATCCAACTACTATGGAAGATGACAATCAAACTAAGTACCAAGCTGTTATCAATGTTAAATTAGGTAGTCTCAATCGTAGCTACACTACCAACAGGGCAACTCTAACAGTCATCCCGAATGGCTCCCCCAATATAACGATCAATAACACCCTCAAAAATACTAACTATCACAATGATCTAGATAGCGATCTGCATCTGTTCGACGTCAATGAAGGTGACAAGATAACTGAGACAGCGACCATCAGCAATGACAGTGGTACAGGTGTCCTGACTAACGCCTCCTACCACTTGCCAATCAGGGAAAACTCTACCATAAAATCAGTAATATTAGATGACAACGAACTGTCGTCCGACGACTATGATGTGACGACTGCTTCAAATGACGGCACCAAAGAATTGATCATCAAGAACCTAGGCTTCAGCACTAAACAGAGCCATAAAGTACAAGTGACGACCGTCGTGGGAAATGTCGATCAAAGAACGACACAGCGGACCACACCGTATCTGACGGGACAAGTGACAGAAGCTGATGATTATACTGTCAACGGTGCTGAAGAAGCGATAACCTACTCGACCAACCAGATACAAATGAGCGTGAAAGATATCGACTTCGGTACGATCAGTCCCTTCTCCGCTAAACAGACGATCTATCGACCTGACCATCTGAATGACCCTGAAAATGTAGTTGAGATCGATGACCAAAGACGCAATAAGAACCATGCTGAAATACGTGTCCAACAAGCTAGTGATTTCGTCAACGCTGAAGACGTTAAGTTACTCGGTAATTTGAAATTCTACAGTAACGGTGATGTATTCGATATTTTAGGCAACGACCAAACTATCCAAGCTACCGATGCTGGCAACTCGGTTCCCTCGATCAAGTGGGCCAAAGAAGAGGGTATCTTATTGAAGATGAACAACAACAACCTTACGGCTGGAATTTATAACACCCAGTTGAAGTGGTCAGTTGTTGAGAGCATATAAAAAAACTCAAGATCATCATCTTGAGTTATAAGTACACTTAGCTGGGACAATACTTGGTCTCGGCTATTTTTTTATTGTTTATGCATCATGACATCCAGAATCGAATCATCAGTCTGTCCAAAACCATCCGTGACCAACTTACCCAATCCACGGATCGTGTCATCGACACTGGCTTGAACAATTCCGTTAGTAGCTGGAACTTCCACGCCCTGGATCGCCAAGTCCACTGCACGACTTAGAGACGAGACGGCGGTAGCGACTTTCATCGGACAGGAACAACCAGCCCCGTCGCAGACCATCCTTGCTGCATCACCGATCATATTCTTGATCGCGGCGCCTGCCTTGTGATAGTCGTTAGTCAGTAAGTAGATCGACCCTGCTGCAGAACCCATTGCGGCTGAATCTGTCGCACAAAACGCTGACAAGACTGGAAGGAACGCATGAACGTACAGTGCTGTGAGATGCGATAAGGTCAAAGCTCTGATCAATTGTTCTTCACTAGCCTTCTCATGTTTTGCTACAACACAGACAGGAACTGTAGCCGTGATACCTTGATTACCTGAACCAGAATTAGACATCGCCGGTAATTGCGAACCACCCATTCTGGCATCAGCGGCGGCAGCTGTATACCGCACCATCTGATCAGCTACACTATCGCTTTGGAGTTTAGATGAGCTGAGTGACTTGCCGACTTTGGCACCATAGTCATTTTTTAGTCCATCATCAGCTAGGGCCATATTAAAATTGGCTGCTTTACGAATGAAGACGATATTGGAGAGTGGTTCTGTCATCGCAAAGTCCCAAATATCTTTGAGTTTGACACCTTGCAAAAATTTTTTAGTCTCAGAGACCGCATGTGGAGCTGGACGTTCTTTAGAGTAAATGACTTGCTCGTTCTTTTTGATCAGGAAGATGTTCGTATGACTGCCGGCGATACAAACCTGAACTGTATCTGTCTCGGTCGCTACAGTGACTTCGACATACAAATCGTCTTCGACGTCAGCTACACTAGCAGTGATCTTACCCGACTCTGCCAGTGAGATGATGTCAGGAACCGCTGACTGTGGTAACTTTGAGATGACACTCAGTCCAGCCTTAGGGTCACCGACGATCACTCCTGCCGCTGCCGCGACCAACAAGCCCGGTTTACCAGTACCAGGGACTATGACTGCCATAGCATTTTTCATAATATTGTGCGATACACTGACATCGATTTTTTTAATATCACTATCGTCCAGATGTGACACACAATTGGCCGCCGCCAAAGCCACAGCCACCGGTTCAGTACAACCAGTTGCAGGAACTACTCCCTCCTTTAGGCATTTCAGAAACATATCGGCATAACTACCTTTACCTGTACCAGCTTGTTGAATCATGACGGCTCCCTTCCTGAATAATTTTCTACACTTTGTTAAGAATATAACATATTTGGCCCAAAAAAGCGTTATACCAGTTCGAAAACTGATATAACGCTTTTTTATTAAAACAATATTATTATTTACATGATACTTCCAAATATTTGGCCAATCTTGATTGCAATCCATCCCAGAGGAGTGGTTGCACCACTATTTAGACTGATCATTGTCTTAACACCATTAGGGATAGTGGCGTTCGACATATGTGCTGCTTCAGTATATGGAATAGCAATATCCGTGCCAATATATAAAATGCAAATTACCATTAAGGTTCCTGAAATAAGCATTCTAAACATATCCTTTTTACAGTAAGCACCCATCATTGGCAAAATAAAAATCAACGATGGTAAGTCTACTAGTGGTAATACTTTATTACCTGGTAAAACAATAGCCAGTAATAAAGTAATCGGAATTAATAATAATCCTGTTGCCATTACTGCCGGATCTCCAGCCATCAGAGCGACATCCATACCAATATATATCTCTCTATCTGGATATCTCTTTTTAAGTTTATTTTCTACAGCTTCACGAATTATAGTTAATCCCTCCATTAAGATATCTACCATTCTAGGAAGTAATAACATGGCTGCAGAAACTTTGATCGATAGGGATAAAATATTTGGTACTGAAAATCCTGCTAGAACACCAATTAAAATACCTAAAATAAATCCAATTACTAACGGATCTCCCAAAACACCGAATCTCTTATTGATTTTCTCTGGACTTAACTCAATTTTATTTAATCCTGGAATTTTATCAATTAGCCAATTAGTGAAAATTCCAAAAGGTGTCCATGGTGCAGTATTCATATGTGGGAACGAAACACCTTTTAGGTTAAATTCCTTTTGTATTCGAGGAGCCGTCCAATCAGCAACTTTTAGCAGTAATACGAATAATGCAATCATGATGATAACTGAAAGGATGAAATTATGAGTGATTGCAAGTACTACAGCGCCGCACACTAAGAAAATCCAATAATTAAAAATATCAATATCGATAGTCTTAGTAAATTTAACTGCAAATAACAATAGATTAATTATTAAGAAGGAGAATACTGCAACCGGCATAAGTACAGAACCCCATCCGATTGTAGATGAGTTAGCCCATCCGGTATCAAGTATAGTTAAATGTACCCCAAATCTTTTAACCATTGCATGTGTTGCGGGACCCAAGCTATCTAGTAACAGATTGATAACGATATTTAAGCCTGTGAAACCAACTCCGACTAAAAGAGCGGCTTTAAAAGCTTTGCCTATTTTTACCCTAAAAATCAATCCAACAATGAAAAAGATTATCGGCATTAATACGGCGGCACCCAGTGAAATAATCGTATTAAAAAATTCCATCTCACTTATCCTCCGTTTGACATACTTTTCTTACCGCTTTATTCCAACCATCTAGTAAGTTATTACGTTCTTTTTCATTGATTTCATTATTATAGTTACGATAATTAATAATCTCTTCTAAATGAATTTCGTTATACACTCCTAAAGCTTTACCTGCACAGTAGGCCACACCAAAAGCACTAAATTCCTCCATATCTGGAACACAAACATCAACATTAGTTATATTACTTTGAAATTGCATTAAATAATTATTAGCCGTAACACCACCATCAACTTTTAGTACTGAAGTTTTTTTATTCATTTCTTTATTAATAAGTGAAAGAATATCTTGTATTTGATATGCAATGGAGTTTAAAGACGCCTTAATAATTTCAGATTTACCAGTGGTACGTGTCATACCTGTCAATGTTGCGGTAGCTTTAGAATCCCAATATGGTGCACCTAATCCTGAAAATGCTGGTACAAGATAGGTTCTGTCATTAGGTATAGCTTGCAATGCATACTTCTCTGCTTCCTTGGCGTTATCAAGTAATTTGACGTCTTCGACAAGCCACTTAATTACCGCACCTGCGTAGTTAATATTACCCTCAGCAACATAATTTAGTTTATCTCCTAGTTTCCAACCGATAGAAGTAACAATATTATTAGAAGCTACCGGTTTATCTCCAATATTCATCATTACTGATGAGCCAGTACCAATAGTTGCCTTTACATCACCCTTATTCCAACACCCTTGTCCATATAATGCGGCTTGAGAATCCCCTAACATACAGTGGATAGGTACCGGATTATCTAAAACACCATCAAAATCAGTATATCCAAATAAGGAATTTGATGATTGAATCTCAGGAAGCGCTTTCATTGGTATGTTAAAAATATCACAAAGTTCCTTATCCCAAGAGACATCATTAATATTTAATAATTGAGTACGCGAGGCATTAGAAGGCTCTGTTTTAAAACTCTTTCCTTTGGTTAATCTATACAACAACCAAGAATCTATAGTTCCTAAGCACAATACATCCTCTTTGGCGGCTTCATCTACTTCTGGAATATTATGGATCATCCACGAAAACTTGGCCGCTGAAAAGTAAGGGGATAATTGCATTCCTGTCTTAGACTTAACTACTTTTTCGTAACCCTCAGAACTAATTTTATCTACTACATCTGTAGCACGTGAATCTTGCCAGACAATTGCCTTAGTGAGTGACTCACAAGTATCTTTGTTCCAGGCAGCAGCCGTTTCACGTTGATCAGAGATTCCTACACCAACAATATCAGATTGTTCAACATGAGATTTAGATACCAATTCTTTTATCAGAATAATAATATTACTATAAATCTCTTCAAGATCATGGCTAACCCATCCCTCATCATTTATTAACTGTGCATGAGATTTAGTTTTTTTCAAAACAATATTACCCAGTTCATCAAATAACAAAGCTTTTGTTCCTTGAGTACTTTGATCAATGCCAATAATATATTTTCCCATTTTCTTATCCCTTCTAGTTCAATATAGAATTAATTGTTTTAGCTACATCCAGACCATCGATTCCATAATAATCAAATACATCACTTTGCTTTCCACCAATTACAAATTCATCTGGAAAACCAACTATCTTCAATTTCGTCTTCTTATTAGATGACATCTCTTCGGCTATCGCCGATCCTAGACCACCATATACGCTATGTTCTTCGATACTCACAAGTAAATCATGTGTACTTGAAAGTTGAGTGATAAGTTCTTTATCTAACGGCTTAATAGATGGCATATCTACTACTGTTGCATCAATTCCATAATTTTTTAAGTTATCCGCTGCATCCAATGCTACTTGAGCAGTCTCGCCAGAACCAATAATGGCTACTTGACTACCCTCCCTTAAAACATTGCCCTTACCATAAGTAAATGCTTCATCAACAGAATTATATATATCTGATAAAACCTTTTTACCAATTCGAATATATGCTGGTTTCTCTGAATGTGATAAATAATCAAACAATGCTTCAGTTTGATATTGATCTGATGGCATATATACTTCTAGATTGGGCAAAGCTCTTGTTATTGCTAAATCTTGTAAAGAGTGATGAGTTGCTCCCAAATCGCTATAACTGTTTCCTCCACTAATACCAACTAATTTAACGTTTGAATTTGAATACGCTACGTCCACTTTCACTTGTTCAATACTACGCATGGTCAAGAAAGCAGCTGGGGATACCGCAAATGTACGTTTTCCTTCATGTGCCATTCCCGCACTTATTGTTACCAAGTCTTGTTCTGCTATCCCAATTTCAATTATTTGATTCGGTAACTCTTCAGCAAAGGGATTCAAAGAACCTGAACCACGTGAATCGCTTGTCAGTACATACAAATCTGAATTATTTTTACCTGCTTTAATAAGCTCATTGCACATTACTTCTCCTGCTTTACGACCTGTAATCTTTGTTTCCAAAATATTTTCCTCCCTACTTTTTTATTTTTTCAAGCTCTTCAACCGCCTGTTCAAACTGTTCTTTAGTTGGAACCTTATGATGCCATTCGGCTCTATTTTCAGCAGGTTTTAGACCTCTTCCCTTAACCGTGTGAGCAATTATCATAGTTGGACGATTTTTTTGAGGTTCGATTTCGAGTGAATTCACAATATCACTCATATTGTTTCCGTCTATTTCCATAACATTCCATCCAAATGCTTCATATTTATCTTTTAAGGGAGATGATTTCATTACATCATCTGTAGATCCTGTAATTTGTAGACCATTATTATCAATAATTGCTGTCAAATTATCCAGTTTGAAGTTACTGGCCGCCATAGCAGCTTCCCATACTGAACCCTCTGCTTGTTCACCGTCACCCATCAAAACGTATATATGATGATTTTGAGCACTTTTTTTTGCCGACAGTGCCATTCCGACTCCCAACGCTAACCCGTGACCCAAAGAACCTGTATTCATTTCAATTCCGGGTACCTTATTATTCGGATGTCCAATTAATGGAGAATTTAGTGTGGAATAAGTATCTAGTTCATTTTTGGGAAAATACCCTTTATCTGACAAAATACACCATAAATTTTCAACGGCATGACCCTTACTTTGAATATAACGATCACGATCAATCCAATCTGGTTTAGATGAATCTTCATTCATGATTTGATAATATAACGCAACTAAAATATCCGTACACGATAAATCAGATCCAGTGTGTCCTGTCCCTGAATTATAAATAAGCGTCAATACGTTCTCCCTAATCTCTGCGGCTTTCTTCTGCAACTCTTCAATACTCATTTTTAAATTCTCCTTTCTTTGTGATAAGTTTAACATCATAACTAAAAAAATCAATAGACTTTTAGTTCTTTTTTAGTTAATAAATTCAAAGTTATTTATTTTTCAGTGATTTACGTTATAATAATAACAATTGAAACATATGTGTAATCATCCAATCTATTTAACTAACTAAAATTGAATTTATTTTTTAGTTACACTTTATTGAATAGAATTGTTATTATATTTAAGCGAGGAATATAAATAATGAAATTAGAAGATATAGCCAAGCTTGCCAACGTTTCCATATCGGCAGTTTCTTTGGCTCTTAATGATCGTCCCGGAATAAGTGACAAAACACGGAAAAATATTTTAAATATAGTTAAAGATAATGGATATAACCCACCACGTAACTCCAAAATAAATTTGAGGAAAATAAACGTTATCATCACTCAAGACGAACTCACCAATCAAAATGTTTATTACAGCTTATTTAATTCACTTAGTGTATTGGGCAAAAAATCAAAATTGATATTTACAATGCAATTCATTGAACAAGATGACATCATAAATAGTTTAGAATCCGAAAAAATATCGAAAAAAAATGATGGAATAATTATTATTTCTAGTAATATTCCATCTGATTCATTAAATTATTTAGATAATTATGAATTGCCTGTTCTACTAGTAAATTATCCAGATCGAAGCACTGGAATAACTTCCATATCCATTGATTTTTATTACAGTGGGTTTTCATCAGCAGAATTTGCTACAAGAAACCATAAAAAAATCGGTCTAATCGCCTCCAATAACTTTGCATTAGCAACAAATCAACTTAATCAGGGTGTAAATGATTATATTTCTAAAAATAAAGATAGTATAAAATTTAATACATTATATAAATCACCAACAACTACCGAAGATTACACAAAGGAATTCAGCCAACTGATTTCTAACAATAGTTTACCCTCCTGTTTTTTGTGTGATACTGATATTCAAGCAATAAATGTTATCCGTACAGCTAGACAAATGAAGTTATCTGTACCAAATGATATTTCAGTCATTGCCTTGGAAAACTTTACGGATAATCACAATATAATACCTAGTTTAACTAGAACCGGAATTTCCTTAGACTTCTTCAGTCAGCAGATAGATTCATTGCTATCATCCATGTTCTCATCAGATTTCTCTCCTATGAGAATATTATTACCAACCAAAATAATTTATGGCGAATCCTTTAAGAACTAAAAAAGCGTTATACCAGTTCGAAAACTGATATAACGCTTTTTTAGTTTTAATTGAATTAGATTCCGTCGTCTTCGGCGTCCGCTTCAAATTTATTTTCTTTATGCACGAATAATTGAGTTTGAGACTTACTAGTCTCGACGAGTTTCTCTGCTAGCTCTGATGCATTGCCATCAAAGGAAGATAATTGTAGACCTATCTCCATCAATGACCCTACATTACAACCGCATGTAACTTGAATATCCTTATCGCTACTCATACTTAACTTGACGGCTTCTTTAAAGGGGGTGCCACCGAGCAGATCACAGAAGAAGACTACTGCATCGTCATCTTGGATCTCTTCAGTAAATTTTGCGGAAAGGTTTGTTTCATTCATATCTCCAGTGAAATCAATAAAACTAACTCCAGGTAATTGGCCCGCTAGAAGTTTGACCGTTGAATAAATTCCTGAAGCAAAATTTCCGTGTCCCGTAACAACAATTTTCATTTTACAAGACTCCTAACCATGATAGAGCAATAGCCAAAATAAAAGTAACTAGAATCAAGACTACTGGACTAACGTTCTTCTTCTTGAGTAACCAATACAATAAGAATGTATAACCTAATGGAAGAATATTAGGGAAAATACGGTCAAAGAATTCTGTTTGGAGCGCGATCGTATGACCAGCTGTAACTGGTATCTTAGTCTTAACCGTGATCTGAACATATGTTGCGATCAAACCACCGATAACTGTACAACCTAGGACACTAGCTGCATGTGAAACGATTGCTGAATTCTCACGGATCTTCGAAATGGCCTTAGTACCGGTGGTATATCCTAAACGAGCGATCGGAATACGAGCAAAGAACATTGCTACATAAACGATGAAGAAGATCAGTGGTCCTAAGATACTTCCTTGTTTAGCAAATGATGCTGTGATACCAGCAACAATAGGTAGAATTGTGAACCAAGTGATGGCATCACCAATCCCAGCTAAAGGACCGAACAAAGCGATTCTCAAACCATCAATAGTTGAACGTTTCTCACCGTTTTCTTCCAACGATGCTTCCAATCCCATCAATAATGGGGCTGCATAGTTGTTAGTATTGATGAATTGCAAGTTAGACTTCATGGCTTCTGCCAAGCCCTTCTTGTCTTCTCCATAAATCTTCTTCAATGAAGGTATCATGGCTAAAGTCCAACCATCAGCCTGCATTCTTTCGTAGTTCATAGCTGACTGGTTGTAAATCGATCTAATACCTAGCATGCTGACGTCATGCTTAGTTAGTTTTCCTCTTGTTGGAGTTTCTGATTTTTTAGATTCCATCTTCGTCGTCTCCTCCATTTGAATTTTCCATAGCTACTTTCAACTTCTTATCGTTTTCTGCATCACGTTTGCTTCTATTGTATTCGATCAAAGCTAGCGCAACACCGATAACGGCAACAGGCATCAAGTTTCCAAACTTAATGAAGCAAGCGGCTGTGAATCCGATCAATAAATATGGAACGTAACGTGCTTTTAACATACTCTTTAGTAACAAACCAAAACCAACGGCAGGTAAGATACTACCAGCGATCTCAAATCCATGACTCAACCATACTGGCATGGCATTAACTAATGATTTCATTGGACCTTGTGCACCATAGACACACAAGAAAGCAATGATACCGTATGTCAAACCAACGATCCATGTTGGCAATAACGCTAGATTAGTGAATTTCTTTGTTTCGCCCTTTTCAGCATATGTATCAAGCTTCTTTGTCAAAACTGAGAACGCTGAATAGTAGAATAAGATAATATATTGCATCAAGATACTAAATGGTAAGGCTAATCCAATAGCCGTAGCCGGGCTCTTACCAGTTGTATAAGCTAACACAACGGTCATGATACCAGCCATGATTGGGTTAGGCGGCTGGGTTCCACCAACCGGAGTTAAACCAGCAAAGGCTAGTTCAGTTAGTCCGGCTGCAACGATACCCAAAGTAATGTTTCCTAAAATAAGTCCTGTAATGGTACAAACTATCATTGGTCTGAAGATATAAAAACCTTCCCACCAAAAGTCAATACCAGAAATAATAGCGAACAGACCGATCAACAGTCCTTGCATCATTGTAACTTGCATCTAGATCACTTCTTCCAATGGTTGTTTTTTGTCCTCTGGTACTTCTTGAACGTATACGTTGGCACCTTTGTCAGCACATGCCTTTAAGTCCTCTTTGTCTTTGTCATCCATGTACGTATACTTAGTAACTTGTTTTTTACCATCTGAGAAGTGCATATTACCAATATCAATATTCTTGATCGGAACTCCACCCTCAACTAATTTACGTGCATCCTCTGGTGTACGAACAACGATAAAAATCTTTTGTCTGGCACTGGCACGATGAATATTATTAATAGTCTTTTCGATTGTCCAGAAACGGATTCCAACACCTGAACTGTCAGCCGTAGCTGCCATAAGTTCTTGTTGTAGTGGATCGTTAGCTGTATCGTCGTTCGCAACTAACAGTAAATTAGCACCAACAGATGAAGTCCATACGACACCCACTTGTCCATGGACTAATCTGTTATCAATTCTAGTTAATACAATATTAGGCTCACCCATAACAATTCCTTCTTTCACTTAATTAAAAACATGATCAAATCCCTAACAACAATCGATTGACTGTAATAAATGAATTTCCCATCCTCGATACCCTTGGTAGTGACGTTAACCATTGGATCTCCAACGTTTAAATCAAAGATCTTACGATTTTTACTAGTAGCCAAGCTGGCTTCAGTCTTCGAAGAAAACTCAGCTCGCATGTCATATCGCTTCGCCAAAAAGGGAATCAGATCCTTGCTCAATATTTCATTTTTGTGAATCATTGGGAAGCTATCAAACGGCAAAAAGACCTTTTGATTAAAAACCGGCACGTCATCCGCTAAGTATAAGTATTGGAGTGAATAGAGATAATCATCTTCACTCAAGCCTAACTCTGTCCTGGAACGTTTCTCAGTACCATCAACGTTTACGGCGAAGTTTTCCAACTCTATCGTTGGTATAGCGCCCATCTTCTCGATCATCTTAGGAACGTTCAGATAGCTTATTTCCAAATCAGATTCGTCTTTCGACATTACGAAAGACCCTTGACCTTGTTTCTTGTAAATGTATTTCTTATTTTCTAACTCTGTCAAAGCACGTCTGACAGTGATTCTCGATACGTTATACAACTCTCCCAGTCGTTGTTCCGACGGCAATTTGCTATTCTCGGGTAGCTGTCCCGATTCAATTTGCCGAATCAACTTGTTCAACATACTTTGATACAGTGGCATTGTATGACCCATAGGAATTCCTCAACTTGTTATATTATTATAACAACCACGACCTTATTAAAGCACCATGACATCATGATGTCAACGCTTCCATGAAATGTGTTGTTATTTTTTTCTAATCATTTTCTAATATGGCACTTGTGCACTTTTTATCAAAGATTTAGTTCACACGTAACATATTGCTGAATATTCTAGTTTATAAGTAAATAATTGCTAGTTATTAATATATTTAATGAGTTATAATTTTTTTTTAATAGATTAACTATTGGTATATATGGTTCTAGCTTCATTTGTGAAATAATCACTTACCATTTCGGTTGTGAAAGCGCTTTACTCCTGCTATACTGCACTTGTATTTAGAAATTGTTTACACAAATTCAAGGAGGACTCATCATGAAAATTGGTATACCTAAAGAAATAAAGAACCAAGAAGAACGTGTGGGAGCAACACCCGCTGCAGTATCAGATTTGATTAGATCCGGCCACCAAGTTATTGTGGAAACCGGTGCAGGTGTTGGATCAGGTTATCCTGACCAACAATATCTAGACATGGGTGCAGAAATCAAAACTGCCGAAGATGCTTGGGCTTGCGACATGGTTATCAAAGTTAAGGAACCATTGAAGTCAGAATACAAGTATTTCCGTGAAGATCTAATTGTCTATACATATCTACATTTAGCAGCAAACAAAGAATTAACTGAAGCATTGCTCGAAAAGAAAGTAACAGGTGTTGCTTATGAAACAATGGTAGGACCAAACGGTGGATTGCCACTATTGGTACCTATGAGTGAAATTGCTGGACGTATGTCAGTTCAAGTTGGCTCACACTTCTTAGAAGAACCTGCTCAAGGTAAAGGTCTCTTACTCGGTGGTGTACCAGGAGTTAGACGTGGTGAAGTAACAATTATCGGTGCAGGTACAGTTGGATTCAACGCTGCCAAGATCGCCGTTGGAATGGGCGCAAATGTTACTATCCTCGACATCAATACTGCTAGATTAGCAGAATTAGAAAACATCTTTGATGGTAAGATTCAAACATTGATGTCAACACCTCACAACATTGCCAAATGTGTTGAAAAATCAGACTTAGTTGTTGGTGCTGTATTGATCCCTGGAGCAGCTGCGCCTAAACTAGTTACAGAAGAAATGATCAAGAGCATGGAACCAGGTTCAGTAGTCGTTGATATTCCTATCGACCAAGGTGGAATCTTCGAAACTAGTGAACGTGCTACAACTCATGACGACCCAATCTATCTTTCACATGGAGTTGTTCATTATACAGTTGCTAACATCCCTGGTGCTGTTCCTAAGACAGCAACTGAAGCTCTATCAAGTGCTACTATCTCATATGCAGTTAAGATTGCAAATCTTGGATTGGCTAAAGCAGCTCAAAATAATACTATCTTTACTGGAATCAATACATACAAAGGTGAACTAACAGAAAATGCTGTGGCTGAAAGTCTAAACATTCCTTACAAAAAATTTGAAGCCTTAGATCCTGTTCACTAGAACTCATGAATGAGAAAATAGATGTCCACGCCCTCTTACATGATCGTGTGGAAAGAAAGAAGACACTAGGTCTATTTGATCTGTCGATTCTCGGTATTGGAGCGATCATCGGAACTGGTATCCTTGTATTAACTGGTATCGTTGCCGCTACTGACGCTGGACCAGGTGTTATTTTCTCTTTTCTTATAGCCGCACTAGCTAGCGGTTTGATCGGTTTATGTTATGCGGAGTTGACCACAAGCATTCCTAATTCAGGAAGTGCCTATGTTTATGCTTGGGTTTCTATCGGGCAAACCGTTGCCTTCTTTGCCGGATGGACTCTGTTAGGAGTATACATAACTACCACAGCAACTGTTGCCAACGGTTGGACGGGTTATGTCAGTTCTTTCTTAAACGAATTCGATATCACTATTTCCAATAACTTATTGAATTCACCTTCTAACGGCGGTCTGATAAACTTGCCGGCGGTTATCATGATTTTCTTAGTAACCTTTGTACTCACACGTGGAACTAGCGAAAGTAAATGGTTGAATAATATTTTAGTTATCATCAAGTTAGCTATCATCTTACTATTTATCGTTGTTAGTTTTGCTGATATCAAACCAAGTAACTGGCAGCCCTTCTTACCATATGGAACTACGGGGGTCTTCGCCGGAGCTTCAACTGTTTTCTTTGCTTTCTTAGGTTTTGATGCCTTAGCCACATCTGCTGAGGAAGTAAAAGACGTTCAGAAAACATTACCTCGTGCAATCTTGATTTCCCTAATCGTTGCTACGGTTCTCTATGTCATTGTTAGTTTAGTTATGACTGGTGTTGTTAATTATAAAGAACTAAACGTACCAGAAGCAATGTCATACGTTGTTATTTCTCAAGGTCACCACGTTGCTGCACAAGTAATTTCTGCAGGTGCTATCCTAGGAATTATCGCAGTAGTATTAGCCTTTATTTACGCTTCTTCTAACATTACAATGTCGATGAGTCGTGGAGGATTCCTTCCAACGAAACTTTCGATACTTAACGAAAAAACTGGGAGTCCTAATAAAGCGCTCTGGTTGATCGGAACATTAGCCGCTATCTTTGCTGGACTATTAGATATCAAGCATCTGGCTGTTTTCTCAAATGCAGGTTCATTATGTGTATTCTTCCTAATTTCTTTGATGGTCATCTTATTAAGAAAACAATATCCTAATATCGAAAGACCTTTCAAAGTACCATTTGGAAAAGTAATTCCAATTCTCTCAATGGTTGTTTGTATCTTCTTAATGCTTAACCTTCCCCTCAACGCTTGGGTAAGTTATGGAGCTTGGTTACTTCTCGGTGCTGTAGTTTACGGAACATACTCTCTCAAACACGTAACTCTCACTGGTAAAAATGCCCATAAAGAAGAAGATGATGTTGATGATGAGGACTTGATTGAACCATAATAATACTAACCTATAAGCATTGGACTTAACCGTTCAATGCTTTTTTTGTTTGGCTCTTTGAGGAGCAATTAGTAGCTTGCTAAAGAATATAACATTATAATCTATTCAACGAAGCAATTATTGGAGGAAATCATGGATAACAAAATCGAAGTCCTGGTCAAAGTGCTCTATCTTTTCAACAAATATCAAAATACTGCCTTCTTGAAAAAGGCTGACTATATTCCTGACGATGAAGCTATCATCGCACTCATGTACGATACTAACGACAATGAGTACAAGATATTTTTAGAACTGAACGATGACTCATTCCCTGACGATTCTTCTACTGATCACGTGTGTATCATTGCCGACTACGTCATTGATCGGATACGAGACGCCTTCGACCTCCCTGGTGAATGGAAGAAACGTAATGTTATCTACATCAATATCATGTGCCACAAATATCAAGCTCCACATGAGACTATGCCAGATGATTCGGGGCTTAGACGAGGACATGTGCTGGATACTGTGGATGATATTCTTTATTTTTATTGATTAGTTTGCGCAAAATAAAAAAGCATCCTCAAAAGAGGTCTGCTTCATATTTCATCCCACCTGACTAGTACCATCAACGTAATTCAAAGTAACACCTGACTGCACGTTGAAGATATAAACATTGAAGTGAATCGAATTATCACCGACTGACTGTGCTTCCATCTCCACTCCACGCGCTAATAATTCATTACCTCTAAAGATTGGTGTGACGCGATATCTGACATAATGTTTACTACTTTGTTTCAAATAATAAGCGATATCCATCTCGTGCGCTAGCATCTCAGGACTATTCAAAGAACGGGTGCCAGTGATCAGGTTCTTAGGATTATTATTCTGTCCCGTCAATTGATAACCGATCAGATGACTACGATTATACAGCCAACCTGAACGGATCCGCTTATTGTGCCATCCCGTTGGATTCCAAGTCAATCCTTCACGCTTGGCACTCGGCATCAGCGACGTATTCATCATCGCATTAGCACCAGTCGCACGGTTCAGACTGTCCAAGTCACCATAAGCTTGCCAAGCACCTTTTGTCGTTGTTAAGTCATCTTTTGAAAAATACGGATCATTGTTATTGACGGTTATTTCCTGCGTACCAGTGTATTCTAGATTAGCTAAGGCTTCGGTCGAAGAAGTCTGTGAATCATTATTACTATAACTAGTTTGATTGTATTTACTTAAATAAGCTTGATTCTTCGTAATTTTCTTTTGTAGTTGAGCGATCGACTTTTTTAGTTTCTTATTACTAGTCTGAAGTTTTTTCGCTTTCTTTTGATACGAATAGTCTTTTACGACTTCCGACTTAGTAGTGTCTTTAGCCTCAGTACTTTCTGTTTTGGTACAAGCTGTGGCAGACAATGCTACCGTTATAACGGCTAAAACTTTAATAATTTTTTTCATCATCTACACCTTAGCCTTTCTGTATCCAGCGTTGATTGCTTCTTGTTCATTTTGGAAGTAAACGGCATTGTTGGAATTCATATTGTAGCCACGTTGACCGGGAAGATGATAAATATGTGAATTCTTATTACCGACGATCTGACCCGTAGAAGCAGTATTCATATCTCCTCTATTACTACCACTATTACTATCGCTACTCTCTGAAGCAGCCACTTGCTCTTGTTGTTTGGCTTGTTGTTGAGCTTTTTTTTGTTGCTTTTTGATAGTCTTTACTTGTGACTTGGTGCTCTTTTCTTGTTTAACTAATTTTTTCTTCTTAGCCAGCAGGGCCGCATGCTCTTTTTTGGCTATCTGATACTTATCCTTACCGATATACTTAATTTTTTGTGCGGCTTGAATGATATTTTCCCCAAGACCAGTCGTTACAACGGTACCGTAGATAGCTGTACCAGCTAATAATAAGATCAGACATCCCCAAATGACACGCTTGAAGCGTTTGTATAAGTTCATCTCTTATCCCCCATAATTATTTTTGTATCACTGATATCAAGTGTACCAAAAAAGCGACTACCTCAATAGTAGCCGCCCTTTGCGTTTTGAATATCCATTTGTTTCAAAATATCAACTAGCTCTTGCTCATCTGGTTTTAAGATATAACTCTTACGATATACGATCGAGATGTTAAAACTCTCGGGCAGAGGATCAGCGATATCTAGACAGACTAAGTCTTTGTCATACTGACTGACTTCGTCCTTGACTAAAATGCCTACGCCAACATTGGCGCGGATCAAGCTCTTGAACCACGAGATATCTGGAGTGTCATAGACGATCTCTGGTTTGATCTCGTAGTAATCACAGTAGTCATCTAACATCTGCGAATGAATATATTTACCCGTCAACTTGATAAACTTCTCATTCATCAAGTCTCTGAAGTCTACTGGTTTATTTAGTTTAGCTAGGGGATTATTGGCGCTGACGATCACACTGAATGGACGACTGCCCAAGTATTCCACTTGGTAGTTGGGATTCTCAATCGGCTTGATCGTAGCGATGACAGCGACATCGACGTTCCCATTCTCTAATTCCTTCAGTAGCTCTGACGAACCGCTCTCTGAGATCTCTAGTCTTTGAAAGAGCGATTCCTG
The DNA here is from genome assembly GCF_057541095.1 of Companilactobacillus sp. y65-5. Lineage (NCBI taxonomy): Bacteria > Bacillati > Bacillota > Bacilli > Lactobacillales > Lactobacillaceae > Companilactobacillus > Companilactobacillus sp. y65-5. The sequence goes on from NZ_BAAJOA010000005.1 coordinate 119,334, forward strand.
TGCTAATTTTTGAGCCACCTGTGGAAAGTAGAGTGTTCCAATGATCGGTGGTAGACCAAACTTGATCTTATCACTGTCAGCGTTCTTTATTTCCTGACGAGCTAAATCGATATTTTTTTGAATAACTTTGGTTTTTTCGTACAATAAATAGCCTGACCGAGTTATCTCTGTTTTTTGATGGACCCGATCGACATGAACTAATTTAGAATTGAATTCTTTTTCTAGACGTTTGATAGCTTGCGTTATCGTCGGTTGTGACACCGAAAATATCTCCGCCACCTCAGTATAGTTGCGTTTCTCGACTAGTACTCTAAAGTACGACAAATCCCGTGTATTCATATTGCTCAACCTACTTTGCGTTTTTACCACATCCCGATTAGTTTCATCCATAGTGAACCGAATCCAACCCAGATTACAAAGTAAATTATACCGAGAATTACATTCATTCTCCACCACTCACCTTGTTTAACGTAACCTGAACCAAACAAAATTGGTGCAGGACCGTTACTGTAGTGCGTTGTAGAAGCAAAAAGATTTCCAAAGAATCCTAACATCAATGCTGCCAACATACTAGGCACACCGGCTGAAATAGCTACGGCTAGGAAAGCACTGTACATGGCACTGACGTGTGCAGTTGCACTGGCAAATAGGTAGTGACTATAGAAGTAGGCTGCTAAGATCACTATCATAACGATCAACCAGTTCATACCACTGAGACTTGAGGCGATCGACTTGCTCAACCAAGGAATGAAGCCCAAAGTATTCAGTTGTGAAGCCATCATTACGAGGACTGAGAACCATGTCAAGGTGTTCCAAGCACCTGTTTCGTGCAGAACATCTTTCCATGACAAGACGCCTGTCAAGAGTAACAAGCCTAGTGCGATGAAGGCTGTCAATGTGGCATCGATCGCCAAGACACTACCTGTCACCCAGAGAATCAAGGCAATTCCAAAGATTCCAGCCATGAATTTTTCTGGCAAACTGAATTGACCCATTTCAGCCAATTGTTTGTTAGCCCATTCTTTGGCATTAGGTGTTTCTTTGATCTTTGGTGGGAACATTTTGTAGATAACAAACGGTACGACTATTAGTGATATTAGACCTGGAACTAATCCAGCCATGAACCATCCCATCCAACTGATCTTAACGTCCAGTTGTCCAGCTAGTGATTGTGCTAGCGGATTACCAGCCATGGCAGTTAAGAACATGGCTGACGTGATAATATCACCGTGGAATTCTGAGAAAACTAAGAATGAACCGATTTTTCTTTCTGTTCCATCATCAGGTGAAGAACCGAAAGCTTTGGCTAGCGAATTGATGATCGGGTACATGATCCCACCGGCACGGGCAGTGTTACTAGGTGTTGCCGGTGCTAGGATCAAATCGACTCCGATCAATGAATAAGCCAAGCCGAGCGTCTTCTTCCCGAAGATGCGAACGAATATCAGAGCAATCCGACGTCCTAATCCCGTCTTGATGAAACCACGTGAGATGAAGAAGGCCATAACGATGAGCCAAATACTCCCGTTACCAAACCCTGCCACCGCCGTGTCCATTGAAACGGTCTTAGTCAGAACTGCAATTGTAAAGCCAATGATAGCAACTCCACCGATTGGCAAGGGTTGTGTGATACAACCGATGATCGTGGCTACAAAGATTGCGAACATATGCCAGGCGGCCATAGATACACCGGCTGGTTTGATTGGAGAAAGTAGCCATAACAAAATGCCAACTGCTAGAGGAGCGATGAATTTTTTATAATCCAGCTTCTCCAATGTCATAATTAGTTACCCGTTTTTCCTAAGCTTTGAATAAATTTGAAGGCTTGTTGTCCAGCTTGACGACCAAAGATAACTGTTTCGGCGATTGAATTACCACCGATACGGTTATTTCCATGAAGGCCACCAGCAATTTCACCAGCAGCGAACAAGCCACTGATAACGTCGTCGTTCTTATCCAAGACGTGTGTATCAGCGTCGATCGCAACGCCACCCATCGTATAGTGAACGGCTGGAGCAATGTGGATCGAGAAGAATGGTCCACTCACGATACTACGATCCATACCAGTTGTTCTGCCGAAGTCAGTATCGTTATGACCGTCGACTGCTTTATTCCATGTATCTACTGTATCTGCTAGTGTTTTAGCATCTAGTCCGATACTCTCAGCTAATTCTTCGATCGATTGGCCAGTTACGACCAAGCCCACCTTATCGTAGAATTCAATGGCTTTGACGCGGTCACGAATGCCTTGATCAAGGATCAAATAAGCACCGTTTTCTTTCAAATTATCGATTGCGGCTGTAACGTTCTTACGTGTATCCAATTCATTAACGAAACGTTTGGCAGATTTATTCACTAAGATGGCACCTTCACCACGAACTGCTTCACCGATCAAGAATGGATGATCAGTATCTTGTTGGACGGTGGGGTGAACTTGAACTTGGTCCATGTCCACTAATTTAGCACCTACGGCGTCTGCTAGAGTGATTCCGTCACCAGTTGCACCGGGTGAGTTAGTCGTCTTGTAACCCTCTAAGTCAGGACGATACTTCGTCAGTAATTTTGGATTAGCTCCAAAGCCACCAGTTGCAAGGATCACTGCATCACCGTGGATAGTTGACTTATTACCAGCCACTTCGATCTCTACGCCATTGATCGTGTCGTCATCTTGTAATAACTCTTTGACTAAAACATCAGTGAACAATGGAATGTTTTCTTTAGCAACTTGCTTCAATAATTCTGTCACTAAGAAGCCACCAATCGGTGCCATTGAACTAGGACGGTGGGTCCTCAATACGCTCATGCCACCAGTCGTAGTTAGATCATCCAATTCGATACCGTGACCAGCCAACCAATCGATTGCTAGAGCGCCGTGTGTTGTGAAGAACTTCAATAGCTCAGGATTATTCTTCTTACCGCCACCGACAAAAGTATCGTTATAGAATGCATCCATACTGTCAACAATCTTGTGGTCTAATTGCACTGAAGTTTCGCTGGCGTTCATCCCTGAAGATGCACGAGTAGTATTGCCTCCAATACTGGACATCTTCTCTAAGATGACTGGTGACAATCCGAGTTCATGTGCTTGAATAGCAGCTGTTAAGCCCGTCCCCCCAGATCCTACGATGATCAAATCGTAATGATCTTGCAATTGACTGATATCAGTTGGTTCAAATTTGAATTTTGCGGCTTGTTTTTTCTTGTTAGCCTTTTTGATCTTACTGTGTTTTTTTGTCATTTTTCTTTCCTGCCCTTATTGCTTTTTCAATAATCTGATTTACAAAAGTAGCTCCCGCGCTTACTGCAATCAGTAAAACTCAGGAGCCGATTAAGCCTTGTTTAAATATTTGTCATCTTCAATGGATCAACCCATTCGTCGAATTGTTCTTCAGTAACTAAGCCGGATTTGATAGCAGCTACTTTCAAAGTTGTTCCTTCTTTTTCGGCTGTTTGAGCGATTGTAGCACTCTCATGATAGCCGATGTGTGGTGACAATCCTGTAACTGTCATCAATGATTGATCGACTAATTGTTCCATTCTATCAGCGTTAACTGTTAGACCGTGGATCATCTTGTCAGCGAAGCCTGTCATTGTACCGGTAAGAAGTTCAGCAGATTCGAGGAAGGCACTGATCAAAACTGGTTTGTAGACGTTCAATTCAAAGTTACCTTGACTTGAAGCGATATCTACAACAACGTCATTACCCATGACACGAACGGCTGACATAGTAACAGCCTCAGCTTGTGTAGGATTTACCTTACCAGGCATGATCGATGAACCAGGTTCATTAGCTGGGATATGTAATTCGCCATAACCTGAACGAGGACCACTGGCTAAGAATCTGACATCATTAGCAATCTTCATCAAGTCAGCTGCCAAAGTCTTGATAGCACCGTGAACAACATTCAAGCCTGAGTGAGCAGCTAGTCCATAGAACTTATTAGTATCAGCTGTGAATTCTACGCCGTAAACTTCAGTCATCTTCTTAGCAATGATATCAGCGAAGCCCGGTGCAGCGTTCAAACCTGTACCAACAGCCGTTCCACCCATAGCGAATTCGCCTAAAGTATGATTCAAGCTCTTCAAGTAAGATAGGTCATGTTCTAGCATGCTAGCCCAACCACTGACTTCTTGACCAAATGTTAATGGTGTTGCGTCTTGTAGATGAGTACGACCGATCTTAACTACGCGCCAAAATTCTTCTTGTTTGATCTTTAGTTCGTCGATCAAGTGTTGTAATGAATCCTCCAAGTTGTCCACTGCGACTGAAGCAACGATGCTCATGGCAGTTGGGAAGATATCATTTGAACTTTGACCCTTATTAACATCATCGTTAGGTAGGATCTCGATGTCTGAATTCAATTTAGCAGCCATATGTGCAACTACTTCGTTCGCATTCATATTAGTTTGTGTACCTGAACCTGTTTGATAAACCACTAGAGGGAAGTCTTTTCTCAAGTCTTCGTCGTCTAATGCCAATAACTTATCGATTGATTCCACGATCAAATCAGCTTTTTTAGAATCGATCGTATCTAGTTCTTTATTAGAGATTGCTGCAGCTTTCTTGATTTGAAGCAAAGCCTTGATAACTTCTAGTGGCATCTTCTCGCCAGTTGGGAAATTATTGCGTGAGCGTTCTGTTTGAGCCCCCCATAAGGCGTCAGCTGGGATCTTTACTTCGCCGAGTGTATCTGATTCAATTCTGAAATCTGTCATGTGTGAAACCTCCAATTATTTGTGGTGTGCCTGCAAAATTGCAACCGCTTACCTTGTGATGTTTTTATCATAAATGACCAATAAAGTTATAGTCAAATAAGCTATGCCTCATTAAAAATTATAATGAGGTTGATGTGACGGGATTCATAAGCATAAAAATAAACTCATTATTAATAATAATAATGAGCTTAAAAAAATTAATTTATACTTTTAATCACATAATCACCCAAGCGTTCAACTCGTTGGAAGTCGTCTTCATCAGGATCTTCATTGATCTTGACTGAATCTGCCACTTGTTCACCGTTAGCAGAATTCAATTGCATCGTAAAATAATCGACCGCACGACCGAAGTGTAAGTGATTTTTGGAACTAGAACCGAGCACCGCAAACTTCGTCCGTTCTAAATCTACATCAGCTAGATCCTCATAGAAGTCTTGTGCTTCTTCAGGAACTTCACCCTCACCATAAGTGTAAGTCTCAGCAATGACCGCATCATAGTCGGAGATCTCATATGCGTCAGTATCAGTCATCTGCTCCAAAACGACCTCAGCGTCTTGGCTAACTAAATACTCGGCCAAGTGCTTGGCGATCTTCTCGTTGCGACCACTCATACTAATATAAGTAATTAATATCTTCATCTTCTACCACCTTACACTGATTCGTTCATTTTTATGTTCAGCCTTTTGAATCTCATCGACCATAGCGAGCGCATAATCAGCGTAGCTGAGCTTGCTTTGACCATCGACCGCAGTCGTGAATTCCTCACCAGCTAAGGTATACTTACCAGTCTTTTCAGCTGTTTCATCGAAGTCCGCCGCTGGACTGATATAAGTCCAGTTGATGTCGCTTTGTTTCAATAGATCGAGCGCCTTACCCATTTCCTCACTGAGAGGTTTGACCTCAGCTGGGAAGTCTGCACCTTGGAACAATTGCTCTGTATGCTCAGGATTCATATACAACGAACCTGCACCACCGACGACTAGTAATCTAGTCGTCGAACCGTCCAAGATGTCGATCAAATGTTGTGTAGACGGAACGTATTCCTTCACTAAATCACCGAAGAAGCCTAAAGCATCGACAACTGCGTCGAATCCCTTCAGATCATCGGCAGTGATCTCATAGACATCTCTGACTAGAAAATCCTTTGTGACAGCCTTCTTCTCACTACGTACGATCGAAGTGACTGCGATTCCTCGACTCTCTGCTTCTTTGACGATCAGAGAACCTTCCTTACCATTGGCACCGATAACTGCTATTTTCATAATTAATACCTCCGCTATTATTTACTTTACACAATGAAGTCTCAAAGTTCTATGAATAAGACTTGATATAGTAAAATACTAATATAGAAAAGTCTAGGAGGAAATTATGTCAAAATATCAAATCTATCTGATTCGCCATGGAAAAACTTGGTTCAACCGCTATAAAAAAATTCAAGGTTGGTCCGACACCCCGTTGACTCAAGATGGTATCGAAGTCGCTCACGAAGCCGCTGACGCCCTAAAAGATGTAGACTTCGCTGCAGCTTTCGCATCAGATACTAGACGTGCTATGGATACAGCTGAAATCATTGCTAAAGAAAATAAAAATAAACCTCTACCACAGAAGATCACGGAGTTCAGGGAACAATTCTACGGTTCGTTCGAAGGTGACAATATCGACGAAGCTTGGGATAAGATCTCTAACTCTCACAACGCCGAGAGCTATCAAGATATCGTGTATAAATACGGCTTCGATGCAACGATGGACTTCGTCAAAGATGCCGACCCCTTCCACGATGCTGAGAACGCTGAAGAATACTGGGGCAGGATCGACCGTGGCTTCGAAAAACTAGACCAGATCGCACAAGACGGTGACAAGATCCTCTTAGTCACTCACAGCACGACCATCCTCTCACTAGCTTTCAAGTATCAAGATGGTGACTACGAGTTGAATCAACTACCCGGTAATTCTAGTTTGACGATGTTAGAGCGGATCGATGGCACGAATCACGTTACAAGTTACAATCAAAAACTCCAACAATAGGAAGAAACGTACTATTTGTAGTAAAATTATAGTATGAAATTCTTAGGAGGAAGAGATGGCAAAATATCAAATTTATATGATTCGTCATGGTAGAACGTGGTTCAATCGCTACAACAAAATGCAAGGCTGGGCCGATACACCTCTAGCACCAGATGGTGTCGAAGTTGCTAAAAAAGTAGCTGAAGTCTTGAAGGACGTTGACTTCAAGGGTGCATATTCATCCGATGCTCGTCGGGCTATGGACACTTGCAAGTTGATCATGGACGTCAATGTTAATAGCGAAACAGTTAAACCTCAAAAACTGATGGAATTCAGAGAACAATTCTACGGTTACTTTGAAGGTATGAATTCTCCAGAAGCTTGGTACATGGTGGGACAACCTCATGGGGCTTCAACCTTTAGCGAGATCATCGCTAAGCACGGTTTAGATGCTACCAAAGACTTCATGAAAGAAGCCGATCCTTTTCACGATGCTGAGAATGCTGAAGAATATTGGACTCGCCTCAACCGCGGTTTCAAGAAGCTAGATGACATCGCTAATGACGGTGATAAGATCTTGCTAGTTTCACATGGAACAACGATCCGTTCGATCACTGACCGTTATAACGCTGGTAACTTTGACGTGACTGAGAGTCCTCAAAATTCTAATTTGACGATGCTCGAACGTGACGATGGTTTCAATCGCGTAACTAGTTATAACCAAATGTTGGTATAAAATAAAAAATTTGAATTTTCTGGTATTGGTGAAATCCAATACCAGTTTTTTTAATTTAGATACAAAAAAATGCACACTCTTTCGAATGTGCATAAATTTGGGTCTAAACTTTTAAATCACTTTTTAGTAAGTCTCTGAAGTACCAAAGATCAAGACGATCACGCCTAACATCAAGGCAACCACGAACATTCCAAAGACCATGGGAATACCAAAGCCCATACCGATCAAAACTCCGATCAAGTAAGGTCCTAAGGTCGCCCCGATTCGACCGATCGACTGCGAGAAACCGACGCCCATCCCACGGAATTCTTGTGCAAAATGACTCGGTGTAAAAGCGATCAAAGCACCCCAAGCACCGAGATTGAAGAAGGATAGAAAGGCTCCACTCACTAGCAAGATCGGAACAGTATCGGCGATACCGAAGACAAACGAGCTGATGATGGTGCCCAATAAATAAAAGACCAAAATGACTTTGTGACTGACTCTACCCATCAAGGCAGCGGCTAAATAATAGCCCGGTAATTGTGCCAAACTCATCAACAAAGTGTAACCAAAACTGTGAAAGATCGAGTTACCACGCATGACTAAGACACTGGGTAACCAGAGAAACATACCGTAATATGAAAACATCACCACGAACCATAAGAAACTCAGTGCTAGCGTCTTTTTCAAATGTTCTTGATTAAAAATTCCTGAAAATTGTTCTGATAGATTCGTCTTAGTTTTTTTCTCGTAATTTTCAGGTAAATGTCGACGCATCACGAAGGCGTATAACATCACGAAGAAAGTGATAATGACGGTTACTCGCCAACCGTAGATCGGTGTGACTAGAGTAGAGATGACCGAGGCTAAGATCCAGCCGATCGCCCAAAAGCTATCCGCCATGATCAACATCCGTGCTTGGGTCTTACCCTTGAAATTATCTGCCAACATCGTTGCGGCGACAGGTAATTCTCCACCTAAACCTATACCAGTAATAAATCTTACGACCATGAATTGATTCACATTAGTAGTGAATGCTAATACTAAATTCCCAATCGAGAATATCATCAACGTAACGATCATGACGTTCTTACGACCGAACTTATCCGCCATGTAACCACAGATCACTGAACCAAAAACCATACCTAGTGATGTCACTGAACTAACATAACCGACCTGAGTTGGAGTCAAACTCCATTCAGTTCTGATCAGTGGCATGATAAAAGATAATAATGCGACGTCCATTGCATCGAATAACCATGCTGTACCAATGACTAATAAAAGCTTACGACCTTTTTTCGTACTCTTTTGAATCAATGTATCTTGCATATTGTCCCCTTTTCGTGGTTATTGATACTCCGGAATATCAATAATTTTATTTTTAAAAATCAATATAATGATTTAGGTAATTTATACCTTTAAAAACAAAAAAAGCTTAACATCACTTTTATAGTGATGTCAAGTTTATTTCAATCGATAAATTTTGGCAGGGCGTCCAGAACTAGGTTTGTGCTCGTATCCTGATTCGACAAATAAGCCTCCGTGAGTTTTTCGGAAATTAGAATTATCGATCTCAGATACACTCACCCGCAAGAAGATCGCATAGATCATTCTCGCTTGGCGCAGTGTAAAAGTGGGACCGAGGACTAATAATATCGTCGGCAAATAATCCAAGCGGTTACGGATTCGAATAAATGCCGTCCGCAAGATCAAGGCGTGATCAGAAACTAAAGTGTGGTCAGTCGTGAGATAAAAAGTTTCTTCTGGTACTCTTTCGGATAACGTCTCTAATTCCAAATCAGAATTACGCAACAGGTAGCTAGTATCAGTGGCAGAGACTCTGAACCATTTGGCATCATCAGCACCGTAGCCTGCAACTAGCTTAGGCATATCTGGCAAGTAAAGCATGTAGGTCAGTGACAAGGTCCGCTCTCCCACGACCCGATTGACATTCGTGAAAGTTTGTAGCTGTTCTGTATTAACCCTAGACAGTTTGACACCGATTTTTTCTCTGACTAGACGCAGAGAAGCCTCGTCGGCACTTTCGTTTTCACGCAAATAAGTCAATGGTAGACCCCATTTACCTTTGTAAGGTTCCTCGGAGCGTTTCAATAACAAAACTAGCAAGGAATTTGAATTGAGGTCAAAGCTCCAAATCACATTGGTAATACTTATCAACGGTCTATTAGTCATTTTGCATAAGTCTCCTTATATGTTGTTAATTCCATTTTACTATTAGACACAAAAAAGCCATACACTTTTTAATGTATGGCTAGTTTTACTTATGAGAAAACAACTTCCATAACTAGAAGTGCGCCACCAAATACTAATACGAAGACGACAACTGGCCAAACAAATTTTACCCAGTGTGAGTACTTCATGTCCAACATTTGCAGTGTAGCCATAACTAGTCCCGTTGGTGCTAGGAATAACATAGCATATTGACCGAATTGATAAGCTGTAACGACTGCGAAACGAGGAATGTTAACTGTATCAGCTAATGGAGCGAAGATTGGCATAGCTAGAACTGCCAATCCAGATGATGATGGCACGATAAATCCTAATACGAAGAAGATGAACATCAATACGATAATGAAGATTGGTCCACTAACGTGTGCAACTAATGATGATGAGTATTGTAGGATCGTATCTGAAATGTAGCCATTGTTCAAGACGATATTGATACCACGGGCTAAACCAATGATCAGTGAAACGCCGACCAAGCTAGAAGCTCCGTTAACAAAGGCATCAACGACCCCTTTTTCACCGATACCATAACGACCAGTAGCGGTCATGATCATGATGATGATAGCAAAGGCCAAGAATGATGAAGCCATTGTTGGGAACCACCAGCCTTGAGACATAACACCCCAGACCATGATTGGGAAGGCGGCGACGAATAAGATCAAGATAAACTTCTTACGACCAGTAAAACCGACTTTTTCACCTTTCTTTTCATCATTAGACTCAACTGACCACATATTGTTGAACTCCTCGTGATCATCGTAAGTATAAGAAAATGTAGGGTCTGCTTTGACTTTTTTACTGTACCAATGTAAGTAAAATTCCACAAAAATCGCTGCGATGACTAATCCAACTGCACGCCAAACGATACCTTCGGTAAAGGGAATACCGGCAGCGTTTGAAGCGATAACGGCTGAGAATGGGTTGATGGTAGAAAAACAAGTACCGATCGAACTCGATAGGAAGATCGCCCCAACGGACACGATCGAATCATAACCCATGGCGATGAAGATAGGAACCAAGATCGGATAGAAAGCAACGGCTTCTTCTTCGATACCACAGAGAGTACCACCTAAGACCATCAAGATCGAAACTAAGAAGATCAACATGAACTCGTGACCCTTAGTCTTCTTGGTCAGTGCCATCAAACCAGATTCGAAAGCACCACTGGCCTTTACAACACCGATCAGACCTCCTAGTACGAAGATGAAGACCATGATGTCGACAGCTTCGATCGTACCTTCAACCATGCTCTCGGTGATAGCTCCCACTTTAGCTGGTTTTTGTTTCAAGCGTTGATAAGTATTAGGAATCGAAACGGCATCGGTGATACCACCAGATGTGAATTGCTTGATGTCGATCTTAACGCCTAACTTATCCAGCTCTTTTTGTGTGGCCGGTACTTGTGAAACCTTTCCTGTCGGACTAGTGATCTTCAATTCTGAACTGGCAGAATTATAGACCATCTTTGAATACGCTCCAGCTGGAATGGTCCATGTCGCTATAACGGCGACGATCGTCAAAATAAACAGTATTACGAAGGCACCGGGCATCTTTAATTTAAATTTACGTTTCTTTGGTGCTGGTGTTTCACTCACTGCTCCTACATTTCCCATAATTTCATCTCCCATAAAATGTTTCCGCTTACGTTATTTTCCAAAAAAAGAGAGAGGTGGTATTAGTCACCTCTCACAAGTTACTTCTTTATGATTGTGCCGACTTTTCCAGCAAGTGCATCGTCCAAGTGATCTAGTGATGTGATCAATGCACTACGATTATTATCTTCTTCAACAAAGTTCAAGCAAGCTTGGATCTTTGGTAACATGCTACCAGCGGCGAATTGACCTTCATCAATATATTGACGTGCTTCATCGCTACTGATTTCAGTTAATTTCTTTTCGTTATCTTTGCCATAATTTACGTAGACATAATCTACGGCTGTTAGGATGATCAATGTATCTGCCTGAATCTTGTCAGCTAACAAGGCACTTGAACGGTCCTTATCAATAACAGCTGGAACTCCTTGTAGTCCTTCACTATTCTTGATGACAGGAACGCCACCACCGCCTCCAGCGATGACTAAGTTATCATTTTCGATCAGATCATTGATACTCTTCAATTCGATGATTTCCTTTGGGAGTGGTGATGCTACAACACGACGATATCCGCGTCCAGCGTCCTCAACGAATGTATAACCTTTCTCATCTTCAAACTTCTTGGCAGTGGCTTGGTCGTAGAAGGCTCCAACTGGTTTAGTTGGATTTTGGAAAGCATCATCGTTAGCATCGACCTCAACTTGAGTGATAACTGAAACGACATCCTTTTCGATCTTTCTTCTGTGAAGTTCGTTTTGAAGACTTTGTTGCAAATGATAGCCGATATAACCTTGGCTCATTGCACCACATTCTGGGAATGGAAAGGCTGCTGTTTGATCATGTTCGGCAGCGTAATTCATTCCAAGATTGATTTGTCCAACTTGTGGACCGTTACCGTGACTGATAACGACTTTGTTACCAGCAGCAACTAGTCCCACGAGTGAATTAGCGGTATTCTTAACTAGTTTTAGTTGCTCCTCAGGAGATTTACCTAGGGCGTTTCCACCGAGAGCTACGACCATTTTAGACATTGATTTTTTTCTCCTATTCTCCTAGAGTTGCGACCATAACGGCTTTGATAGTGTGCATTCTGTTTTCTGCTTCTTGGAATACAACTGATTGGTCACTTTCGAATACTTCGTCAGAAACTTCCATTTCTTTCAAACCATACTTCTCATAGATCTCATGACCGACCTTTGTATCTGTATTGTGGAATGAAGGTAGGCAGTGTTCAAAGATTGCGTTAGGGTTCTTAGTCTTAGCCATAACATCTTTTGTAACACGGTATGGTTCTAGTAATTCGATACGTTTCTTCCAGATCTCATCAGGTTCACCCATTGATACCCAAACGTCAGTGTAAATAACGTCTGAACCGATAACACCCTTGTCGATGTCATCTGTGACCATGATCTTGGCACCAGTCTTCTTAGCAATAGCTTCACACTTGTCCAAGAGGTCTTGAGCTGGATCTAGTTCTTTAGGACATACTAAGTGGAATGTCATACCCATGATCGAAGCACCGATCATCAAGGCGTTAGCAACATTGTTACGACCGTCACCTAAGTATGTAAAGTTGATTTCGTTATAAGGTTTCTTCAAGCATTCCTTGGCAGTTAAGAAGTCAGCCAAAACTTGTGTTGGGTGATCTTCATCAGTTAGTCCGTTCCAAACAGGAACGCCTGAATAATTAGCCAATGTTTCAACTGTACGTTGTGAGAATCCACGATATTCGATACCGTCAAACATACCACCAAGCACACGAGCTGTATCCTTAGCTGTTTCCTTCTTACCCATCTGTGTACCAGTAGGTCCAAGGTATGTTACTTGTGCTCCTTGATCATGAGCGGCAACTTCAAATGCACAGCGAGTTCTAGTTGATGCTTTTTCAAAAATCAAAGCAATATTCTTTTTAGCAAGTTTTTGTTGTTCAGTACCTGTATATTTAGCTTTCTTAAGATCTGCTGAAAGATCTAATAGGTATTCCATTTCCTTTGGTGTAAAGTCTAATAGTGTTAAAAAACTACGATTACGCAAATTGAACATATTGTGAATTCCTCCTTCGATATTTACAAGTTCAATTGTAGTAAGCGTATTCATAAAACTTCATAGAACTTCAGATTTGTTTATAATTATTTTTTTGGAGGTGCTCACATTTGTTAAATAACAATAGTTTTATCATGCAGGGGCGCTGGCGCCGCACCATTATCGCTGCTACTTCGATCGCCTTAGCGTCGCAGGTCAACTTTCAAGTCTATACTCCCGGTTTTATCCTGACACTAGCAGCGTTATTGCTACCGATCTTCTTGTATTTCAATGACGACCTTAATCCGATCCAATTGTCACTCTGTATTGCGATGGCCTCACCGATCTTTCGTGGTGTCCTCTTATTCATCAGCCACGATGGTAGTATCGAGAAGATTCTCCAATTCGTAATGACCGACATGGCCTTTTACATAACTTACGGAATTATTTATTACTTCCTATATTGGCGTCGCGGCGTTCGCAACAACAGTTCTTTCTTTTTGACGATCTTGATCTGCGACTATTCAGCCAATTTTTTAGAGATCAGTCTCTTGACTGGTTTCTCTGATTACAAATACCAACTCTTCCAGATCCTTTTTATCACCGCCTTGGTCCGGACGATCATCAGCTGTCTACTGGCCTTTTTGTATCACTACTTCACCTTGATGATCCGCCAAGAAGACCACGAGCAACGCTATTACAAGTTCATCTGGATCGCAGCTTCTGTAAGAAGTGAAGTTTACTTCATGAAAAAAAACATCTCGGAGATCGAGAATGTCATGAAGAATGCCTATCTCTTGAACCAAGACTTGCGCAAACAAAATATCGATCAGAAACAACAGGACATGGCACTAGACATCGCTCGTGACGTCCATGAGATCAAAAAAGACTATCAAAATGTCATCCGAGGTCTTGGCGACTACTTCAGCGATGACAGTACCCAACCGATGATGCTGAGCGACGTTCTCAAAGTCACCGTCAACTATATCCGTGAATCGATCAAGCAAAAGAGTCCTAACGTAGTGATCGAAGTGAAGAATAATCTCGATCTATTGATCCCCAATCACTATTATTTAGTTTCGATCATCTCCAACTTGATCTTCAACGCCGTGGACGCACTAGACAACAAGCCAAATGGCTTAGTTCGCCTGACGGTCGAAGATAACAATAATCACGTCATCTTGAATATTGCTGACAACGGTATCGGTATGGACGAGGAGACTAAAGATATGATCTTTCAACCGGGCTTCACGACTAAGTTCAACGCCTCTGGTGACGTCTATCGCGGAATCGGACTGTCACACGTCGCTCTGCTGGTCAAAGAACAGTTTGATGGAACGATCCAAGTTGAATCGAAACTAAAAAAAGGTACTAATTTTAAAATCACTCTCAATAAAAATAAATTACTTCAGGAGGGAAACGCCGAATGAATTTTTACATCGTCGATGACGACAAATCAATCACAATGATCTTGCATCGGATCATTGATAAGAATATGAACAATAATGTGGTCGGTATCAGTACCGACGCCAAGAAAGCTCTCTCAGAGATCATGCTGTTAGATGTAGATATCGTCTTAGTAGACTTGCTGATGCCACACATCAGCGGGATCGACTTGATCAAAAAACTAAAACAAACTAAAAATAGTCTCAAGTTCATTATGATCTCACAAGTTCGTGATACCGAATTGCGGGAACAGGCCTATGAAGCTGGAATCGAATTCTTCATTGATAAACCGATCAATATGATCGAAGTGAAGACGGTTGTTGAAAAAGTCACTCAAAGTATCCAAATGGAACGTAAGTTATCGAGCATTCAATCTCTGATCGGTGGTGGAATGGCTGCCCCCGTTGACCATAAGAACGCGCAAAAAGAAAAAGTCAGATCGATCCTGACTTATTTAGGTATCTCCTCCGAAAAAGGTGCTTCAGATATCATGTCACTGTGTCAGATCATGACGACCAAAAAACTCAGCTTCAGCGAAGTCAACTTATCAGACGAGTTCAACATCAATGACCAAGAACGAAAAGTCCTGCTCCAGCGGATCCGTCGTTCCGTCAAAACGGGCTTGACTAACTTGGCGAATATTTCGATCGACAATCTCGGTGATGAGATCGTGGTCGAATACGCTAACGTCTTGTACGAATACCGCAATGTCAGGAATGAAATGCAATACTTAGAAGGCAATCGGAGCACTGGTGGCAAAGTTTCGTTACAGAAGTTCTTCGATGGTTTAGTCGAAGAGAGCAAAATGTAGGCAAAAAAATAAGCAACCGCGGTTGCTCTATCTACTGACCAGGCTGGGCTCGAACCAGCGACCTCATGATTAACAGTCAAGCGTTCTACCAACTGAACTACTGATCAATTTTATGGTTGCTAATATAACATCATTAAAAAAATAATTCAATTTTTTTAATTTAAAAATCTATTTATTGCTAATTCGTCTATTTCAGCGCAAAAACGTGTGTACAGTTGTCATTTCGGCATCTTTTTTGAACCGTAAAAAAAGTTTTTTCTACCTAAAAAGACTAGCATATCAGCCTTTTATTAGAATATTTTAATTTTCATTTAATTTCTTATGTATGTTTGACCAGTTTTGTTTTAAAATGTTAATTAAGCTCACAATCTGAAAGGAGAACTTATATACATGGTTAAAACATCAAACGCTGTAGAATCAAGAGCATTTTATATGAATCCTGATCGCTCAGTGGCAGTTATCAACTATAACGAGGAGTATACACAAGATATATTCCAACTGATCAATAGCGAAGGCTTTTACAACTTTGTAAAGCTATACTTAGACGAAAGTCAAAAATCATTGACCAATAGCTACGAGGGCGTTGATCCAAAAGATTACATCGATACCTTAAAGGCAATTTTAATTGATAATAAAGATGTTTACGAAAAGTTCGATCGTGAACAGGTCTTGGCTAGCATCGAAGATTTGTATTCTTACTATCGTTCATACTTTAGAGTTTCTCTTATCAATAAACACAACAGTGACATCGTCACAAATGACTTCATGAACATCGACAATCACTTCAACGAAATAGTTCTACATTTGTACCGTTCCGTAGAAGAAAAAATTCAGGGGTTCGCTAATCGTACATATCGACAAGTCAACGCCGGAACTAATGCCTGCGTTTTGACACAATCGATCGACTGGTCCATGCCTGCTGGCTACGAAAGTCTCAAGAGTATCCGCTTCTTAGACACTCTGATGCTTCGTCCACCAATGATGATGCATACGAAGTCTAACAAACGTGAAGGGGTCTTCAGTTCAGTTGCAGACAATCCTATCGCCAAATTCGACGGTAAGCAACAAGACTGGTTCTGCTTCCCAGCTCATATCGGTGAAAGTCTAGCCTTTATTTACTTCCATCGTGACTACTTCGTCAGTGGTGTGGCTCTAGCCAACTTATTCGACGTAGCTGATGAAGCTAGCATCAAGGGACAAAAACCCGATGAGATCCTTTTATTCGGTCTCGACGAAACTGAAGGCGATGTTTGTCACTACTATCATGATGAAGACAATGACATCTGGGTCGGTGAAGTTCCATATAACGACAAGACTACCTACTTCGGCTACATGAAGAAGATGTGCTTGACGCTACACAACTTACACATGATCTACAACAGTCGCCTACCGATCCACGGTTCAATGGTAAGGATCAGCTTCTCTAACGGCAAGACTAAGTCAGTAGTCTTCTTCGGTGATTCTGGTGCCGGTAAGTCTGAATCGATCGAAGCTCTGGAAGAAGTCGCCGATGACAAGATCATCAATATCGAGACCATCTTCGACGACATGGGAAGCTTTGGCTTCGATGAAGAAGGTAACGTCTATGCCCAAGGTACCGAGACTGGTGCTTTCGTCCGTCTCGATGACTTGAGTAGTTCGGTTGCCTTCAACAACATGGATCGTGGTATCTACTTGAATCCTGAATTGAAGAACGCCCGTGTCATCTTGCCTGCAAATACCTACAAACGTGTGGTCGAGCATCACAGCATCGACATGTGGGTCTATGCCAACAACTATGATTCAGCGATCGGCTTACACCAATTCCCAGATGAAGACCTCGCTAAATCAACCTTTATCTCTGGTAAGAGAAAGGCTCTCGGTACTACTGATGAAGTTGGTATGAGTACGACCTTCTTCGCCAACCCATTCGGACCTGTTCAAGAAGAAGAAAAAACTCGTCCAATCATCGACAAAGTTTTCAAAAAACTATACGAAGACAAGATCTATGTCGGTGAGATCTATACTCACTTAGGCTACGACAAGTCAAAGGATAGCTTGAATGAATCAGCTAAAGAATTATTGAACCAATTGATGAATTTCTAATTAGATTTGATATGAGACTAGGACTGATGTCCTAGTCTTTTTTTTTTGCGAAAAAAAATAACTTGGGCATCATGCTCAAGTTATCTTTTACAATTATCAAGGGTTGTATGATTTAAGCCTTCAATACTGCTTCTACCTTACCTTTCAATTCGTCATTACTCATGTCATTGTAAGGTTTGACTTCTGCCTCAGTTTTATCAGTGTTATGATTTGATGCTTCCATGAAATGATCCCAAAGGGCATCGCGAACTGGTAGATCTGAATCGCTCCAGTCATAAACTTCACTCATTTTTTCATCTAACAAACTTCTTTTTTCAACTACTGCAGCCATACTTAAAGCTTCCTTTCTAATTGATACAATCTTCATTGTACAACTCTCATTATAGTCGTTTATTTACAGATGTTTAGTGAAAACCCTCGTTATTTTTCAAGTCCATGATTCAATAAATAACCTTATATAATTTGTTTTATGAAAGATAGCTATTTTAGAGATCGATGATCTGGTACTCAAAGCCTACGGCTTTGATAAATTTGAACATATCTTCAGTCTTGATGAAGAGTGTCTTCGTGTTGTCATTAGGGTGAAATGTCATCCATTCTTCAGGGACGATTTTTTTCTCGATGAAGACTTCAATATCTTTTTCTTGATTATTCAATAGTCCAAAGATCGAGACCATCCCTGCACTCAGTCCCATTTTTTCTTTCAAGCTATCTTCCGAAGCCATTTTTATCCGCTTATTATCAACGATCTCACCGAATTCTTTCATATCTAAACGTTGGTCGTCGTCCATGATCACAAGATAAAAATTACGTTTCTTCTTATTAGTCAGAAACATCGACTTAGTTCGTACACCTTCTAGGCCCTTGATATACTCATCAGCTTGTTCCGTCGTATAGGCGGCTGGGTGCTCGACAATCTTATATTTGATATCCAAATCGTCTAAATAACTAGTAACTTGCTCACTTGGTGTCATAAAAATTTCTCCTTTAATCAGCGTTATCGATTCTTTAATATTTGAGTATATTATAGACCACTTTGAGCGACTTTTAACGCAAATAAAAAAAGAGCGCCTATCAGCACTCTTTACATTAATTATTAATAGTTACCAGCATCTCATGCCGCCCATACCATAAGCCCCGTGGAACCCATGAAACATCCCGAATCCCATCATTGGCATTACAGCGACGACGAGTACTGCTACAACCGCTACACCGATCAAGATCGGTACGAGTTTTTTGTTATTAGTTCTATTTGAAGCCAGATACCAAATAATACCTAGGAACAAAATCAATAATAAAACTGAAGAATACATCATCATCACCACCTCAAGTTAATAATATCATGTACACTATCAGCTTACTACCTAATTGTTTGTGAACTTACCACTATCCGTATAACGGCGTTATTATAACGACGAAACTACGAAGCAAATCGCTGTCCAAACACTGATCTTGATCTTACTATTTTGTGACACGTCTAATTCTTTCCAATTAGTCCAAGCGATCAAGCCATTACCGATCAGACCTATGACCATCTTGACCCAGATGTTCAAGCTCTTGTCGGTGATCAAACCAGCGATGATCGATAATAATGCCACCAAGGTCAAACCGATAGCAATATTGACGAAGATAGTTTTTTGAAACCCAGTCTCATGATTGTTCAAGACTAGATACATAACGCCATAATAAATAATAAAACTAAAGACGATCGTTATCGCATAGATACCTAATTCCAGTGCCTTGCCCATTTCTGGAGCTGCTCCGATCTTTTGATTAGATAGGAATAATTGTATCAATTCCATAAAGGCCATGATCAGGAACAGCGCAAACAATGTCCACTTATCTAATTTGTATAATATTTTCATATTGATCCCCTTTTTTATTCTTCCTTAAGTAATCCCACTAGTGGTGACTGTGCGGCTTTGTTCGATGGTATGAATCCGAAGATCAAACCGACTGCTGTCGAGACTGACAGAGAAAGCACTAGCGAATAACCCGTTATGATTGCCTTGAATGGCAAGAAGGCATTGATGATCGCAACTAAGATGTAACCAAACAGAATACCGATCAACCCACCGATGACACAGAGGACCACACTTTCGATCAAGAATTGACTTCTGATGTCGTTTGACGTTGCCCCGAAAGCACGACGAATACCGATCTCCTTGCGACGCTCCGAAACAGTGATGTACATCACGTTCATAACGCCGATACCAGCGATCAACAGTGAGATACCTGCCACTAATGCGACGAAGTAAGTGATATAGTTCAGCATCTTCGTGAACGTCTTACTCATCTGATCCGGATTAGAGACTGAGTAACTCCCCATCTGCTTATCCTCACCGAACTTCTTCATCTGTGCCAAAGCTCGTTTGCCGACAGCTTTTTTATTCGTGTCTGCTTGAACGTATATCCGCGCCATATCTTTAGTGATCTGACTGGAGAATAATTGTTTAAAAACATCCTTTGAGACGTAGATGTCTGGACGATAGTTGAAATCACTAACATTATAGATCCCCCGTATGATGAAGACGTTACCGTCAATGATCAAGGGCTTGTTCAGCGCACTCTCATCCTTGAAGATCCGTGAAGCTAGTCCGTGTGAAATGAAGATATTAATCATATCATTCGTATCGATCGTCGTTCCCGCACCTTGTCGTAGTTTCAAGTGCTTCGGCACCTTATTCAAACTAGTTGATTCGTGCTTAGTCTTGTATTGGATCTTGGCACTAGCTTCAGCGTTACTGCTCTCTAGCTTGACGTGGTCGACACCGTCCACTCGTTCCAGCGTACTGATATCATTCTGCGTAAAACCACTCGTGACGTCATCATATGACGACGATTGAAATGCTATGGTCACACGACCTTTGTCATTATGTGTCCCCATACCCTTAGTCATCGTCTTAGTAAAACCATCACCGACTGCTAAAATACAAATAACACAGGAGATACCAATAATAATTCCTAACATCGTTAGAAAATTACGATTCTTATTCTTACCAATCGACTTAAACGCAATCATAATTTTATCAATCATTATTAAACACATCCTTTGCGTCATGGTATAGTTGGCCATCACGGATGTAGACCGTCCGCATGGCATACTTAGCGACTTCTTCATCGTGAGTTACCATGATGATAGTAGTGCCGTCTTGATTCAACTTAGTGAAGATATCCATGATCTCGGTGCTAGTCTTACTATCTAGCGCACCGGTCGGCTCATCAGCGATGATCAGCTTAGGACGATTGACGATAGCCCGTGCGATTGCCACCCGCTGCTGTTGACCACCAGATAATTCCGACGGACGATGCTTTTCTCGACCTGCCAGACCGACCTTTTCGATCACATCTTCGACCCGCTCACGCTTGTTGTGTTGTTCCGTCTTGCTATAAACCAGCGGTACTTCGATATTTTCATAGACATTATAGGTCGTCAGTAATTTGAAATTCTGGAAGACGAAACCTAATTGGTCCCCACGGATATGTGACAAGAGATTGTCAGACATCCCTTGGTAACTCTTGTCATCTATCAGATATTCGCCCGTGTAGTCTTGGTCCAATAAGCCGAGGATGTTGATCAAAGTAGACTTACCTGATCCAGATGGACCCATGATAGCTAAGAACTCGCCGTCATGGACTTCCAGATCAATATTTTTTAATACTTCAAATTGACCGTATGATTTTCCCACGTTATTTATCTTTAACATGAAATCACCGCCCTAGAACAAGACCAGCTTATCGCCAGCCTTGATTCCTTCTTTGACGTAATAGTTATTATCGTATTTAGTGAGGTCTAAGACGCGTTTTTGCTTTTTATCATTCTTAACGATATAGACCGTGTCGCCTGATTTGACTGCGGCTTTAGGGATCTTATAACCACGAGTCTTGTTTTGAATTTGAACGTGCATACCGTAAGTCAAAGTCTCAGCGGTACTTACTTGGAAGTGATAGTAAGATACAGCACCGTTATTGTACGGTATCTTATCCTTCGACTCATAATTTCCGTCGATCTTATCGCCATTGTTCTTGATGACAGTGACCGTCTTACCAGTCTTGATCTTATCAAGTGAGAATTCATTCACGTTACCTTGAATGATCGGTGTGCCGTAGATGTAGCTACGACCTTCACTATCCTTGAAGTAAGTTCCTGAGATCGGTGCTACGACCGTCCGACTTTGTTCTGTATTTATTTTACTCAACTTCGATTGTGCCTCGTTCAAGGCTGCTTGATCTTTTGCTAATTCGATTTGATAATCAGTATTTTTATCTGTTGTTTTGTTCAATTCTTGAATGGCTAGTTGAGCCTGTCTGATCTCCAGATTCGCTGAACTGACGTCACTGGACATGTCTCTGTAAAAAGTAAACAGAACTTGTCCTTTCATAACCTCTTCGCCGTTACTAACGTTAGATGATGCCAATATTTCATCATCTGACTTAGGTTCATCGCTCACCGCGTGTTTTTGATCTGCCTGAACAACACCTGTGAAGTTGTCAGTCTGTTCTGACTTGACGGTATAAGTATTGTACTTGCTCTCTGGTTCATCATTACCCTTGCCCAAAATGACCGCGATCGTAATGATCGCCATCACTGCGGCGATTCCCCAAATAGTGATTTTTACTTTTTTCATAATTCCTCCCTAAAAAAAAGACTTGCTTCATTATACATTTAATCTTAGCTGATAAATATAGAAATGAACCGTTATTAAGCTAACATCACCTTACAATTTTGTAAGGTTAAAAAGTACAAAAAAATATTCAATAAAATTACTATTTTCAGTAATCATATTGAATATTTTCTGAAATCTTTTAAGCTGTCACTGTGTTACTTTTTTCATCCGCCACGGTCTTATCGAGACGTTTCAAACCGATACCAGTGAAACCACTAAGAATCGAAAGGATTGGTGACAGAAGACTGAAGAAGCAGAATGGTAAGAAGGCTAGTGTGGATACACCGAGCGTGTTAGCGGCGAAAGCTCCAGCAACTCCCCAAGGGATCAAGTAGTTGATGACTGTTCCACCATCTTCTAGCACCCGACTGAGGGCTAAGTTGTCCAAGCCACGTTTGTTGAAAGTTGATTTGAAGGCTTTACCTGGGAGGATAACTGATAAGTATTGTTCACCGACAAAGATGTTAACACCGATACCTGAAAGGATCGTAGCTGTAACGACTGAACCCGGTGTCTTGAGTTTTGCGGCCAATGGGCTCATAGCTGTCTGAATGACATCAAACTTCATTAGGAGACCACCTAAGGATAGTGTTAGGAAGATCAAGGAAACAGTACCCATCATCGACGTGATGCCGCCACGTGTCAATAAGGCATCAACGGCTGCATTACCAGTCTTTGAAACGAAACCACTCTCGATGAAACCTGCGATGTCTTTGACTTTGACATTAGGAACTTGAACGAAGATCATCCCTACTGTCACTGTGATATTTAAGATCAAAGTAGCGATAGCAGGAACTTTGGCGAGTGAACAGATGAACAATAATGCGATCGGTAGGATAGCCCACCAAGAGATGGCGAAGTTGGCGTTCAATACGGCTAAGGTCGTATCGATACTATTTAAGCTGGCGTTGGAACCACTGTTACCGAGAATTGCGTATAAGACCAAAGAAATCAAGAAGGCTGGGATAGTCGTCCACATCAAGTTCTTGATGTGAGCGAACAAGTCGTCTTCAGCAATCGCTGAAGCCAAGTTAGTTGAATCAGATAGTGGTGAAGTCTTATCACCGAAGATGGCACCTGAGATGATTGCTCCGGCAACTAGTGCAGGATTGATACCTAAAGTCGTACCCATTCCGAACAAGGCGATTCCTAAGGTCGAAATGATCGTAAAGGCACTACCGATCGAAGTTCCGATAATGGCACAAACCAAGAATACTGATGGTACGAACCATCTGATCGAAATCATGTGGAAACCTGCGACCATCATTGAAGGGATGATCCCAGCAGCGATCCAAGTTCCGATCAGTGCGCCGATCAGAATAAAGATGAAGATCGGTACGATACCATTTTTAACACCATCGATAATACCCGCATGGATGTCATCCCAACTATTACCTCTGAGTTTAGCCCAGAGCACTAATAGACCGATGACTACTAAAACTGGAGTTTGTGGTGATAAACCAAATTTGATAACACCAAAACCTAAAATTATTAACATTACTACTAAAATTGAAATTGCTTCTTTGAAGCTGACTTTGTTTTCCATAATTAATCTCCTCATATTTGACTGTTTATTTAACGAATGATTCGATATCGTGGATTCCCACCTGATGTATTCTTCATACTAGTATTTTCCTTCCGATTCTGAGGTATAAAAAAAGTCGTTCCTACTGCGTATGCAATAGGGACGACTAACAACCGTGGTACCACCCAACTTGAGAATAAAATTCTCCACTCTCGAGAAGTAACGGTCTCTTTACCCGCTTGGAAAAACCAAGTCATGTCTGGTATTTCGTGACGTACATCCTGACCGATTCGCATCAACCACCGGCTTTCTTACACACAGATGCAGTACTACTTGCTTCAGACACTTATAAGTGTTTATTCGATTGCCTTGTATAATAACAGTTATTTTTTTATTCGTCAAGCAATTTTATTAAGCCATTCGTCTGTCGATGAATTTTGAGAGCAACGACAAGGCGTAGCAGACGATGAAGTACATGACTGCCATAGCCACGAAGACAGGGATGATGTAATTAGGATTTTGTCCATAAACAACTTGACCGTGTTGCATCAGCTCTGGCACCACGATGATCGTTGCCAAAGATGTATCCTTGATCAACGAGATGAATTGACTAACTAGAGCCGGAATCATTTTCTTGTAGGCTTGTGGTAAAACGACGTGCCACATTGCTTGGCCCATCTTCATACCCATTGCTCGAGATGCTTCCATCTGACCGATGTCGACAGCTAAGATACCTGAACGAATGATCTCCGCGATCATCATCGATTCGAAGACCGTCATCGCTAGGATGGCAGCAGGAATCGTATCCGGCTTGAAGCCAAAGGCTGGTAAACCGAAGTATGTGAAGAAGATGATCAAAAGTAACGGTAAGTTACGAATAACGTCGATGATGAAACCAATGATCTTGGAAAAATAAGGGATCTTAGCGTAACGAAATATCCCCAATACCGAACCAAAGATAAAACTCAATACTACTGAAACAACTGAGATCAAAATTGTGATTTCTAGCCCTTGGAGCAGGAATCGTATGTTGATCCATGAATATGCGTCTATCCAATTTTGCATAATACGTCCTCCCCTAAGCTAATTTTCTTTCTAGATGTTGCATATAGTAACTGATCGGTAGCGTGATAATTAAGTAAAATAACCCTACGACCAAATACGTATTAACAGTTTCAAAAGTCGTTGATGCGATCGCGTTACCTTGATACATCAAGTCGAATCCAGCAACGAAGGCTAAGACAGATGAGTTCTTGACCAGGTTGATGAACTGATTACCTAGTGGTGGGATAACTAATTTGAACGCTTGCGGCAAGACTACGTTTCTCA
Source organism: Companilactobacillus sp. y65-5 (assembly GCF_057541095.1). Lineage (NCBI taxonomy): Bacteria > Bacillati > Bacillota > Bacilli > Lactobacillales > Lactobacillaceae > Companilactobacillus > Companilactobacillus sp. y65-5. The sequence goes on from NZ_BAAJOA010000005.1 coordinate 144,496, forward strand.
TGGCTTGCCAGAAGGTCATCCCTTGTCCACGAGCTGCTTCCATCTGACCGATATCAACTGAGTTGATGCCTGAACGAACGGTTTCAGCGATAAAAGCTGAAGTATAGATCGTCAAACCGATCGTCCCAGCTGTGAAACCATTGATCTTCACCACGTACAGTGGAATAACTAAATAAAAGAACATTGTAATAACCAAAAGTGGAATGTTACGGAAAATCTCCACGTAGATATTACCGATCACACGCGCTACCTTGCTAGGCATAACTTCCAAGATAGCAAACAGTGAACCGATGATCAGACTGAAGAACAATGCCAAGATACTGGATAATACAGTCCAACCGAAGCCAGAAATAAACGCTGACCAATTATCAGTGAGTAATTTTATCATTTTCTCAGCACCTCCTTGTAGTCGAAGCCTGGAACCTTACCGAACCACTTCATGATCAATTTGTTATAGGTACCATCTTTGATAACTTCTTCTAGTCCCTTATTGATAGCCTTGCGGAAGTCATCTTGACCTTTGTTGATACCGATACCATAAGGTTCAGTCGTAAAAGTCCCTCCGACTAATTTGTAGTCGGGATTTTCTACGGCTAGACCAGCTAAGATAACATTATCAGTCGTCATAGCGTCACCTTGACCAGACTTCAGAGCAGTCAAAGCCTGTGCAAAATCTGGTAGTTGCAATACTCGCGCCTTAGGTGCGATCTTTTGAATATTGTCAACTGAGTTAGAACCAACGGCACTAGTTACCGTCTTGCCATTCAAGTCCTTAACACTCTTGATGGACGACGTCTTCTTAACTAGGATCGATTGTCCAGCACTAAAATATGAATCTGAGAAATCAATTACTTTTTTACGGTCAGGCAAGATCGACATCGTAGCAATGATCGCATCGATATTCCCATTCTTTAACAATGGGATACGTGATTGCGAAGTAACTGTAACGAACTTAGCCTTACCATCCTTACCAAGGATCTTCTTAGTGATCGCCTTAGCCAAATCAATTTCAAACCCTTTTTCTTTACCATCTTTAACATCGATCAATCCGATCAACTTTTGATCAGCCTTTACACCCCACGTAATCGTGTTCGACTTCTTGTCATTTTCCAAAACATTTTGGGAAGACAGTGGTTGTGTTCCACATCCGGCAAGTGTCACGACGAGGAGTAATGACGTGATGATCAGTGATAATAGCTTGAATCTTTTCATATCAAATACCCCCTTTGTTAATGCGAAATGATCTTACCTAGGAACTGACTTGCACGTTCATTTGAAGGGTGCTTGAAGAATGTCTCTGTCTCATCGTCTTCAATGATTTGTCCATCTGACATGAAGATAACACGGTTGGCAACTTCTTGAGCGAATCCCATTTCGTGAGTAACGATCAATGACGTCATATCACTTTGGTTAGTAACGTATTTGATAACACCCAAAACATCGTCGATCATTTCTGGATCCAAGGCACTTGTAGGTTCGTCAAATAACATACAGCGTGGCTTCATAGCTAGTGATCTAGCGATAGCTACACGTTGAGCCTGTCCACCAGAGATCTGTGAAGGCATATTGTGAGCTTTGTCTGCCAAACCAACTTGGTCTAGTAACGCCATAGCGGCCTTCTTATTCTCGTCTTCGTTTAATTTCAAAACAATTCTAGGTGCTAGCATTACATTCTCTAAAACATCTTTATTAGCATATAAGTTGAAATGTTGGAAAACCATCCCGACATCCGTACGAATACGGTTGATATCGGTTGTTTTGTCAGCAATATCACGTCCGTTTACGATCAACTGTCCTTCCTGGATCGTCTCCAAACCATTAACAGTTCTGGCTAAAGTACTCTTACCAGATCCTGAAGGTCCTATCAAAACAACAGTTTCTCCCTTATCGATTTTTAAGTTAATGTCCTTTAGTGCATGAAACTTGCCGTAGTACTTTTGTACATCACGGAATTCGATCATTGATGACATAAACTTTCTCCCTTCTATTCCCTTTGAAATCTACACTGAAATTTCCTGAAAAAAATATCATTAAAGAAATTCTAATGTTTAAAAATGAATTTGGCAACAAAAAAACGTCCAAACAGTGAACATGTTCGGTTTTTGCACAGTGCGATTATTGCGCTCAAGCCCTAATATGTCAAGGGTTTGCCATGATATATTACCAAATAAAAAAAGTTATTATTAATATATATTTATTCAGAATACGAACTAAATAATGGTTAAAAAAATATTAAGTAATTAATTTTAGCATAGATTAAAAAATTTTCCTAAGATTATATTTATCTTAATCATTAGATAAAAAAAATAAAGCTGGGAAAATCCCAGCTTTATTACATCTTGATACTATTATCGACAAATAAATTATTTCGTCACATTCATGGCAAAATCTGGTTCATAGTATGCTCGAGCTAAAAGATCACTGCTCTGTTGTTCAAAATCATCCGCTGGTAACCAGTGGTTTGGTTCTACTTGGAAGAAGTATTGACCGTTACGATTTTTGACGATCTTCGTCACGGTGAAGACCGAACCAGCACCATAAGGATTAGTGATGTAAGAGTTAGTTTGTGTATCATAGAAATCTCTCAGTGCGACTGATTGAGCGGTGAAATTCACATAGTTGACTGAGTTGGCTAGTGAATCACGGTTAGCTTGAATATCAGATAAATTGACAGGTGTACCATTCGCATCATAGATCGCCATCGCATCGGAAGCGATCCATTGATTAGTCGCAACTCGATAATAATCCTGACCGTTCATCGTCTTCTTTTCGTCGAGACTCCACTCACTCGAATTGGCGAAGGCATTCGTCGTGATATTGCCATTGTCATCACTGGAGACTGTCCCGCCATGGAAGATTATCCCTAGATAGCCTGGTGTCTTCGTAATACCTGTCGTTACTGTTGGAGTACCGACATTCATGTATTCTCCTGAGACCCATTCGTCAGTAGCAACACGATAGAAGACCGAACCGTTGACGACTTTTTTGGCATTGACTTGCCAGCTAGTATAGTTACCCAAATACTGACCATTATAATCACCATTATTACCGACTACTGGAGCGCCACCGTGTAAGACTGTTCCAATACCACTGATCTTGGTCACTTGAGTCGTAGCACCTTGAACTTCGATCGAATCTGCTTCGATCCATTCGTTAGTCGCCACTTTGTAGTAGGACTTGCCGTTGATAGTTTTAGTCGTGCCTAGTTTCCAAGCCGTAAAATTACCCAACTTGCGATTCGTGATCACATTGCCATTACCATCAACTAAAGTACCACCGTCACGCTTCACTATCCCGACTAGATTTCCACTAGCCTGTGTCTCAGTAGAATTGTTCAACATTGAAGGAGTCAGTAAGACAGCCAGTGCTGCACCTAATAAAATAGAATTTTTCTTCATAATTCACACCCCTTATTTAATATCGTACATCCTAAGTATAGGTCAACTTGATAGTTCATTATTCTATAACCATCTAATTTAAATGTTTCTTTACCATCAAAAAAAGAGACTGACTGCCAGTCTCTTAATTTATTTTAGGATTCTTGTTGAGGGATATCCAATAATTGATTGCACCTAGGGGGGACTTCGATGCATTGCTCCTGTTTCAGAGGAGCTGGGGTCGCAAGGTATTAGTTAGGGGGGAATACCCGGCGACCCCAGTTCCCCCGAAGGAAAACTGGAAAGCTTAATCTAAAACAATTTTCTTATACAGATAACGGGTTAAGAAGTAGTATCCGAGATACAAGACGATGAAGATACCAAAAGGAATTTCAATGTTCATATACGGCTTGTATAGGATGGCTCTAAACATCTGTAATCCAACTAAGACGTGTACGATCCCTAATCCAGCGGGAACAGCGAAGAGTACTGCAATCTCTTTGTTGATAGTGGCACGTAGGGCTTTTTGTCGTGTACCGATCTTGTAGAGCATGTTGTAACGTTTGACGTCGCCATTGGCGCCAGAGAGTATCTTAAACATCAGACAACTGGCTAGCATTGCTAGGAAAGCTATTCCGAGGAAGAAGCCCATGAATTCCAAACCAGAGAAGAAACCATTGATCAAGATATAGACACTATACTTGTCGCCACCGACCTTTAATTCAGGGTAACGTTTGATCTCTTCTTTAGAGATCGTTTTGATCTTGTCGAGATTTTGTTTGAACGAGCTAGTTTTGACCAAAGTCACTGTGTCAGTCTTAGACTGAATGTTATCAAATTCAGCGTCACTGACCGTTTTGAGCTTACTCATACGATATTCTGGTAACATGTTTTGTTGCATCGAGTAAGTGGCTTCGTCATTTTTCAGGTCGCGACTGATCTTAGTCTTAGCGACCATGCTCTTCATATTGAAGTGTTCATAGCGGAAGGGTTGGCTCTTGAAGTCACTAGCACGATAGTAGACTGTCTTAGTCTTATCGTCAGCTTTGAATTCATAATTAGATTGCTTATCACCGCTCAAGTGATTGATACGATTCTTCTGTGCCGTATCGGCGTTATGAACTACTACATCGTAGTAATTTTGTCCATTAACGACAGTTTCGATTTGATTTTGAAAACCTAGACCGACTGTGATCGCACCTAGAGCTAGTGCAAACATGATCGAGACCATTGACAAGATCTTGGTGTAGTCACCGATCCTAAAACTCAATTGTGATAATGTAAAATTGTTCAAACCTCTTTGTGCAAAATTCTTGCGTTTTAATATTGCAATCACGGCTGTGATTGCAGCGTTGATCGTGAAGTAAGTTCCGATAACGATCGTAACTAGGGCGAAAGGTACCCCGATATAGATAAATACTGGAGCCTTACCGATGATCCACATGGAATAATAACCGAGAACTAAGAAGACGATTCCGATCACGGCTTGAACTGCCTTAACAAGTCTGTTGCGCTTGATCTTGTTAGGTTGGCTGTCTCGATTCAATAGCGTCAGGATCTTAGTCCGACGTAGTGAGATCGAATTACGAATAGCTGAAAGAATGAAGATCACGATGAAGAAGACAAAAGTCCAAATCAAGGCTGGCATATAAAAACTATCAAAGTGTTTAATATTCATATCTAGGGCTTGGATCATCCACTGACTGACGTACTTAGTCGCGATGACACCGATAGCCATACCGATCAGTGTTGAAATAGCACCGATCGCAAAGGTTTCAACGAAGATCATTTTGGAGATCCTACTGCTCTTAGCACCGAGCATCATGAACATTCCGTATTCTTTTTGTCGCATGCTGAGCAAGAAACTATTGGCATAATTGATATAGACGATCGTGATTATTGCTAGTAAGACGACTCCGAAACCGAAGATAAAAGCCGTCGCCTGCGCTGGTGAGTTAGTACTTAAAAATGTCTTGTTAGTTGCTAAAGACATGAACATATAAAAAATTGCTGAAGCAATCATCAAACCTGAGAACAACACGGTGTAGTCTCGCATTCGATGTCGTATGCCACTGAGGGCTAACTTGTTTAACATTATTTAATCTCCTCTCAATTCTATTCAGCGAATGTTCCTAAGGAATCTAGGATCTCTTGATAAAATTCGCCACGTGAACTTTGTTCCTTTCTCAGTTCTTGACCGATCTCCCCATCGCGAATGAACAAAATCCTATCGCAATAACTAGCTGAAAAAGGATCGTGAGTTACTAATAAGATCGAGACGTTATCTTCTTGATTGATCTTCGTCATCGTGTCCATCAAAGCTCGTGCACTCTTTGAGTCCAGTGCTCCAGTAGGCTCATCACCGAAGACGATACTTGGTTCATGTACTAGTGCACGTGCAGCAGCTACACGTTGTTTTTGACCACCAGATAATTCAGTTGGGTAGTGATTGAGGATGTCCGTCAAACCGAGTTTTTCGGCGATAGCCATCACAGCTGGCTTGATGCTCTTAGGTGTGACACTTTGTAGTGCTAATGGCAAAGCGATATTTTCATAAGCCGTTAAGTTTTCCAATAAATTGAAGTCTTGGAAAATGAAACCGATCTTGTTAGCACGAAAATCTGCCATCTCATTCGTATTTAACTTGGTGATGTCTTGTCCAGAGATCTTAACTGAACCACTGGTTGGTGTATCAAGAGTTGACAAAATATTGAGCAAGGTTGTCTTACCTGAACCAGATGCCCCCATGATACCTACAAACTCTCCTGGTTGAACTTCAAAATTTACATCCGACAAGGCTTTGAATTGTTTCTCGTCAGCCTTACCATAAATTTTTTCGACATTTTTTACTTCTACGATTTTTTGCATTTCTTGACCTCCATTTGATATATCTATCATAATAAAAACATCGACAAAGGGCGTTCGATTCGTATTACATCTACTTACAATTTTGTAAGACGCTGTACGGATTCTGTAATCTGTTTTTACAAATAAATCATTGCTAACACTTGTATAAATTATTTTTTGAGACCACAAAAAAAACGACTCGCATCGGTAACCGAAAACGAGTCGTTTGGGATATTATTTATCATCGTATAATTTTGCAACTTGCTCTTGAACTTGTTTGTGTGCTAGGAACTCATCATAAGTCGTGTCACCACGATCAACGATACCCTTAGGGCTGACTTCAATGATACGGTCAGCGATCGTCTGTATGAACTCGTGGTCATGTGATGTAAAGATGATACTACCCTTGAAACCGACCAAGCTGTCATTTAATGCTGTGATCGATTCTAGATCCAAGTGATTGGTTGGGTCATCTAATAGTAGTACATTAGCTTTGCTCAACATCATCTTAGAGAGCATTGCTCGGATCTTCTCACCACCAGACATGACGTCAACTTCACGATTGACATCATCCCCAGAGAAGAGCATCTTACCTAAGAAGCCACGCAAGAAAGTATTGTCATTCTCTTCTTTAGAAGCATACTGACGCAACCAGTCGATCACTGCCAATTTATTTTCAGCGAAGTAATCATTGACGTTCTTAGGTAGGTAAGTCGTTGTTGCGGTCTGTCCCCAAGTCACTTGGCCTTCATCAGGTTCTAATTCGCCAGAAATGATCTGCATCAAGACTGTGGTGGTCAAGTCATTGCGACTGATAAAAGCGATCTTTTCGTTAGGACGCAGTGTCAGGCTGACATTGTCTAAGATCTTGACCCCTTCGATCGACTTCGAGATATTGTCCAAGCTGACCAAGTCCTTACCGAGTTCACGTTCAGGATTGAACTTGATGAATGGGTATTTACGCGTCGATGGCTTGATGTCATCTAGAGTGATCTTCTCTAATTGTTTCTTACGTGATGTCGCTTGCTTAGACTTAGAAGCATTGGCACTAAAGCGTGCCACGAATTCTTGTAGCTGTTTGATCTGATCTTCTTTTTTAGCATTAGCGTTAGCACGTAATTGCGTAGCTAATTCACTGGATTCCATCCAGAAGTCATAGTTACCAACAAATAATGTGATCTTACCACGGTCAACGTCACACATGTGCGTACAAACTTGGTTCAAGAAGTGACGGTCATGGGATACCACGATCACGGTATTTTCATAGTCGGCTAAAAAGTTCTCTAGCCAGCTGATCGACTGAACATCTAGACCATTAGTTGGCTCATCTAAGAGTAAGACATCGGGATGACCAAACAAAGCTTGTCCTAGTAGGACTTTAACTTTTTGTGGCTCTGTCAATTCACTCATCGGAACTTGATGTAAGGACTCTTCGATACCTAGAGCTTGTAGCATCTGACTAGCTTCAGCTTCGGCTTCCCAACCGCCCATCTCTCCGAACTCGGTCTCCAATTCAGCTGCACGGATACCGTCAGCGTCACTGAAGTCGGGCTTTAAGTAGATGGCATTTTTTTCAGTCATAATATCGTAGAGTTTTTGATGACCACGGATCACAGTATCCATAACTAAGTTATCTTCGAAAGCAAAGTGATCTTGATTCAGACTGGACATTCTTTCATTGGGACCCATAGAAACTACCCCAGTCGTTGGCTTGAGTTTGCCCTCAATGATCTTTAAGAATGTAGACTTCCCCGCACCATTAGCACCGATCACCCCATAACAGTTACCTGGGGTAAACTTGAGATTCACATCGTCATAGAGCATCCGATCGGAAAACTGCATACTGACATTGTTGACATTTAACATTAACTATCCTCCTGCATTTACGCGTAAAAAAAACAACGTGTCTAGTAACGGCGACGTTGAATTTTTATTCATATTCGTTCTGATATATTAGTGTAGTGTACCACATACACCAAGGAATTTCAGTGTTTATCTACTATTATTAAGGATATTAATTACTTTCGACAGGGACTTTTTCATCCATGCCACTGATCCAGACACTATTGGCACTCGATCCGCGATACAACTGCGAATTCTTTTCAATACTCTGTGAAAGTTTCACCAATGCTTTTGGTGCACGCAACCAATGTGAGGCTAAATAAAATGAAATATAATTGCTTAATTGAACACACACGACTTTGTAATTTTTACCGTTCTCTAATTCACGTGCTAACCTTAATAATCGTGTTCTAATATCTTTATTTTTTTCAATTTCAGGATCTAGATAAGCTTTATTGATCAAATTGAATAATTCTTTTTCTGACAAATTACTTCCCCCCTCTCGATCATATTCTAGCTGATATTTTTTCTCGAAAGTTTAGAATATCCTGAACTGTCAGTTTTTCTTCCGGAACCTATTCTCTACGTGGCATTTTATTCTTGTCAAAGTAACTGTAAAACTGTGATTTATCAGTATAATTGGCCCTATAACGACCATTCCAACCGGCTGACTTAGCCATATCACCTAATTCAATCAACTGGTGTTCCTGTTCACGAGGAAGTGTCAGAGTATCGAAACCTTCGACATAAATATAATTGACTAGTTTACTCAATAGTGGCGCCAAATCTTTGGTATCGTCGATCTTTTGATAAACTTGCAACAAGACATCCGTCACATTGAGTAAGTTTTTTGAGGGCTCAGGTACCTTGATCAAGTAATTATACAAGTCATGGATCAATTGTTTTGCTTTTTCTCTGTTGTCTTTATCCATTCTCACAAGCTCCATTTTCTGAAAGTTTACACTTTTATTGTAATCTCTTTCTTTTTTCATAGCTACCAAAAATAGCAAACGTCTAGATCCTTTGAATCTCAATCGTAAGACTAACAAAAAACTCCCAACTGGACATTCCAGATACTCCATTTAAATTAAAAATAAATTTGTGCTATCTTAGGGATAACATATCAATCTGAACTATTGAGGAAACAAAATGGAAAAAACTAACAAGAACAATCTTCTGACGATCGTTATTTACCTCATACTATACCAAATTTGCATAATTCCCTTTATCATGGGAAAAATTGCGACTAATGTTTATATCTATGCACTCTCGACGATAATTGGTCTCGTCGCTTCGTATTTTTTTATTCGTCGCCTTTGGCATTTCTTTGATCAGCAAACTATTTTTGTCGGTATCAAGACTAGACATCCTTATTTAGAACTAGTTATCTTCATCGCAGCTATCTTCATTACTGGTTATTTGACCAGTTTTTTGCCTGAGTCTAATAATCAAAAAGAGGTCGTCTCAATGATTAGATCCAATACTTTCAACACCATTCTGACGACAGTGATCATCTCGCCGATCTGCGAAGAATTGATCTTTCGTGGTTTATTCGCCAAATTATTTTTTCCTCAAGCAAATGATCCCAAAAAATTATTCTGGTACGTTGTGATCAATTCGCTCGCCTTTGCCTTCGCACATGATTTGAATTTTAGTTTCAATATCGTGCCTTATTTTATTATGGGTGTGATCCTATCACTGGCTTACGTTCGTTTCGAAGACATCAGATACAACATGTTCTTGCACAGTCTAAATAATTTTCTTGCGGGGATCACGATTCTCGTCCTCTGATATACTAGTAGCAGGGGTGATCGAAGATGATTTATGTAGAGGACCATGCTTATATTCTAGGTGTCTTTTTAACTTGGATTATGACATTTATTTTGTTTTTTTCGATTTATAATGAACGACAAAAGATAAATTTTAAAACACTGATAGCAACAAGTGCCTTATTGATCGTCTCAGCTGTCACCGATAATAAATTCGACGACTGGAGTTTTTTGATATTCGTCATCGGAACTTACTTGATCTTCGAACATCAGCGCAAGCTCAATTACTTTTTATTGGATTCCGCTCTGATCGCTAGTATCACGATCTACTTAGTTGACATCGTCACTTCTGCCATCATCTTAGTCTTCGTGACGACTACGCGTACTCAAGGGGTTGGTTTTACCATCATCTGTGCGCTGATAGAGTGGAGCTTGGCAGTGATCACCATCATCTTATATCATCACTTCGACTTGCGAAATCTCATCAAAAAGACTGAGACTTCTCCGGTAATGACCTTACTACTAGCATATTTCTTCGTGGTTTTGTCGATTTTTATGAACCTGATCGACCACTTCGAAGCCTATCGCAAATTAATAATCGGTATTTTATTATTCGTCGTCATTCAAGTCATCGTTTTACTGCTGATCTTCAAACTAGAATCCAAACGGCAAAAAAACTTTTATCAACAACAACTTTCAGAAGAACAATTCAAGAATCTCAAGATGTATACTGACCAACTGGAAAGTGACCAATTGACGCTGCGAAAATTCAAGCACGATTATAAAAACCTGCTACTAAGTCTACGGACCGTGGCCGATTCTGATGACAACGACCAATTGATTGAATCATTGAATAAGTTTGAAAGTTATTCTGATGACTACTTCAATAACATCTCGATGGAATTGTACAAGGATCTCAATCAGATAAAAGATCCCTACCTCAAGAGCCTATTCATCAGCAAGTTGAATCAGATCAATCACGAACACATCGACTGTCACTTTGAATGTCGCAATACCGTTAAGAACCTCGCCATCGACATCTTCGACTTAGTACGGATACTTGGTATCACCATCGACAATGCTATCGAAGATACTAAAAAACAAAGTAACGGTAAGATTCAATTGGCCATCGTCACTGAGGAAAAGCAAGTGACCTTCATCGTCGCTAATACTGTGACCAAAAAACCAGAACTCACTGAAATCAGTCAATCTGGTTATTCGACTAAACCGGATCATGCTGGTCTAGGCTTGGCTAATCTACAAGATATCAAGAAAAAATATCCTAACTTGTTCGTGCAATACAGCGAAGATAGCAATTGGTTTCACTTCAAATTAGTTTTGATTTAGAAAGGACGAATAATGAGTTATCCAATCATAATTTGTGAGGACGATGTGATTCAGCTTCAACAATTCGAAGTCCTCGTCAACAATTACATGTTGTTCCATAATGATAATTTTGAAATCGCTCTGAAGACGCAGAGCCCCTATGAAGTGCTCAAGTATCTACAAAAATTTCCGACTAACAACGGGATATACTTCTTGGATATTGACTTAGGCTGTGACATCAACGGTATCGACCTTGCAGTCAAGATCCGCAAGATCGACGTTCAAGCCAAGATCGTCTTTGTGACGACCCACGATGAGATGGCGCCGTTGACCTTCAAGCAAAAAGTCGAAGCTCTAGACTTCATCGTCAAAGACCAAGACGCAGAGAGTTTTCGCCAAGAATTTTATGACACGCTGTCCTTAGCTAAAGAGCGGATCGACCGCATCATGACTTGCCAAAAAAGATGCTTTACCTTTTCGATCGGCAATCAAATCTACCATATCAATCTGGACGACGTCTTATTTGTGGAGACCTCCTCCATCCCCCATCGCTTGAACTTATACACCAAGACCGGGCAGTACGAATTTTACGGTAACCTGAACGAATTAGAGAAGAACTACTCGTCCTTCTTTCGTGCCAATCGCTCCTGCCTAGTCAATCCAACGACGATCAGTGAAGCTGACTTCAGTGCACGTGAGATACATTTTGGTCCCGAACTAGTCCGATCATTTTCGATCGGTAAGTCCAAGAAACTACGTACTTTGATGTAGTTCCGGACGGCAAAGCTTATACCCTAGGATATATTCTACAAATTGTATCTTTTCTATGATAAGGTGGAATAGATATAATAAACGAGGTAATACAAAAGAACAATTATGGATATATTTAAATTAAATTTGACTAAGGGTCGAAAACTCCAACTATTACAACAAGTAGCCATCTACACCGTTATCTATGCCAGTGCTTGTTTGATCTTTGGGGACACACTCAAGCAGTTACTCTTGGACCCATTATTTCTCTTCATGATCTTCAGTAACCTAACTTTGATCTTCAAATACTGTGACTATAAGGACAAATATCGTCACCAAACTTTGAAGGTTTATTTTGGCGGTCTAACAGTCTTTTTAGTCATTATTCTGGCTAAATTGCTTATTCAGTAACCGCTTTCCTACCTATTATATAGTTCTTATAGTTCTTAAATGTTATGATATAAACATATTATTGAAAGGAAACACCTAACTATGTGGATTGAAATAAGATTAAACAACCAATACTCAAATAAATAAAATGGCATTAATACCCTGGGGTATAAGTGCCACCAGGAGGATTTATGGAAAATACAATAAACTCTAAAGAACGCGTGATCGTTGCCGGAGTCAGTCACAAACAAACTGACTTCGATTATACGATGGAAGAATTAGGCTCACTAGTTGAGGCCAACAATATGGAAGTCGCTGACGTGATCAAGCAAAATGTCGATAACGTCAGTGCTAAGACTTACTTCGGATCTGGTAAAGTGACCGAGATCAAAGAGATCGCTAACGCTGATGATGTGACTACGATCGTCTTGAACGACGAACTGACACCATCGCAAATCCGGAATCTAGAAAAAGAAACCAAGCTGAGCTTTATGGATCGGACTGAATTGATCCTTCAAGTATTCTCAAATCGCGCACATACGCGTCAGGCTAAACTACAAGTCGAAATCGCAAAATTACAATATCAATTACCACGGATCCATCCATCTGGTAATCCATTGGATCAACAGTCAGCTTCAGGTGGATTAGCTAACCGTGGTGCTGGTGAAACTAAACTAGAATTAGACCGCCGTGTCATCCGCAAACGGATCACTTACTTGAAAGACCAACTCAAGACCGTTGACAAGACGATCAATATCCAAAGTCGCCGTCGGACCAATACCAGCCTACCGCTAGTTTCCTTAGTCGGTTATACCAACGCTGGTAAATCAACAACGATGAACGGATTACTGAACTTCAACAAAGAAGACTCTGATGATCGTAAAGTTTTTGAAAAGGATATGCTCTTCGCCACACTGGACACTAGTGTGAGAAAGATCGACTTAGAAGATAATACTAGCTTCTTATTATCAGATACCGTCGGTTTCGTCAGCAAGTTGCCTCACAACTTGATCGAGTCCTTCAAGACTACTCTGAAGGAAGCCAAAGAGGCAGATCTATTAGTCCAAGTGATAGATGTCAGTGATGATCATTGGAAGAACATGCTGGAAGTGACCGAGAATACCTTACGTGAAGTAGGTGTCACTGGTAAGCCGATGATCTACGCTTTTAACAAGGCTGATCTGAAACCGGGACAAGTTTTCCCCACTATCGAGGGTGACAATATTTATTACTCGGCCTTGGATAATGCTTCCATAGAAAAATTAGTAGAATTGATAAAAATAAAACTATTTGCTGGTTATAAGACGGTCGATTTATTGATTCCTTATGACAAGCAAAAAATCACTGAACAAATCCTCAAAAATTCCCAGATCATCAATAAGGAATTTACTAACGAAGGTTCACTGTTAAAAGCTAATCTCAGTCCCAACGAGTTAGAACAGTATGAACAATTTGTTCAAGTAGATGTTTAAAATTACATTAGAAATATCACCAACAGGAATATCTAATTTAAAGATATCCCTGTTTTTTTTTGCAATTTTTCCCACTAAGTATTATCATTTTAGAGTGTATTAGATTTTTTTTAATATATTAGATGAGGATTTAATATTTAATGGTATATTTTAATTTTACGGTTATTCCTTCACCAAAACTAAGCCTTACAAGAAGCTCTGCCCGGTCACTTCTTGTATTGCCATGCTGCAGGCGCGGCATCGTTTAAGTAACAGATCGGGAATTACCATTATTCTTTTACGGAGGTCCCAATCCAGCCTCCATCCTCACAACCTTGGAATTCACAAGAATTCCCCCAGACCACGCAATTAATCCAGTTGCGTGGTTTTTTTTACAAAAAAACCCGCATCGTCTAAAGATGCGGGTTTTATAACTTTAAAAATATATATCAGGGGGGAAATATATTTTTATGTGTATATGCTTTTTTATGAGGGGTTTCATTTAATTAAGGGGGGATTAAATGAAGTTTTAATTATAGGGATTAATATATGTTTTAAGGGTTTTATCTATTTTGTGTATTTGCTATTCTTTAGAAATTATAAGGGTTGTTTTGCTATCAGGTCTACCGTTTCATTGATTCACCTCTTTGCTATTTGACTATGCTTAAATAATAACGCCTAATTATGAATAAATAATTGGGAAAGTACGAATAAATCAATAATAATTTGTGAAGAAATTGTGAGGATAGAATCCCACTACACGAATGCAATCGATCTATACTCCAGTCGAAGCACAAAAAAAGGCTCGCGTCTTCCGGCACGAGTTCCTTTTCTTATTATTTGCATGATCCTATCTCTCTTTCTAATAGATTCTTGTATGTAAGTTCATTTTTAAAATATATATCGGGGAGGAAATATATTTTTAATTGTGTGATTAATGAGGGTTATTAAATAAGGGGATTAACTATTTAGGGATTTTTAATTTTTAAAGTTTTTATCTATTTTAAGTTTGGTGTTACGGTTAGTAAAATTTATCAATGCCATTCGGTCACCTCTTTGTTATTTGACTATGCTTAAATAATAACGCCCAATTATGAATAAACGATTGGGGAAGTACGAATAAATCAATAACAATTTGTGAAGTAATTGTGAGGGTCAGTGAACTAACCAACACAAAAACTCCTTTAGGACTAGTTCAAGCTATGAACTGATTTCTAAAGGAGTTTATTTTTTTAAAATATAAATCAGGGGGGAAATATATTTTACGTGTATATGTTTTTATATAGGGGTTTTATTTAATTAGGGGATTAAATAAATTAAGGGTTTTATCTATTTTGTGTTGTGTGAGTTTTTAAGAAAAAATTTATACGGGGTTGTAACTGAATACTAAAATTATCGCTCCATCCGGTCACCTCTTTGTTATTTGACTATGCTTAAATAATAACGTCTAATTATGAATAAATAGCTGGGAAAGTACGAATAAATGGGTAATAAAGTATGAAGAATCTGTGACATCTCGAGACCTATCACCTGAGTTATCGTAAGTCTTGTCCTATAATAAAAATAAATACGACCTCGAGGGGAGATATTATGAAATTAACAATTGAACAAAAACATGACTTAAAAGACGCCGTGATCGCTGGTACTGCCGCCGGTGTTATCTCTGGACTAGTAAAACTTGGCTGGGAAAATATCTTACCACCTAGAACTGCAGAGCGAAACTCGACTAATCCTCCACAAAAACTATTGCAGCAATTCGGCATACCAGAAAGGATCACACACGCTACTTATACTTATTCCGGTGAGAAACTACCTTGGGTCAGCTATTTGATGCACTTCGGCTTCTCAACTTCGTTTGCGATCATCTACGAAGTATTGTCGCAATACAAACCTTATATCCGAATCGGCGCAGGATCGATCTTTGGCTTAGCCATCTGGGTAGCCTTTCACATCGGTATCATGCCGATGATGAAGACTGTCCCTTCCCCAAAGGATCAACCCACTGAGGAACATCTGTCAGAGGCACTCGGTCACATCGCGTGGATGTGGACCAACGATGTTGTCGGTGCAGAAATCTACCGTCGCTTAAAAGCACAGAAGTAGGTGCACTATGAATAAATGGGTAACATCTGTTCCTGAACGACTGAGCTACGGTTTGAGCGACGCGGCTGATAATCTCGTCTTCCAAATGATGACGATGTATCTACTGTTCTTCTATACTGACGTCTTTGGACTAACACCTAATGAAGTAGCGATCCTATTCGTCGTCGCACGTACAGCCGATGTCTTCGAAAGTCTGTTGATCGGTGTAATGATCGACAACACACATTCAAAATGGGGCAAGAGTCGACCATTCTTCTTGTGGTTCTCCTTCCCATACGTCGTCTTCGCTGTTTTGACTTTTGTCACACCCAACTTCTTACCACATACAGGTAAGCTGATCTGGGCTTATGTGACCTACTTAGGTCTAGGATTCTTTTATACCGCGGTCAATCTACCGATCACTTCCATCTTACCTACGATGACTGAGAACGAAAAAGAAACGACCCTCTTAGGCGTTATCAGACAGTTCTTCGGTAGTTCCGTCCAGATTATCGTTGCCACCTTTACGATTCCTTTGGTTGCTTTCTTCGGACACGGTGACCAACAAAAAGGCTTCTTGATGACGATCGCCTTATTCGGATTGATCTCTTTGATCTTGATCCTCAATACTTTCTTTCACGTTCGTGAACGGTATACTAACGACGAGATCAACCATCAACCGATGTCAGAAGTTTGGAATATGCTGAAACAAAATAAACCTTGGATGGTCATCTCAGTGGTTATTTTCCTCTACTGGATGACTACTGCCATCAAGAATCAGACGATAATTTATTACTTCAAATACGTCCTCAAGAATGAGACTATGGTCTCACTCGCCAATAGCTTCACACTGACAGCTCTGATCGGTGTCATCTCGATCTACTTCGTCTCCGGTAAGATCGGCAAAAAAAATACCATGTTATCTGGTATCGGCACGGCTTTTGTAGGTCAATTAGTCATTACATTGGCAGCCTACACTGAAGACATTCCTTTATTATTCGTCGGTATCTTCGTCAATTCGATCGGTAACGGCTTCATCATCGGCCTAGTATCGATCATGATCGCCGATACGATCAGATACGGGACCGCGATGGGAATCCAAGCTGAGGGTGTCCTAGCTTCAACTGATGACTTTGGCGTCAATCTAGGCTTAGGACTAGGTGGGCTCGTTACCGCCGAATCACTCCAACTGACGGGTTACGTCTCCAACAAAACACAGTCAGCTTCGACTATCTCGGCTATTAATCTTAATTTTGCCATCATTCCGCTAGTCCTATACGTCATCATGTTCGTCATCCTACTAGCCTATAACGAAACTAAGATTCAAACTAAAATAAAAGAAATCACTAATTAAAAACAAATTATTAATAAAGGTCCTCGAAAAAATATAATACTTTTTCGAGGACCTTTGTTCGCATTTTCACAGAATCAGCCTATACTTAGCGTCATCAAAGTGTAAGAAGGTGCATTATGATGATGAATAAAACTATGGATAAGAATCTTGAAACAATAAATAAATACTTTGAACTATCAGATTTTGCTTCCAGCGATGAGCAAGCCGTCAATGATATCATTGATCTATTCGCGGACAATGCTACGATCTGCTCTGGTTTGGATGAAACGGCAACTAATAAAGAAGAAACAGCTATTTTCTTCAGAGCCTTCTTTTGTCGCAACAAACAATTAAAATACATCCACCATACTCAAACTTTGGAAAACTACTATCAAACTGAATGGTCGGTGGCTGGATTAAAAGATGACAATTCTATTTTTGCCTCACATGGTTTTGATTATTACCGTTTCGATGAAGATGGAAAAATAATTTCACTACTCATTGAGACTGCTTAACATCAATTGCCGGCTTCATTATTAATAACCTTCATCAAGCCAGTGGTTTCGCCACTGGCTTTTTGTAGCTAGAATTATTGAAGACGAAAACTGGTTTTTGGGTACAAAAAAAGATCGCCCGTGGCGATCTTGGATTTTAATTTTGAATTATCTTATAGAACTTTAACTGCAAATGAAGGCATGAAGTAGCTTGAGATACTTGAGATCTTAACTGATTGGCCTGGTTGTGGTGCAGCGATGTATTGGTTGTTACCTAGGTAGATACCTACGTGGTATGAAGCACCTTGGCTACCCCAGAACAATAGGTCTCCGGCTGAAGCTTGTGATACGGCTTCTGTTGTACCAGCTGATTCTTGAGCTACTGTGTAACCACCGATGCTCTTACCTGTTGCTTGTTGGTATACGTATGATGTGAAACCTGAGCAGTCAAATCCGGCAGGTGTCTTACCACCCCATACATAAGGTGTACCTAAGTATTGTTTTGCAGTATTGATAATAGCGTCTGTATCTGATTGTGTTGAAGTTGTGTCTTCAGCAGCGGCTTGTGTAATAGTTGCCATGTCTGTAACGTCTGAAGCCTTAACCCATTCGTTCTTACCAACATAATAGAAAACATTGCCAGAAGCGTCTGTAGCTGACTTACCAACAGCCCAGTCAGTATTTGCAGCAAGTGCACGACCAGTTGTCTTAGCGTCTGATGAAGCTGATGAATATAGAATTGTCATACTGTTTGTACGAACAGCTGTAGGTGCGACTGTATCAGCTTGAACTGTTGTTGCATTTGAAACGCCTAATCCTGTAACTGCTAATGAAGCTGCTGCTGTAAGTGTAACTAAACTCTTTTTAATTTTAGTATTCAAAATGTGAAATCCCCCGTAATGGTGTGTTTTTTTTAATTGTTTAAATTTTCTTAAATATTATTTTCTTATCACTCAACGATGACTATAATACACTTTGAATATTGCAGAATTGTTACAACAATTGTATAAGAATGTTACACTTTTTTATTCACAAAAATAAAAAGGCCATAAATGCTGTTATAACAGCATTTATAGCCTTTTTTTGTAAATTGATAAATTGCTTGATTTTAGGTTATTTTAAGAGATTTCATGATATTATCGACCTTTTTTTGAGTCAAATCGATGTTTTTGTTAACAATTTCGTACGAATTGCCCTTTAATTCATCCGGAATTTTGAGATCCCTTTTAAATTCTTCACTACTTATCCGCTTGCGTAATCGTTCGGGATCATCCCCACGTGTGTGCAATCTCTGTGCCACTGTGTCGATATCAGTCTCCAAAAAGATCACCACCGCCGTGTCATGATACTTTTGCTTGTAAGAGATAGCCCCGGCAGTATCTACTACGATACTCACGACATCTAGTCGCTCCCACATGGCATTTAGACTTTCTTCAGAGGATCCATACTGAAATCCCGAATACTCTACTTTTTCCAAATAGTGATTTTTAGGAAAAGTTTCATCCGTCTCAAAATGATAATCGATCCCGTCGACTTCCCCGACCCTAGGTGCCCTAGTAGTATGGGTGATCACGGCGGGAATATTATATTTTTTCTTTAAATATTGGCTGATCGTCGTTTTGCCAGTACCACTAGCACCGGTAATCACAATAATTTTTTTATCCATAATGTACCCTATTTATTGAATTATTTCTTCTACTATACTATTATACTAGTCTGTTAAGTAAAAAATCCTAGGAGATTTATACATATGAAAATAGAAGATTTGAAGGTCGGAGAAATATATAATTGTAAAGTGGATGAAGATATGGATTATCCATTCGAGGGTAAAGTTGAAAAGGTCTATGAACATTCAGCTTTGATGGAAATCGTCAAGAACGATCCTAAAGATGACACTAACAAGATGGAATTGAACAATAAGATCGTTGTAAGTATCAACAAGATCAAATAATATGTGTAAAAATTAAGCTGAGACAAAATTGTCTCAGCTTTTTTGATGCTATTCTTTTGGTACTTCAACATTGATGAATGATCGAGCTGGAACTCGTAAGACGCGGTATTCCACCGCAAAGCGACCAGCTCTAAGTCCTAATCCATTGATGAAATTATTCTTATACTTTGCATTAGCAGTAATAACATAGGCATACTGATACTTAGCATCCATCTTTTTGATCTTATCCATCGGCCAACTCATATGCATGCCAGAAATATTGAACGGCAACGTTGCATCAGAGATCGTCGCATTGTGACTTGAAACAGTGTAAGTCGAGTTGTTGACCCAATATTGGTAGACATCATTGTCACTATGATTGTCTTTTTTATTGATCTTGACGTAATAACCTTGACCATCAGTAGTAGTTTGCACGATCATCGGTTCATACTTATAAGACATTTCAATGTCATTCTTATCCTTCAGATCAACTCTGGAGAACAAGGTCATGTAGAGCATTGCACTCACTGCAAAAATAACTACGATTATTTCCAAAAAATCCACCATGATAGTTTTCCAAGTGATGCCACTCTTTTTGACAACTAATATTTTTAAATGTCTGTTTCTAATATTAAATACCACAAAGACCAATAGTGCGATAACTATGACCCACGCGATAATTCCCACAAAATTCCAAGAACTCATAATCTTCTCCCTACTAAATTATTGTCTTTCATTTATTTGTAATTTTAACTGAAAAACATATAATAGTCATTACGGTAATTTTACCACGAAAGAACTCAATTTAATAAAAATCAGAATGTTAGATATCAGATAAAAACTGTTAGAACAGTCTTTCATCACACATTATGATGTATATAAGATTTTATCAAATACTACATATTGTGTTTTTTCACGAAAAGGTACTAGTAATGGTATATTGAATGTTTTATACTATATAAATCAACAACACGAGGGAGCGACTGATTATGAATAATGTAATCGTATATAGCAAGAATAATTGCATGCAATGCAAAATGACGAAGAGATACCTTAAGGAACACAATGTTTCTTTTACTGAGCACAATATCAATCAAGAACCACAATATCTTGATTACCTAAAAGAACAAGGCTACCAAAGCGTACCAGTAGTTATGCCTGAAAATAGCGAACCAATCGTCGGGTTCCGTCCAGATAGTCTCAAAGATCTCATAGATTAATGATCGATCTCGCCTACTACTCAATTACTGGTCAAACCAGACGGTTCATAAAGAAGACCGGTCTAAATAATCACGAAATAAACGACGCCGATCCTTTCTACGAAATGGGTCGGCCTTTTGTTTTGATAGTTCCAGCTTACGACGATGATATGATGGATCCAGTAATTGATTTTTTGCAATACAAATCCAACGCCAATAATTGTATTGGTGTCGCCGGTGGCGGTAATCGTAATTTCAACACGCTTTACAATCACACGGCCATAGATATTGCCAACGGACTTGATGTGCCAGTCGTCTTTGAATTTGAATTCAATGGTACCGATAAAGACGTCAAAAACTTTAAGAAAGTAGTGAAAGACCTTGGGACTAAATAATCTCGATACAACAAAAGTAACTTACTTCAAATTAAATAATGAAATCAATATTCCCGTAGACGGTAAGATTCCTTTAAACAAAGACCAAGATGCTATCGAGGCCTTTTTTAATGAGAACGTTGAGCCGAATACCAAGCAATTCGCTTCACTGAAAGAACATCTCGACTATTTAATAGCTAACAATTACATTGAAGAAGAAGTCGTTTCTGAATACCCCTTCGAGTTTATCGAACAACTCTATCAGCAACTGATGGACAAACACTTCCAATTCAAGTCCTTCATGGCAGCCTACAAACTCTACAACCAATACATCTTGAAGACTAATGACGGCGACCTCTATCTAGAGAATTACGAAATGCGTATCCTTTTCAACGCCCTATTGTATGCTCATGGCGATCAGAAATTAGCCACTGACTTGGCTGAAGAAATGATCGCCCAGCGTTATCAGCCAGCTACTCCATCTTTCTTAAATGCTGGTCGCAAGCGCCGTGGTGAATACGTATCTTGCTTCTTGCTTCAAGTTACAGATGATATGAATAGTATCGGTCGTACGATCAACAGTGCCCTCCAATTGTCACGTATCGGTGGCGGAGTTGGTATCACGCTCTCTAACTTGAGAGAATCTGGTTCACCGATCAAAGGTGTCAACAATTCTTCATCTGGTGTATTGCCAGTAATGAAATTGCTAGAAGATAGTTTTAGTTACAGTAATCAACTCGGCCAACGTCAAGGTGCCGGTGCAGTATACTTGAACGTCTTCCATCCTGATATCATCGACTTCCTATCCGCTAAAAAAGAAAATGCGGATGAAAAAGTTCGTGTCAAAACACTCTCTCTAGGTGTCATCGTCCCTGATAAATATTATGAATTAGTTCGTAACAATGAAGATATGTACTTATTCAGCCCTTATTCCGTGGAAAGAGTCTACAACAAACCATTCTCATACATCGATATCACTAAAGAATACGACAAGATGGTACAAGATGATCGCATCAAAAAGTACAAGATCAGCGCACGTGACTTGGAAGATGAGATCAGTAAGTTACAACAAGAATCTGGCTACCCTTACGTGCTGAACATCGACACTGTCAACCGCGATAACCCGATCGATGGCAAAGTCATTATGAGTAATCTCTGTACCGAGATCCAACAAGTTCAGACACCATCTGAACTCAACGATGCACAAGAATACGTTAAGATGGGAACTGATATCAGTTGTAATCTGGGCTCAACAAATATCCTCAACATGATGACTAGCCCTGACTTTGGTAAGTCGATCCGTTCAATGACCCGTGCACTGACTTTTGTCAGTGATGCGTCAGATATCCAAGCTGTTCCGTCGATCGTCAACGGTAACAAGCGTAGCCACTCGATCGGACTAGGTGCTATGGGTCTCCATACTTTCCTAGCCATGAATCACATTGAATACGGTTCAGACGAAGCCATTGACTTCATCAGTACCTACTTCATGTTGATGAATTACTGGACCTTAGTCGAGAGCAACAATATCGCTCGCGAACGTAATGAGAAGTTTTATGATTTTGAAAAGTCAGCCTATGCCGATGGTTCTTATTTTGACCGCTACTTAGAGCAAGATTTCACACCAACGATCGAATCTGTCAAAGCACTATTTAAAGGCATCGACGTCCCTACACCAGCCGACTGGAAAGATCTGAAAGAACGTATCCAAAAGGATGGCCTCTACAACGCTTATCGTCTGGCAGTTGCTCCTAACGGCTCTATATCATACATCAACAACACTTCTGCCAGTCTACAACCAGTGACTCGCTTGGTTGAAGAGCGCCAAGAGAAGAAGAATGGTAAGTTGTACTTCCCAGCTCCACTATTGAGCAACGACACGATCAAGTATTACAAATCAGCTTATGATACTGACATGCGTAAGGTGATCGATACCTATGCGGCGGCTCAAACACATGTCGATCAAGGTATGAGCTTGACCTTATTTGTTCGTTCCGAGATCCCTGAAGGCATCTACGAATGGAAGACGACACCTAAGCAGACGACACGCGATCTAAGCATCTTACGTAACTATGCTTATTATCGAGGCATCAAGTCTCTTTATTACGTCAGAACATTTACTGAGAACAACGATGAAATCGGCAGCAATGAATGCGAAAGTTGCTCAATCTAGGAGGAAAATTTAATGGCTGATACATATTACAAAGCAATCAATTGGAATGCGATCGAAGACGTCGTGGATAAGGCAACTTGGGAAAAATTAACATCACAATTTTGGCTCGATACCCGTATCCCACTATCAAATGACTTGGACGACTGGCGGACTTTGAACGACGTAGAACACACTGTCGTAGGTCACGTCTTCGGTGGTCTGACCTTATTGGACACATTACAATCACAAGACGGTATCCAAGCGATGTTAAAAGACGTTCGCACCCAAGCCGAGACAGCCGTCTTCAATAACATTGAGTTCATGGAATCAGTTCACGCTAAGAGTTATTCATCGATCTTCAGTACCTTGAACAGTGCTGAGGAGATCGATGAGATCTTTGATTGGACTGACCACAACGAATATCTTCAAACCAAATCTAAGATCATCAACGAGATTTATCAAACTGGCGACCCACTACAAAAGAAAGTTGCTAGTGTTTTCTTAGAAAGTTTCTTGTTCTATTCGGGATTCTACACACCATTGTATTATCTAGGTAATAACAAGCTGGCCAACGTAGCCGAGATCATCAAATTGATCATTCGTGACGAATCAGTTCACGGAACTTATATCGGTTATAAATTCCAACTCGGTTTCAACGCTTTGTCTGAGGACGAACAAGAGAAGATGCAAGACTGGATGTATGACTTGCTCTACAAGTTATATGATAATGAAGAAAAATACACTAAAGAATTGTATTCTGAAATCGGTTGGGTCGATGAAGTTATGGTCTTCTTGCGTTATAACGCCAACAAGGCTCTGATGAACTTAGGACAGACGCCGCTCTTCCCTGATGGCAATGCGGAAGATGTCAATCCGATCGTTATGAATGGTATCTCTACCGGTACTAGCAATCACGACTTCTTCTCACAAGTCGGTAATGGCTACTTGATGGGTGAAGTTGAAGCTATGCAAGATTCAGACTACGATATTGGTATACCTAAAAACGATAATTCACTGTTGAATAAAATCAAAAAGTTGAAATAATAATCCATTTAATTAAAAGTCGAAGCGATTCGACTTTTTTTAGTATGGTTTTTTCTATACCTACGCTATTCATTATCCCAAGTAACGGATATAATCAACTTATAGTACAACTTTAGTACAAATTTGGAGGGCAGTATTATGAAATTAATTATTACGGTTATTGGTAAAGATAAAATTGGTATCGTTGCGAAGATCAGCCAACAATTAGCTGAATTGAACATCAACATCCTCGATATCTCACAGACATTGATGCAAGACAATTTTACGATGACACTGATGGGACAGTACCAAGGTGATGTAATTGATTTTGAAAAGATCCAAACAGCTCTAAAAACTACTGGAGATGAAATCGGTATCGACATCAGAGTCCAGAGACAAGAAATTTTTGACGCTGTACAAAAACTATAGGAGGATACTCATGGAAACTAATAAAATTTTAGAAACTATCCATATGATTTCGGATGAAAATCTCGATATTAGAACTATCACCATGGGCATCTCACTGTTGGATTGTATCGACAGTGATGTCGATAAAGCAGTCCAAAAAATCTATGACAAGTTGATGTACAACGCTAAAAACCTTGTGAAAGTCGCTAATGAGATCCAAACTGAATATGGTATTCCCATCGTAAACAAGCGTATCTCAGTTACGCCAATATCGATCGTGGCAGCCGCTAGTCAAACTGACAACTATGTTCCTTACGCCAAAGTCTTGGACAAAGCTGCTAACGACCTAGGTATCGATATTATCGGTGGCTTCTCTGCACTAGTGCAAAAAGGTTATCAAAATGGCGATAAAAAACTGATCGCTTCGATCCCTGAAGCCCTCGACGAAACTAAACGTGTTTGTAGCTCGATCAACGTCGGTTCAACTCGTGCAGGTATCAACATGGATGCCGTCAAGGAAATGGGACATGTCATCAAAGACTTGGCAGCTATCGACCCTATCAAGTGTATGAACTTAGTAGTCTTCGCCAATGCTGTTGAAGACAATCCGTTCATGGCTGGAGCCTTCCACGGTGTTGGTGAAGCTGATTGTGTCATAAACGTTGGTATCAGTGGACCGGGTGTCGTTAAACACGCCTTGGAAACTGTCAAAGGTCAACCATTCGATATCGTCTCTGAAACGATCAAAAAGACTGCCTTCAAAGTAACTCGAATGGGTCAGTTCGTAGGTAATATTGCTTCCGAACGTTTAGGTGTTCCTTTCGGAATCGTGGACTTGTCACTAGCACCTACTCCTGCTAGAGGTGATTCTGTGGCCGAGATCTTAGAAGAAATGGGCTTGGAAAGCGTCGGCGCTTCTGGTACTACTGCCGCTCTAGCCTTGTTAAATGACGCTGTCAAAAAGGGTGGCGTTATGGCCTGTGAACACGTCGGTGGATTATCTGGTGCTTTCATCCCCGTCTCCGAAGATTCCGGTATGATCAAAGCTGTCGAGAGCGGTAGCTTGGGCTTAGAAAAACTTGAAGCCATGACAGCCGTTTGTTCCGTAGGTCTCGATATGGTGGCTGTACCCGGTGATACTCCAGCTGAAACTATCAGTGGCATGATCGCTGACGAAGCTGCAATCGGTATGATCAATAATAAGACGACCGCTGTCCGTGTCATCCCTGCGACTGGACAAGGTGTCGGTGAAGATATCAGCTTTGGTGGGTTGTTCGGACATGCTCCAATCATGCCCGTCAATCCTAATAGTTCAGCTGATTTCATCAATCGTGGTGGTCGGATCCCTTCTCCAATTCATTCATTTAAGAATTAAAACTAGCCTCCAAAAAGAGATGCAAAATCTAATTTTGCATCTCTTTTTTTAGTATCGGCAGAACTTTTGATAAGGAATCATGCCTTATTAAGTAAATGAATAAGCTGTTTTAATTGGCAATCAAATTTTGATATTTTTATCATAACAATTATCTTGAAAACCTGCACTACGCCGCGATAAAACGGTATAGTTTGAATATAATCCTTAATATTTAACTTCAATAAGATAATCGTGAATGCGGGGGAAATAATATGGATCAAAGTCTGGTTTTTGATTTAAGTGTCAGTGGTAATAAGTTTGATTTCTCTTCCAATATTGATGATGCTCTAACTGCGGCTAAGCAAGAATTAACTGAACTAGAAGAAAATATTCATTCCATCAAAACTCTTAAACCGGAATGCGACAAGGTAGACTATTTACTGGCAGTCAGTTCGGGAACGTTATGCGGTATCATCGATATTTTTTTGGTAGGTGAGCCGGGCAAGTCACCGTTAAGTAATATTACCGACAACTGGTTTGCGAACAGGACTAAAGATTTTGCCAAATTGTGTGGTTGGGATGGCGGGAAAAGTGGTTCCAGTAAGTCTGCGATTTCTTTTTTAGAACAGAGATTTAAAGTCCCCTATGATCAGACGGGAACTTCTGAATTTCTACATGGTAGTGTCACCCCGACCAATCATCATTTTAAATCACTAGCACATAATCCAACTTTACTGGGATTATTTTTTTCCATTGTAGATCAATTTACTAATACCTCGGATTTTGTATTCGGCGGAGAATTGATCACACTGCAACATGCGGATGACAACTTCGAATTACGCGGTGGAAACATACCTAGTAAATTATTCTGTGCCTTTGTAAACTGGATCGGTCATTTGATGTCTGATATTTCAGGGGCATCCGGTAGTAGCGGTAGAGGCATGGGCATCCCCTCACCTTTTTGGTCCTGGACCAATGACGTGATTGCACTCAAAAAGAAACTGAATATTTCTGACTCTGACTTCGGAAAAAATATCAGCGAATTCTCTTCCAAAATATTTACCCAAGGTTATGATTTCAGATTTCAGACCGTTCAAGTCATACCGGTATTATTGAACGAACTTTTGGTCAGGCTATTTTATTCGATCAGAAGAATACTCAAATACTATGCCGTAACAGAAGTAGGTCAGCGTAGTTTCAGTGGGATGTGGATCTACGCGGAGCCCTTCAAGAATACGACAGTCAAGCGGATGTTGACCGTTGCTCATGGAACCTTTTGTTTGTTGGATGTTGGCGATGCCATAGCCCGGGGACTAGCAACTCGCAATCCTATCAAGATAGTGATGAGATTGAATATCGTTGGGATCGGGAGATTTGCGGTCTCACTCTACGGTGAAGTCAAACGTAGCTTCCAGAATGGAAATGCCACTCAGAAACTACATTTTGCTCAACGTGAAAAAACGATAGTTCTGTTCTACATTGATGGCTTGAAGGTTCTAGCCTCTAAATATGACGATCGTGCACTAACGCAATTGATCGGTGACTTTAAATCCAGTGATGTTTATAAGCAAGCCTTTGAAGCGTCGGTACAATTAGCTGAAAAACGGAATGTTCCGGCTGAAAAAATCTTAAAGGATAAGCAAGATATTGATAATTATTTCAAACCTAAAATATAAATGAGTAAGGAGGATCAGAAATTATGTCAAGCGATGTATTAAAAATAGCCGGTGAGGAAACTGCTGAGGCTGAAAAACAAGTTAATGAAAAAATCAATGAGTTAGGTAATCATACGGGCGGTCTAAAAGATGCATTGGAGTCATTGCAAAGGGTATTCGATGAAATTCGGGGGATTCCTAATGATGATGAATTGACACTGCAGGAATTAAAGAAAGTTCGGGCTCACTGGATCAGTCAAGTAAGGAATATCGAATCAGACCTTGATACTGCTAAGGCAAAAACCGTTGGTAGTGGTGCCGCTGGAGCCACCGCTGGAGTTGCGGTTGCGGCATTAGGACCTCATGCTGTAATGGGGTTTGTAACAACTTTCGGTGTCGCCTCCACGGGTACGCCCATAGCAGCACTTTCCGGAGCAGCTGCATCCAATGCAACCTTAGCTGCTATTGGCGGAGGATCATTGGCAACGGGAGGTGGCGGAATGTTAGCCGGAGCTGCTACCTTAGGCGCCTTGGGACCGATTGGCTGGACGATTGTTGGAGTTTCTTTGTTAGGCGGTGGGTTATCTCTGATTAAGGGCCATAAAGATCGAGAACGCTTGAACAATATTTTTCTTGCGATAAGTCATCGTGATACCAAATCTTACCAACTAGCAGCTGTTGAACTAAATGAACGGATGGAAAGAATAGAGAACGAGACGGAAATGTTAGAAAAGGCCGTTGAAGAAGTTAAACAGTATGGAACCGAATATGATCAAATGAGCCAGCAAGCACAAGTCACTTTAGGCACCTTTTTCAATTTGATGAATTCTTCGACGCAATTATTAGTTGAACCGATTATGGGATTGCGACCAAAGTTTACGGAGGAGGATTACTATGCCTATGCCGATGATCATTATAGTAATGATCCATTTTATAAAGTAGATTTATCAATGAATGATTTCACTGCCAATTTTATTAAATCAAAAATAAAGACCGAGGCTCCACTAACCGTTGCGCTGGCTAATTTACTGTACGAGATCGAATTGGATGATAAAGATGAAAAAGTATTGCGAAAAGCCTTGATTCACAATAAAGAATTTATGAATTCGGTTCATTCAAATAAAAAAGCCTTTGATGAGTTCTCAATATTCACTGCTCAAAGGGCGTTAAAGTTTAAACGTGCTAAAAATACATCTTCAGACAAGGAATTACTCAGTTAGTAGTAGGCTGTTATTGGTTTTTCCCAATAACAGTTTTTTTATTTGTCCTTTAAAAATTATTTACAGATGACAATAGCAATATCACGAAAAGACTATACAATACGTGATCGAGAAGTATATCGAACTTTTAACAGATTATGATAATATCAATAAAAATAATTAGTATCAAACAACTAAAGTATATTTTCAAAAGATCTATCGATATCAAAAACACTGACAATCTTATGAATCTGCACCTAGCTCTACGCTTAAAGGATACTCATTGGAATAATTAATATTCAGTTTCGGCATATTTTTGTTCTATTTTAAGAAATTTTTTCTTTTCTATTATGAAAAATCATCCGTATAAGTATAAGTTATACTATACATAAGCAATACATTAATTTATATCTATATACTTTTATTGAGGTGTTTCATATGAGAAAGATGATTACAGAAAAGAAGCTAATATTTCCGATAATTATCGCTCTACTAATTGTGATTTTTTTAACTAACATTAATGTCGTTAACGCTGCTGATAATACCGGGATCGACGACGGGATCGACAACTGGACACAAGCTGATAAAACCAAAACAGGTAGTATTAAAATCAACGACAAATATAATTTAGGCTACACTTTTGGTCTGGCTAGAGACTCTACCGGCCTTTTCCGTGACGGTGGTGATGAAACTATTACTGATGAAAGCTCGTTATCAAATTCCAACAACTACGTCACGAAATCAAAGATAAATATTTTTTTAACTGATAACATTAGATTCCCCCACTATATCAATACGTCTTTTCAGATGGGTTCAGGTGATAAACTCAAGGAGTATGTTTCCTTAACTTCTCCAGACTTCTTGATCGTACCAGATGAAAATACGAGTAACGTTACTAACAAGCCCTACTCCTTGCTAGCCAATAAATTGTATAACAAGAAATACTATACTGGTACTGACAGCAACGGTAATCAAGTTTCCAAGATCACTGGTGACTTTATACGTAATGATGAGGGTGGAGATTATGACTTACAAGCTGAGATACTGCTACGTGCCTCACCAAGCAATGCTTCGATCGTACAAGTAGAACTCTATCTCCAAAACAATCAAGACTACGACCAATCGCTCGGTGTTTTATATGGTGAAGATACTAGTCTCGATGATAACAAAATCACTGGTGGTGATGCCGATGGTGACTATGTCGGACTGAAGTCTCTTGGAAACGGTAATGGTTTCTTCTTCACCAAGAACGACATCTCAATGATTTTGAGTCGCACTGTAGAAGATGGTCCTTCGAACTATTCGTACATCGACTATAACGGTCTCAAATCTGTCGATTGGGCACAAAAGTTCAATCCTGCTAATTTCTTAGGAACTGGTTTAGAGTCTGATAAGACTAACTACGGCGACGTATATTTCAATCCTAATACTAATATAGACACTGGTTATACTTTGAAGTGGCCTTACAAGACTATCAAGTCAGGACAAACAGCCCACTACGCTTTTGCTCTAGGTGTAACTGAATCAAACTACGCTCTGCCAACACCGAGCGTGACTTACACTAACACTGATAGTAGTGATGATAAAAATCGCGTTGGTGACAAACTACACTTCAAGCTCCAGATGGCTAACAATGGTTACTCCAGCACTTTTGCTTTGAACAAGATCTTCAATCAAATACCAGCTGGATTGACTTTGGATACTTCATCCCTCAAACTGACTTACCCTAATGGAACTACACAGGCGGTCAATGCCGATAATTATAATTCAACGACAGGTTTACTATCTGTTTCCACCCCGATCTCTGTCGCCAATGGACAGAGTGCGACATTATCGTTTGACGCAACGATCAATGCTTCTGCTTCCAACTCAACGATTACTAATACTGGTCAATTCACTGGTAAACTTTCAGCCAACGCAAGTGATAAAACTTACCAAGACAGTGTAAATATCCCCGTTGAAAAGGCTGAATACAAAGATAGCTTCGTTCAAGAAACCAAATTATCTAGTGATCCTGATTCGGCCTACTCTACTAATGACCTAGATGTCAAAACGGGCGATTCAGTTGATTTCAAATACGTCTACAAGGTTGAACCAGATAGTGCATTCGGCTTTGCCGGTAACTTAGATAGTTATTTCAAGAGCACACTTCCAACTGGATTAGATCTAAAAAATAATAGCATTAAGGTTCAATACAATCTTGATGGTATTCAGATAGTTAAGTCATTAGATTTTAATATCTCAAAGACTATGGAGCCTGGAGACTACCTGACCGTGACCTTCACCGCCACCGTCAACAATAGCGCCACCGCTATCATCACCAACAATGCGACCGTCTATGGAAAGGTCAACTCGACTGATTCAGACAAGATAGAGACGGTCTCTAACTCGACCAACTTAAACGTTAAGAATCTCGTGGGATTTGAAGAGGTTCCTTCTAAGATCGACTTCGGTTCTACCAACGCTGGCGCCAACAAAACGCTCTACAATATCAATACTATTGGGCAACTAAAGGTCAACCATAACAACGACACGCCTTACATGGTGACGGTCAGCTACGATAATGATTCGGACAATAAGATACAGACTACTAGCGGCGATCCTTTCAATAATAGTAGCGACGTCTTCTTATATCTCAAGCAGCCGACTAATATGAACGAGACCGACGGTAATTGGGAACCGATCACAGCTGATGGCACTAGACTTCAAACTGAAGCCTTGCAAGGTAGTCAAGATTTGACTAGCTTGATCGGTGTCAAAAATTGGAAGATGTTGATGACTTCAAGTACCAAGAGTGGAACTTACACTGGTAAGGTGACTTGGACGATCGTCGACGGACCGCAGTAAAATTTCTTAATTAGTAAGTACTAGCATATGCTAGTGCTTATTTTTTTTGATTAAAATTCAATAGTCAAATTACCATAATTATTTTGACTTATAAAGATATGATTTAGATTAGAAAAGGTTGTTTTTCCAAATCTGATTAAACATCTTTTAAAAAATGTAGTACAATCTGTATAAACAGATATAAAAAAGTTTGAAATTACTAAGGGTGTGAAAATCATGAGAGAAAAAAATCTTTTCAAATATTTTTTATTGATATTCGTATCGTTACTCACATCTCTAATATTTACTGCCCCTTCCCAAACTGTTCAGGCCGAGACAAATATTCCTGATGGTATCACTAATTGGAAGCAGTCTTCCAGCAATACTAACGCCTACTTAAAGATGAATAATCGATTTAATCTAGGCTATACTTTTGGACTGGCTACTTCTACTGGAGGTGGTGGCTACACTGTAAATGGAGCGGATACGACACTGGGGAATTTGACCAATGATAGCAGCCGTCCTAAGATGAATATTTTTATTCAAGATAAAGACGGTAATGCTTCAACAAAGAATCTTTATTTAAGTACTGTTTTACAAGGACCTAAGTCTACTCCTGAAAATGTCTCCACTTCATCACCAGATTTTATGATAGTTCCCGACAAAGATACTGCAGCCATATCACAAGCCAATTACAGTGTTCTCAAAAATTTACAAAATAAGATCTTCTGGATCGGCTCAGATGACAACGGCAATCCCGCCTACAAAGTCACCGGTCATCTATTCAGAAGTAATATTTATGGTACCTTTGATCTTGATGTCGAGATCCTTCTCAGAGCTTCACCGAGTGGTTCTGCCATCGTTCAAAGAGAAATGTATATTCAAAATAACTCTGACCATGAACAATCATACGGTATCATGTTCTCTGAAGATACCGCCCTACTCAATGGCGATGGTGATGATGTTCCGATCAGAACTCTAGCAGATAACGGTGGTTTGTATATTTCTAAAATGATAGCTGCCGACAAGATCACGCTAAAACTTCTGATCGGTGTCAAAACTCCTGATGGACCTGCTAATTACAACGGTATGAGTTTTAACGGTAGTGAGCTTTCTGGTGGTAGTGGTAATAATTGGGTCAAATGCTTCGAAGGCAGTAACTTCGCTGGTGCCGGTGCCGAAGCCCAGAATTATCCTGCTGGTAAACAAGTCTCGTCTGGAGACTCAGCATACTCGCTCAAGTGGCCTTACGCTACGATCAAAGCTGGCGAGACTAAGCATTACTCCTCAACCATGGGTGTAGCTGTCAGTTCATATGCCTCACCGATTGCTAACAAGTCTTACGTCAATCAAACTAGCACTGATGGTAAAAATCGAATCGGTGATCGTTTGAAATTCACACTCAAAATGGCTAACAATGGAGCTAACAATAGTAAGTGGACGATGAATAACTTTACTGATCAAATCCCGGACGGATTGACGATCGATCCAAACTCGATCAAGCTAACGACTAGTGCTGGCACAGTAGATAAAGACCCTTCTCTGTATCAAACAAATTCTAAGACGTTAATAGTTCCTAATCCGGTCACCTTAAATGACGATGAAACTACTTCATTGACCTTCGAAGCTACGATCAATTCAGATGCTAGTGGTCAGACGATCATCAATATCGGTCAATTCATTGGAAAAGATCCAAACTACGATTCTGGAGATAAAACTTTTACCTCAGAGGCGGACATCCCCGTCGAAAAAGCACCGTACAGTGCTACTTTTACTAAGCAACTCAAAAATGTGACTGACAACACCGATTACAGCGAGACTGCCGATGGAAAAATGAACGACATCATCGCTTATCAGATCAAATATCAAGTCAACGCTAATAGTGGACCTTCATTGAATATCGGTGCTAAGTTATCTGATGATCTGCCCGCCGGACTACAATTGGTTCCCGGTAGTATTACCGTGAATTATTCCAACGGTGACAGCGCCGATGTAACCGATTTGACAAATATTTCATTAAATAAAGTAGCCGCCGGTGAATCCGTTACGGTCGACTTCCAAGCCAAAGTCACACAATCAGCCGCTGGAGTGATCAACAATACCGCCTCAATAACTGATGCCAAGACCTCAGACGGAGATAACATCGATAATTCTGACACCAATGTGACCTCACTGAATGTCGAAAACGTTGATGGTTTCACTGAAGTACCAACTAATATCGACTTTGGTATCACACACATGGTTGGTACGGATAAATCGATCAAGAATATCAACACCAACGGTAATTTGATCGTTAGCCACCCTTCAGGTGGAAGTTACTGGATAACCGTCAGCTACAACAGTAAATCGGAAAATGCCCTCCAAAATACTGGTGGGGACAACATCCCTAACGACAATTATTTCTTCATCAAACAGAGAACTAACTCGTATACTGACATAGGTACTTGGGAGCCTATCCTCAGCACGGGGACGAGAATTCAGACCGACGGCTTCCAAGGTAATCAGGACTTGACCAACTATGTCGGTGTAGACAATTGGAAACTAGACTTAGATAGTAGCACTGCACCTGGAGCATACAACGGCACGATTACTTGGGGCCTCGTTGATTCCGTCTAAAAAAAAGCAAGTTAGAACATTTACTGTTCTAGCTTGCTTTTTAAGTTCAGCAATCGACTCATCAATTGAAAATGATGCATCAGCGATAATTTTTTCACTACTCCTAAACCAGGAAACTTATCCTGCTCCTGATAGGCTAACAAAGCTCTCAGAGCGGGAGTATCATTCAGTCCATGTAGATTTTGACTCGACCAAGCCACTAGCTTAACTAAGGCTTCAAAGAATTTTTGTTTTTGACCTTTCATACTCTCATTACTATCCGAAACAAAATGATGAATCCGTAAACTACCATCAGTCGTGACATAAATAAGATGAATGACGATGGCACGAGACGGCATACCCTTGTCAAAATAATAACTGCCGATCATCGAATAATCACTGAACCCCTGGTCGCCATCGATCTGATAATCCCAGTTAGCCATCTCAAAAAACTCATCGCACAGCAATGTATAATCCGACAGATGGGGCATGAAAGTCAACGAATCAGTCCACTCGATCACAGGCTCCTGACTCAGTAACCACCTGAAACGTGCTGCATTGGGAATAAAGATACTTTCAACTTGTTGCAAAACTGGGTCGGTTTGATAATCTTTCAAGATCTGATAATTAGGCGCTAACAATAGACCATTTTGACTACCGTCAAAGAAGTCACTACTGAAATCAGCTTCTAATATGGCACTAGGATGATAAAAATCATAACTATTTAATTCTGGCAGTGGGTACAATTTGACCGTATTCAAACCATAGATACTGACCTGTGGATTCGCAACGACACTGAATGGTTGTTTGAAACGGATAAAGGTCTCAACTGTCTGTAACAATTCTTTAGAATCGCGGACTGGTTCGATTATTGGCACTATCTGGCGACTGAGTTGTTGCGTCTGAACTAATTCTTTCAGCGCCAGTAAGTCATACATTCGCCCCCGCAAGTAAGGATAATAGATCATAGATAGTCCTCCAAATCCACGTGATTCTCCTCGCGTAATTTCAACTTCAAGGCCTGACACTCAGCGTTACGTGCATCTAATTCTTCTTGTAACGCCGTTATGGCATCGTGTTGTAGCTCATCGATAAAACGGTCATACAGATTATGCTCTACCTTGTAGATGTCATATCCCTTTTGTGCTCGCTTCTTTAATTCCTTGAACAATTGGTCGTCCGAATAGAGTTGCAAACCTTTTTCGACTTTTTTGGCCTTATCGACTTCGCGAAACATCGAGCTGATAAAATGGCTTGTCAAAAATGACTCGTCGACTTGTAGTTCTTGATACTGAGCTTTTTTTGCGATCGTCAAAAAACCCGGTGCACGCAACACTTGCGTCGCTGCTTCGACAGCTTTTTTGTCAAAGGCACGATAGATCAAAACACCGATGTGGTCTGGTATCTCGTCACTGATCTCTTCATAGAGTTTTTTGGGCAAGACGAAATAATTATAGTTACCGATAAATGACAACTTGGCTTTGGAATGAAAGTCAGCCTTAGTCACCTTTAATTCATAACAACGCCATTCGATCGTACCATCGACTAATTGCTGATAACTCAAAGTATCAACAATCCCTTTTTTATCAGGCATTGAGACTTCCTCAACGACGCACGCTCCTTGCTCTTGGCAATATTGATAGAGTGTTTCTTCTAATTGTTTGGTCAGTTTAGTCTTCACTTGGTTTTTCCTCCCAAAATTGGTCGATCGTGTGTGTCAGTTGCGGTAATGAAGCGATCCTTTGAAATGCACTCCAGTGTGGTGGGAACAAGTTCGTATATCTGCCGCTACCAAAACGCTGATCTAATAATAAAATCACGCCAACATCGTGACTACTGCGAATCAAGCGACCTGAGGCTTGCAAGACATTGTTAAAACCCGGTAGTTGATATGCATAGGCGAATCCTTGACCGTTCTCGTGGTCATAGTAATCTCGCAATAAATTATTCTCAGGACTGAGCCCAGGGAGTCCGACACTGACGATGGCTACTCCGATCAGTCTGTCCCCCGACAAGTCGATCCCTTCCGAAAAGATACCCCCTAAGACGCAAAAACCCACTAGTGTCTGTTCCGGTTCACTCTGAAATCGTCCTAAAAATTCTTTTCGAGCTTCTGAATCCATGGAACCAGATTGAGCAATCGTCGAAACTTCCGGATAGTCTGCTTCAAAGGCATCTTTTACTTGCTCCAAATAACCATAAGATGGAAAAAAGAACAAATAATTCCCCGTCTTAGCCGCAATCAAAGTATGCAAGCTCTTGACGATGGCAGGCTGGTTACTGCGCCGCTGATGATATGTCGTTTGAATATACTGCGTTACTAAAATAGCTTGATGCTGCGGAGGAAACGGTGATGGCAACTGATAGGCCAAACTATTTTCCTCGCCACCTAGGACCGTCTGATAGTATTTCATCGGTGATAGTGTGGCTGAGAACAACACTGCCCCGCTACCTAGATTCAGTGAATTATTCAAAAAATAACTCGTGTCCAAACACAGTTGTTTGACCGTGACCTGACCATCTTCAAGTACGACCCGTGTCCGATAACTGTCGTCAAAATAATCCGCGATCTTACAAAAAGTTAAACAGTCGAAGAAATAATCTCGCACCGTCTCTAAAAGTTTTGACGGTTTCTTCTTAGTCATCCATTCGGTGATGAACTCGTTGAATTTGCGCAGATCTTTGATCAGATCATTAGGTTGTGACGTAGAGGTCAATTCAACTTGCTGATCCATTTCCAAACCATCTTTTATCTTCTCAAAACCCTTGGTCAATTTTTTTATTTGTTTTTGTAGTTCAGCCGTCGGTTGACTCTTATCATTCTTGGTCAGTTTTAAAATCTGGGATATCGGTTCATCCCCGATCGTAGCAGAATACATGTCCCGCGAGCGGCTGACTAAGTTGTGAACTTCATCGATCAAGAAAAAATTATCAGGATCTTTGTCACTAAAAAAACGTTGTAAATAAACTAACGGGTCGAATAAATAATTGTAATCACAAATGATGACATCACAAAAGAGTGCAATATCCAACGAAAACTCAAACGGATCTAGGGTGTACTCACGAGCATACTTTTCGATGACCGCTCTCGTCAGCTGGTCCTCACTCTTCAAAATCGCCTTCAAGGCTGGTTTCAAACGGTCATAATAACCGATCATGAAGGGATTATCTTCAGGCAACAAGTCTTTTTCCTCTGGAAAACGAATCTGATCTTTGGCCGTTAAGGTGATGCTCTTCATACTTAATCCTTGTTCTGACATCATCGTGATAGCTTCTTCAGCTACGTGACGCGTGCTCTGTTTGGCCGTCAAATAAAATAGTCGTTCAATTTTATCCTCTCCCATCGCTTTGATGGCTGGGAATAATGTGGAAATAGTTTTACCCGTACCCGTTGGTGCTTCAACGAACAATCGCTTTTGTAAGCAGATCGACTTATAGACGGCTACCGCCAATTCTCGTTGACCCGTTCGATATTCGGGAAAAGGAAATTGTAATTCTGTGATCGATGCATTCCGTTTCTTGCGCATCTCAGAATGCAAAGCTAACCAGTCCTCGTATTCTTGGACTAGTTGTTCAAAAAACTGTGTCAGTTCTGATTTTTGGAAAACTTTGGTGACTTTTTTGATCTTATCAGTCGTTACTTGATAGTAGGTCAATTGTAATGTGACCTCGTCGAAGTCGTGGTCTTGCAATAATAAATAACCATAGACCTTGATCTGACCCCAATACAAGGTCAGCGTGTTGTCTGATAGGTCTTCGAAATCTTGATCTGAAGTTTTGATCTCTTCAATCACGGCCTCCGTCTCAGTTACTTCAACCCCGTCAGCTCGACCAGATATTATGTAATCTTGGTCATTCATCTGAACGGTCGTTTTCAAATAAAACTCTTTCTCATAGTTTTCTGAACGACTCTTTTGTAGTTGTCGATGAATCCGAGCACCATTTAAAGCCGTGTTCTGACTATTCTTGGCATCGACCAAGTCTCCTTTTCGTAAGACGAATTCTACTAATTGACGAATACCTATTTTGGGTGTCATAGAATATCCTCTCTCAAAAAATAATTACCTTTAATTATAAAACATCTGTTCGTATTTGTCCGCTAATAATTGCAAACAAAAAAAGCCTGAGCTTTAACTCAGACTTGTCTAGCTTCGATAACCTAGTATCATCGCGATTGCTAAGATGATCAATACTAACGTCGTTATAACGACATACATCGTATCTTTTTCTTTGTAAAAAGCATAGATCGAGACGACTACTCGTAACACTGGTGTCAGTATCAACAAAAAGACGCCCAACATGATCACCGCGTAAGACCTACCTTCAGCTACTCCACTGAAGATCGCTGACAGACGTCTCGGGAACTCAGTTGCTGCATAACCACTGCCACCATTGGTGAAGTACAATATCACACCAGCCAAAATAACGATGGCTGAGGTCACGACACCGATTCGCAATATCTTACCGATCACTAGTTCAACTTCATGCATTTCGTTACGCATTAGATATTCACTCCAAATCCTTTAAGTGCCATCTGCAAGCCCATATAAAAAATAATTGGGATAAAGATCATCCTGATCATTCGTGGTTTCAAAACTTGCATGATCCTAGCACCGATAGTTGCTCCAACTAAAACTCCGATAGCCAAAGGTCCAGCGATATCAGGTCTGATGGAACCGTTGAAGAAATAAACCGTGGCACTGGCAGCGGCAGTGACACCCATCATCAAGTTACTTGTAGCACTTGAAGGTTTCAAAGGCATCTTCATGATCGTATCCATAGCGATGACCTTGAAAGCGCCACTTCCGATACCTAAAAGACCACTGGCTAGACCAGCTGCCCACATCATGATGAAGCCACCGGGCACATTTTTCATCGAGTAATCGACTTGTTTTTGTTCCGCCTTATCATAGTAAGTGCTGGCTAACTTGAGCTTATTGACGATCTGGTCATCGCCAGTGTAGATCTGCTCACCGTGCTTATCCATCAACTTGCGCACCATATTATAAGTAGAATATAACAAGAAAAATCCAAATAAAACGTATAGAAACGAGCTGGAGAAAGCCCCGACCAACAACGCCCCCATGATCGCCCCGACTGTGGTTGCGATTTCTAAAAACATCGCTACACGCAGATTGAGCATATCGTCTTTTAAGTAGGCTATCGTGGAACCCGAACTAGTCGCGATCACGGAAATTATACTAGCACCGATAGCATACTTGATGTCTAGTCCCATCATGATCGTCAGTACAGGTGTGATGATCATACCCCCACCGATACCCAAAATGGCACCCAAACATCCTGCTGCTACTCCCATGACCAGCAGTAATAACATTGAGTTCATTTTTATTACTTATCCTCTTTTTCTTCCTCTTTATTAGAAAAGTTTTCTAATGACTTTTCATAATTATCTTTCATTATACCCAAAGTTTGCTTAATTTCATCATTATTAGGCATATTTTCAGAAACTAAATCA
This sequence comes from Companilactobacillus sp. y65-5, assembly GCF_057541095.1. Classification (NCBI taxonomy): domain Bacteria; kingdom Bacillati; phylum Bacillota; class Bacilli; order Lactobacillales; family Lactobacillaceae; genus Companilactobacillus; species Companilactobacillus sp. y65-5. The sequence continues at coordinate 184,348 of NZ_BAAJOA010000005.1, forward strand.
ATATGGAATCTTGAGGCATTCAAATATTCACAAGCCGTTGACAGGTAAACTTTAGTCTCGACTTCTTCACTCTCTTCAAAGAAGTGCATGACCTTTTTGGCATCAGCAAAAGGCAAGTTATTTAAAGTTGTTTCTAAATAAAAAGTGATCTCGAATTCAGCATCGACCACATTGATGACGACTTGTGACAAGTGGCCAGTGTTGAGGTCGTCTTCGATCTGTTTATTAGCTTCTTCCAGCATCCAAGGATCTTCTTTGAGCAAGTCATCCTTACTGATCTTCAAGTTAGTTTGCTTAAAATCCTCGTTGGCAATTTTTTCCATATAATCTGTACTATTTATCTTCATAAGATTCTCCTAAATATTTTTTCAAAAACTTTTCCACAGTTGCTCGATAATTGATCGAATCGACATAATAACTACGAATGTGGATTCCCGGACCAGTGTATGACATCTTAGGAAAGTTTCCACATGTTAATAACTTTTCTTTCATACAAAATGGTACTGTCAGATCGTTCGTTCCGTGAATGAACAAGACCGGCAAGTGGTTCTTTTTTAAAGCCTTCTGACAATCAGCCCGACCATAAAAAAATCCCGCTCGGATCTTAGATATCAATGAGATACCTCGGATCAGCAAGCGTCCTTTGATGTGGTAACGTTGTTGGCAGTGGTAGCTCAAAACGTCGATCGTACTCGTATAGCCAGAATCTTCGATGATCGCCTTTACATTATCTGATAGTTTTTCACCCGCTGTCAACATTACCGTCGCTGCCCCCATCGAGGCACCAAACAGGATGATATCGTCGTTACGAAGACGAACTATCTCATCTATCCATTGCAACAAATCACGACTCTCGATGAAACCATAACCAATGTACTTACCTTCACTCTTACCAGCCGCTTGATTATCGACCTGCAAAACATTATAGCCTAAGTTACTGAACAATTGCGCGTGGACATTCAACGAATTGTGATCCACTCCAAAGCCGTGCACCAAGATGACGGTCGTGTCAGCGTCATTGTCCGTGAACCAGCCGACCAACTTATTTCCATTATAGTTGGACTTGATCACTAATTCCTGCTTATCTTTTTGTAAGAACAAAGCAGTTGCTTCTTCTAATCCTGGATCTTTTTGAACATTGGGAGCGGCACCAGACCCCAACGCTTTGGAACCTCGTTTTTGAATGAACAAAAAAAGAGCGTTGAGAATCAGAATGATTACCAACGACAATATGATCACTGCTATTGCCATAATAAATCTCCTTTAATCTAATTCTTTTACGCTCTCCATTGTAACAGCTGCAGCAATCATTAGTGCAGCAACTACATAAAATAAATAATTGAATGATAACATCGTAACTATTAAACTGCCGGCATAAGGTCCTAAAGCTCGGCCTAAAGACCCAAAAATACTATAAAAACTCTGGAAAGTCCCACGATTCTTAGTCGTAGACATTTTGCTCAGAAGTGCTGGTACTGTTGGGAAAACCATCGACTCACCAATGGTCAAGACTAACATGCTGAGCACGAACATCAAGTAATTCTTAGCAATCGGCAAGAGTAAGAATGATGATCCCATGATGATCGTACCTAAGAAAATTTGACTCTTGAGTAACTTGAAGATCCTTGAAACAAAGCGATTCATGAGCGGTTGAATGATCAATAGTGACACCGCATTGATCGTGAAGACCCATCCGTATTGACGAGTCGTATAACCTTCGTCCAACATGAAGATCGAAATATTACTATCCCACTGTGAATATCCTAGCCACATCGCGAAGATGACCGAGCAGATCATGATGATATTGATCTTGAAACGCTGGTCTCCGATTGCAATTTTGGGATCAATCTCTTCTCGAGGTTTGTAATTAGTTTTTTCAGAAATCTCTGCTGCTTCTTCGTTAGTTTGATCTAGTGTATTAGCCTTAAACAATAAGATCACGATACATAAGGCAAACATCATAGCTGGAATGAAGAAAGTCAAAAAGATGCTCTTCTTAAAGATGAAACCTACGGCTGTTGCACCGATAGCGATTCCCATATTGGCAGCCAAGTACATATTATTAAAAATCGTTCGACTATCACGAACCATTTGTTCAGCAATAAACGCGGTATAAGCATTGATAGCGGTATACGCTAGTCCCATACCAAAACCTAATGTTACTAATAAAATCACATATGTAGGCCATTCATGATGAATCGCCATCATTATCAATGACGCAAAGGAAATTATGTAACCGATATATAAAGTTCCACGTCGTGAAAAACGGTCGAACATCACTCCACCGAGTGCATTACCGATCATCATCACGATCGAATAGATCATCAATATGAATCCCGCTGTCGTCAATGGTTGATGTAGATTTTTATGAATGAATATCGTATTAACCGGCAATATAAAACCCATCACCAAGTTAAATGTAATATTCATTATCAAAAGCCATATTCTTTGAGAACGCATCTTCTCACCTCTTCTAATTTTTTCCATCAAAAAAACCATGGTATCAACCATGGTTTCAAAATGTAGTACTCAATTTGAGCAATCAGAAAATCGGTTCACACAATTTTCTGAAAATATCCCTCACAACATATCCGGTGAGTAAATCATGATATCCTACTGTAAAGTGCCGTCCTAATTCGACGGCTCTCGACTCATCGCACATTCCATATCATAATATATTTTTACGCACTATGCAAGAAGTTTAAACTTTATTTTCATTAAAGATTAGGATTTTCAGAAACCTTCTCTTCTGTCCAGATCTTGTAGATCAAGTTCAATAAGCCACCCATCTGACCATCGACACCGTTGTACATCCAACGATAGATACAAGTATCAGGCTTGATCTGATCCGCTGGCAAGTTGTCACTATTCGCCGTCACCACGATGTCAGCATCACGCGAGTCACTGACGATCTTAACATATGGTAGTGACTGCAATGTTACTGACAAATCAGAGTAAACTAAGAAGAATGATTCCAGTTCCAAGTAGATCTTCACTTGGATATTCTTGTTATAAAGTGAGAAGAATCTATAAGCTATCGCATAGATAGCCTCAGAGATTGCTCGAGACTTACCCTTTAATGACTGATACTTATCACGAAGCATCAGATGTTGCACCGTCGAGCCGATCTTACTCTTCAAGTTCTCATCTTCGAGTTTACTGATCGCATCACCAAAACCAGAATAAAGATTCAAGATTTCGATATAATTACGATCTAGAGCCAAAACCCCAATGATACACGTCGTGAGGTTGTACTTGTAACGCAAGAACTCCTTGTGTGACAATGCAAATTCAGAGATGACCTGCTCAACATCGATCGGGATCAATTCGAGGAAGTCATCGATGAAGTTAGCGAACAACGGATTGTATCTGACTAGTTGCTTTGAGACAGATCTCAAGTACTCATCTGAGACTTCAAAGGTCGTTGGTACGCACATCAATAGGATGTAAAAATCAGCTGATTGGAACATCTGCTCTTCGTAACTGACATCTTCTTTGATCGCCCGCTTCAACTCACGGACCTTGGCACTACCAGTATTCCCCTCCAACATCGAACTAGCACTCTCAAAAATATTAGGAAATGGGTAATTGATCACGTTCAAGGCATCCATGTTTTGCATGTGATTACCTTCGATGATCCGATACAAGTGTGACATGACGACGTAAGCATAGAACAACTTCGTGATTTGGTTAGTTGGCTTCATGCGATACTTATCTAAGGCGATATCAACGACCTTAAAAGCCGTTTCCTTAGTGAAATCCTCGAAAGGCCAAACATAACCACGTGTAGCATTCCAATAAAGGGCTGCGATAGCCAGACGGATTGACTCCTCGTCACCAACGAAGCGCATTGGCTCATAAGCTATCCGTACACCGAAACGTTTCAAATAGCTTCTGACGGGCTTAAGATGGCGTAGCACAGTCGCCTTACTACTATTCAAAGCTGTATAAAAATGTTGGAATGAATTATCAGTATTCTTTATAATCGCATCTAAAAAGAGGTACCCATCTGATTTAGTCGTCAAATAAGCATGATATCCATCTCTAGTAACGTTGAACATCTCTTCAACGCTGTAATCTTCTTTCTTCAGGATATCGCGAAAGTCTTCTTGAATACCTAAGAAGGTATTGTAAACACTACCGTAGCTCTTATTCATTTGATACGCGGCCTTACGTAGGTTGATATCTTTTACTACAATGTTACGACTACGATAAGTGCCAATTAAATCCGAACTAGCAAGTTGGTTCGTTCGGATCAATTTGATTTTGTTAAATAATTGAATCTTTTCTACTTCCGATTTAGATAAAAATAGGTCAGTAAAACTATCCAATACTGCCACCCCCAAGTTAAGTAAATTATATCATAGTAAAAAATGCATTCGTTTGCATTAATGTAATTTATATATTAATTAATTTAAAAATCGTATTAAATAAACGAAATTATAAAATCGTTCATTCGTACTGAATTAGCGTCCCAATCAAAGCGATTTACTGCATTTAGACTATTACTTTAATTATATAAAAAAAATTCTAATTTATCGATATTATAAAGATATTTTACGCCTTATATCAAATAAATACAGATAAATATTTATTTATTAAAAAGAGCACAAAAAAAGGAAGGACAATGTCCTTCCTTTTTAGAATTGCGTGGCAGCTTCCTATCCTCGCGGGTAGTTTCCCACCAACTACTTTCGGCGTGAAGAAGCTTAACTTCTGTGTTCG